>NZ_JBRASR010000001.1:0-610489 GCF_056033805.1 Kordia sp. E
TAGACATTGCAGTGAATACACCTGCCTTTGCAGATACACATAATGTAACGGCTACCGCATCAGGTGGTTCAGGCAGTTATGAGTATCAATTAGATGATGGAGCTTGGCAAACTGATGGAATATTCACGGATCTGCAATCAGGACAGCATACTATTACGGTAAGAGATACCAATGGATGTGGAGAGATTGTTAAGACCTTTGGACTGATAGACTTTATGCAGTTCTTTACTCCAAATGGAGATGAGTACAACCCAACATGGAATATTATTGGATTGCAGAACCAACCTGCGGCGAAGATTTACATCTTTGACAGATATGGAAAGCTCTTAAAACAGATTAGTCCTGCTGGACCAGGATGGGATGGAACTTTCAATGGGAACATTATGCCATCAGCTGATTATTGGTTTAGAGTCGAATATGTAGATCCATTTGATGGAACTCCAAAAGAGTTTATCAATCATTTTACACTTAAGAGATAATTTACACTGAAATAAAAAATAAAAAAACCGAAGGAATACTACCTTCGGTTTTTTTATAAGCCAAGATTTTGTTACTTTCAAGCATTAATCATTTATATGTGAATAAACTAACGTACATCTGTATTTACCTTCTTTTAGGTTGTTTTATAAACACATATAGAGCGACTGCTCAAGAGATTACTCTATTCCAACAATTTAACGGGCGTTACGATTATACTGCACTCGGAAATACAATGAATACCGTAGAAAATGGACCTGCTGGTATTTGTACCATCAATACAAGTTCTAGCGCAAGCTTACTTTTAAATTCAAATCAAACAATGGTAGCAGCTTATTTATATTGGGCTGGATCTGATGATGGAGATTTTGATATTGAACTAAACGGAATACCAGTTACAGCCGACAGAACTTTTAGCGATGCTTTATCAGGAGATAGAACTTTTTTCGCAGCTTTTGCAGATGTTACTGCTATTGTAAACTCAGAAGGAAATGGCGTATATACGGTAAGTGAGTTTGATCTGACTTCAGTAATAAATCCATATTGTCCGACAGGAACAAATTTTGGTGGCTGGGCAATTACGGTTATTTATGAAAATCCTTTACTCCCACTTAATCAATTGAATGTATATGATGGGTTAGAAAGTGTACCTGACGAGCTAGAAATTACACTAGAAAACCTCAACGTTTTTGATAATATGGGCGCAAAAATAGGTTTTGTTGCTTGGGAAGGTGATCGTGCACTAAGTGTAAACGAATCGCTACGTATTAACGGATCAATCATTGAGAATTTCCCGCTAAATCCCGCTGACAATGCTTTTAATGGAACAAATAGCTTTACCGGAGCTTCCGATTTGTATAATATGGATATTGATTTTTATAGTATTCAAAATTATATTGCAATTGGTGATACAGAAGCTACAATTTCGCTTACATCTGGACAAGACTTTGTAATGATTAATAATATCATTACGGTTCTTAATAGTCAACTTCCTGATGCAACAGTAACTATTGATGAAATAGAAACAACGTGTGATTCTAGAGAAATAATGATTGATTATACAATTTACAATACAAATAGTACAGCTATTTTACCTCAAAATACACCTATTGCTTTTTATGCAGACGGAACATTAATCTCTACAGCTACAACACAGATAACACTACCAATTGACGGAACTATTCAACAAACTATTACACTTACAATTCCTACGAGTATTTCAAATCCATTTGATTTAACAATTGTTGTAGATGATGATGGTACAGGTACTGGAATAATTGATGAAATAAATGAAGATAATAATAGTGCCCTAGAAAATATAACGTTGCCTACTTCTCCAGAAGTTCCACCATTAACCAATTTAGAAGTGTGTGACAATCTAAATTTAGTGTTTGATTTAACTTCTCAAGAGAGTCATTTCAGTGATCCTTTATTGACATTTCAATATTATGAAACATTCAATAATGCTTCCGATATGATGAATCCAATCATAAACCCTATGGCATATGAAAGCAGTTTGTATCCTGTAACTATTTATTTGGAAGTAACTAATAGTGCAACTTTATGTAGAACAATTACTGAGTTTGATTTACTTGTATTGGAAAGTCCAATTATAAATCAACCTGAAAACTTAACTGCCTGCACAATTGATGCTACCGAAATCGCAACTTTCGATCTTACAACGAATGAAACAACAATTAATAATCAACCAAATATTGTATTTAGTTATTTTGAAACATTAGCTTCAGATGGTTCGCTTCAAGATGAAATTACAACTCCTGAAACTTTTGAAAATAACAACAATCCACAAACAATTTATGTAGCTATTGAAAATACAAACGGTTGTATCAATTCTACAGCTTTTGAAGTACGTGTAAGTGATTGTGAAATTTATATTCCAAACGGATTATCACCAAATGATGATGGCAAAAATGATGTGTTTAATATTTTAAATCTAGAAGCGCATCCAAATCATAAAATTCATATTTACAACAGACTTGGAACACTTATATTTATTGGTGATAGAAATACAGGACGTTGGAATGGTTATGCCAATAAAGGAACTCCTAAAAATAAAAAACTTCCTACAGGAACTTACTTTTATGTCCTCTATTTAAATGATACAAATACAACTGGAAATGCTATTTTATTAGAACAAACATACACAGGATGGGTGTATCTTCAGAATAATTAGTAAAAAACCACGTTAATATCATTGATATTCTGTATTTTAGTAATGATAAATAGCCTATTAAAAATCAAATTGTTACCATTAAAAATAATTTCTCAGACATGAAATAATGTATATCTTTGCCTAGAATATTTTTAATATCCGATATAGCATAAGTTTGCCCAGCTAATGTTGTATTAGGTCGGAAACACGACTTAACCCCATACCTATGAAAAAAGTTTTTTTAATACTTTTTGCCCTTTTTGCCTGCCATACAATTTCTGCCCAGCAAGTAACAACCGACGAATCTATTCCGTTGCAACAACTTGTAGAACAACTTGCCCAAGGTTGTGTAGAAATTTCTAATGTTTCATCTTCTATTAATGGAAATGTAAATGGTCTGCAAAGTTATGCCTTTTTTGATCAGGCAGGTTCTAATTTTCCATTTGCAAATGGTTTGGTATTAACTTCTGGTCAGGCTTCTGATGCAGGAACACCTATAAATACATCTCCACTAAACAGTGGAACAACAGCTTGGGGAACTGATACAGATCCTGATACAAATGCTGCCATAGATTTGAGTAATACCGTAAATGCAACTTCCATAGAATTTGACTTTATTGCCGTAACCAATCAAATAAGTTTTAATTACCTATTGGCTTCCGAAGAATACGCTGAGGATTTCCCTTGTCGTTTTTCTGATAGTTTTGCATTTTTAATAAGACCTACAGGAAGTGCAACTCCATATACTAATATTGCCGTTGTTCCTGGAACAAATATTCCTGTGAGTACAAGTGTAATTCATGATGAAATTGTAGGATTCTGCCCTGCTGAAAATCCTGAATATTTTGAAGGTTATAATTTAGGAGATACAAACTATAACGGACGTACAACAGTTTTAACAGCAACAGCTAATCTAATTCCAAATCAACAATATCACATCAAACTAATTATCGCTGATGGAACAGATCAAAATGCAGATTCGGCTATCTTTATTCAAGGAAATAGCTTTGATGCAACAGTTGATCTTGGTCCAGATATTACAACATGTGCCAATTCATATGAACTTACAGCTGATATTGGAAATCCGTTAGCAACATATGAATGGTTTAGAGACAATGTAGCACTTCCAAGTAGTAATACGACAACATTTGATGCAACTGTAAGCGGAACCTATAGAGTGGAAATTACAATTCCTGTCGGAACTGAAAATTGTGTTATTGAAGATACGGTTGAAGTTGCGCTAAATGAAGCACAAACTGCAGGACCAATTACAGATTATGAACTCTGTGATGATGCTTCATTAGATGGAATTGAAACATTTATGCTCACAATTAAAGATCCAGAAATTCTAGCAACTGTTCCACCTGCAAACTATCTAATAAGTTATCATTCTACTCAATTTGAAGCAGAAAATAATACAAACCCATTTGCAAACGCTATTCAAAATACTTCTTCTCCACAAGAAATATTTGTACGTGTTAGAGACATAGACAACGGTTGTTTAGCATTTACAAGCTTTAATTTAATTGTAAATACATTACCTGACATTACAGACCCAACTCCTTTTGACATTTGTGACACCAATGCTGATGGAATAGTTGCCACTGACTTAACTGTTAGAAATGATGAAATAACAGGAATGAACCCTGTATATGGTGTAAGTTATCACTTTACACAATCAGATGCTGATAACAATTTTAATCCTATTGTAACAACTTATACAAATACGGCTCCGAGTAATACTGTTTTTGTACGTGTTATCAATACAGAAACTGGATGTTTCACAACAACTACGTTAGATATTAATGTAAGTGTTGCTCCAGATTTAAATGATGGTGATAGAAACTTAATTGATGCTTGTGATCCAGATCATGATGGTTTTGCAAATTTTGATCTTACTGATCTAATTAATGAAATTACGATGGGACTTACAGGTATTTCCATTACAGTTCATACCTCAATAGATGATGCTCAAAATGGTATAAACCCAATCCCAGATCCTTCTTCATTTGACAATACACAAATTGATCAACAGATACTTTATGTACGCGTTGTAGATGACACTACTGGTTGTTTTGCTATTTCATCGATAGAAGTTCATAGTAATGCCCTTTTAACAGCAACAAGTATAATAAATGTTAGTAGATGTGATGATGATAGTAATGATGGAGTGTTTGCATTTGATCTGCAAGCAATTTCTGAAGATATTCAAAATGATTTAGATGATATTACCATTCTATTCTACACAACTCAAGATGATAGAGACAATGCTGTAAATCCTATTGATACATCTGTTCTTTTTTCAAACACTTCAAATCCTCAAGAAATTTTTATCACCTTAACAGATGATGAAGGCTGTGTGGAAGTTTCTTCCTTTGACTTAATTGTAAATCCTTCTGTAACATTAGGAACAATAGGTACATTGACATATTGTGACACCGATGACGATGGTTTCACATTGGTAAATTTAACTGAATTCAACACTACAATTCAAGGAGCAAACACAACATTTGATATCGCTTATTTCGCCACACTAGCAGATGCTAATGCCTTTAGTAATGCTATTGTAGCTCCACTGGCAAATCAAACCAATCCACAAGAAATATTTGTTAGAATAACAAATCCTACTACCAGTTGTAATGATGTTTCTTCATTTATGTTAGAAATATTACCAGCGCCAACAGTAACGCAACCGCCAACAGTTTTAATTTGTGATGATGATACAGATGGAATTTCTTCAATAAATTTAACGTTAAGTATTCCTGATATTGTTGCCAATACTACAAACATAAATATTAACTTCTTCCTTACCTTAGCTGGTGCACAAGATGGAGCTATCGATCCAGTTCCTGTACCTACTGCATTTGTAACAGCTACAACAGATGTTTTTGTTCGTGTTGAAAATCCAACTACAGGTTGTTTTGCTATTGTTACGCTTCCAATTATTGTAAATACAATTCCAGCAGTTGTAGCAACCGATATCTATCAATTGTGTGAAACAGACACTGATCAAACAGAGAATTTTGTCATGGAAACCAGAGATGATGAAATCTTGAACGGTCAAACAGCCATGAATGTCCTCTACTATCCAACTGCACAAGATGCATTGGATAAAACAAACGTGATTGATAAAACAATTCCATATGCAAACCAGACGAACCCACAAACAATTCATGTTCGTATAGAGAACGATACAGATCCTGATTGTTTTGCAACGTCTTCTTTTGTAATTCAAGTAAGTCCTGCTCCACTTTTCAATCAACCAGATGACATATTTGTCTGTGATGATTCAAGTAATGATGGAATTGACACCTTCAATTTCGATGCAACTGTGCAAGAAATTATGCAAGGAATTCCGCAAAACCTAACTGTTGTATTCTTTTCAACAGAAGATGATGCAAACATGAATATGAATCCAATCGGAAACACACTTACAAACACAACAAATCCGCAAGCAATTTTTGCACGAATTACAAATGATTCAGATTGTCATACAGTAGTAACTTTTGAAGTAAATGTAATTCAAGTGCCTGAAACAAATTCTGCATCAGACGTAACAGTTTGTGATGTAGATTATGATGGACAAGTTGAATTTGACTTAACACTAGCCGAATTTGATATTTTAAATATTCGACAAGACAATGTAGTAATTACGTATCATGAATTGGAAGCAGATGCAGAAACTGGAGCTAATGCAATTCCAGGTCCAGCAAATTATACAAACTCTATCAATCCGCAACCTATTTTTGTACGATTGATTAATACAATTTCGCAATGTTACGTGATTGTTCCGTTTACACTAAACATAAACTTACCACCATTACTAAACAACATCACGGAAGCTACATTTTGTGCAGCCGAAAATGCGGGAACAGTTGATTTAACTCAAATAGACGAAATCATCATTGATGATGCTACTGGAGTTTCACTTTCATACCACAACTCAGCAGCAGATGCACACAGTGAAACAAATCCGCTTCCAGATATTTACACATACGCTTCAAATCCTGAAACAATTTTTATACGTGCTGAAAATAATGATACAGGTTGTTACTTTGTTACGAGTATTAATGTTATTATCAATCCAAATCCGATAGCAAATCCTGTAAGTGATATGGAAGCTTGTATTGATGACAATGGAAACTTTACACAAGTTTTCAATTTACAACAACAAACAGCTACAATACTAGGCGCACAAAATCCTGGTATATTTGAAGTAACATATCACATAAGTATAGAAGATGCTCAAAACGACATAAACACGTTACCAGATTTGTATAGCGCTTTTGATGAACAAATTATTCATGTTAGAGTTGAGAATACAAATACTAGTTGTTATACAACGACATCGTTTATGACAATAGTTCATCCATTGCCTATAGTAAATCTTCCAGAAGATATTACATTATGTTTAAATGATCTACCATTAACTGTAACCGCTGGTTCAACTACTGGAAACTCATACTTATGGTCTACAGGAGAAATGACAGCTTCTATTGACATTGTATCTGTCGGAAACTATGATGTAACTGTAACAAGCCAGTTTGGTTGTGTAGAAACAGCTAGTTTTACGGTAACCGAATCAGAATTGGCTACTATTGTTGATATAGATGTCGTACATTTTTCCGATAATAATACCATTACTGTAAATGTAACTGGAGATGGAGATTATGTATATTCCTTAGACGGTGGAACACCACAAGTTTCAAATCTATTTGAATTCGTAGGTCCAGGATATCATACAGTAACAGTTTCGGATATAAATGGTTGTGGAGAAGTAACAGAAGAAGCTGTAGTTGTAGATTATATCAAGTTTGTTACACCAAACAATGATGGTTATAATGACACTTGGCATATTATTGGAATAGAAACACTGCCAAATTCTGTTGTTTACATATTTGATCGTTATGGAAAATTATTGACAGCTTTAGGTCCAAATGATGTTGGTTGGGACGGATTGTATAGAGGCCGAAAAATGCCTTCAAGCGATTATTGGTTCTTAGCAGAAATTAAAGATGGTGACCAAGCTTTTCAAGTAAAAGGACATTTTACACTGAAACGATAATATATTCTAAACTACATGGAAACGATCAAAATAGTTGTATTTGTATTGGGTTTATTCTTTGGAATAGAGGTTACAACTGTTATTCCTGAAAAAACAATAGTGACCATTGATCCGACAGAAAATACGATTGTAATTCAGCAACAACACCTTTTAGCGATTTATTCGAAAGAAGATAATCCAACTACAGTTGAAAAACAATTTTTAGAAATTTACACTAAAAAAGATACTTGGAATTCATTACTTGATGCATATCCTGAAAAATCTATTGTCTATAGTTCTCCCAAAAAAGGTGATTTGAATGCTACTATTACACTTGAATATAACAAACCAGAAGATTTAAAAATATTTGCGATTGACATCAATCGAGAAGGAAAATTTTCAATCATCAACATTCCACAATGGAATCTTGCAACGACTGATGGAAAATTGAATGGCAATTACTGGAATTTTGAACCTAATAAAACATTCTCTTTTTCCGTATCGCCAGTTGACGACGTTCCTGAAACATATACAGTAGATAAACAACTTATATATGCCGTTTGGGAAAAAGTTTCTAAACAGTAAAATTCAATCTAAAAATAAATAAAAAAGCCTTTATTACATGTAATAAAGGCTTTTTTACTGTGATGTTTATCAACTTATGCATCGTGCAGATATTTACTAATTTTACTAGAAAAAATCAGCATTGAAACTCCTCCAATTGCTACTAAAATGCTAGCAAATAACAATCCTTTCTTTTCATCTTCAAATGTCATCATTAATAAAATAAATCCTCCAACAAGATTCACAACTCCTGCTAAAATTCTACTCATTAAAATTTCTTTATTAATAGTATGTTTTGAATTCAAAACGCCAAAAGCAAATAGTAATTCAAACATTCCGAACATAATTATAAAATAAATTGTTGTGAGTAAAAATCCATTCAATGATGTAATCAATACTAATATGATGACAGCATATATCATAAATCCGATTCCTTGTATGGCATGATACTGCTTGGCTATTTTTGGTAATTTGTCATAGTTGGAAAATAAAAGCGTACACACACCAGCGAGTAACATAAACACTGGAACTAACTTTTTTGAAATATCAATATCAATTTTATTCGAAAAAAATAAAATCAATCCGGAAGCGATCAACAATTGTCCGCTAAGTGCTAAGTAAAATGTTTTTTTCATTTAATAGTTTTGTTTATTTTTTTAATGTGCTTCTCCTTTTTCTCCTTCAACCCAACGTTGCATCATTACACGCTCCGCAGGTGTTTGTTGTATGCCACCAGCTAAGATGTCTAAAAATCGATCCCACAAATTCTTTTTTTGAGAAACTTCTTTCTTAATAGCTTCATAGGCTTCCATATATTCGTCTGTATATTGCTTTGCTTCCGATTGGGAATAATTCAATGGAATATATTTTAAAATCGTCGTTGAAAGTTCGTCAATCTCACTTGGCGTATACTTTTCAATTAATTGTAAATGCAACAAGCACGCTTCCGCTTCTTTCGTAATTGTATCATGAGTGGTTTCAATAGTTGTCCAATGAATATTCCAATTCTCTACTTCAACTTCAGGCAAACTCCTTTTTCCAATTGCTTTCAACTTATCAAAAGTAGTTTCAATACTTGTTACATGATCAGTATATGCGCTCCATTTTGCCACAATTCCGTCGCTATTCTTACGCTTTACTTGCGCTTGCACAGAATTCATAATTGCTTTCAAAGCTTCTATTTTATTAGTATAAGCAACCATTTCAACATTCCAAATTCGTATTGTCTCCTCAGCTCCATAAGATGCAACTAAACTATTCAAATGCTTTAAAGAAGTTTCTATAGTTTTTCCGTTTTTGATCATATCTGCCCAATTTCCACGAAGTGTTTTCGCGAGTTCTCGAATGGAAACAACCGCAGTAATTACGGGATTAAATTCCTGTTCTTTCATGTTCTATTTTTAAAATTTAAATTATCTAAATGCGAATTCTTCATCATAAATAAATGCCTGCTTTACGCCATCTTCTTTCAGTTCTTTTGTTATAGTTTCCTTCAACGCATTTGGTCCACAAATGAGATATGATTTTTCTTTTGGATAGCGAATGCTCAAATCATCTACTGAAACATGTCCTCTACTGGATGATTCCCACAAAACAAATTCAAACAATGGATTTTGCTTGGCAATCTTTTCAAAATATTCTTTATAGACAGCTTCAGATTCTGAAGAAACACACCAATACAATGTGACATTATTAGTGTAATAATCTTTAATTAAGGATAAAAATGGTGTAATTCCAATACCGCCAGCAATCCAAATTTGCTCTCTCTCTTTTGAATATCCACTAGAAAACTTACCATATGCACCTTCAACTTGAACCGAATCGCCAACAGATAATTTGGAAGTCATTTTCTTTGTAAAATCACCCAAATCTTTCACGGTAATTGTCAAATTTTCATCATGTGGATGACTGCTTAATGTAAATGGATGTTGTTCTTTTTTGTTAATTGACGGGAACGTAAAAAAGGCAAACTGTCCAGCTTTATACTGTAAACTATTTGAAGTTGCTTTCATATATAGTTCAACAATCTGATCATTTAAATGACGAATATCTGATATTGTATATGTTAGTTTTTTATTAAATATTTTAAAGAAAAATGCTTTATAGAACCAAGCACCAATTCCAACAAACGCCATTCCGAATACGTAGATTCGTGTAATTGGTAATTCTTTAATCAAACTTTCCACTAAAATTCCATGTACAACAGCAAGCACATAAAAAACGCCCATCAATTTGTGAAAATTAATCCATTTATGATATGGTATCTTTCGCTTAAAAAATGGTACTGCGGAAACTATTACACCCAAAATAATTAAAATAAACGCATAAAATCCTAATGGTTTTCCAGCATTAAATGTTACTAAATCTCTTGGAACTACGATAAAATGCGCTAATAATAATGCTACTGCAATAATTCCTGAACGCCTATGAACAAGGTACATTTTGTCCAATCCACCAAATAAATTTTCAACCCATTTAGCACGCGTTGCCATCAAAAAGTTAAATGCGAAAACGGTAACAACCCAAGATGAAAAGACTTCACCTAAAATTCGATGTGGGTTTTTCCAAGTGACGTTTGTTAATTCACCAAAAAATAAAGTGTCGGATGTGACTTCTTTAAAGTTTCCGTTATAGAAATACAGATCAATTGCCCAAAATATAAAGTGAATTCCGATAATGATAGGAAAATAAATTTCCTGTTTTAAAATGCGCATCCTAAGTTTTTTTTCAAACTTATAGCTTCTTCATATTCTTCAATTGTATAAATTGGTCATTCTGCTTTTTGTACAAATTTCGTGGTGTTTGTCCTGTATGTTTTTTAACTTCTCTTATAAAGTGTGCTTGATCAAAAAAGCCCTTTTCTGGAAAAAACTCGCCTTCTCTAATTTCTAGATACGATCGATAGCATTTTTGAATGTTAAGATACTTTTTTAAAGAAATCCCGATATATTTATTTAAATAGCGATTGATTTCTCGTTGTGACCAAAATATTTGATTGCCAACTTCACTTGCTTGAATGTCTCCAAATGTATTATACAATAACTGACTTAAACGAAGTCGATTTCCTTTTACTTCTCTATTTTCAGATAATTTTTTTAAAAAAATAGCTTCAACTTGCGCCACAACTTCTTCAAAAGATGTAATAATTAAGGTATCAAATTCAAGAAAATCATGAGTTAACTCTACAGTAGTATTGAAAGA
This sequence comes from Kordia sp. E, assembly GCF_056033805.1. Lineage (NCBI taxonomy): Bacteria > Pseudomonadati > Bacteroidota > Flavobacteriia > Flavobacteriales > Flavobacteriaceae > Kordia > Kordia sp. E. Next base: position 11,460 of record NZ_JBRASR010000001.1, read on the forward strand.
TTGTTTAGCATCTTTTTTCAAAATATATTCAGGTGCAATCACTTTTAACCGTATCCCATATGAAATTGTATTTGGTGGTATTACAATATCAAGTTCTTTCGTCCACAACCCTGTAATGATAGCTCTTACAACTTTTTTTTTGTGAGTTTGAATTATTAATTTCACATATCCATCAGGACAAATTGTTGCTTTTATGTAAGAGTCAGAAAGATTACTACTTTCCCAATAAGACGACACATAATCATGTAATTGTTTACTTGGGTATAGTTCTTTATAAATATATTCTTTAGGGGTTGACATAGTAGAAATTATAACTTTCAAACATACATGCTCTTTATGAATTCAAATTGTATAAATTGGTCATTTTTAGCAATATCAGTAAAATTTTTAATTCAAATAGGATACTTGGCTAATTACTGTTAAATCTATCTCAAAAAAATAATATTCGTATAGAAAGCTGTTGACTTTTATTACTTTAGAAGAATAACTACAATCACTGCTCAACGTATCCTCATGAAAGTAACACATCTCTCCTTTTTCTTCATTGCAATACTATTTTTTAGTTGCGAATCAGAAAAGCAAAAAGATTACGATGTAAAACTGTTAGACGCATATTCGTTTCGAAGAAATTATTTTGGAAGTGACACTTTGGTGGGAAAAGAATTAGAAAAATTCATGCATCGAAATCCTGTTCAAAATTTAGAATACAAATCAAAAAAAGGTAACTTTTACGATAAACTGACACAACACGAAATCATCAATAATAAAGAACTTGCTTTAAACAAACTTGATTCATTACCTGATTATTTCACGTATAAAGCTTCAAATAGAAATATAAAACTACACATTTCATATCCTGACAGTTTTGAAACCGAAGGTTTGATACTTAGTTTTAGAGAAAATCAAACCATTTTCCATACTGACACCTTACTATTTGGGAATCCAACAACTGTTACATATAGTACAATGGACTTAAATAATAATGGTACAGATGAATTGTATATGCTATATAAAAGTTACGCTGTAAATGGTGACAATTATGAACTAAGTATTTATGAATTAACTGAAAAGTAGTTACGGAATAGTTTCCTAAAAGAATTTTACTTCACGTCTTTTCATTATTTTTGCAAATGCGTTAAGGATTGAAGCATTGTTGGAGCTCCTCGAAGAGAGCGACTGATGAAAGCCTGACTATAAATGTACACTGAACGGCGTGAAAGTGAACATTTGTAGAAACGCCCAAAAACAGCAAAAGGAATACATACATATGAAATTCAAAATAGTATCTGACTTCTCTCCTACTGGAGATCAACCACAAGCAATCAAAGAATTAGTTTCAGGACTTGACTCAGATGAACGTTACCAAACGTTGTTAGGAGTTACAGGTTCGGGAAAAACGTTTACGGTTGCCAATGTGATTGAACAAGTTGAAAAACCAACGCTTATTTTAGCACATAACAAAACGTTGGCTGCTCAGTTATACTCTGAATTTAAGCAGTTTTTCCCTGAAAATGCGGTAGAATATTTTGTTTCCTATTATGATTATTACCAACCAGAAGCCTACATGCCATCTTCTGGAACGTATATAGAAAAGGATTTATCTATCAATGAAGAAATTGAGAAATTACGACTCAGCACAACTTCTTCCCTACTTTCGGGACGTCGTGATGTTATTGTTGTTGCATCTGTTTCCTGCCTATATGGTATTGGAAATCCTGTGGAATTTCAGAAAAACGTGATCAAACTAGAACGCGATCAAGTAATTTCGCGAACGAAATTATTACATCGTTTGGTGCAAAGTTTATATTCTAGAACAGAAGCTGATTTTTTGCGCGGTTCATTTCGTGTAAAAGGTGATGTTGTTGATGTGTTTCCTGGATATGCTGATTTTGCCTTTAGAATTCACTTTTTTGGTGATGAAATTGAAGAAATAGAATCGTTTGATCCTGCTACAAATAATGTGCTTGAGAAATATGAAGAACTCACTATTTATCCTGCAAATATGTTTGTGACTTCTCCTGATGTGTTACAAAATGCCATTCACTCTATTCAAGAAGATATGGTAAAACAGGTTGATTATTTTAGAGAGATCGGGAAACATTTAGAAGCAAAACGCTTGGAAGAACGTACAAACTTCGATTTAGAAATGATTCGGGAATTGGGCTATTGTTCTGGAATTGAAAACTATTCAAGATATTTAGATGGTCGTGCACCTGGAACGCGTCCTTTTTGTTTATTAGATTATTTTCCAGACGATTATTTAATGATTGTGGATGAAAGTCACGTAACCGTTTCGCAAGTGCATGCAATGTATGGTGGCGATAGAAGTCGTAAAGAAAACTTAGTAGAATATGGTTTTCGTTTGCCCGCGGCAATGGATAATAGACCGTTAAAGTTTGAAGAGTTTGAAGTGATTCAAAATCAAGTAATTTATGTAAGTGCAACACCTGCAGATTACGAATTGCACAAAACAGATGGTGTATATGTAGAACAAGTAATTCGTCCGACAGGATTATTAGATCCGATTATAGAAGTACGTCCAAGCTTGAATCAGATTGATGATTTGGTAGAAGAAATTCATCAACGTACGGAAAAAGACGAACGTGTGTTAGTGACAACATTAACCAAGCGAATGGCGGAAGAATTGACAAAATATCTATCACGTATTCAAATTCGTTGTCGTTACATTCATAGTGATGTTGATACATTGGAACGTGTACAAATTATGCACGATTTACGTAAAGGTTTGTTTGATGTATTAATTGGTGTCAACTTACTTCGTGAAGGATTGGATTTACCCGAAGTATCACTTGTCGCGATTCTAGATGCAGACAAAGAAGGTTTTTTACGCTCAGCGCGATCATTAACTCAAACTGTTGGTAGAGCTGCGAGAAACGTAAATGGAAAAGCAATTTTGTATGCAGATAAAATGACAAAAAGTATGCAAAAAACAATCGATGAAACTGCATACAGACGTGAAAAACAAATAGAATATAATACAAAACACGGTATTACACCAAAAGGATTGAACAAAGCATTGACTAGTGCGCTTGGAAAAGATGAAAGTTTATCTTGGGAAGATGAAATTAAAGCAAAAGCTGCTGCTGAACCAGATTTGGAATATTTGACCAAAGCACAGATTGAAAAGTTAATTCGTGAAAAACGTAAGTCGATGGAAACTGCTGCCAAAGAACTCAACTTTATGGATGCAGCAAAATATCGTGATGAAATTAAGTTGTTACAAGAAAAATTATAATGATTGTAACAAGTTGCCTAAAGCTACATACATATAGAACATGAATATAAAAGAACGTCTTGCTAACATTGGTCAAAATATACTTCTTGGAATTGTATTTTTTGGAATTGTATTCATCATAGTTGGACTAAAAAGTACAGAGACTAATTGGATATTTATAGGCATTGGAGTTGTATTATTGTTTCCTTTTTTAATTTATTTCTTTTGGATTAAAAACAAAGCAGAAATGAACATCAAACAACAAGAAGTAGCATTTCAGAAGTTCTTAAAAACGGCGGATCGTATTCATGTTACCTTAGATGATGCAAAAATTGCAGAAAAGAAACATACCGAAACAAATAATGTAGATCAAGATTACAGAGCTTCGGCAATCAATGAAATTTCAGGAAACGGTCATTACAACGAGGAAAGAATTACACACACATATTGTTTAGTTACGTTTACTTTAAATTATAAAGGACAAAAACTTATTGTTGAGGAAATTATTCCCAAAGATGAAACTTCCGTACGCATGCATTTTTATACCCAAAAAATTACAACATTCTATATAAATCCAAACGATATGGATCAAATTTATATGGACTTAACCTTTATAGATACCTAGGCTAAGTATATACAAACGAAAAGCACAAAAGAAATGATAGGGCAATTTACTGCTTCTTCTGTGCTTTTACTCTCAATTATATATACTAAACAATCTTGTTTTCAAAAAACAAATAAACTTTTAAAAATGATTTGTTAACCGTTTGAATTGTATTTTACTTGCTTTTATTCAACTATGTAAATGTAAGAAAATAGCACTTTTTATATACCCGTAGATTTCCTAAAACTAAAAATCAGGTAGAAATACCTAGTCAAACACGAAGAGGTTTTTGATAAATTACGTTAAGAATTCGCTAAAGTTTGCCACAAAACTTCTAACATCATTTTTATGTGTATATTGAATTTTCTTAGTAAAACCAGCCCATATTAGTGAAGTTCTATTTTCTATTACAATGCAAGCGTATGTATCGTCATATTGATGAATTTGGCACAATTCCTATTATTGGTTTTGCGTTACTTGTTGCTGTTTTTATTGGAGTTTCTGGAGTACTATTTGATAAATTACCAAATGCTTATTTGTACTATATCTCAATTGGTCTTGGACTGAGTTTGAAATTAGGAACTACAAAACGAACTACATTCTTAAAACAATGTTTTCCAAAACACACTTTCTGGAAAGTCAGAATGCTTGAAAACACACTCTTTATACTTCCATTTAGCACATTTCTTATCTACAAACAACTATATATTGAAGCGATTGTAATACATATACTTGCGCTACTGACATCATTTATAAACAATATTGAAATTCAAAGTGTTACAATTCCGACACCATTTGGTAAAAAACCATTTGAATTTGTTATCGGTTTTAGAAAAAGTTTTTGGGTTTTCATCATATCATATATCGTAACAATTATTGCAATTTCGGTCAACAACTACAATCTTGGAATTTTCAGTCTACTTCTGGTCTTTGTCATTTGCATGTCTTATTATTCAAAACCTGAACCATTATATTACGTTTGGATACATAGCATGACTCCAAAAGTGTTTTTATATGATAAAATAAAAACCGCAATTACATTCAGTAGTATACTTGTACTTCCAATTATTATTGCATTATCTATTTATTTTCCATTCATAGAATTACAGTTCACATTACTTTTTACATTTCTCGGGTTTTGTTTTATCATCTTAACTATTTTAGGAAAGTATCATAACTATCCATCACAAATTCCAATATTTCAAACGTTAGCCATGTTGGCAAGTTTACTGTTTCCACCATTATTACTTGTATTCATTCCACTTTTCTATAGAAAATCAATCAAAAACCTTAATTCCATATTGACATGTTAAGCATTGAAAATCTTTCTAAATCATTTGGCAAAAAGCAAATTCTGGATGCAATTCAACTGCAATGCAAACCAGGAGAAATAAATGGAATTGTTGGAGAAAATGGAGCTGGAAAAACAACATTATTCAAATGCATTACAGGATTAGAATCGCATCAAGGAAAAATAAAATATACAACAGCGAACATTAAAAATACGATTGGATTTTTGGAAACAAACCCAGAATTTCTATCTAAAATTACTGGAAAAGAATATTTACAATTAGTGTGTAACGCACGAACTATTAAAAATGTAAATTTTGAAGAAACTAATATTTTTGACTTACCATTACAACAATATGCGGAAACCTATTCTACAGGAATGAAGAAAAAATTAGCCTTGACAGGTGTTTTACTTCAAAATAATGAAATTTTCATACTCGATGAACCATTTAATGGGGTTGATATTCAAAGTAATATTATCATTAAAGAGTTACTCAAAAAACTAAAAGAGAAAGGTAAAATAGTGTTGCTTTCTTCACACATATTTTCCACATTACAAGACACTTGCGATCATTTACACTACTTAAAAGCAGGAAAAATTAAAAAATCTGTCAAAAAGGAAAACTTTAAAATTATTGAAAACCTCATGAAAGACGCGACTTTAGACGAAAAAATAAGAAATTTCAATATTAAATAATTGTAACTAACTAAAAAAAAAGGTGTAAAAAGTTGAGCGCATCATTTTTGGTATTATCTTTGCAACTATTAAAATAATTATTAAATTTATTACAATGAACAAAGGAACAGTAAAATTCTTCAACGACACTAAAGGTTTTGGTTTTATCGTAGAAGAAGGTTCAAACAAAGAACATTTTGTACACATCTCAGGATTAATTGATGAAGTACGCGAAGGTGACGAAGTTGAATTCGAACTTAAAGAAGGACGAAAAGGACTTAACGCAGTAGACGTAAGAGTAATTTAATATCATATATATTTTATTCCTTAATGAAGTAAAGCCTATCAAATTTGATAGGCTTTTTTTTATGTCTAAAATTTGAGTTTATTGTGATTTAAAAATAAGTATCTTTGTCGCATGGCATTAACGAACAACGACGTTTTCAAAAAATTACGCGTAGCGCTCAAGCTCCGTGATGATGATATTGTAAAAATATTAGAATTGGTAGATTTTAGAATCTCCAAAAGTGAATTAGGAGCATTTTTCAGAAATGAAGATCATCCTAATTACAGAAATTGTGGCGATCAAATTTTACGTAACTTCTTAAATGGTTTGGTGATTCACTTGCGTGGACCGATGCCAAAAAAGGAAAACAAACCAAAATCGACACCAACTACTTCTAAACGAAAAGGTAAGCAATAAACATGATTTGTAATGGATGATCATTTTCAATTAACAGATATTGTATTCCAACAGCAGTTTGCAAACTGTACATTAGATCCTTCTCTATTCAGTCATGAAGCACATTTGCGACTTGCTTGGATTCACATAACTAATTATGGGATTGAAAAAGCATTGCAAAATATTCAAGCTCAACTTTTAAATTTTGTTATACATGTTGGTGCAAAAGATAAATACAATAAAACGCTTACAATCGCAGCCGTAAAAGCGGTATATCATTTTGTATTAAAATCAGAAACAATAAGTTTTCAGGGTTTTATTACTGAATTTCCAAGACTCAAATACAACTTCAAAGAATTGATGGAAGCTCACTATTCTGTTAATATTTTCACCGCCAAAAATGTAAAAAACAATTATTTAACGCCTGACTTAGTACCTTTTGATTGCTAAATTTTTATTTGCACTTAAATATATCCGCTATATTTGAAGTATAAATCAATCAACCATGAAAATACTTATTGTTGGTGGAAATGGTACTATTGGATCTAAAGTCTCAAGCTATTTCGCTAAAAATCATGAAGTTTTAATTGCTGGAAGAACTACTGGAAACGTCACTGTAGATATTAGTAAAAGTGAAAGTATTCAACAAATGTTTGACCAAACTGGAATGCTCGATGCTATTATATGTGTCGCTGGTGAAGCCAAATGGAAATCGTTTAATGAACTTTCAGAAGACGATTATTATATCGGTTTTAAAAGTAAACTAATGGGACAAGTCAATTTGGTTCGTATTGGCCAAAACTATCTCAACAAAGGTGGATCAGTTACATTAACAACGGGAATTTTAGCAGACGACCCAGTTCCAATGACTGCAAGTGCTGCTATGGTTAATGGAGCAATTCACAGTTTTGTAAAAGCCGTTATCCTAGATTTAGAAGGAAAAATTCGTGTCAATGTAGTTTCGTCTGGTTTGGTAGAAGATGCCGTAGAAAAATATGATGCCTATTTTCCAGGACACGATCCAATTCCGATGAAAAAAGTAATTAATGGATATCGTAAAAGTGTTGAAGGTAAAGGTACTGGCGAAATCATTAGAATATACAACTAATTTAATATCAATAACATGAAACTAAAATACTCCTATCTCATACTTGCAAGTTGTCTTTTCTTTTCTTGTGGAAAAGATAGATCTCAAAAAAACGATTATCTAACAGATGTAGTTATCGAAAACGAACAACTCTCTTGTGACGGTATAATCATGAAAAATTATACAGGAGCTATTAATAGGTCTGAATTTACGTATGGTGAAAAAATCACACTGTTTTATGATAATATGACAGGGTTTGCATTGCAAGATAGTTTAGCATATCCAGACATGGACATCTTTGTATTAAACAAAAAAGGTGACACGTTGTTATCTCAGAAAAATCTATTAAAAAACACCTCTGAAGGTTTCACAGAAGAAAAATTGAATCTCACAAGCACGCTCACGTTTGCTTTGCCAATGTTACCAAAAAACTCGTATATCTTGAACATTATGGTTAGTGATAAACATAGCGATGGATATTTCAATTTGAAGAAAAACTTCAAGCTCGTTGAAAATCCTTTGATGAAAACAGAAACAAATGGTTTCACATACAACATTCTATATTTATACTCGCAAACGCGAAATATTGCATTGATTGATGATAAAATAGAACCTGATGAAAATATTTATATACTGTTAGAGAACTTAGAAGGTTATGAAGTTGACGAAAACGGAAAAGTAGATTTAACTGGCACCATAAGTCTTACAAGTGCTGATGGAACTATAATTGATGCAAAAGATAATTTATTTCCAGAACCAGTGAGTGCCAAAGATCTAAAAGATCAATTATACGGTACACTTTCCGTTACAAAAGGATACGTAAAAAATCCTATTACTTGTGTTTTTAAAGTAACAGATAATAAGACCAAACATAGCTTTAAAACTAGTTTTGATCTTTATGTTGAACAATAAAATAAAAACCAAACCTCTTTCATATATCAATTAAACCTATAATTTTGTCCAGAATTAAAGAATTTCCAATATGAGTATCGAAAGAGAAATACAAAAACGTAGTGGTGCTGCATGTGAATTATGTGCTACAACTGAAAAATTAGCAGTGTATCATGTTCCACCAAATCATGATAATAAGCTCGAAAAATCTATCTATGCATGTGAAACGTGTATTTCTCAAATAGAAGATGCCGAAACAATGGATGCGAATCATTGGAGGTGTTTAAATGATAGTATGTGGAGTGAAGTAAAAGCTGTTCAAATTGTTGCTTGGCGAATGCTACACAGACTTAAAAAAGAAGGTTGGCCGCAAGATTTGTTGGACATGATGTATTTGGATGAAGACGATTTAACTTGGGCAGCAGCAACTGGAGAAGCAGAAGATAAAGAAAATGCCATCAAGCATTTAGATGTAAATGGCGTACAATTGCAAGCTGGTGATAGTGTTGTTTTAATTAAAGATTTAAACGTAAAAGGTGCCGGATTTGTCGCAAAACGTGGATCGGCAGTTAGAAACATTTCTTTGACGCACGACAATGCAGAACATATTGAAGGTCGTTTAAATGGTCAGCATATTGTGATTATTACAAAATATGTGAAGAAGACGTAATTTTTATCAAACATAAAATATAATAAAACGACTTGACAGAAATGTCAGGTCGTTTTTTGTATCTTTCATTCTCAGCATATAATTTATGATCAAAGAAATTGAAGTCAAATCTGTATTGAATAAAACCAAGAAAAGAGATACTTGGTTTTTGGATGATTACACTTTCAATCCGTATCAGAGTTGTTCATATAATTGTTTGTATTGTTATATTCGCGGCAGTAAATACGGAACTAATTTGGCTACGAGTTTATCAGTTAAAACAAATGCAATTGAATTACTTGAAAAACAATTGAAGAAACGTGCCGAAAAAGGCGAATATGGTTTCATCGTTTTATCATCTGTAACGGATCCATATATTACTATTGAGAAAGAATATCAACTTACGCGAAAAGCCTTAGAAATCATTCTAAAATATCGTTTTCCAGTACATATCATTACAAAATCTACTTTAGTTGAACGTGATTTCGATTTGCTACATGAAATTAATCAACACGCAATTTTGCCCAACGATTTACAATCTAAACTTTCTGGCGGAACATTAATTACATTCTCCTTCGCTACCGTTGATGATAAAATTGGAAGCATTTTTGAACCTGGTGCACCCAAACCATCTTTACGAATTGAAACTTTAAAAAGAACAATTCAAGCAGGTTTCCATTCTGGCGTAAGCCTTATGCCATTATTGCCTTTTATCACAGACACGACTGAACATTTAGAAAAATTATTTAGTACATTCAAAAACTGCAATGCAAACTATGTAATGCCAGCAACTTTGACAGTTTTCGGAAACGGAAAAGCCGATAGTAAAACGTTACTGCTCAACGCAGTTAAAAAACATTATCCTGAATTAGAAGCGCGTTATCTTCGCTATTTTTCAAACAGTCATCAATTACCCGAATTTTATAGAAAAGCTTTTTATAAGAAAATGAAAGAGCTTGGAAAAACGTATGAGTTAAAAGATCGGATTGTGTAATGATTGTAAATTGAAACAATAATTATTATTTTTCGTGACTTAATATATATAATTTTAAAACCTAAAGAATGAAAAGAATATACTCAATTATAACACTTACTTTATCACTTACGCTCATGACAAGTTGCGGGTTGACAGGTGAAGAAGTAGCTAGATTAGAAATTAATGAAGTTAGTAAAAGTAATGATCATTTAATTATCAAAGAAGCTGATTTAACACTTAAAAAAGGGGACGAAATTGCTTTTTGGTCTGAAATGGATTTTGAATATGAAGGCGATGTTGCTGTAAAATTCAAAATTGAAGTATTGAAAAATGGAGAAGAATATGGCGGACTAGAAATTGATCCAACTGATAAGAATATTACAATAGGTGAAGTAAAAACAACATTCAATGGCAAAACGAGTTGGAGTTTTACTGGCAAAAATTCTGAAATTAAAATAAAAGAAGATGGGAAATATACATTCAAAGGAATTTTAGTCGCTTCGAAAAACCCAACATTAGAAATAACTAAAGCTGAAATAGTTCTAAAAGAATAAACATTTTCACGAAATCCACATAAAGTTATCTCTAAAAATTAGTGTAAAGCGTCGTTACTATAACGCCTTTAGAATTAGGTAATGTAATAGCTATTAACTGTTTCTCTTCCTGTACTTTGAAGTTAAATGGTGAAGCTAACAAATCAACTCCACTTTGCTTTTTACGTCGAATTCCTTGCCCTGAAATCATATCTTTATTTGGAATAAAATCGCCTTTAGGCAGATGTTCTGTGATGATAACATATTTAAAATTTGCTAGCTTTTTTACAATACTTTGTATTTCTGCATTCGACAAATGTTGTAATACTTGCCGAACGAAAGCACAATCGCCAGCTGGCAATTGATCTACTGCAATATCCAAACAATGAAATTCTAAATTCTCTTCTTTAAACGTTGATTTATTATGCGTTATCAAATCTTCTACAATATCAATCGCAATATATTTCTTTGTAAGTTTTACAAATTGTTTTCCAATATTAAAATCTCCACAACCCAAATCGCACACAACTAATAGTTGTTTAAAAGAAGCTAAAAAAGAACGTACTACTTTAATGTATGGATTTGCAATTTTTGGATGATGCGATCCTTCTCCAGAATAGAAATCAGTTTCGTTATTCCCCCATAGTTTTTGTGCATACACTTGTTCCATTGCAGCTTTTGTTGGCCAAGGCTTTTTATTTTTTTTCGGTTTTGATGATTTCGCTTTCACAGATATGTTGTTAGTATATACAAAGTATAAAAGTACAATAATATACTAGTTCATTTTATCACGAAATCGCGAATAATTTAGCTTTGCCATACTAGTGTGAAGCTGAATCAAGTTCAGCTTGACGCAACGCTTAAAAGCATAACGATCTAACAATCCAAAAGCGGAGCAAGTCTAATAATCTCAAAAACATAAAAAAGGCTCGCCAATTTCTTGACGAACCTTTTTCCCATTAACTAACCAATCCTAAATACTTTTTATGAAATTTCTATTGTTCTTTTAGGTTTCACTTTATCTTCTTCACGCTTTGGTAACGTCACATTTAATATTCCGTTTTCATATGTTGCGTTGATTTCTTTTTTGTTTACCGTTTGCGGCAATTTGAATGATCTTTTGAAACTCGCAAAGCTAAATTCTTTACGTGTATATGTATCTTCAACTTTCTCTTCTTCTTTCTTCTCTTCTGCGCTAATTGTTAACAGATCGTGATCTAATGACAGGATAAAATCTTCTTTTACATTTCCTGGTGCAGCAACTTCTAGTGTAAAACTGTCTGCAGTTTCTTTAATATTTGTAGCAGGAATATTTGTATTACTGGCTACTTGATTTGCAATTCCACCAAACCAATCTGCTGGAAATAATTCGTCAAAAATTGAAGGAAGATCTACGTTTTTACTTTTTACTATGTTCATCTTATTTGTTTTTTTAGTGATTTAATTTTTTATGTTCGTTTTTGTTATTCAAATACGAGTTGTATAAGTCAAAAAGGATTCCAAGTGAAAAAATGCGCCATATTGACATCTTTACATGTTAAAATAATGACAAAGTGGCATTTTATCTAAAAATTGATGTGACAGCGTGACGAAATTGTATTTGTGAAAATTTCAGATTGTAGTAGAAATCTTATGAATTGTTTTGATTTAAGTTGATATTCTTATAAATTTAGAAATAGGGTCATACAATTTATAATACGATTTTCACAAAAAGGTTAGAAAAAATTGAGTCAAGACAAATAATACCTAAACGAAATACTAAAAGTTCAAATAAAAATGGGAAAGGATTCTAAAAATGATTCACACATGCGAGATGTTGCTGCTTGGGAAGCAAAAGCAGGAACACCAAAAGGAAATTCTTCAGGTAATTATACTAATTACACTCCAAAAAAAAAGAATGGTTGTTGGTCGATATTTTTTAAAATCATATTATGGATAGTTATAATTATTATTTTACTAATACTATCTGTATGGCTAGGAATAATTAAATAAAAAAAGCCTTCCCAAACAAATGGAAAGGCTTTTTATATATAAATTGAATACTATATAACTGTACTAATTTTTAAGCTAAAACTGCTTGTACTTTGTCAGCAGCTTCTTGGAATTCAACAGCAGATTGAACATCTAATCCAGAATTATCAATTAGTTCCTTTGCGATGTCTGCGTTTGTTCCTTGTAAACGAACAATGATTGGCACTTTAATAGCGTCTCCCATATTCTTATACGCATCTACAACTCCTTGTGCAACACGATCACAACGAACGATTCCACCAAAGATATTGATTAAGATTGCTTTTACATTGTCATCTTTTAAGATAATTCTGAAAGCTTCTTCAACACGTTTTGCATCTGCAGTTCCACCAACATCTAAAAAGTTAGCAGGTTCTCCACCAGCCATCTTAATTAAATCCATTGTTGCCATTGCTAAACCAGCACCATTTACCATACATCCAACGTTTCCGTCAAGGTCAACATAGTTTAGTCCTACTTCTCTCGCTTCAACTTCAACTGGATTTTCTTCACGTAAATCGCGCATTGCTGCGTAATCTTTATGACGGAATAATGCATTTTCGTCTAACGTTACTTTTGCATCAACTGCCATGATTTTATTATCTGAAGTTTTCAATACAGGATTGATTTCAAATAATGAAGAATCAGAAGCTACATATGCTTTATATAATGAAGAAACGAATTTTGTCATTTCTTTGAATGCCAATCCACTTAATCCTAAGTTGAAAGCAATTCTTCTTGCTTGAAATCCTAACAATCCTAATGCAGGATCGATTTCTTCTGTAAATATTAAATGTGGCGTTTCTTCAGCAACCGTTTCAATATCCATTCCACCTTCAGTAGAATACATAATCATGTTACGTCCAGTAGCTCTATTTAATAAAACAGACATATAAAATTCGTTGGTTTCACTTTCGCCAGGATAGTATACATCTTCTGTAATTAAAACTTGATGTACACGTTTACCTTCCGCAGAAGTTTGTGGTGTTACCAAATCCATTCCGATGATTTGTCCAGCGATGTCTTCCACTTCTTGAAGATTTTTGGCAAGCTTCACTCCGCCACCTTTTCCACGTCCACCAGCATGAACCTGTGCTTTAATCACATGCCATCCTGTTCCAGTTTCTTCTGTTAATTGCTTTGCAGCCTCAACAGCTTCTGCAGGTGTAGAAGCGACTTTTCCTCTTTGAATGCGTACGCCAAAACTTGCTAATATTTCTTTACCTTGATATTCGTGTAAGTTCATTTTACGAAATTTTTTATAGAGCACAAATGTAAATAATCGAACGCATTAAACCCAATTAATTTTGGTTTTTGATTGATTAAAAAATAAAAGAGTCATTCCAACGAACAACTCTTTTAAAATTCATAGAAATATCTAAAATAGATTTCCCGATTTACAATAATTATGGAAGATCAAATCCTGTTGGTCCTGGGCACGTAATAAAAGTGCACTGTTCTGTTGGGCTAGGCGGACAAATAAATCTACTTTGCCCTGTTGGACAGAAACCTTGCATACAAGTTACACAACTACACGTACTTGCTGTAATACAATCACTAGTATTGTTTAGTCCTCCTTTCTCCATTTGCAGTTCACTAATTTTTGTTTTGTTTAATGCTAAAGATCTAATATTCTTTTTTTTCATGATTAAAATGTTTTTGGTTACACTTAAAGTTAAGAATATTAATAATCAAACTGTTACGGTTTTTCCATAGACTTTTCTCCATAAAAAAAGCGAACAAAATTGTTCGCTCTTATTAATTTTATAAATTGATTCTAGCAATTACAGTCACTAACTATTAGACAGCCATTTGCTCCTTTATTTTGTCCACCAATATTTGTTTGTAATTCACAATCATTTCTGATGTTCTATACTAGTGACTACATATTTCTTCCCTATCCTAATCCTATAACAGTAGCGTCTGTTACAGTACCACAATGTTTTACACAGCTAACTGTTGGCACTGCCGTTACACATTTAGGTCCACCACACCAAGTAAAACAAGTAAATGATGGTGGACTAGGAATACCTCTTCCTTTTATTTCTAAACTAGATATTACTGACTTTTTTAACGATAAATTTTTTAAGTTCTTTTTTTTCATGGTTATATGTTTTAAAATTTAATATGTATAAAGAAATAATCGTTTCTAATAAGAATCAAGTATATACACCTTAAATTAGATAAAATACGCTATATCCTCTATTTAAAAAAAGCATGAAAAATCACTGTAAACCAGCATTTTAAATTCAAACCTCTTCATTTAAACAATAGACTATCACTATGAAATATTCTAAGTACTTGAAACTATTTAAAATGTTACAAATGAAACATTTTGTGTTATTTTTATATTTTTTAACTCCTTTTCTTTATTGTAACTTGATTTTGATATAGTTTTGAACCATTAAAAAAAGAATAATGAATCAGACCGATTTACAAAATATCGCAGCAACGTATGGAAGTCCAACGTATGTATATGATGCCAATAAAATAACTTCGCAATACGAACGCTTAACGAAAGCGTTTCAAGAAGTACCAAAGATGAAACTACATTATGCTGTAAAAGCATTATCCAATTTGAGCATTTTAAAGTTGATGAAATCGCTTGGAGCTGGATTGGATACCGTTTCTATTCAAGAAGTCCAATTAGGACTTGCTGCCGGATTTAACGCAGAAGACATTATGTATACACCAAATGGTGTTTCATTACAAGAAATTGAACACGCTGCGCAACTTGGTGTCAAAATTAATATTGACAACCTTTCTATTCTAGAGCAGTTTGGAAGTAAGCATCCAACAATTCCTGTGTGTATTCGTATCAATCCGCATGTAATGGCTGGTGGAAATCATAATATTTCTGTCGGACATATAGATTCTAAGTTTGGAATTTCTATTCATCAAATTCCACATGTGTTACGTATTGTAGAATTAACAGGAATGCACATTAACGGAATTCACATGCATACAGGAAGTGATATTTTAGATATTGATGTTTTCTTGTATGCTTCTGAAATACTATTTAAAACAGCAAGCAATTTTAAAAATTTAGATTTTATTGATTTTGGAAGTGGTTTTAAGGTTCCGTATAAAAAAGATGATATTCAAACAAATATTGAAGAACTAGGTCAAAAACTAAGTGTACGTTTCAATGAATTCTGTACAGAATATGGAAAAGAATTATCACTCAATTTTGAACCTGGAAAGTTTTTAGTAAGCGAAGCTGGTTCTTTTTTAGCAGAAGTAAACGTTGTAAAACAAACAACCTCAACTGTTTTTGCTGGAATTGATAGTGGTTTCAATCACTTTATTCGTCCAATGTTATACAATTCATATCATCATATAGAAAATATATCAAATCCAACTGGTCGTGAACGTTACTATTCTGTGGTTGGTTATATCTGTGAAACAGACACATTTGGAAATAACCGTAGAATTAGTGAAATCCGCGAAGGCGATATTTTAAAGTTTAATAATGCTGGAGCTTATTGTTTTTCAATGGCTAGTAATTATAATTCGCGCTACAGACCTGCGGAAGTTTTATGGTTTGAAAATGAAGCACATTTGATTCGCAAGCGCGAAACTTTTGATGATATTTTAAAAAATCAGGTTGAAATTGATCTTTCACCCAAGAAAAAGAAAAAAAAGACGCCTAAAGAAGTTTAGGTTAATATCAGTGTTGGTCAAAGTGTCTGTAAATTGCAGGCACTTTTTTAGATTATTACTCTTTTATTATTTTTTTTAATAAGGTTTGACCGCTTTTAAACTGTATTCTAACAAAATAAATTCCGCTCTTATAATTCTTTAAATGGATTACATTGTTTTTATCAAGCGTGACTTTTGAACTTCTCCCATTAATATCAAACAATTCTATCGTTTTTACTTCTAAATTTAGAGTCCCAATATCAATTTTCACTTCATTTAACGTCGGATTTGGATACATAGTAACATTGGAAAGCTTATCTCCTTTAGTGCTTAAAAGTTGTGACTCATTCCCAAAAGTGAACCAAAAAACAGACACAACTCTATTATTATCGGACATATATGAATAGTTTGGAGTACTAGTTGATTCATCATATGTATTAGCACTAAAAACTACTTGATTCTGATTTAAAAGTTCAGCGCGCCAAAAACCACTTGTATATGCGCTTGGACTTGAAGTATCCCACCATCCACCTGGGTTTATGCTTGTAAAAACGGTTCCATTTCTACAATCATTATTAAATAATGAGTTATCCCAAGTCAAAGTAACAGGCCAATTATCAGTTACAATATCAATACCATGGATCGTAAAGTTTGTAGGACAACCTTTCTGAAATATTTGTTTTTTTGTATGATACGTTGGCGTAAGCGGATTGGGATAAGTTGTTCGTGCTTTAAGTTCATCACTAATCCTAACATCTAAACCAGCATTATAAGATGTAGCTATTATGTTAGTTTCACCAAAAGCACTATCAACACCGTCAGTAGCGCTGTTATCATAGCCTAAAATAACACTGTCTTGATTTCCAGCAGCATCTTGAAAAAATAGTTCAACGCTGAATTCTTGCGCAGAAGAAAGATAACTTAGACATAAAAAAAGAATTAAAATAAAGTTTTTCACGGAGTTTGGTTTTAAAGTATACTTCTATTGTATTCTCAACTTAAATACAGTAATAATAGAATTCTTTCCTGAAATTAATTGAAATTAAACTATTTACAAAACCATTAATAGATTTAACATATTTTTTTTACCTTAAAAGTCTTATTTCGTTTTATTTACTTTTTCTATAATTTCTGTTAGTTCAGTTTCTTTTTGTGTTCCGATTAAGAATTTATGCCCATTGACTAATTCTATTGCCAACCCTTGATTTCCTTTCATATTATATACAGTTCCATAGGATGTCCAAAGTCGAATTCCCCAACCACCAACGAATCCGTAATTGACAACTTCTACTTTTTTAATTTCATGCCATTTCACTTCTTTTTTTATAAAAGGAAAATAACGCATCTGAATTCCAGCTGCATCAATCTTCGTTTTTAAACGCATAATTAGAAACAATCCTAAGATTAGCAAAACAACTATCGTTACTACTATGAGTCCTGTATCTGACATAGGTTTACTTCCAAATGATTCTCCAAGTATTACTTGTTTATAGATTCCGTAAACAGGCATGACTCCAACAGCAATTAGAATTAACCAGAGCCACCATTGTGAAAATTTTTGTTCTTCTATAAACTGAACTTTCATTTTTGTTATTGTTTAAGTTTTATGAAGTATTTTATATTATATGTACACTCAAATATAAGAAAGTTACGTTTCTATTTAAATTTACTTATTGTACAATACAACAATTAAAAGTATAATAGTTTTAACATTTCTACTATTTAGATAAAATAGTATCTTGTAGAAACATTCAACTGTACTTTGTTTAATGAAAAAATTATTCTTTTTAGTTTCTATTCTAGTTTTTAGTTGTACTCAACAAAAGGATTTTACTGATCCTATACAGTTTGCACTTGCTGCAGATTCTGAAAAGATCCAGACTGTGATGCAAAATTTGGAAGCGCATGAAGTTCAAATTATGGTGACAGATTCAGAAGGAAATGATTTTAGTTTTCAGGTAGATAATAAAAATTACTTTTATCCTGCAAGTAGTGTAAAGTTTCCTGTGGCTATTTTGGCTCTAGAAAAGGCGCATCGAATTCCTGAGATTGACAGTGAAACACTTTTTCAAATTGAAGATGATTCTACAAAGACTACAATTCGGAAAGAAGTTCAGAAAATTTTTGCAATCAGTGATAATGAAGCCTATAATCGTTTGTTTGAATTTTTAGGACAGGATGAAATTCACCTTAAATTAGATACAAGAGATTTATACTCGCAACGGATTTCGCATCGATTGAGTACTGATAGTGCTGCGCACTATGTTACAAAACCTATTACATTTATTAAAAATAATAGTATTTTATATCAGCAGCCGGAAAAGAGAAATTTGCCTATTTTTTCGATAGATCTGAAAAAGTTTCATAAAGGCAAAGGATTTTATAGAAATGATTCATTGATTTCTAAACCAATGGATTTTTCTAAGAAGAATTACCTACCAATTGTAACGCTTCACGAACTTATGAAACGCATACAATTTCCTAAAAATTACGATTTAAAGAAACAATTTCAACTTTCAGAAAATGATCGTGAGTTTTTATTAGCTGTTATGCATAAAACGCCAAAACAGCAAGGTTTTGATAATACTGAATATTATGATAGTTATGTAAAGTTCTTTATGTTTGGTGATTCAGACAAACCGATGCCAACTCATATTAAAATATATAATAAAGTTGGTTATGCGTATGGTTATTTAACCGATTGTGCGCATATTGTAGACGAAAAGAATAATATTTCATTTACAATCACTGCGACAATTCATGTAAATGAAAATAAAATTTTTAATGATGATATGTATGAATATGATTCAATTGGCATTCCATTTTTAGCTGAACTTGGACGACAAATTCATCAATTTTACATCAAAAAACAACAAAATTAAATAATACAATGAGAGCAATTATCTTCTTTTTAGTTTTTAGCATTTCTATTTCTCAAGCACAACAAGTTAGTGTAAAAAGAGATACTGTTTTGTCTACAAAAGAATATGTTTCTTTATCTGTAAAAAACAATATGCTATCACCATTATTTTTTAAGATTACACCAAAAGACAACATTCCGAAAGAAATTATTTTTTCAAAAAATACGACAATACAACCTTCTGAAAAAATTGATAATTTTATCAAAGTGCCACGCAATATTTTAGAAACGGATACTTCCTTGGTAGATTTATATGATTATTTTAGTTTTAAATTTGGGTATGGTGATCCAAGTACGGTAAAACATGACGATGCATATCGTTATTTGTTGCCTTATAAAAAGAAACGAAAGTTGATTCAAGGAAATTTTGGAAACTTTTCACATGATCATGTTGCGTCGTATCACGCGTTTGATTTTGGAACTCAGATTGGTGATACTATTTACGCCGCACGCGAAGGAAAGGTAGTTATGATTAAAGAAAATTCTAAGAAACATGGGAGAACTCGAAAGTTTGCCAATGACGGAAATTATATAATCATTCAACATAGTGACGGAACAACTGCTTCATATTTTCATTTGAACTTTAATGGTTCTTTGGTTGAAAAAGGTGATACTATTGAAAGAGGTCAAGTTATTGGAATCTCAGGAATGACAGGATTTACCACAACACCTCATTTACATTTTGTGGTACATAAAGCAACTTTAAAAAATGGAAATACATCAGTTCCTATTCAGTTTGAAGGCTTTGTTGGAAAGAAACTTAGAAAAGGAAAACGATACGCTCGAAGAAGAAAATAATTTATGGATGGATTAAATATTGTTATTGTAATTGCTGTGTTGCTTTTCGCAAGATTAGGTATTCGATTGTATAAAAATTTCCCGAAATCAAACGATCAAGATGATCAGAATAATATAACCTAAACTCTGTAGTATGCTGAAATTTTTTAGATCAATTCGTCAACGGTTAGTAAGTCAAAAAAAGGTTAAAAACTATATTTTGTATGCTATTGGAGAGATTCTATTAGTTATGATTGGGATTTTACTAGCATTACAAGTGAATAACTGGAACGAACGTAGAAAAACCGCAGCAACACTAAATAATACCTTAAGAACTATTTCTAATGATTTGGCAAGAGATACTTTAGTTGCAACACAAATTGCAAAATATCTTGAAATTAATAATGAAAACAGTAGACGCGTCATTAAAAAAGAAATTACACTAGAAAACTTTAATGAATGTTCTACTTGTAGAAGTCTAACAACTATTTATCAACCTTATAACATTCAGACAAAAGGTTTTGATATTTTAAAACGAATTACTGATCAGCAAGTAAATGAAAAAGATAGCTTGTTTACGGATTTGTCGCAGTTTTATGCAATTTTCGTTCCTAATATCGAAAAGAGTAACGAACGCTTAGAAAACGAAGTTTTACGAAATTTAGACAGCTTTAAAGTACATCCTTGGTTTGTTGATTGGACACAAGGCGTCCTAACTGAAGAAATGAAAGAATATTTTGTAAGTGAAGATTACCGGAAAAAAGTGGCAGCATACAATGTATTAGCATCTAAAAATCATTTGGCATTAATAAAAGGATATACAAGAAATGCTAAAATATTGTTAGAACAGATTAATGATCGTTTAGAAGATGATTAAATTTCTATCTAAATAGTTTAAGCATAAAAAGAAAAAAACGATCCTAGGATCGTTTTTTTCTTTATTAAATAGCTTGGGTCATTTTAAGAACCTGCAACTATTTAATCATTACAATCTAATAACCTCGTTGCAATATCCATTGGCGTAGGACAAACAGCCCAAGAAACCTTAATATGTACCGTCCAAGGCAATCCTCCTTTGTTAGTATTCATTTCCAAATTACTAATAGCTTTTTTGTTAAGATCGAGTGATTTTAAACTTCTTTTTTTCATAATAGAATCATTTTTATAAAGTTAATAATGACTCAAAAGTAGGAAGTGTAAAAGAGGTATAATAGTAACGTACATGACGATTCCGTGAATTGGTTGGTGAAGCTTCTGGCAATTCACGGAATTGTATATTCTAATGTGTTTTCGATATGAAAATATTATTTCCTTTTAATTTTCAATTCTTTTGCACATAGGTGAAATCGAGCCTGTATTCATTATGATTTTTATCAAATTTATAAACCGAAACGTTCAATTTTGAAGGATTGTACGCTTCAACTTCTTCAAAAGATTTGATAGTCAAAAAACCATTTTTTCCTTTTTCAAATGTTGCTCCTTTTAAATAATCGAAGAATGCCAATTTATAATAATTGTCATATTGATTCAGAAATAAACCATACATACAACCACCTGTTCCGCAAGCTCCTAAATAGACCATTATGTCTTCTTTACCATCTGCATTGAAGTCTCCAAATTTATATGGTTCCTTTTTAGCTGCACTGTCTGGAAAGGTAAAATCCGTTTTTTCAGGAACTGTAATTCTAACAAAATTTTCACTTAGTATAAGATCAAGCTTAAACAATTCATCACTGGTCGTTTCCTTTTTTGAATTACTACAACTTAGTACCACAAAAAAGATAAGACATAAAGTAATCCTGAAAGTATATTGCATTTACTAGTTGTGTTTTATTTTATAGTTTGCTATTCCTATTATTTATATATCTTCATAAAACGTCAATCCGTTTTTATCGATATCATAAAAAGCAAATTCTTTCGTTCCCCAAGCGGTTTCTTTGAGTGAAGTTTGTGCATGAAACACTTCTTTAGTTTTATACACATCAAATAATGCTTCCGTATTCAATATTAAAAAACGCAACATTGGACGATCAATATTGTTTTCCCATTCAGAAGCATCATGCCATTGCAAATGAATTTCAACATTTCCACGTCTAATTCCTGCATACGTTGGATTTGTTTTGTGATCTGCAAAAGCAACTTCAAAACCGAGTTTATTTACATAAAAATCCAATGACGCTAATACATTTTTTACCGCCAAAACTGGATGTACACTTAAGAATTGTTCGGTTGTTTTCATATTTTACATCTATAATTTTTCATACCATCTTTAAACCTAAAAAACTCTTTAATGTGATCAGACATAAAGAGTTTTTAAATGTAATTATATCTTATTCAATTATCTACTTATTGCATCTACAAAAGCTCCACTTATAGAAGTAGAAGACCAAAATCCGCCTCCAGTAGGATTTTGATAAAAGCCATATGCATTGATATTAGTGTAAATTGCGATCGTATTCATAGAAGCTACTGCACCTATAGGAGTTCCGCCTATTGAGGTAGAAGACCAAAATCCACCACCAGTTTCATTTTGATAAAAACCATACCCATTGATATCAGTATAAATTACGATAGTTTCGTTAGAAGCTACTGCTTTGGTGTTATTTCCACTTATAGAAGTAGATGACCAAAATCCGCCTCCTGTAGGATTCTGATAAAAGCCATATGCATTGATATCAGTATACACAACTATAGTATCATTAGAAGCTATTGCTCCAATAGGAGTTCCGCCTATTGAGGTAGAAGACCAAAATCCACCTCCAGCTTCATTTTGATAAAATCCATACGCGTTGTTGTCAGTGTAAATTACAATGGTATCATCAGAAGCTATTGCGCCAATTGGTGTACCACTTATAGAAGTTGAAGACCAAAATCCGCCACCAGAACTATTTTGATAGAATCCATAAGCATTGGTATCGGTATAGATTACAATAGTTTCACTCGTATTACTTCTTGCTCTTATAGATTGTGGTAAATTTGACACATTCGTACTTCCCGAATGAAGCGCATACGGAACACTCATTAACTGGTTTGTTCCAGTAATAGTATAGTTTGTTCCTCCAGCTGGATCAACTTCAACTTTTAGAAATTTAGAGTTTATACTCCAATTAATTGCAGAAAAAGTTCCCGTACTAGCAGTTCCTTGTCCAATATTTAAATTGAATAACCCTTGAGCGTTGGTCAATTTTGTATGTGTTTCAACGTAAACGGCAGTTCCGTCAGCAGCATTATCCAATATACTTATCCTAATTCCTACATTTCCGTCCATAACTGGACTTCCATTAGTATCAAATGCAATAGCTTGGTAACTAATTCCTTGAGGAGTTTGAGAAAAAGCATAGGTAGAAAAAAGTAATAGTAATGACGAAAGTATTAGTCGCTTCATAGTGTTATTTTTTTATAATTTTAAAAGATTTTTTGTCTGAATTGTTTGGCTTTATAAAATAAATTCCTGTTTGTAAAGTGCCTAATTCTACTTTGTTATTTGATATGTTTTTTACAGAAATTAACTTTCCGTTACTATCGTAAATCCATAATTTCTTAATGACTTCATTTGTTTCTAAATACACAGAATTTGAAGTTGGATTAGGGTAAAACGTAATCTTCTTTGAAAACAAAAGTTCTTCTATTCCTAATGACAAGAATTCAATTCTAGAAAGCGCTCCAATAACTCCTGAAGCTGATTCATTTGGATTTGTTGGAGTTACAAAAATCTCTCCTACCGTATAAATTAAATTGTTGTTTGATACAGCTCCCGAATTTACAGATGCAATATTTTGTCCAAACAATACAGGAATACATCCAATACTAAAGATGACTGTCAAAATTTGTTTCATGTGCTTTATTTTTGATTGATTTTTTTACTAGCTTCAATACTACCTACAATATACTATTTTTAATAGCTTTTTTTAATAAAATTCGCACTTTCTTGAAACTCTGTAACCATATCACTAACTACTGTTGCCGCAGGTTTTATATCGTGAATTAAAGCAGAAACTTGCCCTATTTCCAATTCTCCTTCTACCAAATCACCTTCAAACATTCCACGTTTTGCACGCGCTCTTCCCAACAAATTTTTGAGTTCTTCTACGCTAGGTGCTTTGGCATATAATTCTTCTAAATCTTCGTAAAATTTATTTTTCAATAATCGAACTGGCGCCAATTCTTTCAACATTAATTTTGTACTTCCTTCCTTTGCCTCTACTACTTGCTTTTTAAATTCAAGATGTGATGATGCTTCATTTGTTGCTACAAAACGACTTCCAACTTGTACGCCATCAGCTCCTAAAACCATAGCTGCCAACATTGCTTTTCCACTTCCAATTCCACCAGCTGCAATCAAAGGAATTTCTAGTTTTTCTTTTACTGTCGGAATTAACGTTAACGTTGTTGTTTCTTCTCTTCCGTTATGTCCACCAGCTTCAAAACCTTCAGCCACGACTGCATGTACACCAGCATCTTGTGATTTTAAAGCAAATTTTGAACTACTGACCACATGCGTCACAGTAATTCCATTTTCCTTTAAAAACGGCGTCCACGTTTTAGGATTTCCTGCAGAAGTAAAGACAATTTTCACGCCTTCTTCTACAATTATATTCATGATTTCCTCAATGTTTGGGTATAACATTGGAACATTGACTCCAAATGGTTTATCGGTTGCTTTTTTACACTTTTGAATGTGCTCACGCAACACATCTGGATACATTGATCCTGCGCCAATTAAGCCTAATCCGCCTGCGTTACTTACAGCAGAAGCCAATCGCCAACCACTTGCCCAAATCATTCCTCCTTGAATTATTGGATATTGTATGTTATATAATTTTGTAATTCTATTCTCTGCGAATAAAGTCATTCGTTTTATTGTTTTATAAGTTTTTTGGTGAATTGTGCTCCGTTAGATTCTATTCGTAACAAGTACATTCCGACTGCTAATTGACTGATATCAATGTTTGAATTTCTTGTAACTGTATACGTTTTGATTGTTTTTCCAACCAGCGTTCCTAATGTAATTGTTACATTTTCAAAACCTTCTGGTAGATTTATAGATACTATCGCTTTCGCGGGATTTGGAAAGACTTGAATCGTATTTTGGAAAGTATTTTCGGGAGTTGATAAAGTTTGAAACGCCAATTCAAAGTTAGGAATTCCGTGTCCTAATTGAATCGTAGGATTTGCATAGATTGATGATGATTCGCGAATTATTTGCATCAACTCAAGGTTCGTTTTATTAGGAAATGCTTGCACCATACATGCCATTGACCCAGCTATGATTGGTGAAGAAAATGATGTTCCGTTCGACAATACTATGCTTCCTGCATCACTTACTACATATACACTTTCTCCTTGTGCAACAACATCTGGTTTTACAGGAATGTTTGGTGTTCTTCCTCTTGAACTGAATGCTGCATAATTTCCGCTTGCATCAACAGCTCCGACGGTAAATCCATTACCATCTGCTGGCGCTGTAATAATTCCCCAAGTTCCATCATTCCCTGAGTTTCCTGCTGAGTTAACAATTAATAATCCTTTTTCAACAGCAATGTTAGAACCTTTTGTAATAAATGCTGTATTTCCGTTCATATCTGCCGTTGTATAATCGTATCTACTTTCATCAAAGCGATTGTACCCTAATGAAGTATTTACAACATCTACACCTAAACTGTCAGCACGTTCTGCAGCTTCAACCCAATAGGATTCTTCCACAGGTGTTTCACTTCCTGCGTCTTCAGTTCTAAATAAATAATAACTTGCATCTGGCGCAGTTCCTACAAATTGACCATCAACATAACCTGCCATGTCAGATAATACATTCGTTCCATGACTATTTCCTGTATACGCATACACATCTACATTTCGATCTACAAAATCATAACCATTTAACAGATCGCCATTGTCTCGTAAGCGTTGAAAAGCTGCTAATGTATTTACATTGGTAAATCCACCATCTAAAACAGCAACCGTAACACCTTCACCTGTATAATCAAGTTCATGGAGTTTGTCTATTTTAATCATTGCTGCCTGATTGGAACCATCGCCATAGTTGTACATCACTAGAGTTTCAAACTTCTCTACTGTTCTTTCAATAGTTGTGGTTGTCGCAGGTCTGCCAGCAGTATTTAATGATCGATCAGCGTAGATAACTTCATTTACAAAAGCCAAACTTACCAAGGCATCAATATCAGTTTGAGTTCCTAAAACATGTACACAATTGAACCATTTTGATTTCGCTTTTACTATAATTCCTGTTTGGTTTTTTATTTGTGTAATGTAAGTTTCGTTTACAGGAACATCACGCACATCAATAGCAACACCATGATTATTTTTACGATCTATTGATTTTTGGGTGAGAATTGTTGTCGGATTTGCTAATGCATTCGTAACATCAGGTTTATCGGTAAAATATACCCAAGCATGTTGAGTTTGCGCAAAGCTAAAGCTTGAAACGAAAAATAGTAATAGTATGATTAGTTTTTTCATCTTATCTTTTTTATAGCAGTTTTTTATTATTAAATCGTTTTAACAACTAACTTCTTCAATTCTAATTTTCATTTTCTTTGTGCGAGCAAAGAAAACAGAAACAAAAGAAAAACTACACTTGAAAAATACGTACTAACTATTTTAGTTATACTAAAAATTTAAGTTTTCAAACTCAACTTCATTTTCCTTTTAAGAAATCACTCCAGAACCTATTAATTCATCTTCTAGATACCAAGCAACAAATTGCCCTTCTGTGATTGCACTTTGTGGGTTTTCAAAATCTACGTATATACCACCATCAATTTTGTATATCAATGCTTTTTCTAATGATTGACGGTATCGAATACGCGCCATCACTTCCATAGATTCATCTGGCTGTAAAGCCATATCTTCACGAACCCAATGCAATTCATCATCTTTTACAAATAGTGTGCGTCTGTACAATCCTGGATGTGTTTTTCCTTGTCCTGTATATATTATGTTTTCTTTTACATCTGTTTCAATGACAAATAAAGGTTCTATTGTTCCGCCAACGGCCAATCCTTTTCGTTGTCCTTTGGTAAAATAATGCGCGCCTTGATGCTTTCCTACTACTTTTCCATCTGTGAGTTCGTAGGTATGTTTTTCAGCATAATATGCTAATTCGGCTGCTTTGTTTTTAAATGTCGGTACTATTTTGTGATAGCTTTCTTTGTCAGTAGAAACCTCAACAATAACACCTTCTTTTGGTTGTAACTGTTGTTGTAAAAAGTCTGGAAGTTTTACTTTACCAATAAAGCACAATCCTTGAGAATCTTTCTTTTCCGCAGTAATTAGTTCAGCTTTTGCAGCAATTTCTCGCACTTCTGGTTTTGTCAATTCGCCAATTGGAAATAATGATTTTTCTAATTGTTCTTGCGATAGTTGACATAAGAAATACGATTGATCTTTGTTTCCATCTTTTCCTGCTAAGAGCTTATGAATTGCTTTACCATCTTTTTCAATCGTTTCTTTTCTACAATAGTGACCTGTTGCCACATAATCAGCACCTAAATCCAAGGCAATTTTTAAGAAGACATCAAATTTTATTTCACGATTGCATAATACATCCGGATTTGGTGTACGTCCTTTTTCGTATTCATTGAACATATAGTCAACAATACGTTCTTTGTATTGTTCGCTTAAGTCTACTGTTTGAAATGGAATTCCTAGTTTGTCAGC
This sequence comes from Kordia sp. E, assembly GCF_056033805.1. Lineage (NCBI taxonomy): Bacteria > Pseudomonadati > Bacteroidota > Flavobacteriia > Flavobacteriales > Flavobacteriaceae > Kordia > Kordia sp. E. Next base: position 39,109 of record NZ_JBRASR010000001.1, read on the forward strand.
TACAATCATAGCGTCGTTACTATCTTCTAACCATGGACATTCGTCAGAAATCGTCACAGAATCATCGTGCCAGTTTTTCATGAATAGACCAATTACTTCATATCCTTGTTCTTTTAAAAGATAGGCTGTTACACTTGAATCTACTCCTCCAGAAAGTCCTACTATTACTCGTTTCATTTTTATTTCTTTCGCTTGTTTATTTATTTAATACCAATTAAAATTTAAAATAACAGTTTAAAATCGTTTCTATTTCCTTTTTGTTTTTAACATAAAATATAACCGTAGCTAAGGCTATGCTTAGATTTACTGTCTCACTTAAAGAAAATATAATTCATTTTTTCATCAATCATTTTAAACATTATTTGGTATAAGACGTAGCTTATACTAATTGTTGACAAAGATACTACCTTTTTCGCTTTTTTTACGAGTTGTTTTGTGTCAAGCGTGTTTTCGAGATATTGAATTTTAATTAACGTGAATCCGATATAATTATTTAATAACAATCTTTCATTTTTTCAACTGAATTCTCAGATAAGAAACTAACTTTCATTTTTTTTATTTTTCGTTTTCTTTGCTTTCCCAAAGAAAAGAAACAAAAGAAAAGGAATTTTTCCAGAGGTATTTTTAGCTGAAAAAGCTAAAACCACAATTATTTACCTAAATTTTCTCCAAGGCTTCAAAAATTTTTAACGGAAAATATTTGTTATACTTCGGAAAAAGAGAACATTCTAAGAAACCGAATTAACACAAAATTAAAGATCCAGCTATGCAGTGGGATTAGTTCAACTTATAACGTTGAGTTTATCTTTCAAGCTTCTAAACATTGAGTTTCACTAAAACATAAAGCCTGAATGTTTTACATTCAGGCTTTCGCTATCATATCAAGATAATTACACCACTACTTTATAGAAATGGTATTTAAAGCGAAGACAATTCAAATACTAGATATTCGAGAAGTCGATCCACCGTACTAAATCCATCATCGTGATTTTCCGTATGAAATGATGAATAAAATACGCCTCCTTCTCCAACTTGAAATGTAAACGCTAAGTCTTTGTTTTGTTGAACAGTATCATTGTTATTGTCTCTATATTCTACAGGTCCGTTAAACCAACTGATTACTGTTGCATCATTTGCAGCATCAACCACTTGCCATCCTGGAAGAAATTCGTCAAGCAGAATTGTATCGTCATTGTTTAATGTTATATTAAAATTCACTTGTAACCAATCGATTAAGTCTTGATCAAAAATGGTTGCTTCTGTAGAAAGTGATTGTCCCGTTTTTTCATTGTCTAAGAAATCAATATATGCAGGTCCATCAGAGATTCCTTGTACATATTTGAATGCAAAATCTGTAGCATATAGAATTCCTCCATTAGATACATAGTCTAAAATGTTTGCGTTGTGCTCTGTATATCCTTCACTTAACCCACAGTTTAAGAAGATGATATCATATTCTGCTAATAAGTCTGGTGAAGCTACTAAGTCTGCAAATGTAAAGTCTACATTTGGTTCTAAGTTATTACCATCTTCAGGAGTAAAGATTCCTACATCATTTGCATGATGATGCCCATTATGCCCTACAGCTGTTGATGGTCTTCCTAAGTTGTTTCCTTGAATGATATCAAATAATGGTTCTTGTGTAAACGGATTTATCAAGCCGATATCATACAATATAGATTCTATATTATCATACACGCCTTTTACAACTCCAATTCGAGGAAATGTTTCAATAGGAATGTTTGGAATTTGAATATCATCATCTTCAGCTACTTCTATTGTTCTTGCCGAACTGAATAATCCTTTTTGTAATAGTACTTCGTATTCGCCTGCTGGCAGATTCGTTAGCGTAAAGTTTCCATCAGTTCCTGATTGTGTTTCTGCAACAATGTTTCCGTCTTTTGTTGCCGTAATATGACCATTTACAATAGGATCAATAGCATTTGGCGCTAAGAATTTTCCCGAAATACTACTCTCTGCTAAAGGAACAGCTTCATTGTCTTCATTACAAGCTGTAAAGAAAGTTATGGCAACTATTAAGTATATTAGTTTTTGAATTTTCATACGTTATCGGTTTTGGTTGTATGTTATGTTTGATTGTTTTTAGCTTGAAGTAACATATTGTAAGTCATCACATTAAATATGTTTTCTTATATTTTAAACAATTCAAATACAATTTTTCCCCTGTAGTTTATTAAGATTTTCTGTTTTTTTAGTTTGAACAAATGATTCTATAATTCAAATAAAACCAGCATTTAAAACGTTTTGAGAAGAATTACATTCTATTTTTTACCGTATATTCGGTTTTGTTGAAGCACTAATTTTATAGTATGAAGTTTAAAATTTCGATTAGTATCATTTGTTTCCTTTTTGCTTTTAGTAACGGGTTTTCTCAGAATGTCAAAATAGATAGTTTAGATGTTAAGATTGGACAAATGCTTATGTTAGGTATTGGAGATGATACCGTAATAAGACCAACTAATCAGATTGTTGCAGCTATTAGAGCACAGCAACTTGGCGGTGTTTTGTTGTATGAGAAAAATATTGCTAAGCAAAATTCCGTGAAGACTTTGAAAAAATTAATTGTCATGTTACGGAAAGAAGCTTCACTTCCATTGTTGGTGAGTATTGATGAAGAAGGCGGAAAAGTGAATCGTTTGAAAGAGAAGTATGGTTTTCCAGAAACTGTTTCTGCAAAGTATTTAGGTGATCTTGATGATGTTGCTTCTACAAAGTATTTTAGTGATATTATTGCGCACAATTTACTGTTGTTAGGCATTAACGTGAATTATGCGCCTGTTGTAGATGTTCATAATGATAAGAATCCACCAATTGGAAAGAATGAACGTGCTTTTTCTAAGAATACAAAAGATATTGTAAAGCATGCACGACAAGTAATTTCGAGTCATCGTTATTTTAATGTAAAGACTGTTTTGAAGCATTTCCCAGGACATGGAAACTCTAAAGAAGATTCACATTTTAATATTACAGACGTTAGTAAGCATTGGAAACAAGAAGAAGTTTTCCCGTATATAAAGTTATTGTCTGAAGGAAATGTAGATGCAATTATGACTGCACATATTGTGAATGAAAAATTAGATACTTCTAAATTGCCAGCGACACTTTCTAAGAAGATTATGACCAATTATTTACGAAATGAACTTGGTTTTGATGGTGTCATTTTTTCGGATGATATGCAAATGAAAGCTATTGCCAATCAGTTTGGTTTTGAGAAATCTATTGAAATGGCAATTTTGGCAGGCGTTGATGTTTTGATGTTTTCTAATCATATTCCAATGAAAGGACGCGATATGATTTTACCTAGAGATATTATAGCGATCGTAAAACAGCTCGTAAAAGATGGAAAGATTTCAGAAGAACGAATTGATGAATCGTATCAGCGTATTTTGAAGTTTAAGAAGGGATTGTAACTAGACCGCTTTGCTTTTAGACCGCACTTGCGTGCTGTTAGATGTTAGATCGCTTTGCTGTTAGATTTTTAGATTCCTGCCTGCGTAGGAATGACATTTTATAAATATTTAGACTAACGTCCAATTGATTTCAAAACTTCTTATTTTATTCAATCTTGATAGTTTCTCAATTTTATATTGATAAGAAATTAATACGCACAAAAAAAGCATCTCAATTGAGATGCTTTTTTATATATCTATAAGTTGAAAATTACTTTTTGTTTGCTTTTTTCTGAGCTTCCGCTTGTTCCATCATTTCTTGCATTTTCTTTTGGAAACGATTTTGCTTTTTAGGCTTCTTTTTGTTCTCCTCTATTTTTGCATGAATTTTATCGTTGTCAATTATGTAGTTTTTGATCACTAACATGATTCCGATCGTAATTAAATTCGATACAAAGTAGTATAAACTCAATCCACTCGCGTAGTTGTTGAAGAAGAATAACATCATTAATGGAGAGAAATACATCATGTATTTCATCATTTTACTCATGTCAGGCATTCCTTCTTGTGCTGGCTGTTGTGCCATCATTTGTTGTCCTGTTGTCATACGCATGTAAAAGAATATTGCGATAGATGCCAAGATTGGGAATAAACTAATATGATCTCCATATAATGGAATACTAAATCCTTCTGGGAATTGATAGATGGTATCATATGATGATAAATCTTCTGCCCATAAGAAACTTTTTTGACGTAATTCAAAAGCCGATGGGAAGAACATGAATAGTGCATAGAATACTGGAATCTGTAGCAATGCTGGTATACAACCTGCCATTGGACTTACACCAGCTTTTCCATATAATTTCATGGTTGCTTGTTGCTTCTTCATTGCATCATCCTTGAACTTTTCGTTGATTTCAGCAATTTCTGGGCGAATTACTTTCATCTTCGCTTGTGACAAGTATGATTTATAGGTTACTGGTGATAGTAATAAACGAACCAAAATTGTCATCACAACAACCGCAATACCTGCAGGTAAGAATGCACTTAGTAAACCAAATAGTGGAATTAGGAAGAATCGGTTGATCCAACCAAATATTCCCCAACCTAATGGAACTATTTCATCTAAGTTTCTATCATAGCTTGTTAATGTATCGTAATCTGTTGGACCATTGTATAAGTCCATGTTGTAGTTTAGCTCTCCACCTTTTAATTCTAATGGAATTGTTGCTTCAAACTCTTTTAAGAATTCTACATCTTTTTCAGCCATCTCACTATCTACAATGTTATTCGTAGAAAGTGTTGCCGTTTTGAATGTTGTATCTGTCAATAAGATTGACGAAAAGAAGTGTTGTTTGTATCCTAACCATGTAACATCACTTATTTTTTCTTCTTCAGTAGCTTGTCCTAAGTAACTGTCTTTTCCTTCGTCATATTCGTAATGTAAGTCAGTGTAACGATTTTCATAGGTAACACTTTTAGCGTGTCTGAATGTTTTTAATTTCCATTCCATGTTTACTGGTTGACTTGCATTTACAACACCATTTAGTCCTTGCGAACGTATTGTAAAGTCTACCATGTAATCATTCTTCATCTCATATCTATATTCTAGATATTTGTCAGCAGCAACTTTCAATTTCATCGAAAGTACTTTGGTGCTATCATTTTCAGTGTATGTAGGTTCAAAAGGTAAATCTTTTGTGTTTAGCACACGATTGCCAGCAGTCGTAAGGTTTAACCCAAAAGATGAGTTTCCATCTTTAACTAGATATACAGGAAGTGAATCATATGTTTTTAGTTCTTCAAATTGACCTTTTACACGTTGTCCTTTAATGTGCGCTTCAATAATTTGTCCACCTCTATTACTAACTTTTAGTGATAGTAACTCGTTTTCAATGGTCGTTGTGTTATCTAATGATACTTTTCCAACATTATAGCTAAATGCGCCTACATTGTTTTTATATGTTGCAGCTTGTACAGAATCTGTAAGATCTAACGTTGTTTCTTGTATCGTTGCAGTTTTTGTATCAGTAGCTTGCGTAGTTACTTGCTCTGTTTTTGCTTTTTCGGCTTCTTCTTGTGCAGCAATTTCTTCTTCAGTTGGCTGCATAGAGTTTATCCAAAAGACTCCAATTAAGGCTAATAATCCAAATCCTATAAATTGTTTGTAATCAAACTTGTTTTCTTCCATCTAATCGTTATTTATGCTAATCTCATGTAAAAGGCATCTACCTATATGATAGACACCTTTTTTCTTTTTTTGTTACTCAAAAAAGCACCCAATTTACATTTTTATGCCAAAGTGGCATTTTGTTTTTTTTCTGAATGTATTAATGCAGCTTTTACAAAAGCTACAAATAATGGATGTGGATTGGCTACAGTACTTTTATATTCTGGATGGTATTGAACACCTACAAACCAAGGATGCGAAGGCAATTCAACTATTTCTACTAATCCAGTTTTTGGGTTCAATCCTGTAGCAACTAATCCTGCTGCTTCTATTTTTTCTTTGTAATCGTTGTTAAATTCGTATCTATGACGATGACGTTCTAAGATCATTGATTTTTCATAGATGTCATATACTTTACTTCCTTCTTTCAACTCACATTCCCAAGCACCTAAACGCATGGTTCCGCCTTTGTCTTCTATATTTTTTTGCTCCTCCATTAAGTTAATTACTGGACTTGCTGTATTTGAGTTCATTTCGGTAGAGTTTGCACTTTCTAATCCTAAGACATTTCTAGCAAATTCTATCACAGCCATTTGCATTCCTAAACAAATTCCTAAGAAAGGAACATTGTGTTCTCTTGCGTACTGAACTGCTCTTATTTTTCCTTCTATCCCACGATCTCCAAAACCTGGCGCGACTAAAATTCCATCTAAGTTTTTGAATTTTTCTGCAATTGTTTTCTCTGCAATGTGTTCAGAATGAATTGACTCAACCTTTACTTTGATTTCGTTTTCTGCTCCAGCATGAATAAATGATTCTAAGATTGATTTGTATGAATCTTGCAATTCTACATATTTACCAACTAAACCAATTGTAACTGTATGTTTTGGATTTTTAAGCTTGGTTAAGAATTTATTCCAAGTTGTTAAGTTTGGTTTATCTTCTTCTACTAATGCTAATTTTTTCAATACAACTGCATCTAATCCTTCTTCAAGCATTAGGTTTGGAACATCATAAATTGTTTTTGCATCAATGGATTGAATTACAGCTTCACGTTTTACATTACAGAATAATGCAAGCTTGTGACGTAATTCTTCAGAAAGTTCATGCTCTGTTCTACAAACTAAAACATCTGCTTTGATTCCACTTTCCATTAATGTTTTTACAGAGTGCTGCGTAGGCTTTGTTTTTAATTCGCCAGCGGCAGATAGATATGGAACTAACGTTAAGTGAATTACCATTCCGTTGTTTTCACCAAGTTCCCACAATAATTGACGTACAGCTTCGATGTATGGTAATGATTCTATATCACCGACAGTTCCGCCAATTTCCGTAATTACGATATCATAGTTTCCTGATTTTCCAAGGATTTGAATTCGCTCTTTAATTTCATTTGTAATGTGTGGTACAACTTGAACCGTTTTTCCTAAAAATTCACCTCTACGTTCTTTTTCAATAACACTTTGGTAAATACGTCCTGTAGTTACATTGTTTGCTTGAGAAGTTGGAACATTAAGAAAACGTTCATAGTGACCTAAATCTAAATCTGTTTCTGCTCCATCATCTGTAACATAACATTCTCCATGTTCATAAGGGTTTAGCGTCCCAGGATCAACATTGATATAAGGATCTAGTTTTTGTATGGTAGTTCTGTAACCTCTTGCTTGTAATAATTTCGCCAAAGAAGCCGCAATTATTCCTTTTCCCAAAGAAGAAGTCACACCGCCAGTAACAAATATGTATTTGGTGTTCGCCATTAGTAATTGTGTGTTGTGTTGTTGTTGTATTCGGCGGCAAAAATACAAAGAAGAATTAATAAACAATAAAGGTTGAATAACTATTTTTCAAGTGTATTCAACCTTTGTTTATTTTAGTGATAAATCTGATTATCAGTAAAATACAACTTATTCAATTACATGCAACAGCAGTTTCAATGATTTTAAGCTTTAGAATATTGAAGAAACTCTTGATCTTACTGTTAACTACATGACAACCTTTTTAATAATATTCATTTTTGTCTTAACACAAAAACGAACCAAAAAAGTCAAGACGATCTATAGGTAATTCCTACGCAACATTCATTCATGCACTTCATGCTTAAAGCTTCGCTTTGCAATTTCACTTTTCACTCATTATTTCTGAAGATTGTCATTTTCAACTTTCTAGTTATCGAAAAAAATTTCACTACATTTTTTTTAACTAGTTAATGTTAATTGCTTGCGGCTTCTAAGTACTAACATTTTATGCTTCAGCATTATTTGTAGTATCATCTGTATTTAACACAATTCCAAGCGCCGTATTTATGACAGTATTGAGAATCGTATTTTTTAGATGCCCCAATTTTATTTTAGAAACACCTGCTGTGTATAGTCCTTTTAAAACGACTAAATCTTTTTGACTTTCCACCAACCATTTGTATTCTTCGGCAGTGATACTTCCATTAGCTAAGAACAGTGTCCAGCGTTCTAGTTTTACTTTAGATGCGTTTAAAAAATCTTCAACATCTTTTTTTGATTCAGCTTTTAAATCTTCAAATTTCCCGCCTACTAAAGTTAGCAAATTTCCTTTTATTTCTTTGAGTATGTCTTTAACATCCATGTCTTTTGTGTTTTGTAATTATTGTAAACCAAGTAATGCTTTGAGTCTGCTTTCTGCCGCAGGATCTTTTTTTCCTTCATATTGAAGAATTAAATCCAATGCTTCCGTTACTTGTCCTTTTGCTTCTGTAATAAAGACAGGACTTACCGTTCCTTTTTCTTTCCACATTTTTAGATAGCCTGCAATGAATTTTTTATCAGGATTTGCCATCATTTTCCACATTGCATAACTAATTTTATTTTCAGGCTTATTTTTTTCGTACTCTACTATTTTAGCCAATTCAGTTTCTAAATGCTCAATAGCAGCCGTTTGCGAGCTGTATTCTGTAGAAGATTTATCCATTAATCGTAAAGCATCTACTTTTATTTCTGTCCCTTTTTGATACGAAAATTGATCAAAGACAGCTTTTTTTAGCGAGCCACATGAGGTTACTAAAAGAAACGCAAGTGCTGCAAGATACGTTGTGTAAAAACGTGTTTTCATAAGTTAGATAGGTTTAGTGTATTAGAATAATTGTTGTTTTACTTTTTTGATCGCTTCCACATGGTAGTGAATTACGCGTGCGCGTCCTTCTCGTGTCATTAGCAATTCTTTACATTCCTCCTCATTATCCATAAAGAAATTTTCCGTTAAGATTGCTGGCATTCTTGTATTTCTTAGCACAAAGAATTGTTTTTCTTTGTCTAAGTCTCCATCAGAGAAATCTGCTCTTAATCTTCGAGCTGGGAATTCTCTTTTATATTCTTCTCCAAAAATTGTGGCAATTCTGTCACTTTTTGTGTTTCCTACTGATGTAAATATTTCACTTCCATTTCCACCACCTGCATTTGAATGTACACTTAGGTAGAACGATTTTCTTCTATCAATTCTATTAGCACGATTCATTCGAGTTGCTAAAGTTACATCTCTGTATTCAGGCGCAATATTAACGTATGGAATACGAAGTCTGGTAAGTTCTTCTATGATTCCGTTTACTATTGCTCTGTTGTATTCACCTTCAAATAATTGTGTACCGTCGTTCCATATTGGTGAGCGTTTTCCAGGTGTTTGATATTCTCCGTTAATTAGTCCTCCGTGACCGTTGTCTAGTAATACTATCATGCTTTTTTTATGGTTGTAGTTAGTTTTATAAATAAAAAAACCTTTTAAAATACAATTTTAAATAGTGCTATTTCACTGATTCATTGCATATTAAAAGGGGAAATTAAAGATATGGATTATTTGTATAGCAAAAAAAGGGTCTTTTCCCCTTTTTGTGTAGTTGCAGGTTAAAGCTTATTAAGACTTCTTTTCAGAACAAATATTTTATATATAATTGAAGCTATTAACTTTGAAAAATTTTCAAAACTAATAGCTTCAATACTACTTATTAAAAAAGGCTTTTTTTATTATCTAGCAATCATCAGTGAAATTAGCCACGCATATCATCCAATTATAAGTTTTATTGGGGCAATCACAAGTGTCAACACAACTACCTCCTGCTATTGATATAACTATCGTTACTCCATCAACAATAGTTGTAGTAGTCTTTGCACCTCCCGTTGTAGTGTTTAATGTGCTAATCGTTTCTTTGTAAATACTCAGTTTTTGAATACTTCTTTTTTTCTTCATAATGACAAAGGTTTTAATGTTTGATAAAACTTGTTGGCATTTTGAAAAAATGATATAAATCTTAATGCACAACCAATAAGTCAAATATATATTCATAAAACATCCATATATACTATTTGCACGACTTTGTGATAAATCACTACAAAATAGTGATGAAATAAAAATAAGGTCTTATTACATAAGAATTTTTCCTTATTCAAATAGAAACCTTTGAAAAGGGTATTAAAATTTGTGCATTAATAAAAAAAGGTCGGAATTTCTTCCGACCATAACTGAACTTTTGTTTGCTTTTAAATTATTAAACATGTCTGTTTTTTAATCATCAGTTGGAGCACACATTCCCCAATAACAGGTTGGAAGATGAGTACATCCTCTTGTCGCTCCTCCTTTTAATTGCTTTTCTTGCTCTAAATTTGAAATTGATTTTTTGTTTAATACTAAACTACTAATACTCTTTTTTTTCATGATACTAAAGTATTGATTATATCATAAAAGTATAGCAAAACATCATAAAAAGGGCAACGTTTTCACCACTACATATGCCCATTTATAAATGAGACACTTGCTTTTTCACTTTATCAGAATTGTCGTTGAATATTATAAATAAGCGGTTCTAACCCATTTATTTTGATATCAAGAATTTGAGCTAATTGTTGACCAAGTTTTCCTTTTGGAAATCCTTTTTGACGGTACCAGAGTAGATATCTTTCAGGAATGTTAATGAGATATTTTCCTTTGTGTTTTCCAAATGGCATTTTTGCATGCGCCAATTCTACAAGGAGTTTTTGTTGTGTTTCTTTACTAGGAAGATGAGTCATAATTATTTTACTGGCAATTCGTACTTTTTGTATTTTTTAAGTTCTTTCGCAATACGTTTTTGCCATGCTATTTGTCCTTCATAATCTCTAGAGTAATCTGAACCATTGTCATATGCATTTTGCATTTGTTGTAAACTTTGGTTGATTTCTGCATAGATTTTAGAAATTTCTTCTTTAATGTTTTTTGTTAATTTCACTTCTTTGATGCGCTTTCGAAATTTTCGTGCATGTAATTCTGTGATATCAAAGTGTAATTGTTCATGTCCTAAAACAGTATCATTTACACGTCCTTTTAGATACCAAGATTTCTCTGGATAGAATTGTGCCAAAACTGAAGTTGTATATTCTATTTTTGAACTATTAGAGTACGTTTTTGATCTAAAACCATACGTAATACCAGAAGCTGTAATCGCCACAGCATCTGTATCTTCTTCTGGGGTAGCTTCAAAGTTTCCCCAATGCAATTTTGTTTTTCCGTTCCAATCGATAGTTTCTTCACTTTGTACACATAAAAAGAGACAAAGTACACCTAAAAGTTTATACATTTATTTCCAATAAAATTCAACAATCTTTTCAATATCTGGATGAAGACTGTAATGAACAGGACATGTATTTGCTGTGTTTTCTAGTATTTTTTTGGTTTTGTCATCTGCTTCAAAAGGAAGTGATATTTTTACTTCAATTTTAGAGATTCGTCTCGGATTTGATGCCATTGTTTTGGTAACTTCTGCTGTAGTACCTTCCATATCTACATCCATTTGTTCCGCTTTTATGCCCATTACTGTCAACATACAACTTGCGAGTCCTGTCGCAACAGTATCTGTAGGAGAGAACGCTTCTCCTTTCCCATTATTGTCTGTTGGTGCATCTGTAATGAATTCATTTCCAGATTTTATGTGTTGTGAAACCGTTCTAAGATTTCCTTTGTAAGTTACTTTTGAAGTCATATGTATATGTCTATATTGTAGTTATTTAGCTTCTTTTATTTCTAATCCTTCGTATTTTACAATGTAAATTCCTTTATTGAAAAATCCACCAAACATTTTTTTAGAGTAATCAAATTTGTTTTCAACATAATTTGTCTCTGCACCTGCACGCACACTTTTTGCTAAGTTTTGATCGTATGCCAAACGCAATAAGATATCAAACGTTACGTCAAAACCACGTGTTGCAATTTTACTTGGAGATATTTTATATTTTTTTTCGTAGCGTTTATTAAACACATTGTCGTACGAAGAAGGTTTGTCTATAGATGGATAATGAAAGCTAAGATTTGCTAAATGACTGTTATAAATATTATCCGATTTATCATATTGACTATTTCTATCTGTTGTCAATAATACAATTTTTGCTTTTTCAGTTGTGTATGAATTCAATACTGATGTCACATTTGCCAATAACGATAGGTCTTCTGTTTCTAAAATCACCCAATTGTCTTCTCCTTCTTTTAGCAATGGTTTTATGATATCTGGCTTGATATAGTTTCCTTTTTCTGGAACGATTTCAGAAGCCGTTGGTAAAATTGATTTTAATTTTGCTTTAATCGCAGCTTTGTCTTTATCTGCAATAATAATTACATTTCTATCTGCACCATTCTTTTCTAAAAACTCAAGCATTTTCTTTTCCAAAACATCTTTTGATGGAATCGTTTGATATACGTTTTTATACTTTACTTCCTTTTTTGTTAATGGAGATATTACTGGAATTCCGTCAGATTTTAACTCACTAGCAACAACTTCAATGTTGTTTGGTAATAGTGGACCTATAACCGCATGTACATCTGAAAAATCATTATTCTCTACTAAACTTCTTGTTGTCGATGTTTTTCCTTGTGTATCTAATACTTTTACATTTACAGAGAAACCAAGTTTTTTGATAGAATCTAATGCCATTAATGAACCTGTATAAAACTCAGTAGCATATCCTAAGAATCTATCTTTTCGTAGTTTTTCTTTTGTTTTACTTACCGAATCAATGTCTATTTCATTTAGCTTGAATGGTAACATCAATACTATGTTTGATACATTTTCTGTGTCTGCATTTTCAAGAAAACTAAACTTGTCTACAATTTCAGCATCAACGACTTCCATTGATTCTGTTTTTGTTACAGGTAATTTTAAAACCATTCCAGCTTTAAGACCGTCTTTCAATGCTGGATTTAGGTGAATTAATTCATCTTCAGAAACTCCCAATTTACGTGTCAACGTATATATTGTTTGTTTTGACTTTACATTATAAAAAGCAAATTGTTCACTACTGGCTACTTCAGGTTTTACTTCAAGTTTTGGTAATTTTATTTCTTGTCCAATTTTTAATCCGTCTTTTATTTCAGGATTTAAATCTTCTAATTCTTCAATTGTTAATCCATAACTATGTGCAATTCCCCATTTCGTTTCTTTTGCTTTTACAATATATACATCTGCTGTTACTTCTTCGCTTTTTTCATCTTTCTCATCAACTGGTTCAGTTGTAACGACTTCCGTAGGCTTCTTTATAAATTTTGGAATAGCAATACGATCTCCTTTTTTTAATCCTTCTTTGGCAACTTTTTCATTATATTTTTTGATGTCATCAACCGTTACACCATATTTTTTAGAAATACTGTATAAGGTTTCTTTTCTTCTTACTTTATGATTCGTAAACGTTACATCAACATCTTTGGCAACTTTGAGCGACTTTGAAGGAATAACTAATACATTATTACGACGAACGCCGCGTCGTGCTTCAGGATTTAGTTTGATGATATCTTCTGGTGTAACTTTATATTCTTTGGCTATACTTTCTATCGTTTCACCTCTTTCTACAGTATGACTTTTGTACTGTTGTGCTGTTGCGACACAACTAGACAATAAGATTACCAATAAAAATCCTAACAACTTATTCATTCTTTGTCTTATTTTACTTTTTATTATTCCCATTCTATGGTAGCTGGCGGCTTTGAACTAATGTCATACACTACTCTATTAACGCCTTTTACTTTGTTTATTATATCGTTGGATACTTTTTGCAAAAATTTATAAGGTAAATCTACCCAATCTGCCGTCATTCCATCGGTGCTTTCTACGGCACGTAAGGCAACTACTTTTTCATAAGTACGCTCATCTCCCATAACTCCAACAGAGTTTACTGGTAAAAGAATTGCGCCAGCTTGCCATACTTTATCATATAAATCCCAACTGCGTAATCCATCAATAAATACAGCATCAACTTCTTGTAAGATACGAACTTTTTCAGCAGTGATATCTCCCAAAATCCTGATTGCCAATCCTGGTCCTGGAAATGGATGACGACCTAATAAGTTTTTGTCCATTCCCATAGAAGCACCAACTCTACGTACCTCATCTTTAAACAATGCTTTTAATGGTTCAACGATTTTCAATTTCATGAAATCTGGTAAACCTCCAACATTGTGATGACTTTTTATCGTAGCGCTTGGTCCGCCTGTTGCACTTACGCTTTCTATCACATCAGGATAAATTGTTCCTTGCGCTAACCAAGTTACATCTTGTATTTGTGTTGCTTCATCATCAAATACTTCAATAAATACACGTCCAATAGCTTTTCGCTTTTCTTCTGGATCACTCAATCCTGCTAGCGCATCCAAAAAGCGTGCCGAAGCGTCAACTCCTTTTACATTGAGTCCCATACCTTCGTATTGTTCAAGGACGCTAGTAAACTCGTTTTTACGTAATAAACCGTTGTTTACAAAGATGCAGTATAAGTTTTCTCCAATAGCTTTGTGTAATAACATGGCTGCTACACTTGAATCAACTCCACCTGATAATCCTAATACTACTTTGTCGTTACCAATTTGTGCTTTTAATGCTTCAACTGTTTCTCCAACAAAAGCGTTTGGTGTCCAATCTGGATTCACATTTGCAATGTTTACTAAGAAATTTTCAAGCAATTGTTTTCCATCTGTGGAATGATATACTTCTGGATGAAATTGTATCGCATAAGTAGTCTCTCCTTCTATTTTATAAGCTGCATTTTTAACATCATGTGTACTTGCTAATAGCTTTCCATTTGTTGGCAAACTTTTAATGGTATCACTATGACTCATCCAAACTTGGCTTCCCGCAGAAATCCCTGCTAAGAAAGGTTCGTTTTCTTCCACGAAACTTAAGTTAGCTCTACCATACTCACGTGTGTTTGATTCGGCAACTTCTCCACCAGAAAAGTGCGCTAAATATTGTGCACCATAACAAACACCTAACATTGGCTTTTCACCTCGAATCCCTTTTAAATCTGGATGAAAAGCGTTTTCAGAACGTACAGACATTGGGCTTCCTGAAAGAATTACCGCTTTATAATCGTCTACGTTTGTTGGAATTTTGTTGAATGGATGAATCTCGGAATAGATGTTCAATTCTCGAACTCTGCGCGCAATTAGTTGTGTGTATTGCGATCCGAAGTCTACTATTAATACCTTGTCGTGTTGCATACGCAAAAGTAGTATTTAGATTTTATTTTTTCATATACACTTTTAAGATTTTTTCTAAAAGTTTCCACACTCAATTGTTAATACTTTTTAAAGCAGAGCTTAAGTTAAAAACAGTGTTTTTCCTAATGATAATCAAGGAGTTACACTCTTACTTGTTTTGTTTTATGAATTTAATTTTGTGATAAAATCAAAAATCATGGGAAGAGTTTGTAGAGAAGTACAGGAATGGATTGAAGAAGAAGTAGAACAACGCATGGAAGAATGGGAAGAACGACAAGAAGAAAGATGTCGGGAAGAACCTTGTAATTGGTGGACACTTTGTTTGAATAAATTATTCTGTTGGATGGCGCTTGTGCTTGTAAAAGTAATACGCGTTGTCGTCGTCATTATTGGCAAATGGGTCACGCGGATTATCTGTGAAATTATATCTGCTATTTTAGATGTCATTGCGTTTATAGTCACATTGGTGATGAGCATTCCTATTATTGGCGGAATTATACGAACCATTTTAAATTGGGTTACCGAAATTATATGGCGTATTGTTGGATTGGTCGATTTCTTAGTAAGTCTGGCAGGATTTCAACCGCGTAAAAAAATGTATTTTGGATTAATTATTCCAACGCATGATGGTGTTCCTATTGCAACAGAAGCGGATTTACAACCACAAATTGACGCGGCAATTGAACATATGGATCGTTTGTGCAACATTAACCTAATATATACAGGCGCTTGTAATTCTGGTGTAAACGCACCAAGTAATCCATTTAATTATGCATGTAATGCAGAAGGGTTTTTTAGAGATTTTTTATTACAAGGTTCGTTTTTTGAGTTTGCAACTTCTTTATGCAAGTTTGAAGATGGCTGGCGACGCGTTTCAGGCTATGGAGCAGAAATTATTGCTTTTGTAGTTGATGATGTAACACCTGGTCGTACAGGTGGATGTAGCATGGGACCTACAACAAACTACATATTAACGGAAGCACAAACACAAGATAATATGATTGTTCATGAAATGGGACATGCCTGTTTTTTACAACATCGTGATGATGATCCAAATAACATGATGGCGCCAATTGTACTTTCAGTTCCGCAAACATTGACCAATTGGCAAGTTTCTGTAGTACGTTCTAGTAGACATTGTGTGTATTTATAATTTTAAATTATTGAAAGATGAAAAAAGAAATTTCTATCAATTCCGCTGAACAACTTCATGAATTGAAATCCATTATAAAAAACTTTAGAAAAATTGAATTGAATTTACCATACTTGAACAATTCTGAAAATAAGGTTTGGGAAAAGCTTGTAAACAAAGAATATTTTAGTTGTGGTTGTACCACAGGAAGT
The DNA here is from genome assembly GCF_056033805.1 of Kordia sp. E. Classification (NCBI taxonomy): domain Bacteria; kingdom Pseudomonadati; phylum Bacteroidota; class Flavobacteriia; order Flavobacteriales; family Flavobacteriaceae; genus Kordia; species Kordia sp. E. The sequence goes on from NZ_JBRASR010000001.1 coordinate 55,504, forward strand.
TACTTTGTTGGTATTGGAATTTTATGCACACTTCTGTATTTGACATATACATTTATTTTTGAGATCCCAATTTCAATAAAAATTGTTTTAGCAACTATTGTAGGCTTTGCAATTTTAGGAAAACTCGTTGGTTTGTTTTTAGCTCATATAAGACTATTGCGCATTATACAATCCTTGGGTTATTTACGATTTAATCAAATGTATGAAAACGCTTAAAATAAAAACTTAATTAAATTTTAAAGAAAAGACCGGAAGTGATTTCGGTCTTTTTTATAGTTCTAAAACCAAAAATTCTCCCGATAACGGTTGCAAGTGTTCCACTAAAGTTGGAATTAAAGTTTCGCCATATTCTAAATACAATTCAGAGAAGTTTTGCTTACGCTCTTGCAAAGAGTTTCCAGGAAATAATAATTCTTGCAACTCTGTACTTCTTGAAATTTTGTCTTTTAGTCCTTTTTTCTGAGCTGTTAATAAACGTTTTTCAAGATGCTTAATTCCGTTGAGCTGCTTTTTTTCTTGTGCAGCAACTGCGCCAATAAACGATTTATCTGTTTGTTCTGCTAGTTTGTACAAGTCTTTGAATTGTTGTTGTAAATGTTCTTTTTGTATAGTAAAATCTATTTCAACAGCACTTAGTTCTTTTACTTTTTGAGTAACAAACGCTTCTCTTTTTAAGAATAAGTCACGATTTGTGATGTTTAATTTTCCCATCTTCTCCGATTGCTTTGCCGTTTTCACAACTGCAGAATTTCTAAGTAAAATCATTGGAAACGTAACATTTACGGCTTCAAAGTATGATTTAAGTTCAAACCAATATGCCAATTCTCCACCACCACCAATATAACACAGGTTTGGCAAAATGATTTCTTGATACAACGGGCGTAAAAGTGCATTTGGTGAGAAACGTTCAGGAAATTGTTGAACTTCCTGTTGAATTTCGTCTTTGTTCCATCTCACGGAAGTGTTATTAACCGTAAAAACACCATTTTTTTCAATGATACGTTCGCGAATTCCTTCTACAATATAGAATAGATTTATTTCTCGTGGATTTACCTGAATTTTATATGAATCGCCAGCTTCCGTTAATTTGTTCGCTGTTGCTGAAACTTCCTTAAAAGCAGTCTGTTTAAATAATTCATTTTCAACAAATGGAACAAATAATTGCTTTAATGCTTTATCGTTTCCATCCACAATAACCAAACCGTATTCTTTGAATAATTCATTAGCAATATAACGTGTTGCATCTGTCAGATTATCATGCTTTACATATCCTTTTTCAAAAAGTGATTGTAATTGTTTTGCGTTCTTACTGTTTCCTAATTCTTTAGAAAACGTTTCAAAAACTTCTTTTAATCCTTCCGTAGATAATTCACCAACGGCACCACTTGCTTCACGATTCCAATTTACTTTTTTCCCTTTGTAGTTAAAGAAACTTATTTCATCAAAATCATGATCTTCTGAAGCCATCCAATAGATAGGCACAAATTCATAGCTAGGATGTTTTTCTTTTAATGTTGTTGCAAGATTTATGGTTGAAATAATTTTATATAGAAAATATAATGGTCCTGTAAACAGGTTCAATTGATGCCCTGTTGTAATTGTGAATGTGTTTTCAGAAGCTAGTTTTTGAATATTTTTAAGTGTACTTTCTGAAGCATCTACGTTGGCATATTGACTTTGTAAAGCTTTTACTAAAACGGCTCTTTGTGAAGCATCCGTTAAGCTAGATTGCTGTTTTTCTTGAATTTGCGCTTCAAAATTCTCTAATTTCGGAAAACGATTGTAAAATGGTTTAAGCGTTGATTTTTCTGCTAAGTAATCGCACATTAGCGTAGAAAAATATCCAGTTTCACTATAAGGAATACATTCAGTTGGCATAGTTTGGTCGTCAGGATTTTAAAGTTGCAAAGATAAAGTTATTTGAAATGGAATTTTCTCAAAATTTCGTTAAGATATTCTTTTTCAAAAATTATATTCATCAACTTTTATATCAAACTACAGCGAATAGTAACGTTATTGTTGAGATAATAAATTTTCACGAACCAAATTAAAATTAATCATTTGTAGAAATACTTTTGAGTTTGTTTATATATTCGGTTGGTAATTCAATTTCTTGTGCTCCTGTAATAATCCAATTCAAATATTTTTTAGTTGGCTTGAAGCTTCCATTTGGGTACGATATATAAGTATGGCACTCTAATAATAAGTTAGTTTTTGTTTTCACTTTGATAGATTCTCTATAGTAACTATCACCATTAGGACTCTCTATCTTATCTAGCTTTTGTAGATCTTCGTTACTAATCAAAAATATTGCACCAAATACCACATCATCATTAGAAGGAATGATACTTGCAACTCCTCCATTTTCATAATCACCTTTTCTATTAAAAACTAGTCTGTAATCATTCAAAATTCCATAAGTATCTAGTCTAACAGCTGAATCGCATCGCTCTTTAAGTCGTTCTTCTGACATATTTGAACCAAAAGAGAAGTAAATATTATAAGTCATCTGTATCGGTTATATTCATAATTGCATCAAAATTTTCAATTGTAACTCGCTGAGCAAATTCATTATTACTTGTATAATTTTGAATTATATTACTTATGTCTCTAGATAAGGAAGTGTTTTTTTCAATAAAAACAGCTATGCTCGCTTTTTTAGTTGCTTTATTTTTTTTCAATCTATCAACTTCTAACATATATTCCGAAACATTATTAATTTCATCAAAAGGATCTACACAACAGATTGAGCCGTGGGTCCAACTTCCTTTTTTTAAAAATAGTTCAAATTTTTCAAACCTCATTAAATCTTTTAAGCATTCCGCCCAATATTCACAAATATTCTCAGTTGTTTGTAGTCTAGTGATGTGTACATCCTTCTTCAATGCATAATAACAAGAAGCTGAAAACATCCCAGCAAATTTTTCGCTATCAGAACCACTAAAACCATCCCCAGAAAAATAAATATCCTCTTTAGCATTTCTGATCTTATTTGTGAAAAACTTATATAGGTTCTCTTTAAAATCCTCTTCCTTATTTTCTACGAAAACTGTACTATATTGCTTTTGAGAGTTTCTAGATAAAAAGGCATCTAGTTTTTTATTTCTTTCTTCTTCAGCTTCATTAGGTGCTATAATTGTAATCAACATAAAAAATAAGATTGAAGCAACAAACAGTCCAATTCCTATATTGAAAAAGAAATCTTCGTAGGTTTTAAATTCACCTAAATCTTCTCTTTTAGATATCAAAATCAATATCACAGATACAAGAAGAACAATAATATAAGCCAGATAATTAACTCTTTTTGCTAGACTAGATTGAAAGTTCATGAAAATTTTGTTTTGAATGTTAAATAAAAATATGAAATTACATATAATAATAAAAGAATAAGACTACAAAATATAAAATTTGATTTCTGTTTTTTTCAAAATAACTCAGATGCGACCTATAAATTTATAATATTCACATTTAGGCAATTGAAATTATTTAGTTAGCTTTGATGTTTATCTAACTTATCATTTATAATGAGACGACATATTCTTAGCTTACTTTCATTTTTTATTTTTTCTAGTACCGTTTTTGCACAAAACATCCAATCTCCACAAGAATTTTTAGGGTACGAATTAGGTACACGTTTTACAAATCATTTTCAAGTTGTTGACTATTATCAATACCTAGCGAAAACTTCTGATATGATTCAGTTAGAAGAATATGGTAAAACAAACGAACATCGCTTGTTGCAAGTTGCCTATGTCTCGACTGCTGAAAATTTAGTGAGTTTAGAAAGCATTCGTAAAAATCATTTGGCAAATGCAGGAATTGGAACTACTTCAGCTACAGCAAAAAAAGCCGTTGTTTGGTTAAGTTATAATGTACACGGAAACGAATCGTCAAGTACAGAAGCTTCTATGCAAACGATTTATGAATTGATTACAAAAAAGAAAGCTTGGTTAGCGAATACAGTTGTTATTATAGATCCATGTATTAATCCTGATGGACGCGATAGATATGTAAATTGGTACAATCAAGTAGCAAGCGTTCCTTTTAATTCACATCAAAAAGCAAAAGAACACAACGAGCCTTGGCCAGGTGGAAGACCAAATCATTATTTGTTTGATTTGAATAGAGATTGGGCTTGGGCAACGCAAGTGGAAACACGTCAACGTTTAAAAGTTTATAATAAATGGTTGCCACATATTCATGTAGATTTTCATGAACAAGGAATTAATGAACCGTATTATTTTGCACCAGCCGCAGAACCTTTTCACGAAGTAATTACCGATTGGCAACGCGATTTTCAAACGCAAATAGGAAAAAATCATGCAGGATATTTTGATAAAGAAGGTTGGTTATATTTTACTCGCGAACGTTTTGATTTGTTTTATCCTAGTTATGGAGATACGTATCCTACTTTTAATGGTGCAATTGGAATGACCTATGAACAAGCTGGACACGGAAGAGCTGGTTTAGGAATTATAAATGATGAAGGCGATTTGTTAACGTTGAAAGCTAGAATTGCACATCATCATACAACAGGAATGTCTACTGTAGAGATTTCTTCAAAGAATGCTGATAAATTAAATACTGAGTTCAAGAAATTCTTTAGCGACAAAAATTTTACCTATAAAAGTTATGTGTTGGAAGGAAACACAGATAGAATCAAAAAGTTAGCTAAACTTTTGGACAGACATGAAATCAAGTATGGTTTCGCAACTGATAAGACTGTAAAAGGATTTGATTATGAAAGTGGAAAACAAAAATCTAGCAATGTATCAAATGCTTTAGTTGTAAGTACAAATCAGCCAAAAGCAAAAATGGTCAAAGTATTGTTTGAACCCAATGCAAAATTGAGCGATTCACTAACCTATGATATTACTGCCTGGAGCATTCCGTATGCGTATGGTTTGAAAACTGTTGCTTCTAAAACTTTGATTACTCCTAATACAGATAAAAAAGAGCATTTAATTGAATTTCATAATAATAATTCTTCTGCGTATGTTGCACGTTGGAATACGGTAAAAGATGCAGCTTTTTTAAGTACGCTTTTACAGAAAGGAATTCGTGTGCGCTTTACAGAAAAAGCATTTACTTCTGGTGGAAATACTTTTAATCGTGGTTCGTTAATTATTACTCAAAGTGATAACAAATATATTGAAGACTTTCATAAGAAAGTAACAGATTTAGCAAACACAAACGAAATAACACTTTCAAGTCTTGCTTCAGGATTTTCAGATAGTGGAGTTGATTTTGGCTCACCAGATGTGAAAGAAATTAAAATGCCAAAAGTTGCTATACTATCTGGAAAAGCCACAAGTTCATTAGGATTTGGTGAACTTTGGTATTTCTTTGAGCAAGAATTAAAGTTTCCCGTAACGAATGTAAATTCAACTAATTTTTCAGCAAGCACATTGAATTCATTTAATATTTTGATTTTACCAAATGGGAACTACACTTCTTTGTTTGATGAAGATGAATTAAAATTATTAAAGAATTGGATTTCTCGTGGTGGAAAAGTGATTGCTATTGGAAGTTCATTAAGCACATTTGCTGGAAAAGATGATTTTGGCTTGACTAAAAAAGAAAAGAAAGATGAAGAAGATAAAAACAGCATCACAACTTATGCAAAAAGTGAACGTGAAAATGTTTCCAATTATATTACTGGTGCAATTTTTAAAACAAAAGTAGACAATACACATCCGTTAGCTTTTGGATATGGCGATTCATACTTTACACTAAAATTAGGGAGTACTGCTTATAATTATTTAGATAAAGGATATACCGTTTCTTATTTGGAAAACAACACTCCTTTTTCTGGTTTTGCAGGACATAAAGCAATTAAAAACATTAAAAACACATTGGTTTTTGGAGAATATAGAATTGGTAACGGAAGCATGATTTACATGGTAGACAATCCTATGTTTAGAGCTTTTTGGGAAAACGGAAAACTGTTTTTTGCCAATGCAATTTTCTTGGTAAATAATAACAGTTTTGAGCTGTAGATTAGATTGCTTTGCTTTTAGACCGTGCTGAGACGCTTTTAGATTTTTTTCGCTTGGCTCAATGTTTTTTTGTGTATTTGTTGATTTGTCAATTTGTTAGTTTCTCAAGGAACTTAAACTTATAAACACATAAACTTCAAACTTGTGTATTTGCTGATTTATTTGTTTGTCTACCTATCGTTATTAAAGAATATTTTTACATTTAAAATTCAACATTTAGCATTTATAATTTCATTGCAGTAAATACAAATAGGCTATTTTTAGTAACCTATTAACTAAAATGCTTTAGGTTTCTAAAAATTCCAAAGCCAATTAAAATCAAAGTCAATAAAAGTAAATAGAATGAATTTTTGAGTATGTCAAAATTATTTTCAGATTCAAAAAATACAGGTTTGTATTGTTTCCAATTTACGCTAGAAGCTGGCTTATTTTCAAAAATTTTCGGATACATCTGCAAGCGAACATCTTCATGAAAATTTGTGGTTTTATTCAAGAAATCAATATGATTTGATAAGCCAGTCTCCGAAATAGTATTCATAGATAGTTGCACTTGTAATGGCGGAAAAAACTGTGCTATTTTCATGCTTAAAGCTTCTCTTTTTTCAATTTTAGCATACATAGCTTCCCTTTCCGTTTTCGACTCATCATCTCCCATTTGTTGCATTGCATAATACCAAAGCCATGAAAATCCAGTTTCTTTCAACTCGTACTTTCTGAATTGTGGATAATGATTGTAGAATTTTTCCATGGTTTCTTGTTTGTCCGTATCCCATTTTTCATGATATTCATCTCGTTGTTTTATGGTCATTGCAAAAGCTTCATCCACAGGATATTGATTTGCTACATAATTGTTTACCAATACAGGTAAAAAGACAACTAATACTAGCCAACTCGCTAATAAACATATAGCGTTTGTATTGGAAGATTTTCTCAAAAGAATAACACAAAAGCACACGGCAAACCAAAAAAGGAGGTATAAATAACTTATAATAATAATTTGTATAAAATCGATTGTAAATGGAATACCAAACGTAATTTTAGCCAATAAGAATAAGATTCCTAATATGACAAAAATAAAGCCTATTCTAATAGAGAATTTTTTCAATAAGAATTGAAAAGAAGATGTTCCTTGCGTGGTAATCATTTTCCAAGTTCCTTTTTCCATTTCCTCAGAAAGTATATTGAAGCTCAATGCAATAATTACGAGCGGAAAAAGAAAAATAATCAAAAAACTCATGTCTAAATTACCTACTTGTAAACGCATTGGGTTCACTAAATCGGTATCATATTTTTGCCCTTCCAAATTAAGGATTTTGACATTTTGTATGTGTGTATTAAGATCACTTTGTCCCATGGAAATTCCCGCCAAGGGTTTTAATGGATTGACAAAAGAAAACTTTAAATAATAGAGTAACAACCCAAGATCGTCTTCGTGCAAAGAAGTTTGGGTTTCTATATGCTTCTGTTGTTGTTCTGTAACTTTTGCAATAGCGGCTTGCTTTTGATTCAAGAATTGCTTTCCAGTACTAATACTTAAAACACCAAGAAACATAAGAATACCAAAGGCTAACCATACTGTTTTTGATCTAAAAAAATGCTTTATTAATAAACGATACACGACTAAATAATTTTAAAACGGTTAGAGAACTTAGTGATAATAACTAGGGTTAGCAGTAGCCAAACTACAAGCGCTATTAAAGCGATAATTTGATTGCGAATGGTTTTAGAAACTGCTACATATTCATAAGCGAACTTTGGTGCGTTTTTCCAATACGATCTATCGATAACATTTACTTTTCCTTCGCTACTTTTTGCTTTGTTACTTATGAATTTCATTTGTAGATTATTCAAATATTGAGACTGCTCATATCTGTATGTTTCTGTTTGTGATAAGAAATTGGAATACGTATCAAAATCTGTACCCGACAAGCTCATGGAAAAGTTTTTAATTGCCAAATACGGATTAATAAGCACTAAATTATCAGTGATACTATTTTGATTTTCATACGTTTTAATCAATTTTTTATGTTGATCACTATAGATGATAGCAGTTTGTTTTTCGCCTTTACTCATTAGAAAACCACTGTAATTAAAAGGCAAATCGTTCACATCTGTTACATTGTTGGCTTTTAAGATAGAATCTCTAACAGAATTAAAATACGGATCATCAGGATCATGACTGTCACCTTGTTTTACAACTTCTTCTTCAATAATAGCTCTGAATTCAATTTTAGATGGATTCGGATATAAAGAGTTTCCAACTACTTGTGCTGTTTTTGGAATGATGATAAAGAACAGTAACCAACCACCTAATAAACTTAGTAATGCTTTGTTAGAGTTTGCACTTTTAGCGGATACAATAACTGTGATGCAACACAAAATCATAAAAAACACCATGTATCCAAGACTTATCAATATAGATCTGAGAACAATTGCACTGTTAATTGCATGATTTTCTAAGAATGAAACACTCCATAAAGCTATCAAAGCAGGCACGAAAAACAGTAACGTTACCAAAAATAACCCCAAGGCTTTTCCTAAAAGTACTTTTTTTAATGGGGTTCCTTGTATGTAAATAATTTTAAGTGTTCCGCTTTCTCTCTCAGCAGTTATAGCAGCATATCCGATAAAAAAGATAATTAAAGGCAATATCAATTGAAGCAACATGGCAATGTTTAGGTCTCCAAAACGAATTAAACCAGTAGATAAACTCGCTTCTGAAAAGTTAGCAGTATTCTGTCGATGTGCTTCTAAAAAAATAGCATTTCCTGTGTAACTTTCTATTCCAGAATCAAAAATACTTAGTGGATGTTGCGAACGAAATGCAAATGTGCCAAAATGTGCCATTCGGTGCGGATGTTTATCAGGATTATTTTCCCAACTCGCTCTCGATGCATCTTGATGATCTTCAACAGCATGATGATGACTTTCATACGAATTCCAGCCTGTAATGGTTACATATGCCAATACGATAAGAAAGAGTGATAACAGCACAAAAAGACCTTTGGTATAAAAGGTCTTTTTGAAAAACTGTTTGCTAATTAAAATAACAGCGTTACTTTGCATTTAATTAAAATTTATAAGTAGCATTAAGCAATACATTTCTTGGTGCGCCTGGACCTAGTCTAGAAGGGTTCAAACCACCTAACCAATACGTCTTATTAAATACATTATTTAACTTAAGTGTTAATTGGATACCTGTATTATTTGGTTTGTAATATACAGCAGCATCAAATACAGTGTAGTCTGGTAATAATACTCTATCTGTGGAATACGTTGGGTTATACCAAGTAAATCTTTCGTCTACATATTGAGCGCCAAAACCAACTCCAATACCTTTTAAGGTTTTATTCATGAAATCATAACGACCCCAAAAGTTAGCATTGTGTTTTGGAGCACCTCCAATTCGTTCTCCAACAAAATCTTCAACAGCATCTTCTACAATTTCAGCATCTGTAAAACCGTATGACGCTGTAAGTTGAAAGTTTGGTGATATATACCCAGAAATATCCATTTCAAAACCTCTACTTCTTTGCTCTCCTCTTGTTGTTAAATTGTCTAAATCATAAGTATCTCCTAGTAAAATATTTTTTTGAGTGATATTAAAAACAGCAAGATTCGCAAATATTTTTCCATTTAAGAATTCTCCTTTTGCTCCTATTTCTATTAAGCTACTTTCTAAAGGATCAAATCTACTTGGTGAAGCAGACCAGAAAAAACCTTCAGCACTTGGTGATAAGGAAACAGTATTTGTATGTGGTTGAAATCCTTCTAGATAGGTAGCATAAGCACTAATATTGTTGGTTACTTCATATGTTAAACCTATTCTAGGAACAAAAGCACTCGTTTTAAATTCTTGTTCATCTCCTTCATAATTAAAAATATCTGTGAACCATTCATATCGTAAATTCACTAAGGCTGAGAATTTTCCAATCTTGAATTGGTTTTGAATATAGATACCACTTGAAGTCGTTAAATTTGCAGGAATAGATAATTCGGCAAGGTTGTAACCTGTTGTATTTCTGGCTCCGTTAAAAGGGTTTGCTAAATTGAAATGAGGAACGGCAGGTACTGGCATTGTTACACCATCTACAGTCATTTGTTGAAAGTTAGCTGCGTTACTTGGGTCAAAATTAGACTGACCACCATCAACAGTTAAATATCTTCTAGCACGTAGAAATCCAGCTCCAATTTTTCGTTCCCAACGTGTAGCATCATATCCAACTAATATTTTATTCGTAATGTTACCTTTTTTGATATCATATGTAAAATAGGTGCTGAAATTATTTGTTTCCCAAAATTGTTGTCTTTCATCATATCGCATCCTTGCAAGCGTTGGAATCACATTTCCATCAATATCAACCGCTGTACCGTCAACTCTATGTTCGGCTAAATCTTCATCCCAAGTTTGTTTCATGTACTGCGCATTGAAACCAAAGTTGTCAGCAAACTTTTTACTAAAGTTCGCCATAAAAATAAACTCTTTGTTTTTGTAATGGTCACTTGAGGCACCCACATTTCTTGTAATTGGCGTACTATTCAAATCAAATTCACCATTAATAGCACCAAAAATTGGCTGCCCTCTATCTAAATTACCTTCGGCATCATTATAAATCATTTCTACATTCAATGAAGTATTCTCGTCAGGGATATAACTCAAAGATGGCGCAATTAAAAGTGCATTGTTGTTTACAACATCTCTAAATGAGTCAGCTTCTTGAAAAGCAGCATTAAAACGATATAGCAATGTTTTGGATTCATTTAGCGGTCCTGTAAAATCGGCTGTAGCTCTTATGGTTCCAAAACTTCCTGTTGATAAAGAAACTTCACTACGTTTTTCAAGTAATGGCTTTTTAGTCACCATATTTACGGTTCCTCCTGGATCTGCACTAGAAAAAGTAACTGAAGATGGTCCTTTGATAACTTCTACACGTTCTAAATGCGATGTTATTGGTTGTAAAAAGTAATATTGACGGGTACGCATTCCGTTTAGTACTTGTCCATCGTCAGCTTGTGTAATACCACGAATATTATAATGATTGTATAATCCAGTAGCTGAAACATTACTCACTGTTTTTACGGCATCTGGTAATTGAAAAGCCAGTCGGTCTGCGATGAGTTCTTTGGTAACTGTAGCAACAGCCTGTGGCAATTCTTTATTTTGAATAGCTACTTTAGTTGCAGAGAACGAATAATCACTATTGTAATCATTTCGTTTTCTACCAATAACTTCTACTGATTGCATTGCCTCTAGAGACGCTTTTAGTGTAACAGAACCTAAGTCTATATTTTGATTTGTTTCTACATTTATAGATTGTGTGTAGGAATTAAATCCAATATACGTGATGCGTACATTGTATATTCCTGCGTTTGAAACTATAATACTAAAGTTTCCATCTAGATCAGAAGTAGTTCCTTTTTTTTGTTGTGAATCGTTCGATATAATAATATTAGCGCCTAATATTGGAGCATTATTTTCATCTAAAACTTTTCCGTTTATTTTAGACTGAGAAAATCCAAATTGTATTGCTAGTAAAATAATAGCGAATACGCCCTTTTTTAAATTCATTTTTTCTGGGTTAGTTGAGTTTATTAAATTGTTTTTATATATAATTCTTGAAGTTGTTGTGCAGAGATTTTTGATGTTTCTGTAGTATGAACGAGTGTTCCTTCTCGCATGATTCCTATCTTTGAACCTATATTGACAGCATTAAAAATATCATGTGTTGCCATTAAAATACCAACACCGTTAGCAGATAAGTCTTTGCATACTTCTGCAAATTCTACAGAAGCTTTTGGGTCTAAACCTGAAGTAGGTTCGTCCATAAGTATATAGGAAGCATCTTTTGCCAATGCGATAGCGATGCCCACTTTTTGACGCATTCCTTTGGAGTATGTATCTAACTTTTTTTGATATGCATTTGCTTGTAAATTTGCACATTTTAGAAAGTCTTCAAGTTCTTCTTTGGTATATTTAAAACCTGCTAATCGGCTAAAAAAGTCTAAGTTTTCTAAACCAGATAAATTACCATATAGCTGAACAACTTCAGGAATGTATGCAATTAGATTTCTTGTAGATTTATTTTTTGTCACTGAATGATCATTGATTAATGCTTCTCCAGAAGTAGGTTTTATTAATCCTAAAAAAATATTGATAGTCGTCGTTTTACCAGCTCCATTTTGCCCTAATAGACAAAAAATTTCTCCGGGAGCTACAGTAAAACTTAAATCTTTGATCGCCAATGTATCGTCATAACGCATACACAGCTTGTTTGCTTGTAACATACAAGATTGTTTAAAGTTTAAAATTGTGTGGTGTCTTTTCTCAAGAATTAAGAAAGGCTTTAAGGAACATCCTTAAAATCAAAATAAATTCAAGTATTACAAAAGCATATACTAATAGATAGATATGCGATATTTTGACTAAAAATATCTTTTCTAATTACTATTGGGTAATAAAATATGTTTTGTAAACTATGAATTGTAAGAAGGTGGAGACCTTGATTTTTTCCTGTATACTATTGAGGAAAGTAGTTGTTTTTCTTTCTCAAGAAAACGTTCTGAAATAAAATCGGGAGCAATTAATGAATATGATAAAAATTCCTGTTGTGTATAATCTAAATTCAAATACGTATCACAATAGAAACAACTAGTTGAAAGATCAACTCCCTCATGAAAATTTAGGGCATTAGAAGTAGTATCGTATACAGCATTTTTATGTTCAAAAGCATGAAAAACAGCGAATAGATGATTCATGAAAATGATCATCAAAAAAAGAAAGCTTATTGTTTTTTTTATTCGCTCCAATACTTTTGCTTAATTGCGATTAAGTTGCAATAATACTAGGTATTTTTTTTAAATGCAACTATGTTGCTGTAATAGTTGTTTATTTTAGATCGCTTCACTTCGACTTCGCTCACTGTGAACGCTGTTGGGTCACGCTGAAGTGCTTTTAGATTTTTTTCGGTTTGCTCAATGTTTTTTTAGGTCTTAAAAAGTATGCTTTTCTGTTAATTTGTTTATTCGTTTAGCTGTTATTGCTATTCAAGAATATTTTTGCATTTAAAATTCAACATTTAGCATTTAGCATTTATAATTTCATAGCATTTCTCAATATTCACTACTAAAATCTTACAATCTAAAATTCATCTATTAGGTATTTTCTTGAAGAATGTTGAAGCTTTAATTCTCATAGGTAATTTCATTGACGCGCTGTGCTAAGCTCGAAACATTTTTAAAGATAAAAACATTGTCCTTTTTTACTTCAAACACACAACAATAGTAGTATCTCAATTATCTTCAAATATACTGTCTTTGATTATTAGAGAATAAAGCTATTAAAAAGTATAATTGAACTCATCTCAATTTCCAGCAGCAAGCTTATTCATTAGGTTTAAGATGAATATTGAACGTGCCTGCAATACCATTTTTGCTATTTTTAAAATCTATATATCTACAATCTTCCGTGTTTCTGTCTGTTCTATCAATTCTTTCACGTTTTGCTCCTTTTTCACTTAACCAATAACTTTGTGTAGTTATGTTTTCATGGTTTTTTGCAGAAATTTTATAGTGTATGTGTCTACGTCTTCCAGAGTACAAACCTGGCTCAATACTATGAAACGAATAATGCCCGTCTTTATCTGTGATAACAAAGCCTCTTAATTTAATTTCTGATTGTTTATAATTTGTAATATCTCCATCTCCAGTTGGATGATATATGCCATCTTTGTCTGCATGCCATATCTCAATTTTAGCATTTGATATAGGATTCGACTTTTCAGTTCCACTATAAACTGTTCCAGTTACTTTCATTGTATTTCCTGGTAAGTTGGTGAAATTAATGTTTACACTTTCTTTGGTGTTTTTTACATAAAACGGTCCTTCTGTTGCCCAGTCCGTTAATCCACAATCTTCTTCTTTTACTATTTTTTCTTCTACTTTTTTAAATGATGAAATTCCAAATATTGTTAAAGGAACTGCAACTACTCCTAAGCCAAGTTTTTGCAAAAAATCTTTTCGACTTACATTACTTTTATTTTTCATTTTTTTAGTCTTTACTTTATTAATAAATAGTTTAAATTATACTGTATCGTACGTGTTTTTATCTAATCAAGAATAAAAAGATAAAAGGAAAAATTAGGCCTATGGTTGCCAACCACCAACCTCGTTTTTTAAAACTATTTTTTCCTTTAGAGATAAACATTCCAGTAATGGCAATACAAAGCATTGCAACGCCAAATATATCAGAGAACCATATCCACCACACATTGGTTGTTTTGTGTAGAATGGTCATTTGTCCAAGCACAGGAATAGTTTTTACATATTCTATTTCTCCTTCGCCTGTTTTTAAGTTTACAGAAGCAAAAGCATCTTCAAAATATAATCGTGCTTCTTCACCACGCATTCTATGTCCTCTAAATTCTTCAGGAGATATATTCTTCGCTTCTTTTTTAAAAAAATCTTCTGTAATTAGTGATGCATCACTAGGTAAATCAATTTTAAAACTTTCTATTTTTACCGTGTATTCTTGAGGATCAAAATCTGTTCTGTGATTTAAGGCTATTCCTGAAATTGAAAAGGCTAAAATTAATCCTACAAAGAAATAACTGATATCTCTGTGTAGACTTCTATTTAGTATGGCTCTTTCTTTTTTGTTCATTTTATTATTGTTTATTCAATTCTAATTTAATGATTGTTGTTGCGTTACTATATTACAGGAAATAAGATAAAAACATTACTAGATTCTTTCACAATTCATATTGTTTTCACAAAAATGATATAGTTTTATTGACTAGAAAAAAGAAATCTATAAACGACCAAATTAGACCTTTATTATTCATATTAGCAGTTAACCCTTAAACTTAAGTTGTTTAAGGTGAAATAAATGCAGTTTAGTGGTTTCACTACTAAGTAATTAAATACAAAATGTATTTTTGTAGCATGATTATACCACAATCTAAACTCAAAGAATTTATATATCAAATTATTTTGTCTGGCGTACTTTTTTTAATGTTCGCTTTAGACAAGCATGGTGGTATTCAATTTTATGATTTTATCTTTTTTTCATTCTACGTAGGTATAGCAGCTGTTATCAATTATGTTTTACTGCCAAACTTTTTTTACACTAAAAAATTATGGCAGTTTTGGGTTTTGATTTTAATTACTTTAGTCACAGTATTTATAGTTGAAGAATATGTATTAGAACCTATTGTTGTTGGTGGTGACAGAGGAAAATATGTTTCAAATATTTTCTATACACTATTCAGTATTTTACCCTATTTATTTATGATGGTAGGTTTTAAACTTGCGTGGGATTCTTGGAAAAAACAACAAAAACTTGAAGAGTTACAAAATGTTATAAGAGATAGTGAACTACGATTTTTAAAATCTCAAATTAATCCTCATTTTCTATTTAACAACCTGAATAATTTGTATTCTTATGCAATAGAAAATTCAAGCAAAACACCTTCAATAATTTTAGAATTATCTTCGGTTTTAAGATATATGCTATACGATTGTAAAGAAGATTTTGTGCCTTTACATAAAGAAATAAAACATTTACAGAATTTTACAGCACTTAACGAATTACAAATAGAAGATCGAGGAAAGATTAGTTTTAATAAAAATGTTGCATCAGATAAGTTTGTTATTGCGCCTTTAATATTGAGTGTTTTTGTTGAAAATGCTTTTAAACATAGTGCTGCTAGTCAAAGTGAAAATATAAATATTGGTATAGATGTAAATGTCAACTCAAGTGGTTTGTTAGCGTTTTCTTGTGTAAATAGTTTTTCAACAATGAGTAACAATGATAATTTATCGCATGGTATTGGACTTGATAATGTTAAAAAAAGATTAGAGATTTTGTATCCAAACAATCATAATCTTACTGTTAACACGACTAATTCTGTATATGATGTATCACTTACAATGCAATTAAAAGAACCTGTATAATGCTAAAAACTTGTATAATTATTGAGGACCAACCGCCTGCGCAAAGAATTTTACAAAAATATATTGCCGATTTAGGTTCGTTAGAGTTAATGCATACATTTAATAATGCATTAGAAGCCATCCCGTATTTGCAACAGAATAGCATTGACATTGTATTTTTAGATATTCATTTGCCAAAAATATCTGGAATTGATTTTTTAAAAACACTACAAAATTCTCCTAAAATAATTTTAACTACTGCATTTTCAGATTACGCCATTGAAAGTTATGAGTATAATGTAGTAGATTATTTATTGAAGCCGTTTTCTTTTCAACGATTTGTAAAGGCTATTGCGAAAGCAAACAGCAAAGCTGCATCTCAAACACAAGAAACTTATAAAGAAATCGCTAAAACGCCTGTTACACAGACATTTTTAATTAAGTCAGGTTATGATTTAATTAAAATTAAAAGTGATGATATTATGTATATTCACTCAGATTCTGATTACACAGAAGTAGTAACAAAAGGCAAGAAAATAGTAAGTTCCGATTCATTAAAACAATGGTTAGAAAAACTTAACGACCATTTTTTGCAAACACATAAGTCATATATTGTGAATAGTAATTATGTTTCAAAAGTCTCTAGTAATCAAATTTTTATTTCTGAGACTGAACAAAAAATTCCTATTGGAAGGGCTTTTAAAGAAGGATTTATTAAAAAAATGAGAGCTTAATATTAGAAAGTAAAAATTTAATAGAAACCTTCTGACTGGATTCCTTTATTGGTTGACTCTTCTTTTATTTCGCTACGCTCAATGTTTTTTTGTGAATCAGTTGATTCGTTAATTTATTTATCTGTTATGGTTATTCAAGAATATTTTCACGTTTAAAATTCAACATTTAGTATTACTAATTTCATAACGCTTCTCAATACTCAATACTAAAATCTCACAACTTAAAATCTATCTATTCATTTCTTCTTAAAGAATAACTAGTTTTAGTCATCATAATATCCTTTTTATTTCTTAAATTTAAGAGACTTAAACAACTCATTTTCAATATGAAGTACTTCATGTTTCTTTTTTTATTAATCAATAGTGTTTCTGCTCAAACATGTGATATAGAGATTGAATTGAAGAATGTTGAAGCTTTAACACTCAAAGGTCAGTATACAGATGCTTTAAATATTATCACACAATTATATACCTGTGATGCACTCTCTGACAAAGAGCAAATAGCACTTGCGATATGGGAATATAAACTTTATAGAAATAGGTCTAAAAAAAAGACGGCATATAGAGCAATGCGCAAAGCCCGTAAGATTTTTAAAGATAAAAACATTGTCCCTTCTACAGATCAGGAAATCTTAATTGCTGAGAGCTATGCAACGGTAAGAAAAGATGAAAAATATGAAAAGAGCATTGCTAAAATTGACTTTGATCAATTAGATTCCTTGAATAAAGTACGTTACTTTTTTTCTAAATTCTTAGTTACCGACAAGGTTGGAGATACGTATACTGCTATTGATTATCTACAAAAAGGTTTGGCAATTGTAGGTGATACATCTGTCCACTATAAGTCTGCAATTTTAATGGCTCTTGGTAATATGTATAGTATACTTGCCGATTATGACAAAGCACTTTCTTTTTACCAACGTGAACTAGCTCTTTTAAGTACTGCTTATAGTCCTGATCACATGAATATTGCAAAATCTAATTACCATATTGGAAACATGTATTACGGGAAATTAGCCTATCAAAAAGCCGTTGATCATTATGTAGAAGCACACAAAGTTTGGCACAAAGTATATGCTCCAGATTTTAGGTATATGCGGTATTTAAATGAAGCAATGGGCGATATGTATTGGGAATTGGGAGATAAAAAAAATGCACTGAAGTACTTTGATTTAGCAACATTAGATCAAAAAAACACAGACAAAGATATTAGCAAATCATACATTAATCAAGCAGATAGTTTATTGAATAAAGGAAACTACAGCGAAGCAATGACCTATTATAATGATGCGTATGAATGGCGAAAAAAGACATTTGGAAAAAATCATGTAGTTACTGGAGCATGTCAAAATTTTGTTGCCAGAGCTATTGGATCTTCTGGAAATATTGAAGCTGCTTTAGACAGTTATCAAGTTGCTATTGATATTCTTGTCAAAGAAATGGATTCAACTTCTCGGTATGAGAATCCTACGTTAGATATGACGTTTCAATCACATCATTATCTCTTAGAATCTTTGATCGCGAAAGCTAATTTATTCAGAAAGCTATATGATAAAAACTCTGATTTAAAAGACTTAGAAGCTGCCTTTGACACACAAACACTTGTTGTAGATGTGTTGGATGATATGAAAAATAAGCAATCGTCTGATGCTTCAAAATTGTTTTGGACCAATCATGTTTCTTCCGTTATTGAAGAAAGCATTGCTACTGCGATACAATTACATAAACTCACAAAAGACAAAATTTATTTAGAAAAAGCATTCCAGTTTTCTGAAAAGAATAAAGCATTACTACTATTATCTGTTATTCAAGAACAAGACATTACTTCTTTTTCTAAAGTTCCTGAGGATATTATTAAACAAGAAACAGCACTCAAAAAAGACATCACTCAAATTACAGGGAAAATTGCAAATGAAGAAAATCGTTGTGCAGAACGCAGAGGAAAAATAGTTGAACTTTGGCATACTGAATTAGATGAAAAACAAAATTCGTATGACATTCTTGTCAATTCAATTAAAACGAAATACCCTGAATATTATAAATTAAAATATGATGTAAAAACCAGTTCTTTAAAAGAGATTCAACAAACACTCTTAAATGATAAAACTGCTTTAGTTTCTTACTTTACAGGAACAAACAATGTTTATGTTTTCTTTGTAACTGACCAAGATATTTCTGTTCGGAAAATCTCAAACGCAAAAAAACTTACTGATGAAGTCACATTTTTTTTCAACCTAATCAGATCTAAAAAAGAGTTTACAGAACATCCTACAGCCGCTTTCAATTCATATTGCAATACATCATATGCACTTTATGAAAAGTTACTATTCCCAGAGATTTTGAATGCAGAAACAATAGACAATCTTATCATTATTCCTGATGGATTGTTGGCTTATATTCCTTTTGAGAGTCTGCTTACTAAATCTCACACTAAAGACACTAGAGATTACAAAGCCCTTCCATATTTGATAAAGTCTTTTGCTACTTCTTATAGTCCATCGGCTTCCATAAAACTAGCAACAAACAATGCCAATAGTGAACAAGATTATATTGGGTTTGCGCCCGATTATTCAGATCAAAATTATACAGCTTCAAGACAAAAATTAGCGAAACTAGCTTACAATCAAGAAGAAGTAAGTTATGCTTCAAAATTGTTAGATGGCAAACATTATTCTGGAAATTCTGCTACAGAAGGCACCATGAAATCTATCGTGAGTAAAGCAGGAATATTACATTTGGCAATGCACGGAGATGTTGAAGACACAGAACCTTTATTATCAAAACTATATTTCAATTCTTCCGAAAAAGACGATGGTTTGTTACATACGTATGAAATCTACAATCTTACAATTCCGGCGCAATTGGTAATTTTAAGTGCTTGCAATACAGCTACAGGAAAACTGCAAAAAGGAGAAGGTATTTTAAGCTTGGAACGTGCATTTCAATATGCAGGAAGCAAGTCATTAATTTCTACTTTATGGACCGTAGATGATGAAGCTTCTTCAAAACTGACACAATTATTTTTAGATCAATTAAAGAAAGGAAAAAACAAAGATATTGCACTACAACAAGCTAAAATAGCATATCTAAATTCTGCTACACCAGAAGTGTTGCCGCCATATTATTGGAGTAGTTATAAGTTAACAGGAAGCACAGAAGCTCTTTCAAAATCTTCAAATATTATATTTTATATTTTAGGCGCGTTCATGATATTTCTATTCGTTTTAGTTGCGGTCAGAAATAAGAAAAAGCGTAGCATTTCCGCTTAATTTTCAATATTCTCAGCTAGTATTTTCGCAGCTTTTGCATGATTATAAGATGTAGTTTCTTTTATTTCCTGAAACACTTTTATAGCTTTATCGGTTTCTTTCAACTTTAATAATGTTAACCCTTTATACCAAAGTGCTTGCTGATTGTAATCGTTATCATTTTGCAAAACAATTTCGAAGTTTAGTAAAGCTTGGGTGTAGTCAGGCTTTATTGAAGATAGATAACTTACTCCTTTGTAAAAACTCGTTACATAATTTGATTCACCTTCCGCTTTAGTAAAAAACACAAGTGCTTTTTCATAGTCTTTTGCTTCATAAGCGTTCATAGCCGATTGCAAATTAGTATGTAAAGTAGTTCCTGAATTTCTCTCAACTGATGGCGTTTTATACGTTTCGAAATACGATTCAAAAACCTCATCGGTTGAAATAGTACTATTAAACACAACCTGATACAATCCGAAGACGACAATAAAAACGGCAGCTATTCCCATTGTCTTTTTAAACCATAACGGAATAATTGTTTTTTCACTAATTTGCTCTTCACTATCAAAAACATCAAATTTCTCTCTCAATTCAAGTCTTCCTGCTTCTTCAATAAATTTGCGTGCAGCTATACTTTTTAAATATTCGGCATGTAAAGTCTTATCAACTTTCAGTAAGTCTTCAAAGTCTTTCACTTCAATTGCTGTCATTGATTTAGATAAATAACGGTCTATTAACTCTTCTATATTATCCATTAAACTTTAAAATTTTAACTAGATGAGGATTTTTTGCAATTAACTTTTTTAATTGCTTCATACATTTATACTTCTTATTACGTGCTATTTGCTCATTACTAAAACTAGTTTCAGCAACAATCTCTTTCATTGTTTTATTGTGATAGATACTTTCTACTAAGAGACTTTTACAAGTATCTCCCAATTGCGCTAATACGTCTAAAACCAAATCTTTCTGTTCTTTGTGAATTAACTCAGACAAAGGGCTTTCAACAAAGTTGTCAGGCAACTCTATTTTTTGATGAAATTCGTTAATGGCGCCTTTTCTTTTCAATTGATTCAACCATTTAAATTTTGCAATTGCATATACATATGTACCTATAGCACTTCTTTCCCCATTAAATTTTCCATCTCTCACATTTTCATAAAAAGCTATAATCGTTTCTTGATAAATATCTTTCGCTTCAACCTTGCTTCCTTTATTAGATATAACATAAGAATAAATTTTGTTCTTATTACCGTTATATATAGTCTCTAATGCCTTATCACGAGCAGTTTTACCTGCAAGTAATAGCTTTAAAAGTTCTTTATCTGTAGTAGTAGTTTTAATAGTTAGTCAATTGAATTATAGGATATGTAATAAAAATATCAAAAAAATATTAAAAAAGAGGTTACAAAGAACCCTTTTAGATTGACAAAGTCATATAAACCAAACAATACTACTATGAAAATACAATTACTCAAATTACAATCTATCTTGATTATTAGTACAATGCTATCGTTTCAAACTTCATTTTCTCAACTTACTCCAATTGACATTGTAGCAGGTCCTGGCTCTAGTTTTGCTACAGATTTTGAAGCAGTAGGAAGCGCTGTGTTTTTTGCTGCTGTTGATGCTTCTGGTGATGATGAACCTCATGTTTTTGATCCAATGGTTGGACCAACTGCCATGAAAATAGATGTAAATCCTAGCGGATCTAGCATTCCTGCAGAATTTACAAATGTTGGCGGCGATGTGTATTTCTCTGCTGAAGATGCTTCTGGTGATCGAGAACTATATCTATTTGATGCAGTAGGAATGTTAACAAAAATAGACGTAGATCCTTCAGGTTCTAGCATGCCGTTTAGACTCACCAATGCTGGTGGAATACTCTTTTTTACAGCAACTGTTGCTGGTGACAAGGAAGCTTTTTTCCTTAGCGGAACAACTCCTGTTAAAATTGATACAGATCCTACTGGAAGTGGAGATCCTGAAGAATATACTTTTGCTGGCGGATTTGTCTTTTTTGTTGCGACGGTAGCTGGCGATGAAGAATTATATAAATTCGATGGAATGACACTTACAAAAGTTGACATTAATCCTGCTGGTTCAAGTGACCCAAATGAACTTACAACAGTTGGTGACGATCTTTATTTTAATGCTGAAGGAACTACTGGCGATAAAGAGCTTTTTGTGTACGACACAGCCATGTCAATAGCAACTGAAATTGAAGTAAGCGCAACAGGTTCTAGTTCTCCTTTTGCTTTATACAATGCCGATGGAGTTTTATATTTTACAGCTGATGATCTTGGTGATGCAGAAATGTATGAATATGATCCAGGAAGTAGTACGCTTTCAAAAATAGATATCAATCCTTCAGGCTCTAGTTTTCCTGCTATTTTCCCTGGAAATTATCTAAAAGTAGGTACTGATATTTTTGTTCCTGCCGAAATTAGCGGAGACAGAGAGTTATACAAATTTGATACTACCACAGGAATGGTTACTAAAATAGATGTGAATCCTACAGGACCAAGTGGACCTTTAGAGCTTGTTGAAATGGGCGATAAATTATACTTTACTGCTGGTGAATTAGCTACAGGTAAAGAACTCTATAGTTATGACGGAACATTATCTAAAATAGAATTAGATGCTGGAGCAGGGTCTGGAGAACCAAAAGAACTTACTGTTACTGCTGGTCCAGCATTATACATGGGCGGAACTGATGGTGTTTCAGGGTTTGAATTATTCGAATATTTAGATCCTACATTAAGCGTTGAAAATTTTGATGAAACTCCTCAAATAAATTTATTTCCTAATCCAATAAAAAATTCAGAAAATCTTACGCTTACAGCTCATAACAATAGTGTTTTTGAGATCATTACTATACATTCTATGAATGGTGTTTTAATTGAATCCTTTCAGTATAAAAACACAGTAGAACAAATAGAAATTCCTATAAGAAACTATGCAACTGGCTTATATATCATTACGATAAAAACAACTAAAGGAATCAATACTAAGAAACTAATTATTAACTAATTAAACCTTATTTAAATGTTCTAAACTAGAAAAAAATGAATTAGGCTTCCTATATATTTCTTCTAAGAATAAAAAAGTAGTAATTAAATTAACTAAAATTTGATTACTGCTTTTTTAGTATTAAACTGGTTCAGCATATAAATCAAAATCTGCTGCCTCTGTAATCTTTACATCAACAAATTCACCTTGCTTTACGTAGAATTTTGCCGCATCAATTAAAACTTCGTTATCAACATCTGGAGAATCAAACTCAGTACGACCAACAAAGTAGTTTCCTTCTTTACGATCAATGATACATTTGAATGTTTGACCAATTTTTTGTTGATTCAATTCCCAAGAAATTTGTGATTGAATTTCCATGATTTGGTTTGCGCGATCTTGCTTCACATCTTCTAGAACATCATCTTCTAAATTGTATGCATGTGTGTTTTCTTCGTGCGAATAAGTAAAACATCCTAAACGTTCAAAACGCATTTCTTCAACCCACTTTTTTAATGTTTGAAAATGCTCTTCTGTTTCTCCAGGATATCCAACAATTAAAGTCGTTCTGATTGTCATTTCTGGAACTGCAGCTCTAAATTGTTTTAATAGTTTTGTAGTTTTTGCTTGATTGGTTCCACGACGCATTGACTTTAAAATATCATCTGCAATGTGTTGTAATGGAATATCTAAGTAGTTACAAACTTTCGGTTCTTCATTCATCACGTCTAACACGTCCATTGGAAAACCTGCTGGAAATGCATAATGTAAACGAATCCACTCAATTCCTTCTACTTTTACTAATTCTTTTAGCAATTCTGCTAGATTACGTTTTTTGTATAAATCTAATCCGTAATACGTTAAATCTTGAGCAATTAAAATTAATTCTTTAACTCCTTTTGCAGCTAACTTTTCAGTTTCAGTCACTAAATGCTCAATTGGTTTCGATTTATGTTTTCCTCTCATCAAAGGAATTGCACAAAATGAACATGGACGATCACAACCTTCAGCAATTTTAAGATATGCATAGTTTTTTGGTGTTGTTGTAATTCGTTCACCAATCAATTCATGTTTGTAGTCTGCGCCAAGTGCTTTTAACAAACGTGGCAAATCAGATGTTCCAAAATACTGATCAACATCTGGAATTTCAGATTCTAAATCTGGCTTGTAGCGTTCGCTTAAACAACCTGTTACAAAGACTTTATCAACAACTCCTTCTTCTTTCTTCTGAACATAATCCAAAATAGTATTTACACTTTCTTCTTTTGCATTATTGATGAATCCACATGTATTGATTACAACAATATTTCCTTCTTCTTCATGTGCAACTTCTTTCCCGTTGGCTTTCAATTGTCCCATCAAAACTTCAGAATCGTACACATTCTTAGAGCATCCAAGTGTTACTACATTGATCTTATTTTTCTTTAAAGTCTTTGTTCTCATATCAAAAAATTCAGTTGGCAAAGATACAACGTAATTTAAACCTTTGACACATTTATAGGTCTTAATATCAAAATCAGAAACATGAACCGACTATTTTATGTATTCCCGCTCTTTTTTTTATTCCTTTTTGTGAATTGTTCCTCAGAAGCTGTTGATGAAATTCCGCAAGAAGAAACACCTTTAGAAACACCTGTAATACCTTCAACATACTTTCCTCCTTTGAATTCAGATACTTGGGAGACAACTTCAATTTCAGAGTTGACATGGAACGAAACGCAATTACAACCATTGTTGGATTTCTTAGAAACTAAAAATTCTAAAAGTTTTATAATACTTCATAAAGGAAAAATAGTTGTAGAACGCTATTTTAATGGACATACTGAAACATCACCTTGGTATTGGGCCAGCGCTGGAAAAACATTGACTACAGCTGTCGCTGGAATTGCACAAGAAGAAAACCTCATCGATCTCAATAATAAGGTTTCAGATTATATTGGCACGAATTGGACAAGTGCATCTTTAGAAAAAGAAAATCTTATTACTTGCAAAAATCTGTTATCCATGACTTCTGGTTTGGATGATGGTTTAGGCAACGGAATTTCCCCTAATGATTTACAATATGTCGCTGACGCGGGAACACGTTGGGCATATCACGGTGTTTTTGTAAAAATGCAAGATGTGATTGCAACTGCAAGTAATCAAACTTGGGATTCGTATTTCAACACAAAATTAAAGAACCGAATTGGCATGACAGGTGCTTGGATTCAAACAGGAAACGCCAATGTATATTGGAGTACAGCCAGAAGTATGGCGCGTTTTGGTTTACTAGTTTCCGCAAATGGAACTTGGGATACAACTCCGATTGTTCCTTCAACCTTTTTGACTGAAGCTACTTCGACTTCACAAAATATTAATGAAGCCTATGGTTATTTGTGGTGGTTGAATGGGAAATCTAATTATCGTTTACCACAAAGTCAACTAGAGTTTCCCGGAGAATTGATTCCAAATGCTCCGCAAGACATGTATTGTGCTTTGGGTAAGAATGATCAAAAAATCTATGTGGTTCCCAGTAGAGATTTAGTAATTATCCGAATGGGCGAAGCGGCTGAAAGTGATAATTTTGCACTTTCTAATTTTGATAATGAACTTTGGGAGAATATTAATTTGTTGATTAATCAATAGTTTTATACTAAAAAAAACTTGTTGTGAATTTTATAACTGAAAGTGAATAAAATTTGTATCGAGCATAGTAATTTTTTATACGAAACATGTTCTCGATACGATTTTTCGTGCCTCAAAATCACTCGAACTGACGTTTCTTTATATGTTTGAATTCAAAATGTACAACAGGTTGAAATAGTACTTTTATACTCACTTCTTTTTCTAAAGTTTCGGTTATTTATTATTGAATCATTTTCAATAGATTAACATCAGAAGAATTATGAAAGAGATTCAACAGGTTGATTTGTAATTATTTTTTATACTTTTTTTTTGATCCTACAATTCGATAATCATGGCTTACTTCCTTTTTTTTAATACTCTTTTTTGACTTGATTTGTATCAGTATTAATTTAAAACAGATTAAAAATGAAAAAACGAAGTTTAAAGAATGTTGTATTTGCAAACAAGCAAACAAACATGTGTATTGCAAATACTATTACAGGTGGTAAAGAGAAAAAACCAAAAGCCACTCCTCCTACAAACGGTTAAAAATGAAACTATCTGAGAAGTAACGTTCCGTTAAACTCAAACTGATTCGCTATAGTATTAATTTTAAAAAAATAAAGATGAAGAAACATAATTTGAAGCAAAGCGCATTCGCAAGAAAACAACTTAATAATAGTATTCTAAGCACAATTATAGGTGGTAAAGAAAAAAAGAAAGTTGAAACTCCTACAAACGGTTAAAAATGAGTAACACATCAAGAACGCTTTTGTTTAATTGAATTTTGTATTGAACTCAGGTTGATATTCAATTTAGCAATCGCGTTAGGGATAGAAGCATTGTTGAAGCTCTTTTGATTTTGGATTCCTGCCTTTGCAGGAATGACAGTACAGAAAAGCGACTGCGAATAGCCCGACGAGCATAAAAAAAGCATACTAAACATTGAGCAAAGTCAAAATGTGAAGTATGCTTTTTTTATGATGGAAACGCCCAAATTATTTTACTAGTTATAGTTTTTAGGAGATTTTCGCATTTTAGAAGCTTGCTCATACACATGTGCCCATTCGAATAAGTTTTTTTCTGTAAATGGTTTTCCAATAAATGTTAATCCTTTTGGTTCACCTTTTTTTGTGTAACCCATTGGAACTGTCAACGCTGGATATTCGGCAACTGCCGCAAACGCCGCATGATAGTTATTTATTGACAAAATACCATCTAAATTGTGTGCTTTCATAGGAATATCAAAGAATTTTTGTCCATTGTCATGTAAAACTACTTTCATGTTTGAGAATTCTTCTTCCGTTGCTTTGTCATCTACAATTCCGTAGAATAATTTTTGCCCGTAGGGCATTGACGTTATTGAATCTTTTTTATTAAAATCAATTACATCTTGTACCGAAGCTAACGAAATATCTTTTCCTACATGGCTTTTAAAATAGCTAGGCAAATCTTTTTGCATGTCTAAATTTAACAAATTGATAAATTTTGGCAAATCAACTTTCTCTTCTTCTATTTCTACAATAATTGCGCCTTGTGCTTTTAATACATTGACAGCATTTATATATAGTGTATCTGACAATAAACGTTTAATAGCTCCAAATCGCTTTCCTTTGATAGAAGGGTTTCCATTTTTAAGACCATTTATATAATAATTTCCTGGCCATTTGAATGATTTACTTTTACTATCTGTATTGTCATATCCATATAGTGCTGCTAACAGAATTGCATTGTCAATAACATTTTTTGTCATGGGTCCTGGCGTGTCTAACGTACTTGAAATTGGCACAATTCCTGAGCGACTTAATAATCCGATAGTTGGTTTTAATCCGACAACTGAGTTTTGACTTGCCGGTGATAGTATGGAACCCGCAGTTTCTGTTCCGACAGCAGCAACTGCAAAGTTTGCTGCAATAGACACTCCGCTTCCAGAACTTGATCCGCCTGTATCAATTGTTTTCCTTCCGTAAGGATTTAAAGTTTGTCCTCCAACTGCACTGTAACCACTTGGACAATCGCCACAGAAAAAGTAAGCCCATTCACTTAAATTTGCTTTTCCAAGAATTAAAGCACCATTTTGCTTAAGTCGAGCTGTAATGTACGCATCATCCGTATTATTATTTTTTAATGCAACTGCACCTGCTGTTGTAGGCATTCCTGAAGCATTTACATTATCTTTTAATAGAATT
Organism: Kordia sp. E; assembly: GCF_056033805.1. NCBI lineage: Bacteria > Pseudomonadati > Bacteroidota > Flavobacteriia > Flavobacteriales > Flavobacteriaceae > Kordia > Kordia sp. E. Next base: position 83,223 of record NZ_JBRASR010000001.1, read on the forward strand.
GGCATTCCAAAGATGAGTGGTTTTAGTCTTTTATTAAAAAATTCTTGGTCTTTTTGCCTTGCTTCTGCAATTACATTTGGATTTATACTAATTATAGAATTTAATGATAATTCATTATTTCGATCATATTTTTTGATTCTGTACAGATAAAACTTCACAAGTGTTTCATAAGTAAAGATTCCTGCTGTTCTATTTTTATGTAATTCTAAGATATTTTTTTCTAAGATAAACGGCTTTAATTTTTGATAATCGCTTTCCGTAAAGCTTTTCATTTCGGCATCCAAAGACGACAAAAACATCTGACTATCAATCACTTTAGAATCTAACACTTTAAAATCAGTTAGTTCTTTTGCGCTAATTGCAGAAATGTCACTTTCTTCCTTTTCGGGATTTTGCACTTGTTCTTTTGGTCCACAAGCAATAAAAAGAAATACAGTGGCTAAAAATATAATTTTCTTCATTTTGATTCGTTATTTATGAATGTATAAATATACAATCTAAAAGTTTAACTACTAGAATGTTTGTTTTTTTAGCTTCTAAATGATAAACTCATCATTGTTTTTATATATTTGTCATGAACGAAAATAAAATTATATGAAAAAGGTAGTTTTAATTCTACTAATTGGACTTGTCTTCTCTTGTTCGGATGATGTACAAATTCCAGAAATTATACAACCCTGTCAACCTGTTGTAGCATCTTTTACTTCAAATATTACTGATACGTCAGCAAGACTAAATTGGTGTGGAAGCGTTAATGACGCTGGAGAATGTTTGCCTGTTACTGGTGTAACTTGGATAGCTTCTTACGGTGTCCCAGGATTTGATCCTGATGCAGGAACTATTGTAAATGCGCCAACAACAAGTGCAAATATTGGTGGACTAACACCGCAAACTTCTTATGAGTTCTATGTAAAGTCTGATTGTAGCTTAACTAGCAACGAATGGTTCGGACCTTTACAATTCCGTACTTCTTGTCCTGCTCCAACTGATTTATCAGTAACGAATTTGACAAAAACCTCTGCAACATTTAATTGGGTAGCAGGTGGAAGTGAAATTGCTTGGGAAATTAAATACGGGCAAGTAGGATTCAATTTAGATGAAGTGCCTACATATGCCACAGGTGATAATGCAGCGCATACAGTGATGAATTTACAGCCAAATACAGAGTATGAATTTTATGTTCGTGCAAACTGTAATGATGCTACTGATGGAAGTCAAGCAGGAAGCTCTAGTTCGTTTACAGGACCTTTCAGATTTGTAACATGCTTACCTCCATTAAATTTAACAAGTACACCAACTCAGAATTCTGTTGTTTTAGATTGGGATTCAAATGGTGAAACAAGTTGGGAAGTACGCTATGGAGAAGCCGCAGGATTTAATCCTGACGTTGCAACTCCTTTTACGACAACCAATTCAACATATACAGTTACTGGTTTATGTCCAGAAACATTATACACATTTGTTGTTAGAAGTTCTTGTGGAACAACAACGACGAGTGCTTGGGTTAATTCTGGAGTCATTGGAACACCTTCTTTAGGATATACAGGAATGTATACATATGAAGAAGTTGGAAATACTGACGAACCTGTTTTTGGTGATCCTGTAGCAGTTGATATTGTAGCTGTTTCTGATACTGAAAGAAGTATTACTGTAAAATACTTAGCAAACTTAGATGTTGCTGGAACACAACCGACAATGACATTTAACTTTACATTAAATTGTGATGGTACAGTAAGTGTAAATAATGATCAAGATACAAACTTCAATTGTGGAGGTGATAATGTCTTATTAGGATTAGGCGCAGCCACACCAACTACTTATAATATGATTGACGATACTACAATAGATATTCGCTTCATTGAAGATACAAGTAGTGTAATGTGTACAAACGCACCAATGACAGAAGTTGTTATTCGATTGACAAAAATTTAATCAATAGAAATTATTCAATATAAAAAAAGCTGCATATTTAAAATATGCAGCTTTTTTATTTTTATATGTTTTTGTGTGAATTACTTCTTAAAGAATGAATCTACGAATTCGTATTTATTGAATACTTGCAAGTCTTCAATTCCTTCCCCAACTCCAATATATTTTACTGGAATTTGAAATTGATCAGAGATTCCGATCACAACACCACCTTTTGCAGTTCCGTCTAGTTTTGTAACAGCTAATGTAGTCACTTCTGTAGCCGCTGTAAACTGTTTTGCTTGCTCAAAGGCGTTTTGACCTGTAGAACCATCTAAAACTAGTAATACGTCGTGTGGCGCATCGCCAATTACTTTTTGCATTACTTTTTTGACTTTCGTCAATTCCTTCATTAGGTTTACTTTGTTGTGCAATCTTCCGGCAGTATCAATAATAACTACATCTGCATCTTGTGCAACACCAGATTGTAATGCATCAAAAGCAACAGAAGCAGGATCACTTCCCATACTTTGTTTTACTAAAGGAACATTAACTCTGTCTGCCCAAACTTGTAATTGATCTATCGCAGCAGCTCTAAAGGTATCAGCAGCTCCAAGAACTACTTTTAATCCTTGTTTATTAAACTGATATGCTAATTTCCCAATAGTTGTTGTTTTACCAACTCCATTTACACCAACTACCATTAATACATATGGCTTTTTGTCAGCAGGAATAGTATATTCTGTTTCTTCACCTGAATTTGTTTCGGATAATAATCCTGCAATTTCTTCGCGAAGAATTTTATTCAATTCGTCAGTTCCTAAGTATTTATCTTTGGCAACTCTTTCTTCTATTCTATCAATAATTTTTAACGTTGTATCAACACCAACATCACTGCTGACTAATACTTCTTCTAAATTATCTAAAACTTCATCATCGACTTTATTTTTTCCGGCGACAGCCTTTGTCAATTTAGAAAGGAAACTTGTTTTAGATTTCTCTAAACCTTTATCGAGTGTTTCCTTTTTTTCTGATGAAAATATTCTTTTAAAAAAACTCATAATTTGTGGTACTATAGTTAAGTGCTATATGCAATTTATTTGATTGCATAAGTTGCAAAACAAGATACTCAAAAATTAGCATCTATTTGCATTGCTATTTTATACTATGTGTAAGTCAATTATCTTGCCTAATTGATAAACATGAAAAACTGTCATATGTATCGTTCGTTCAAGTACAAAAACAAAAAGCTACTCTCTTTCGAAAGTAGCTTTTATTATAGTATAAAACATATACTTATTTCTTTAACCAATCGTTTACCTTTTCTGGAGACATGATTGATTCAACAAAAGTGTAAGCTCCAGATTTTGGAGATTTTACCATTTTAATTGCTTTTGTTAACCTTTTTGATCCTGTTTGTAAGGATGCTACTGATTTCTTTGCCATGACTTATTATTTTATTTCTTTGTGAACAGTCATTTTCTTTAAGATTGGATTAAATTTCTTAATCTCTAATCTGTCCGGAGTATTTTTCTTATTCTTAGTTGTGATATAACGTGAAGTTCCCGGTTGTCCAGAAGCTTTGTGCTCTGTACACTCTAGTATCACTTGAACTCTATTTCCTTTCTTCGCCATTACTGTTGGTATTTATACTTTATGACTGTATATTATTTGATAAAACCATTTGCTCTTGCTTGTTTAAGCATCGCAGAGATTCCTATTTTATTAATTGTTTTTAATGCTGAAGTAGATACCTTTAAGGTTACCCACTTATCTTCTTCAGGAATATAAAAACGCTTTTTTGTAAGATTCGCATTAAATTTGCGCTTTGTCTTATTCATTGCATGGGATACATTGTTCCCTACCATAGCTTTCTTACCTGTTAATTCACAAATTCTTGACATCTGTACTAAACTTTTAAGTTATTCAAAAACGAGGTGCAAATTTACATTTTTTTATTTTCTCAGCAAATATTTATTTACTGTTTTTTAAAATTTCTTCAAGTAACATTTCAAAAGCTTTCGTAACTGCCTTATTTACTACCTTTTCCCTTGGCTGCCCAAAATTAAATTCTTTGGAAATTACACCTTTAGGAGTTGCGATGCCGATAAAAACGGTTCCAACTTCCACATCTGAATTTCCTTTGGTTGGTCCAGCATTTCCTGTTGTTGCAATTGCATAATCTGCATGATAGATTTTTTTTGCGCCAGCAGCCATCAGTTCTACCACTTCTTTACTTACAACAGAATATGTATTAATGATATCTTCAGAAACACCTAGCAAGTCAATTTTGGATTGCACAGCGTATGTCACAGCACTTCCATTGAAAAAGGCAGAAACACCTGATTCTTGGGTTATTTGTGCAGCAACGCGTCCGCCTGTACAACTTTCGGCTGCAGCCAATTTTTGACCTTTAGCAATCAACAATTCGCCTATTTGTGTTACAATATTACTTTTACCTTCTTCTCCTTTTATGATATCTCCAATTATTGGATAGAGTTTTTCAGCATAATCATCTACCGTTTTGGTTATTTGTTCTTTATCTGTTCCTTTTCCAGTTAGACGCAAACGAACTTTTCCAGCATTAGGTAAGTATGCAAGCTTTACATCCTTAGGCAGATTGTTTTCCCAATCTTCAATTTTCATTGCAATACTACTTTCACCCATTCCATAGGTTAGTATTGTTTTGTGGTATATGAAAGGACGTTCATATTCTTCTTGTAATTTTGGAATGATATAATTGCTCATCAATCCACGCATTTCGTATGGAACACCAGGCATTGACACAAAAACTGTATTGTCTTTTTCTAACCACATTCCTGGTGCTGTTCCAAAATGATTCATTAAAACTTGTGCTTTGGAAGGCACCAATGCTTGATCACGATTCATAGTAGATATCGTTGAAGAAGTAATGTATTTTGCAAATAATTCTTCAATATGCGCTAGTACTTTTTCATTTTTAACTAATGCATCATTAAAGTACTCACAGAGCGTATGCTTTGTTATATCGTCTTTTGTGGGACCCAAACCTCCAGTAATTAAAACCAGATCAGCTTTTGCTTTTGCAGCTTCTAACGCTTCTAAAATGTGTTGCTTATCGTCTTGTATGGACGTAATTTGATGTACTGAGATTCCGATTTCATTCAATGCTTTCGATATGAACACGGAATTAGTATCTACTATTTGTCCAATGAGAATTTCATCGCCAATCGTAATTATTTCTGCAATCATATGTTATAGGTTGAAATCTTTTTTTAGTGCTGTGATATTGTTTGTAATTTTTGCATATACTTTTTGGTACGCATTTCTAATATCAGAACTATTTGTTTCGGCTTTAGCCCAGTCTAAAATTTGAAGGTTTAATTGGTATGATTCGTCCATTCCTAACAAATCTAGATTAGGTTTTATTTTATGACTAACTTGGTATGTTTCTTTATAGTTCCCTGAATCAACTGCTTTTGTGAATCGTATGAGATCTGTTGGAATTTCTTCCACAAAAGCAATCACTACTGCTTCTACAAATTCTTTGTCTCCATCTCCTAGTTCGAGTATCTTGTCTAAATTGTATGCCATTTTTTATTTTACTAGTATTGAAAATAATTGTTGTTCTTCTAAATATCCTACTAATCTATCTTCAGCATTTACTTTGCTTACACCTGCTGGCGTTCCTGTAAAGATGATATCTCCTATTTTTAGCGTAAAATATTGTGATACATATGCAATTAGTTCGTCTATTTTCCAAAGCATTTGTTTGGTGTTTCCCTGTTGAACAATTTCTTTGTTTTTTTCTAATCTAAAATTAAGATCGTCTAAGTTTTCAAATTGATCTTTTGAAACCCATTGTCCTACGACTGCCGATCCGTCAAATGCTTTTGCTTTTTCCCAAGGCAATCCTTTTTCTTTGAGTTTTGATTGTAAGTCACGTGCAGTAAAATCAATCCCTACACTGATTTCATTGTAATATTTGTGCGCAAACTTTTGATCAATATATTTCCCCAATTTATTAATTTTTACCAAGACTTCTACTTCATGATGAATTTCTTTTGAAAAATCAGGAATAAAGAACGGTTGTTTTTTTAACAATATCGAGGAATCCGATTTCATGAAAATTACAGGATCTGTAGGCTTTTCGTTTGCAAGTTCTTCAATATGCTTTGCGTAGTTTCTTCCGATACAAATTATTTTCATTTTATTATCTTTTGGTTTTAATATCAGTTTTAGTCAATTAGTTAGTTTTAGTTTGAATGCTGGTGCTACAACTTCTTCTATTTTAAAATCGGCACGCGGCATTTTTAATTTTCGTACTTTTTTCCAACCATCAACTGACATATAATATGAATGTGAATCACCATCATTTTCTATAATTCCTTTGAAAATTGGAGCATATCTTTTTTGCTTTATATCTTGTATTTGCAACGAATCACTTACTTGCAAATGAATAACTTCCTCGAAAGCATTTTCTTCAATGAATAAATGTTCTACAACGACAAAAAAACCTTCTTCGGGAACTTCAATTCCATTAGCAGGCATTTTTATTACTTCTTTCGCTTGTTTGTAACTAATATCTACAATTATTGGATCGAGCAAATCATCTTTTGGCATTTTATCTGCCGTTGAAGAGACTATTCTTAGTCGAAATTTTGCGTTATGCCTTCCTTCTTTGAAGAAAAAAATTGATACTTCTTTGAGATAGTTTTCATTTCCTAAAGATATATTATACGGATAATATCGTGCAAACATAGATGGATATGCGCCACCACTAAAGTTTCCTAATCCAATACTTCGTCTTCCTCTGAATGAATTTACGCGAACAATATCTTGTCGTTCCTCATTAGATAAGTGTACAGCATTTAAGAACTCAACTGCTGGCTCTAAATAAATGACAATGTCTTTACCACGTTTCAGTACTATTGTATTTTCAACAAAACCAACACATGTAATTTTTAAAATTGTGCCAATCCAATCATCAGGCACTGTAAACTCAAACTTTCCGTTTTTGTCTGCAGTCGTTCCTCTTTTCTGAGAAGGAATGATTAGATGTGCATACGCAATTGACTGTTTTGTATCTTTATTGACAATAATTCCCGATATGTTTTTTTGGGTATGTGCAAAAAAGAAGCTAAAAAATGTAATGAGTAGTATGGTAGTTTTTCTCATGTTCATTTTTTGTATTTAGAACTTTGTATTGAGTTTTCGCAGTTTAATTGCTGTTAATACTTTCTTCGTGTAGAGTGGAAAGTTTGCATTGAGAATCCAGCCGAAGTAGCCTGGTTCTTCTTCTAGTACTGCTTCTACTTTTTTACCTTTGTGCTTTCCAAATGAGAAGATTTCTTCATCGTCTTTATTGAATGAAATGAATCCTGCAAAGTCAGCCATTTTTTTACGTGTTGTAAATTCGCTAAGCTTTTTCATATCATTTTCTAGTTCGTCATAACGGTCTAGTTGTGATTTTAAAACTTCATATGTAGCATTTGTATCTGCTTCTGCTCCGTGTGCTCCTTCAAGTATTTTTCCACAGTAAAATTTATATGCAGCTGAAAGTGTACGCTTTTCCATTTTATGGAAGATAGTTTGCACATCCACTGATACTTTATTTTTCATATCGAAATCAATATCAGAACGTAATAATTCTTCGGCAAGTAATGGAATATCAAATCGGTCAGAATTATATCCTGCCAAATCACTATCTTTTATCATGCTATACACTTCTTTCGAAAGCTCTTTGAATGTTGGCTCATTCGCAACTTTATCATCAGTGATTCCATGAATTTCAGAAACATGTGCAGGAATTGGCATTTCAGGATTTACCAACCACGTTTTACTTTCTTTATTTCCGTTAGGATATACTTTAAGTATTGCAATTTCTACGATTCTGTCTTTTGCTACGTCAATTCCTGTTGTCTCTAAATCAAAGAAGCAAATAGGATTATTTAGTTTTAATTCCATTATTTTATTTAAAAGAGTAAATTTACCACTATTACAGGGCAAATAAAATTATTTTATGGTATAATAATTGATTTTAATGTATTATTAACAATAATATGAAAACTAATATACTTACGTTAATATTCTTCAACTTTGTGATGTTTTTTTGCTGTTTAATTCCAGTAAACGCACAAACTGAAACTATTGAAATTGTGGAAGTCAAGGCTAAGAAGAAAATCACGTTTTACGCTATTAATCATACAGAAACTGACAAAGAAGTTTTTTTTAAGGTTGATGGAAAAGGCTTTCGAAAAAGCAGTTATCGACCTGTTATTAAGAAAGTTCCGGCTAAGAAAAAAATATTAATTGCCACGCTGATTCCATTAAAAAACACAACTCCAGAATACACTTATTTTCATTCGTTTGATGATAAATTACAAGAATTAAATTTAGAAACGAAAGTCAAAAGCTGGAAAGCTTTAGATAACTTAATTGACAATGGTGAAACCATCATTTTCACGAAAGATGAATGTGCCAAGTGTGAAAAATTGATCGGCATGTTGAAAGCCAATAGAATTAAACACAAATCCTTTAACATTTCTGAAAATAAGCGTTATGAAGAGTTTTTCTGGAATACGATTTCTAAGATGAAGCGTCAAGATGTGTTAATTTCCTCAATCCCTATTGCTATTGTAAAAGGCGAACTTCATGAAGGATTAAATTTGATCTCTTTTGTTGAAATGCTTAAGAAGTAGATCACTATCGTTTTTAGACCGCTTCGCTGTTAGATGTTAGATCGCGCTTCGCGCTTTTAGAACGCTACGCTTTTGGTCGCTGACGTTCTTTTGTTTATTTGTTATTCGACATCTTTTTAGAACTATTATTTAACCGTCATTTTGAACTTGATTCAAAATCACACGAGTAGATTGCTTTGCTTTTAGGTCGCTTCGCTCTTTGGTTTTAGGTTATTTTTTGTTGTCCGATATTTTCCTAAGTTCTTGAAAACACTTTTACATTTAAAATTTTATATTTAACGTTTGATATTTCAAAATGAATGTCACATCGAGCTTGACTCCATTTGACATCCTAAATTACTGAAGAAATTTTATGAATTCTGAATTTAAAGAAATTAAGTCATACATCACTACTAACATTCAAATGGATGACGAAACTTTTAATCTAGCTTTAGATTATTTTGTCATTAAAGAAATAAATAAAGGCGACTATTTACTTACCGAAGGAACTGTGTGCAATTATATTTCTTATGTTCAAAAAGGACTTTTTAGAACGTATTACTTAAAGGATGGAAACGAAATAAATACATGTTTTTGCATGGAAAATTCTATTACATTATCACTTGAAAGTTTTGTAAATAAAAAAGCATCTAAAGAATATATTCAAGCTATTGAAGATGCAGTTATTGTTACAATATCTTATAAAAACATACTAGAATTATATAGCTTAAACACTAAATGGCAATCACTTAGCAGAGTGTTAACAGAAAAGGAATGCGCTCGTTTATCTGATAGAGTTCACACTTTAAGTTTTGAAACTGCTCAGGAAAAATACCTTCATTTGATTGAGAATCAACCAGAAATTATTCAACGCGTATCTATTCAACACATTGCATCCTACATTGGTGTTTCAAGAGAAACATTAAGCCGAATTAGATCCAAAATTTCATAGCTGTACGTATGTGACATATGTCAATTGATTCTATTTTTTATTCGCTGATTTTTGTTAAAATTTAAAACAAATCAGAAAATGGAAATAGTATTTTATTTAAGTGCTTTATGTTTAATTCTTTTTATGCTTATAGCTACATACGACGGATTTTATTTACATATATGGAAATATGAATTATTTAAAAGAAAGGAAAGTGTATTTGAACACAAAACACATACTATAAGAGCCATCCTGTTTCCTTTAATTGTTTGGTTGTTATTTATTAATAATGATCCGACTAGCTTTTGGATTTCCATAGTACTTATCAGCCTTGATCTTATCGTTTTGGGATTTGATGCGTATGCTGAAGGTGATAGTAGAAAATCTATTGGTGGATTACCAAAGTGGGAATATATTCTACACCTTTTCGCAAATAGTTTTCACCTTGCTGCTATCTTTTTAATTCTTGCAACAAAAATAGAAATCACAGAAGCTGGATTCACTTTACATGAATTAACTACTGATTCTTTTGGACAACAGTTAATTAAAATCATCTCAGTTAATATTATTCCTGGCGCTGTAGTATTGGGTTTTGTTCACTTTATTTTACTATTTCCCAAAGGAATACGCATTTGGAGTAAAATTGTACTACCATTGAAACGTTTATCGTTCCGTTAATTAGTTATTCAACAATACACAATATGGCATTTTTTGTATAAAATCAAGTGTTTATTACTGTATGTGAAATTCAAAAACAGTATAAACACCTTATCTCATAAACACGAGATTATGCTATAAAAAACTTCTAGTAATTGTAGTAATATTACACTATTATTAACCTATAAATATTATTATAATGGCAGCTAGACCTATTAGTATTACAGTAGTCAACAATTGTGGAACAACCGTAAAATTCGACAATGTAACCCATCAACATGGAACAACTCCAAAAATCACAAGCGGAAGCGGAACGTTAAAAGATGGAGCGCAATGCGTTGTTTATGCAGAAAACTCAGGATTAATTGGACCACAAGGTTCTTTTTCTTTTACATTTCAAGACGGTTCAGGGAAAGCATATAACTTTTCATACAATCATCCATACGGAACTGGAGAAACGTATGTGAATGTGACTGATCCGAAAGGATACACAGATAAAATGACACAGAATCATTTGGCGCACCATGATGCGTATTGTACTATTGAGTTACAACAATTAGCATCTTAGATTTCAAAAACCACTTAAACAAAAAAGAGCCTTCTTTCGAAGGCTCTTTTCTTATATAAATTCTCTATTTATTAAATATCTCTATTGCTATCCCAAGCTTCTAAGTAATCAGCAACTTGTTTTACAAATTGTCCACCAAGCGCTCCATTTACAACTCTGTGATCGTATGAATGTGATAAGAACATTTTGTAACGGATTCCGATGAAATCACCTTCTGGCGTTTCAATAACCGCAGGAACTTTCCTGATCGCTCCTAACGCTAAGATTCCAACTTGTGGTTGATTGATGATTGGAGTTCCCATGATACTTCCAAACGTACCAACGTTTGTTACAGTATATGTTCCGCCTTGAATGTCATCTGGCTTTAGCTTGTTATTTCTTGCTCTTCCAGCTAAGTCATTTACAGCTTTTGCCATTCCAACTAAGTTCAACTGATCTGCATTTTTAATTACAGGAACAATTAAGTTTCCGTCTGGTAATGCAGCCGCCATTCCTAAGTTGATGTTTTTCTTTTTAATAATGTTATCACCATCAACAGCAATATTCATCATTGGAAAATCTTTCAATGCTTTTGCAACGGCTTCCATGAATATTGGTGTAAATGTTAGTTTTTCACCTTCACGTTTTTCAAAAGCAGTTTTTACTTTTTTACGCCAATTCCAAATGTTTGTAACATCTACCTCAACAAAACTTTGTACGTGTGCGGATGTTTGCACAGAAGCTACCATATGATGCGCGATGAGTTTCCCCATTCGTGTCATTGCAATGATTTCATCACTTCCGTTTACAGAAACTGGAGTTGCTGCTGCTGCTTTCGGAGCCGCTTTTACAACTTTGGCAGCTTCTTGTACCGCTGCTTTTGGAGCTACAACTTCTGGTTGTGCTGTACCTCTATTTTTTATATATGCAAGAATGTCATTCTTTGTAACTCTTTCGTCTTTTCCTGTTCCTGCAATAGTGTCTAATTCCGTTACCGAAATCCCTTCTTCTTTTGCAATATTCTTTACAAGTGGTGAGTAAAATTTTTCAGAAGTTGAAAAGTCATTACTTACTGCTTCTTTTGCTGCAGTTACAGTTTGTGCAACTTCTGCTACAGCAACTGGAGTTTCGACAGCTTTTGCTGCTGGTGCTGGAGTAGCTTCCGCACTTCCTTCTCCTTCTATTTCAATAATAGCAACAGTTTGTCCTACTTTTACAACATCATCTACGTTGAATAGTATTTCAACTAAAACACCATCAACTTCACTTGGCAATTCAGAATCTACCTTGTCCGTTGCGATTTCTAACACTGCTTCATCGGCTTCAATAGTGTCGCCAACTTCTTTGAGCCATGATATAATTGTTGCTTCTGCAACACTTTCTCCCATTTGAGGAAGTTTTAGTTCAAATTTTGCCATATCCTTAATCTAAAGATGTTATTTTATTTTATTTTGCGAAAATACTAAATAATATGATCTTTTATTGAATTATTTTCAATTTAATTCTTTGTTAATATCAATACTTCTCCTCTATTTTTAGACGAATCGCTTCCGAGGATAAAAGTACTGCTTTTTGGTAATATTTTGTAATATCCAAGCTGTTTTTCAAAGATTTGAATGATCGTTTTCATTTCAATAAAATGATTATCAAATATGATTTCCGTATGATTTTCATTTTCTGTTTGACGAAAAAAATGATCTAAGTTTTCAACTTTCACACAATTTTTATCGTTATATGCTGCTTGAATCTGTTCAAAATGTGTTGCATTGTTCGTTACAACCACACATTTTTGAATGTCTTTTTTAATTTGAGTATCTGAAGTTGATAGTAACGGAATTATTTTCGCGCCAAGCGTCACTGCAATATCATAGATTAGATTTCGCTTGAAATGTTTTTTATAGAATAATTGCATTGCTCCATAAAAACGTTTTGCATAGGTTTTGTCTTTTAGTGTACTTTCTCCTTTGTAATGTATCACCGTTGTTTTACCATAATAGTAGTTTTGAAAGCCTGCCTTTTTTATTTTATATGACAAATCAATATCTTCACCATACATGAAATAGTCTTCGTCAAATCCAGCTACAGCTTCATACACACTTTTTTTCATTAGCATAAATGCGCCAACCAAGATCTCAACTTTCCCTATTTCATCTTCGTGTACTTCCGAATAATATCCTGAATTTTTATTCCCAAGAATTTTTTTTACAGAAACCATTGGTGTTGGAACGTTTCGTTTGCTTTCTGGCAAAAATGTTCCACTTCCGTCAACTAGTTTGCAACCAATACTTCCAAGGTTTTCTTTATTTTTTGCGAACTCTAATAGTTGTATAAAAGTATCTTCCGCAACTATTGTATCAGGATTTAAGATACAAACATATTCACCTTTAGCAACCGCCACACCTTGATTATTTGCTTTGGCAAAACCAACATTTTCTGTGTTTGCAATGAGTTGGATTTCAGGAAAAACAGTTCGCATCATTTCACAACTATCGTCAGGCGAATTGTTATCAATTACTATAATTTCCGCATCTAGTTCTGCAATAGCAGCTTGTACACTTCTGAGACAAGCCTCTAAAAAGTAGCGTACATTATAATTGAGAATGATGACAGAGAGCTTCATGCAGTGTTGAAAATTAAGAGCTTTTCAATGAGTTTTCAAATGGAACTCTGTTTATAATACTTCGTCCAAGCGTAACTTCATCAGCATATTCTAATTCATCACCAACCGAAATTCCACGTGCTATTGTCGACGTTTTTACTTCGTAATTTTCAATTTGCTTGTAAATGTAAAAGTTGGTAGTATCACCTTCCATTGTTGAACTCAACGCAAATATGATTTCTTTGATTTTTCCTTCTTGTACTTTTTCAACCAAACTGCCAATCGTTAAATTGTGCGGGCCAATTCCATCTAATGGAGAAATTTTTCCACCAAGCACATGATATAAACCTTTATATTGTGCCGTACTTTCAATTGCCATAACATCACGAATGTCTTCTACTACGCAAATTAAATCTTGTTGGCGATTCGCATTCATGCAAATATCACACACTTCTACATCAGAAATATTGTGACAGTTTTTACAATGCTTGATTTCAGTACGTAAATCTTGCAACGCACTTGTTAGATGCACTGTTTGACTTTGTGGTTGTTTTAATAAATGCATTACCAAACGTAAAGCCGTTCGTTTTCCAATTCCTGGAAGTTGCGAAACTTCGTTTACTGCATTTTCTAATAGTTTTGAGGAGAATTCCATGAGTGCAAATTTACAATTTTCACGGTATCATTTGTGCATTTTCAAATAAGTTTATACGCTTATACAATTGATCTGCTATAAACGCATGTCCTTTTGTATTGATATGATCGTCCAAAACATGATAGTTGTCTTCTGTTAAACCCAAAGATACATCTAAAGGAATGATGTATTTTGCTATGTCTTTCCATTCATCATTTTGTAATGTACTTTTAAGATCATTTATAAAATGATTTGTTGTTTTACGACCATTTATATTGAGTACAATTATTTTTATTTCTTTTTGAAGAATTTCTGATTGCCTGATAACATTTAAAAAAACGGCAACCTCATCTTCTTTCGGTTTTAGAACCGACGAAAACTCAGGGTCTGCTTTTATTATTAATTTAGGGAACTTTAATATATGCTTGAAAAGATGATATTTTCCCCTATTGCTTTGTTTACTACTAACATTTTCATAGACTTCTTCAGAAGATATTTTCAACACATTGTTATTGGCAAAGTATTTTTGATTTTCATTATAATCATTGTCACAATATTGTATGATTACATATTGCAAACTGTCTTTATTAACTTGTTTTAGCAATTCAAATTCTCGTACCGTTCCATAGGATGATATTCCTGTATTTAAGACATTTCTCTGTGTACTTTCTTGCAATACTTCTGCAAATGTTTCTTTTTGATGAACTCCCCAACCCATTGCATGCGAATCTCCTAAGATTACTATTTTGGGTTGATTTAACGAAAACTCATCATCTCTAACGCCTAATGAGTTTACATTAAAGGTGACATCAAACTCTCTATTTTTAAACTGAAATGTTCCAGATTTTAACGTGTAAAACAGGTTTTCATCATACTTAGCCATTTCTGGTTCGTATTGAATAATGTGCCTTCCATATTTCATATAATAATTTTGAGAAGCAATTTTCAATCGACCACTTAAATTTTCTGGATGCGATAATTTGTATTCAAAATAGAATTCTATAGCTCCAAAAATGAGCAACACTACAATTATATTATATAGTATGACAACATATTTCTTTTTCATGACATTCCAAATAATCTACTAATTTATATTTTATAATTAAGAAGTTTGTATTTTGCAATACAGAAAACATACATTCATGCAGCCGATTCATATTTTACTTCTCATTGCCGGATATTTTGGCGTTTTAATTTTAATCTCATATTTCACAGGAAAAGATGATAGCAACGAATCCTTTTTTAAAGCTTCGCGAAAATCGCCTTGGTATATTGTAGCTTTTGGTATGATTGGCGCTTCACTTTCGGGCGTTACATTTATTTCCGTTCCTGGTTGGGTTGAAGCTGCTGAGTTTGGCTATATGCAAGTTGTTTTTGGATACTTGGTCGGTTATTTTATTATCGCCTATGTATTGATGCCTATTTATTATCGCTTGAATGTAACGTCTATTTACCAATATTTGGAAGATAGATTTGGTATTGTAAGTTATAAAACTGGAGCTTTTTTCTTT
Source organism: Kordia sp. E (assembly GCF_056033805.1). NCBI lineage: Bacteria > Pseudomonadati > Bacteroidota > Flavobacteriia > Flavobacteriales > Flavobacteriaceae > Kordia > Kordia sp. E. The sequence goes on from NZ_JBRASR010000001.1 coordinate 98,669, forward strand.
TTGATTTCCAGAATTTTAGGTGCTTCATTCCGATTGTATTTAGTTGCTATTGTATTACAACGTTATGTTTTTGATGCGTATGGAATTCCGTTTGCGATTACAGTGACTTTATCTATTTTATTGATTTGGCTCTATACATTTAGAGGTGGAATTAAAACGATTGTTTGGACAGACACACTACAAACCTTATTCATGTTAGTTGCTGTTGGTGTTGCGATTTATTTGATTTTGACGAATCTTGATATGAGTTTTGGTGAATTTTGGAATTCGAAAGAATTGGATAAGTACAGTCAAATTTTGTTTACCGATAACTGGTTGGCGAAGAATTATTTCCTAAAATCGTTTATTGGCGGATTGTTTGTTGCTGTCTGCATGACAGGATTAGACCAAGATATGATGCAAAAGAACTTAACTTGTAAAACACTCGGCGATGCACAAAAGAATATGGTTTCGTTTAGCATTGTGTTAGTCGTTGTCAATTTTATCTTTTTGCTTCTAGGTGCTTTGTTATTTGTGTACGCTAACGCGAATGATATTGCAGTACCTTTAATGGATGGAAAACCAAGAACAGATTTGTTATTTCCTGAAATTGCGCTGAAAGGCGGATTAGGAATTTCATTAGCTATTGTTTTCTTACTTGGTTTGATTGCTGCTGCGTACTCTAGTGCCGATTCTGCATTGACTTCCTTGACAACTTCTTTTTCAGTAGATTTTTTAGGCATTGAAAAGAAACCAGAAAACGAACAGAAAAAATTACGTAAAGTGGTTCACATTGCTATGTCTGTTGTTTTAATTATTGTAGTAATTGTATTTAACAGCTTAGCAAATAAGAGTGTAATTGACAGTTTACTTACGATTGCAAGTTATACGTATGGACCTTTATTAGGATTGTTTGCTTTTGGAATTTTCACCAAATATAAAGTGATAGACAAGCATGTTTGGATTGTCACGCTTGTCTCTATTTGTCTTACGTATGTAATTGCAAATGCTGGCTCGTATTACATATATGTAACCGAAGATGTTGCCAATCTGGCGGAAGCCGGAAAATTAGCAAAAGGAACACTTTATCAATTTGGATATGAGTTGTTAGCTGTTAACGGCTTGCTTACTTTCTTGGGGCTTGTATTGATTAGACGCCAATAATACTAATGTACACGCAACTTCGTGTTCAATATTATTTTGTTCTAACAATTTATAAAGTTCTGGATTTTCAGTTCCTGGATTAAAAATAACACGTGTTGGCTGTAACGAAATGATATATTCGTAAAAAGCTTCTTGCCGTGTTGCGTTTAAATATAATGTAATTGTATGAATATCTGAATATTGCTTTAATTCAGTATCAATTTGTATTCCGTTAATCTCACCTTCTTTTAATCCGTATGCTACAACTTCATGTTGATAGTCTACTAATTTCTGAACTGCCTTGTGGGAGAAACGATGCGTTTTTAGGGAAGCACCTAATACTAGTGTTTTCAATGGGTTGAATATTTATAGGTTAAGATTTAATATACGCTCTGGTAAAGCATGTGCAAATCTACTAATTTTTGAATTGTAACGTTGTTATTTGTTAAATTATGTTAAAAGTTGTTAAATAACGTAACACAAAAACCTTTCTCTCGTCAAGTATGCATACTTCTGATAATTCGGAAGTTTCATCAAAAACAAAAAACGAACTAATTACATGAGAAAACTAATCACATTCTGCGTGATAATGCTCTGCTATGCATTAAACGCTCAAAACACTACTGCCCCCAAAATTGGGACGATCACTGGAAAAGTAATCGATGCAACTACACAAGAAACGATTCCGTATGCAACTATTGTTATTAAGTCTAAAGCAGACAATAGCATTATTAAAGGAGCAATTACAGACGATAATGGAAATTTTAAAATTGAAAAAATCCCAACAGGAACTCTATTAGTAGAAATTCAGTTTATTGGTTATGAAACAATCACGAAAAATGTAACGATTACGAGCGACAATAAAAAGATTGCTATTGGAACTGTTTCACTTGCCGAAAGTGTTTCTACTTTAAATGAAGTTGAAGTCGTTGCTGAACGTACTACCATAGAACAAAAAGTAGATCGTAAAGTTATTACGGTTGGAAAAGACTTGGTAACAAGTGGACCAACTGCTTCTGATATTATGAATAACTTACCTTCTGTAAACGTAGATCAACAAACTGGAGCAATCAGTTTACGAGGAAATCAAAACGTTCGCGTTATGGTTGACGGAAAATTATCAAACATTCCAACTGCTCAGTTATTAAAGCAATTACCTTCAAACTCTATTAAGAAAATTGAATTGATCACAAATCCTTCTGCAAAGTACAATCCTGAAGGAATGAGTGGAATTATCAATATTGTTTTACGTAAAAATGTAAATATTGGATTTAACGGAAACGTAAATATTGGTTTAACACGTGAGCGTGAAGCGAAGTTTAATAGTTCTATTGACATGAATTATCGTAATGGAAAATTTAATGTTTTCGGAAATTATTCGAACAATATTTCTAAAAATGCAAACGAAGGAAATATTTTTAGAGTAGCTGACAATTCTCAACAGATATTTAGCTTTTTAGATAATCGTAAAACACATTTATTTAAAGTTGGAGTTGATATCTATTTAAATGATAAAAATACCGTTTCATTTTTCACCAATCAGAATATTACAGATAGTAAGAATGATGGTAATACAGATGTATTTTTCAACAACGATCCTTCTCGTAATAATTTCCAAGATTTCTTAGCCGAAAATGACAACCTTGCTTCTCAGTATAACTTTAACTATAAGTATGATATTGATGACGAAGGACACAATATTGAATTGGAAGTAGATTATAATGTATTTGATGCTGATGACAATATTGATTTTCAATTCTCAGGATTAAATCCATTTCCAAACTATATGGATGAAACTGAAACTGATAGAGATCGTACAACGATTAATTTAGATTATGTACGTCCGTTGAAAAACAAAGCAAAGTTAGAACTTGGTTTAGAAGCACGTTTGTTCAACTCTGGCATTGACTATCAATCTTCTGGATTTTCTTTTGATGAACTAGGAACGTTACGTAGAACACCAAGTACTGATTTTGAATACAGTAGAGATATTTTTTCTGCATATGGAACTTATGGGAAGCAATTTGAAAAATGGTCGTACCAAATTGGTTTAAGAGCAGAAAGCGTACAAGTAGATGCAAATGCATTATCAAGAGAAATCGCAACTACAGACACAAATAATATTGTATTTGAAAACGATTATATTCAAGTATATCCATCTGCATTCTTTACCTATACTCCATCTGAGAAAAACTCATATCAAGTAAGTTATAGTAGACGTGTAGATCGTCCTGGAATTGGACAAGTTAATCCAATTAGAGAATGGAGTACACCGTTGATTTCTTCTTTTGGAAATATCAATTTACAACCACAATTTACAAACTCAATGGAAGTAAATTATACACGTAAACTAGGAAATAAAGGAACAATTACTGGTGGAGTTTTTTATAGATTGATTGAAGACGAAATTAACAGAGCTGTTTTTGTAGATAGAACAGATGTCAACAGATTAATTTTAACTCACGATAATTTTGACAATACTTCAGCATATGGAGTTGAAATTTCAAGTAATTTCAGACCAACAAGCTGGTGGAGTTTTAACTCAAGTTTTGACTTCTTTTCACAAACACAAAAAGGAATCACTGAATCATTAAATGCGCCAACGGATGTAGCAACAGTAGATAATATTGTTCGTGAAACAGTAGAAGTTGATAATGCAGCTTGGAATTTTAGAATGTTTAACAACTTTAGAGTTACTAAAAAATTGAATTTATCTGCTTTCGGATTTTACAGAGGTAGTGTTCAAGGATTACAGTTTGAAATGGAACCTATGTATTTTGTAAATGTAGGAGCTCGTTATTCTTTTGCTCAAGGAAATGGAACATTAAGTGTAAACTACAATGATATTTTTAATACAATGCAATTTGCTTTTAATGGAAATAGACCTTTTAAGCAAGAAGGAGCTTTTAGATGGGAAAGTAATACTGTAAATGTTAGTATTTCATACCGTTTTGGAGGTAGAAAGTACAGAGCAAAATCACGTAAAAGACGTGATAACAATGAAAAATCAGGAAGTGGCGGATTTTTATAAACCATACGCCTATACAACTTTAATAACTTCAATTATTATTGATGGTTAGTGTTAATTGAACGTTATTAATCAATGAAAACCTTACTTGTGCACAAGTAAGGTTTTCTGTTTTTATATCGTTGCCTAAATGCTATTAATCTAGAAACTAATACGTTTGATCCGAAATACTGTTAAATTTCTGCTAAGCAATCTTAAAATCTCAAAAAAAACGCTCAATTTTGTAATCAGAAAGTTATTCAGTATTGATTACATAGGTTAATTATTCGAATTTAGCACTCTAACAAATACCCTTTAAATATTGCATAACATATATTAGATATATCTATATCTAACAAAAAATCCCAAGTTCGTTAGGACTTGGGACTTTTTTTTGTCTTTTATTCTACTTTTCATCCTTTTTTATAACGCTTATTAACTTTTTACTACGCTTATTAATTCGTCTATCCTTTTAGCTGCTATTATCATTAGTTTTGATTTATACATTAACAAAAAACACATATAGATGATGAAAAAAATTACTCTTATTTTACTATTAATTTCTTCAGGTTTCCTTAAAGCACAAGTAGGTTCCTTAGATTTATCTTTTGGAGATAATGGAAAAGTCATTACTTCCATTAATGGAAATGAAAAAGGTTATGGGATAGCTATGCAAAGTGATTCTAAAATACTTATTGCAGGTTACTCGCAAGATCCAACATTTGGCGAAAACTTCATATGCATACGGTATAATACAGATGGAAGCTTAGATACTAGTTTTGGTAATGGAGGAATTGTTTCTACCGACGTTCAGTTAGGTAGTGATGACAGAGCTAAAAGTATTGCAATTCAAAATGACGGAAAGATTATTTTGGCTGGTTACAGCGATAATGGTTCAGATAGAGACGCTGCAATAGTAAGATATAATAACGATGGAAGTTTAGATACTAGTTTTGGTAATGGAGGAATTGTTTTAACTGATTTTGAAAACAATCAGCAGGATTTAGTAAATCGCATAAGAATTCACAACTTAACAGGGAACATTATAATTGGAGGCGAAACTGTAATCAATTCCACAACCTCAAAACCGGTATTGGCAAGATATACTTCTAACGGATCACTTGACACATCTTTTAACAATACAGGAATTCGTTTATTATGGATTACAAACTTAGATTATCAGTATAAATTTTCGCTAGAAGATTTTCAGGTAAAAACCAATGGAAAAATTACGGCTATTGGTTGGAGAGATTTTATAAATCTATCTTGGAGTTCCGATTATTGGGCATGTCAAGTAAACACTAACGGAACGATGGACACAACGTTTTCAAACGATGGAGTCAATACATATAATGGTAGTTTTAACGGACATGACAGAGCTTTTTCTATGTTATTTAAGAACAATGGAAATATTCTACTTTCAGGAGCTGGATATGTTGATGATTTACAATACGATGTTACTGCTTTCGAATTAACTTCTTCCGGAGGTGTTGCTACACCTTACACTCGTATAGAATATAATACTCAAGTTATTTCACAAGATTTTTGTTATGGAATGATCGAAGATGGAAACAATGAATATATATTAGTTGGAAGTTCTGGAAACACATCAAACAAGTCTATTACTTTAAGTCGTTTAAATACGGACCTTTCTTTAGACACTGACTTTGGTACAAATGGAAAAGTTATCAATGGCTTCGGTTCTAATAATTTAAACGAAGCTTTTGATGTTGCAATTCAAGCTGATGGAAAAATTGTTCTAGTAGGTTATACAGGAAATAATATTGTAGTTGCTAGGTATGAAACTGAAGATAGTTTATCTGTTGAAGAGTTTTCAAACGCAATTGTAACAGTATATCCAAATCCTACAAATGGTGATTTAAATATAGCCTTGAACAATTACTCTTACAATGAAGCAACTATAATATTGTATTCTACGATAGGAAGTAAGGTTTTTGAGCAGAAGATAAATTCGCAAAAAATATCTTTAAACAAACTAGGAGCTGGCATTTATATGTATAAATTATTTTTAGGCAATAAACTTGTAAAAAAAGGGAAAGTGATCAAACAATAATTTCATATTAAATAAAAAAGTCCCAAACTTATATGAGTTTGGGACTTTTTTTATGTGTTATTTAGATCGCTACCATTTTATAATGACACTTCCCCAAGTGAATCCACTTCCGAAAGCTGCCAATACTACTGTATCACCTTTTTTAATTTTTCCTTCTTCCCATGCTTCTGTTAATGCAATCGGAATTGAAGCCGCTGTTGTATTTCCATAGCGCATAATATTGTTATATACTTGATCATTACCAAGTCCAAACTTCTTTTGAATAAATTGTGCAATTCTCAAATTCGCTTGGTGCGGAATCAACATGTCAATATCACCTTTTTCTAATCCATTTTGTGATAAACCTTCCATAATTACTTCACTAAAACGAACCACCGCATTTTTAAATACAAACGTTCCATTCATATGTGGAAAATACGAAGTGTCATCTACCTTATTATCATGATCTTCTAAAATATCATTTACCCAACGTGTTCCCATTCCTGGCGCTGTTAATGCTAATTCTTCAGCATGTTCTCCTTGTGAATGTAAATGTGTTGATAAAATTCCGCTGCCTTCTTCTTCACTTCTCGTTAAAACTGCTGCTCCTGCTCCATCTCCAAAAATTACAGAAACGCCTCTTCCACGTGTTGTCATATCTAATCCGTGTGAATGCAATTCTGAACCAATGACAAGAATATTTTTGTACATTCCTGTTTTTATAAATTGATCTGCAACTGAAATTGCATACACAAATCCTGAACATTGATTTCGTACATCTAATGCTCCGACAGTTTTAATATCTAATGCTTTTTGAACCATAACACCAGGTCCAGGGAAATAGTAATCAGGACTTAGCGTTGCAAAAATGATAAAATCAATATCATCTTTATCAATTCCTGCGCGTTCAATAGCAACTTTTGCTGCCTTTACGCCCATTCCTGAAGTTGTATCTTCGGTTCCTTTTACGGCAAATCTTCGTTCTTTAATTCCAGTTCGTTCCTGTATCCATTCGTCATTAGTATCCATTAACTTGGATAAATCATCATTTGTTACCACATTATCTGGAACATAATGTCCTAATCCTATAATTCTAGATGTATACATAAATTATCAATTTTATATTTTTCAGCTAAAAACTGAGTTACAAACTTACAAATTCTCAAAATTTGTAGGACAATAATAAGCATTATTAATCAGTTGACGAAGTATAAAAAGTTCTATCCAACGAAAAAGCGCATCTATTCTTAAATAAATGCGCTTTAAAACAACCTAACCAATAAATAAACAATCGATTAAGGAAGTGTTCTCTTCTCATAGCAATCTTTTTCCTTAATCATATACAGTAAATCGAAATGATTTCGGATTCCTTACAAAGTTTTTATTTTATTTTGATTTTATTTTAAAAAAGCTCAATTTTAAAAAGTCTTCAAGACGAATTCAAGATTATAAATTGAATCAATTCCACTGAAAAAGTTGAATATCCTTTAGAATCTATTAATAAAACTTATGTCATCTTGTCACTTGTGTAAGAATGGTATTTTTTTTGAAATGAACCTCATCAAACAATACAAATTATTTAATCACAAACTAAAAAGATAACAAATGGCAACAGGAAATATTAATGTATCTGTCGAAAATATTTTCCCTTTAATTAAGAAGTTCTTATACAGTGATCACGAAATCTTTTTAAGAGAACTTATTTCTAACGCAACTGATGCTACGCTTAAGCTAAAACACTTAACAAGCATTGGAGAAGTAGGCATAGAATATGGAAATCCAGTTATTGAAATTAAAGTAGATAAAGAAGGAAAAAAGCTGCATATTATTGATCAAGGACTTGGAATGTCTGCGGATGAAATTCAAAAATATATCAACGAAGTCGCTTTTTCTGGAGCTGAAGAATTCTTAGAAAAATATAAAGATTCTGCCAAAGATTCAGGAATTATCGGACATTTTGGACTTGGTTTCTATTCTGCCTTTATGGTTGCAGAAAAAGTTGAAATTATTTCTAAAAGCTATAAAGAAGACGCAAAAGCTGCACATTGGGTTTGTGACGGTTCACCTCAATTTACATTAGAAGAGCACGATAAAACGGAAAGAGGAACTGAAATTATTTTACATATTGCTGAAGATTCAACTGAATTCTTAGAAGATTCAAGAATTAATGAATTGTTAGTGAAGTATAATAAATTCATGCCGATTGCAATTAAATTTGGAACGAAAGAAGAAACATTACCACTTCCAGAAGGCGCAGCAGAAGATGCTGAAGCTGAAAAGATAACTGTTGATAATATCATCAACAATCCAAATCCGGCTTGGACTAAACAACCTGCAGATTTAGAAACTGAAGATTATCAAAACTTCTATCGTGAACTATATCCTGCACAATTTGAAGAGCCTTTATTCAATATTCATTTAAATGTAGATTATCCGTTTAACCTAACAGGTATTTTGTATTTCCCAAAACTTGGGAACGATATGAATATGCAAAAGGATAAAATTCAATTATATCAAAACCAAGTATTCGTTACCGATAATGTAGAAGGAATTGTACCTGAATTTTTAACAATGTTAAAAGGTGTAATCGATTCTCCAGATATTCCACTAAACGTATCACGTTCATACTTACAAGCTGATGGAAATGTGAAGAAAATTTCTTCATACATCACACGTAAAGTAGCTGATAAACTAAGTTCTTTATTTAAAAATAACAGAGAAGATTTTGAAGCGAAATGGAATGATATCAAAATTGTGATTGAATACGGAATGCTTTCAGAAGAAAAATTCTTTGACAAAGCTGACAAATTCGCATTATATCCTTCTGTAGATGGAAACTATTACACATTTGAAGAATTAAACGAAAAAATTAAGGATACACAAACAGACAAAGACGGTAAAACCATCGTTTTATATGCTTCTAACAAAGACCAACAACACAGCTATATTGAAGCTGCAAAAGGAAAAGGATATGAAGTATTATTGTTAGATTCTCCAATTGTTTCACACTTAATTCAAAAAATAGAAACATCAAAAGAGAATATTTCATTTGCTCGTGTTGATGCAGATCATATTGATAATATTATCAAGAAAGATGAAGAACAGATTTCTAAACTTTCTGATGAAGAAAAAGAGTCATTAAAAACGACCTTAACAGAAATTGTTCCTGCTGACAAATATACAGTTCAGCTAGAAGCAATGGATTCAGGCGCTTCACCGTTTATGATTACGCAACCAGAATTTATGCGTCGTATGAAAGAAATGCAGCAAACTGGCGGCGGCGGAATGTTTGGAATGGGGAATTTCCCAGAAATGTATAACCTTATCGTGAATACAAATCATGAATTGGTTGGACAGATTCTGAACACCAAAACAAAGAAAAAACAAGAACGCTTAATCAAGCAATCGTTAGATTTGGCACGTTTATCTCAAAACCTATTAACGGGAGAAGAATTGACACAATTTATCAATCGTAGTTACGAGATGATCAAATAATATAAAAATCTTTTATTACCTTAAAGCCTCTTCAAATTGAAGAGGCTTTTTTTGTAACCAAATATTAACTTACATCGTCATATAGTAAATCAATCAAAAAAAATAGAACATGAAAAAAACCTTCACCTTTAAACTCCTACTCTTGCTACTTATTGTGGCTATTCCATCTGTTCAATTTGCACAAAATATGGAAGAAGAAATTGATCAATTAATGAGTGATCGATACAAAGCAGACCAATCTGGCGCTACGATTTTAATTGCGAAACAAGGAGAAATTGTCTATCGAAAAGCTTTTGGCAAATCAAATCTAGAATTGAACACAGACATGATCCCCGAAAATGTTTTTGAAATTGGATCTATCACAAAGCAATTTACAGCGGTAAGTATTTTAATGCTGCTCGAAGAAGGAAAGCTTTCGTTAGATGATGAAATCACAAAGTTTATTCCTGACTATCCAACACAAGGAACAAAAATTACTATTCATCATTTACTAACACATACTTCTGGTATTAAAAGTTATACGTCTATTCCTTCATTAAGAGATTTTGCACGAAAAGACATTTCTCCAGAAGAACTCGTTGCTGCATTTAAAGATGAACCAATGGATTTTAAACCTGGTGAAGAGTACAGATATAATAATTCTGGTTTTGTACTATTAGGCTATATCATTGAAAAAATAAGTGGAGTATCATATGCTGAATTTATTCAAAAGCGAATTTTTGATGTCTTAAAAATGGACAACTCTTATTACGGAAGTAAATATAAAATTATCAAGAACAGAGCTTCTGGCTATCAACAACAAGAAACATATTTAAACGCGGATTACATTAGTATGAGCATTCCATACGCAGCTGGCTCTATCATGGCAAATGTAGATGATATGCTAACATGGCAAAAAGCGATTCGTGCAAACACATTAATTTCTAAAGAAAGTTTGGCAAAAGCGTTTACAAACTATACACTTACTAATGGTGAAAAAATAAATTATGGTTATGGTTGGTCAATTAATGTTATAAATGGAGTTCCTGTCATTGAACATGGTGGTGGAATTTTTGGATATACTACTCACGGAATTTACGTTCCAAGTGAAAATGCATATATAATTATTTTGACAAATTGTAATTGTAATTCGCCAAGCGAAATTGCTTTTAAAATTGCAGCGATTGCTATTGGAAAACCATACCCAGAACTTTCAAAAAAGATAACTCTTACCAAAAAACAATTGCAAAAATGGGTTGGCACATATGAGTTTGAAGATGGAGCAGTTCGATTTATTACACTAAAAGATAATCAATTATATAGTCAACGTGCTGGTAGTAGTGCGGCTTTTAAGATTTTCCCGCTTACGCAGAATCAATTCTTCTTTGAAGACAGTTTTGCGCAATATGTTTTCACTGATGGAAAAACTAAAAAAGTTATTTTTAAAAATAATATCAATGTATCAAAAGGTATTGAAACAGATGAAAAAATGTTTGAACCTAAAAAGGAAATTCAACTTTCAGTAGATGTGTTAAAGAAATATATTGGTACATATCAGTTTGCTCCTAGTTTTCATATTGAAGTTACGGTGGAAGGAAATCAAATTTTTGGACAAGCAACGAATCAACCAAAAATAGAAATGTTTGCAACATCTGAAGATAGCTTCTTCTTGAAAGTAGTTCCTGCAACTATTACTTTTGAAATAGACACAAAGACAAATATGTCTTCTAGTTTGACATTAGAACAAGATGGACAAAAAACAAAAGGTAAAAAAGTTAAGTAGATTTTTAGACTTTTTAGATATCTAAACAAAAACCACTTCTTTCGAGGTGGTTTTTATATTTTTACCAAAACTTTGTTTTTGAAACTCCTTGAAACACATATTGTCCCAAAATTGAATTCTTCTATACGAATTCAAGAATATGACATCACTGTTTTTAAAAGTATCCTTAGTAAAAGTGCACTTAAAAAAGTAATAAAAAAGAAATGTATTTATGTAAACGGAACTATTGCTACAACTGCAACGTACCTCAACACAAATGATACAATTGAAGTTTTTGATATTGAAACGATTGTAAAAAAGGTATTTAAACTAGAAATTCCTGTTATTTTTGAAGATAATGATATTGCCATCATTAATAAACCAGCTGGTTTTCCAACAAACGGAAATTATTTTAAAACTATTGAAAATGCATTGCCACACAATTTAGTGTCTTCTACAGCAATAGATGTTTTACAGTTTCCAAAACCTGTACATCGATTGGACAATCCGACTTCAGGAATTTTAATTATTGCCAAAACGAAAAGCGCACAAATTCATTTGCATCAACAGTTTGAACAGCAACAAATTTCTAAAATCTATCAAGCTATTGTAATTGGTAAAACTGCTTTACAAGGTGAAATTAATTCGGCTGTAGCCGAAAAAGACGCGTTTACAACGTATGAAACTTTACAAACCGTTTCATCCTTACAAAACGAATATCTTTCACATGTAAAATTAGTTCCAAAAACGGGGAGAACACATCAACTACGAATTCATTTGGCAAGTATCAATCATCCAATAGTGGGCGATCAACTTCACGGAAAAGCGATAGAAAATTATAAAAAAGGATTGTTCTTATGCGCAACTTCTATTCAGTTTTATCATCCAAAAACAATGAAACAGCTTTCTTTTACGATTACTCCACCAAACAAATATAAAAGCTTCTTAGCACGCGAAGAAAGGCGATTTTTAAAGTTTAATAATTAAAATTGTCAAGTCATTGAATTTTTACTCAATGCAAAAAAACGAACCGAAGTCCGCTTTCTATTTATGTTAACAAGCAATATTCCACGAAGGACAACCTCTAGTACGATCATTTGCACAATTACCATTGTCACTCTTTCGTCTTGGAGAAGCATTATCATCTTCATCATCGTCGTTAATTCCTCCATAAAGTCTTCCCACAATTGCCTTACTTAAGACCATTTTATTAAGGTTTCTTTTTTTCATTTTACTACGTTTTAAAAATTAATAATATTGCAAATGACAATATTTATCTATGATAAAAAAGAAAAGCTTTTGATACTTTATAAAACATCACATGTAAATTATAAGCACAAAAAAAACGAACCGAAGTCCGCTTTGATTTTTTATTGGTGACAACACCAAGATTCTGTAGGTTTTTGTGGACAGCCACCTGTTCCGCAGATACACGATCCAGTTCCTAAACGTCCACCTTTTAAAACAGTCTGTTCAAGGTTACTAACTGATTCTTTACGTAAGTTTAGGTTTTTAAAATTTCTTTTTTTCATGGTTAAAGTCTTTAAGTTATACTCATGAAAATATAAAATGTAGTGTAAAAATTGTTACGGAAACACCTTACTTAACATTTCTAAATCAATAAGATACAAAACACTAAAGAGTCATTTTTCATAAAAAAACGAACCGAAACTCACTTTGTTATTACAGACATACGCAATCTGAAAAATTACATCGTGTAATAGCTCCACTTTTTCCGGGTTGCGCTCCTCCTTGGATTTCATTAAAAATTAAATTTGAAATGACTTTCTTGTTAATTGTCAACGATTGAAGATTTCTTTTTTTCATGATACTAATTTTTAGGTTACACACGAATGTAGAAAATGTTGTTCTCAATCATTTACGGGAAGACCATAATTAACGTATACAAAGGTTCGCTTTACGAAGAAATGTATTGTGTCATTTTTTGCATTAATTTATCTGCGCTTTTCGCTTTATTAATGGTAACTTCTGCAGTAATTGAATGTCCTCCTATAATTTGTTGAACATTTTTAATTTCGGATATTTTAAGTTTATTGATCATACTATATTTGTTTAAATAATTAATAAAATAAGAATACTCTTTATTACGCCATAATCACTTGCACAATTTTATTATGAATTTTTGAAGCGCTTTTTGGTCTATTAATCGTAGTTTCTCTATGCATTTCTCCACCTAAAATTTGCTGCGTCGATTTAATTTCGAGTGCTTTTAACTTGTTGATCATAATTATATATGTTTAAAAAAGGTTAATAACCAATAAGATACAAAAAAAGAGCAAACTAATGTTTGCTCTTTTGTCAACAATTAAAAACTAAAACCCCTCAGTCTAGCAATTAATATTGATACTATTCGTTTAGTTATTATATCCTTTAGGGTAATTATTGAAGATTCATTACCCATATTATTTTAAAAAAGTGAAGTATAAAAAAAGCGAACCGAAGTTCGCTTTATTCACAATTAGTCTATTCAGTAGTCAAATCGTATATTATAATATGTATCTAAACATAACTTCCGTCACACAAATAACCAGTGGTACCGTGCGATCCAAATCTTTGACACCAACCTGCTGTATTACAACAATTTCCTGGACCACAGTATCCATTAACACCACATTGTTTTTTTCCTCCATTGATACTGTTTTGCTCCGTTTTTTTTAGTACACGCGTACCTTCTACTTTTAAAATGTTTTTTAACATAATTAGTTGTTTTTCATGGTTAACAATACTTCTAACTTAATGAATTTCAACAATAAAGACATACGGTAATACCTTACTTTACTTTTAAAATAGCTCGTTTTATAGAAAAAGCGAACCGAAGTTCGCTTTTTTATCATTTTATAGAGTCAATCAGAAACTATATTTACTGGTTCAGCATCTAGTTTATAAATTACCATTTCGCTTAGCTTCTTCAATAACTTTTGCATTTAATATTGAAGTTCTCAACGCATCAAAAAGTGCTCCTGATAATTCCTCAGAAATATCTTTTTTCTTATCTATATAAGACATAGTAAACCATTCTTGTTTATATAAATAAATAGTGATTTTGAAATGATTGTCAACAATATATGATGTATAGATTACTTGATGAAGTGCGCAGAATTCTATATACGTTTCAAAAAAACTATTGACCATGTGGTTGTCCAAATAGTTTCTAATTTCACTTATAATTCTATAATCGCCTCCTTCTGTTTCAAATATTGAATCCTTTATGAAAACTCTGTTAATTTTCGGTTTAAATGTTTCCATGCTATTACTCTATAGAAAAATCGAAGTATTGATTCTTGAAAGGTTCGCCTCGTAGCGTAAAATGCCACCATTCTTGTGGATAGTTTCGAAAACCATTTTGAAGCATCACGCTTTGTAATAATTGACGATTTTCTAATTGTTTTTTAGTGAGTCCTTGATAGTTTACCCATGAAATTTTTCCAAAGAAATCATAGGAACTTCCCATATCGAGTTCTTTTTCTGTTTTGAGGTCAATAATTGTAATATCAACTGTACTTCCACTACTGTGACGTGATTTGGTTGCAATGTATTCTAGTTTGAATAAATCTTTTTTGGCTACATCTGGATAAAATTGTTGCTTGGTCAAGGTATCTTTTAAGTTTCGTGCCCATCTGCGAAAATGATCAACTGCCTTTTGTGGTCTATACGCATCAAATATTTTGATGCCTAATCCTTTTTTGTGTAATTCTTCTTGAACTTTTTTCAAAGAAAGTGTGGCTTCCTTTGATAGAATGCATTTTTCAGCTTCGTAGCCGTCAACTTTTGCACCAACAAAATTATTCGTTCCAAAATAGCGCATTTCTAAAACAATTGTAGGTATTTCATCCGTTACATACACAAAACCTTTTGGAAGTTCTGATGAGGATTGTATCGTTAATGAACATACAAGAATTAGTAGTATATTTATGATTCGTAGCATAGTAATAGTTACATCTTACTACAAACATAAGCAATAATTAAGTATGGATTCTCCAAATGAGATCAGTAATAAAAGTTTCATAAAGTATATAAGCACATTGGCAGGAATCGGAATTATCCTTTTCGGTAGTATTTATATTCGGAATAGCTACAAAAAGCAACAGCAAATTGATAAAAATATAGCGTTTTACAATCAATTTACTGATGATGAATATCTTTACTTCGCCCAAGAGTTAGAAACTTCTATCATTGACAATCGCCCTGATTTTTTTGATAGCAAAGTAAATACAAAATCTTTTTTAAGCTTTTCTGATAAAGAATTAAGCGAAAGTTTTAATAAACGAAAAATCTCGGAAATTTTAGGACCAATAATGAAATTCGGTAGTATCATCGCTGGCCAAATTTATCCGTACGGAGATTTCAGATTTAACCGTTTTTATAAAGAAGAAGGAATTCCACACTTTGTATATAGAATATATGATGGTGAAATAATATATTTTATAGATTTTACTGTTGGTATTAATGATAATAAACTCGTACTGAATGATTCCTATTATTACTTTTCAGGAATTACCATGTCGGAAAACGTTTCTAACTTGTATTACAAAGCTGTGAATTTGGATCGACAATACCTGTCAAATATAGAAACTTACAATAAAATAAAGTATTACAATGAAAATGAAGACCATGACCGTGCGTATGAAGTATTGACTGCAATTCCTGCTAAATATCACGATGCGTTGTATTTTCAATATTTATTGATCGCTGTCACGTATCAAGATTCAGATCAGTTTCAAGCTGTAATTAATAAAATGGTAACTGCTACACCAGACGATGACAAATTACATACGTATCTCTATTTTTTAGAGAGTGTTTATACCGGAAATTTGGAAACACTTGATTCGCATATTCAGACTTTAACACAACATGTTGGCACTGATCCAATTTTTGATTTCTACAAAGGAATTATATATTTTGATAATGAAAATCCAGAAGAAGCAGTTTTATATTTTGATAAAACCATTGAAGAAATGCCAACCTTTTTTGACGGTTACTATTTTAAATTATACTCTTTACTTACGCTTAACAAACCAAAAAAAGCATTAAAGGTTATCGCCGACATGAAAGCAAATTTCTTTTTGAGCGAAGAAGATTTGACATTTGACTTAAAGGAATTTGAATCTTTCGTGAATTCTCCTTCTTATAAAGAGCTATTTGCAGATGAAGAATAACATTAATATACAAGGTTTTCCATTGCATTTAAAAGACGCTGACATTATCTATTACCCAGGTTTTATACATGCTGCGGAAGCAACAACTATTTTTGAATCCTTAAAGCAAGAAACGCCTTGGCAACAAGATGATATTAAAGTATTTGGAAAAGTGTATGCACAACCGCGCTTGACAGCTTTATACGGAACAAATAAGAAAACCTATAGCTATTCTAATATTGAAATGATTCCACATGAATTAACATCAACCTTAATTAATCTGAAAAATCGTGTAGACGAAACATGTCAGGCAAATTTCACAACTTTATTACTAAACTATTATAGAGATGGAAAAGATAGTAATGGTTGGCATGCTGATAATGAAAAAGAGTTAGGAACAAATCCTATAATCGCTTCCTTAAGTTTTGGACAGGAACGTTTTTTTCATTTAAAACATCGTACTGATAAAACGTTGAAACATAAATTACTTCTTCAGCATGGAAGTTTGTTATTAATGAAAGGCACAACACAACATCATTGGCTCCATCAAATACCTAAAACGGCAAAACAAATTCAAGGTCGTATCAATATTACATTTCGCATTATTGTATAAAAAAAGCATCCCGAAAGATGCTTTTTTAAAACTAACCAACCAAAAATTGTAACCTGCTCTATTTAGAAAGTAACCAGCTTTACTAAATGTCTTTGCAATGTTACACTACTATATAGACAAACGGCGTGCCAAACTCACTTTTCCACTTTAAACCCTTTATTTTATTGACTTCTCTATATTTCAGCACAAGTTGATTCTAAAATATATTCTAAAATTTCTTGCAAAATCAAAATTTAATTTCATATATTTATGATATCATTTTAATATCAATCTAAAATAACATATTATGAAAGAAGAGAAAATTATAATTCCTGCGAATGGCTATTTGATGCTATTTGTATTTTTAGTCTTATTTTTTGGAAGCATCGCAACCATTATTATATTCGAAAACCCATTACCAGTAATTACGATTGTTATCGCAATTATTCTAGCAATTGGTTTTATTATGGTAAACCCAAATAATTCACGAGTACTTCTTTTATTTGGTAAATATGTTGGTACGATTAAACAAAATGGTTTTTATTGGGTAAATCCATTTTACACCAAAAAGAAAATTTCATTACGTGCTAGCAATTTTGATAGTGAACGTTTAAAAGTGAATGACAAACTCGGTAATCCTATTATGATTAGTACTATTTTAGTTTGGCGCGTTCAAGACACTTACAAAGCCGCTTTTGACGTTGATAATTATGAACATTTTGTACGTGTACAAACTGATGCAGCCGTACGTAAATTGGCTAGTATGTATCCGTATGATAACTTTGCCGATGAAGGACATGATGAAGATATTACTTTACGCTCTAGTGTAAATGAAGTAAGTGAAGCGCTAGAAAAAGAGTTAGACGAACGTTTATCCATAGCAGGAATTGAAGTATTGGAAGCACGTATTGGTTATTTAGCTTATGCACAAGAAATTGCAAGTGCTATGTTAAAAAGACAACAAGCAACTGCTATTGTAGCTGCCAGACATAAAATTGTAGAAGGCGCCGTAAGTATGGTAGAAATGGCAATAGACGAACTAAATAAAAAAGAATTATTAGTTTTGGATGAAGAACGAAAAGCAGCTATGGTAAGTAACTTATTAGTTATTTTATGTGGTGACAAAGAAGCTTCTCCTGTAGTAAACACCGGAACGTTAAATCAATAAATTATGAACAAAAAGCAAATTACAGCAATTGGCGTTGGCGTAGCAGGTGGCTCAAGTATTGGAACCACTATTGGAGCAGTTATAGGGCATGTTGCCTTAGGAACCGTAATTGGTTTGTCTATAGGAATTATGATTGGTGTCATACTAAGTTTGATTATTTTTAAAGAAGAAAAAGAATGAAAGAATATAAAGTACTAAAACCAAGTCTAGGTTGGTCAAATAGAATGGAAAAGTTAGAAGAATTTCTAAATACTTACGCAAAACAAGGTTGGGCATTACATTCTATAAATAATGTTGATACGTACGTACAAGTTATTATGGAACGTAACAAGAATAGATAAAATTCATGAAAACAAATAGACCCAAAATACAAGTTCCAGTAGAAGGCATCGATTTAATTATTGATCTTATTGTACTTTCCATTCTACTATTTATGTGGAGCTATGTATTTGTATCCTATTCAGAATTACCAAATAAAATCCCTATGCATTTCAATGTAAGTGGTGAAGTTGATAGTTATGGAGGACGCAATTCTATTTGGCTTTTAATGATAATTTCAACAGTAGTTGCTGTCGGAATGTATGTGTTGACAAAATATCCACATATTCATAATTATATGGAGGAAATTACAGAAGAAAGCGCGCTAAGAAACTATAAAATGAGTTGTAGATTGTTGCGTTTTGTGAACCTTTTTACAATTCTAATTATGCTATATGTTGTATATTCCGTCATTGAAAAATCAGCTGGAAATGATATTATTTTAGAATCTTCTTTTATCTATATTATAATAGTATTTAGTGTAGTTATGCCGCTTACGTTGTATATCTATATGTTGAAAAAGAAAAAAGACGCATCGTCAAAAATATAATTATGGCAAAAAAGAAAGCTTTTGCATTACGAATTAATGAAGAGATGTTAAAGTCTATTGAAAAATGGGCTGCGGACGAATTTCGTAGCACCAACGGTCAAATAGAATGGATGCTCATGCAAAGTTTGAAAAATGCAAAAAGAGAACCCAAAAAGAAGAATGATACATCACAGCAAACGCCAGAATAATTTCTATTTTGATGTTTGCTGTAAATAAATCTACGTATAAGAATTGCGTAGGTTTGTTATAAAAATATAGCACAGTTTCTTATACTAGTCGTATTAACGACAACGCTTTGGTCCAGTCCAGCAATAGCATGTAGGATATGTTGCACATTGAATTTCATAGGTTTGATATCCACCTTTGATTTTGTTCATCATGTCCTTGTTTAACTCACTTACCTTTTCCTTTTTCAAGCTTAACTTGATTTCTTTGTTTTTTTTCATGGTTTAAAAATTTATTTGGTTTATATGCTACTAAATATACAAAACATGAAAGAAAATTACTTAAATTTAATATTAATTATCAATTAGTTAGCTTAAGATAAATCTTTCTTTAAAAAACCTACTTTATGAAAATTGTTCACAGTTTATGGTCAAAACCAATGCTTACACAAGATGGTACACTTGGCAAAACTGGTTGGCGACATTCACAATATTTCTACATGAGTTGGGCATTGAGTTGTTTAACATTTAAAGAACTATATAAAGAAGTTGAACTCGTCACAGATGCTTTTGGTTATAACTTATTGATTGATACATTAAAGCTTCCATACACAAGTATAAAGGTAGTTTTAGACGAATTGAATCACTATCCAAAAGAACTTTGGGCAATTGGAAAACTAAAAGCGTACGAAATTCAAAATGAACCTTTTATCCATGTTGATGGTGATGTTTATGTATGGAATTCATTTGGTAAAACTATTGAAAGCGCAAGTTTAGTTTCACAACAAAGAGATGAAGATTTCGGGCATTATTCGCATGCAATGCAAGAAGCATTGAATCATAATTATGAATTTCCAGATTTCCTATTAGAAGAATTCCAAAACCAACAAACGATGGTTTCAAGCAATGCAGGAATTATTGGTGGAAATGATTTAGAATTTATTCAAGAATATTGCAAAGCTTCATTTGATATTATTGATAAAAACCTCAACAAACCACGTTTCAACGGAACCTCTTACGCATTGCTTTATGAACAGTATTTATTTCATTGTTTGGCAAAACAACAGGAAAAATCAATTGCATATTATTTAGAGAATAAATCTGATAAATCTGAGGAAAGCCACACATTTTTCAATAAGTATACACAAAAAAAGAAGTTTGTGCATTTACTTTCCATGCGAAAAAACGAGATGGAATATTGTTACGACTTACGCGATCAACTCAAAACAAATTATCCAACGTATTATGAAATTATCCAACGTATTATGAAATTATCAAAAATCTAGCGTAAGCTTTAATCAAATTTTTATGAACAACCTCAGCAACTTTTTTCACAAAACTATTAGTATCGCAACGATTCTTGGGCACGATTTACTTCATAATTTTTCTTCAAAGAATAATGATCAAGCTAAGATCAATCAAGCATTTTACCAACATACACAAACAGTTTTTCAAACGAGCGAGCATTTAGAAATGATTACGCAAATATTGGATATAGAACAGGAAAAATTCGCGCTAAGCGACACAAATGACATTCAAATTGACGAAAAAATAATATTTGATTATTCAAACTACAATCTCGAAAGAGAAACCATTTTACATTTGAATGTAGATGATTTAAAAAAAATAAAACTACAACAAAGTTCTTATATCGCGTGTTATGCTTCCGATTGGAAATTTGTCTTTCTCAACGAAACCGATCAACAGCAATTGTTAGATAAAATCCTAGAATTCCCAAAAGATGAATATTATTTTTTATTTCAACGCACAGACCTTTTTGACGACGTTTTACAAACCAATGTATTAGAATTTCATCTCACGAAATACGAATATTATGTATTGCAATTATTTCAAGGATTACAATCTGTAGCAAGTGTCATGAATGATTTTATGAATGTTTTTGATGTGGAAACTGAAGAAGAATTTAATTCGCTTACGCGAGAAATCATACGAATTATTAAATTTCTCATTTTCCGAAAATTCATTGTTCAAAATTAAAAAAGTAATAATTCCACTTCTACAATCCTAGAATCAAGACACTTTGAAGTAGGAAACATGATTATTTTTGGTATTTTGCAAACATAAACCATCCAAGCATCATGAAAAAAGCCATTGCTTTACTCCTATTCTTTGTTTCGTTTTCCATGTTTTCACAACAACTTACGTTGAAACATCATGAAGGCAAAGAAACTACGTTCAACACCAAAGTCGCTATAGACTCTATTACATTTACAGGATTTCATATGAAAATCAAAGTAAATGATTCGCTGGCAACATTGGACAATATTAGTAATATCAATCAAAAATTTATTGCTGATGGTAGTTTTAGGTTTAATATAAATAATTCAGTTGCTACTGTTTCTTTTAGTGGAGGAAACTTAATTACTATTGACAAAGCAACTACTTTGTTTGAACTTACTACAACCCCAAAAAGTGGATTTTCGTCAGTTATTTATGAAATTATTGATGCATCGTTTACCAACTATGACAGTATAAATCAAGAATATGATAGTAAAAATCAAAAAATAGAAAAAACCATTATTCATCCTGAACCATTTTTTAAAACAGACAAAATCGTTTTTGGAATATTAATGCTGATTCTTGGGTTTGTATTTTATACAGAATCTAAAGAAACTAAAGGTTGGAAAAAGTTTTACAAATACGTTCCTGCCTTATTAATTTGCTATTTATTACCTGCAATTTTGAGTTCTTTCGGAATTATTTCTGATAAGTATTCTGAAACGTACATGATTGCTAGTCGTTATTTATTGCCCGCAGCCTTAATTTTAATGACCTTAAGTATTGACTTAAAAGGTGTATTCAATTTAGGTCCGAAAGCATTAATTATGTTCTTTACAGGAACTGTCGGAATTATCATTGGTGGACCTATAGCAATTTTATTAATTTCTGTATTCTCACCAGAAACTGTTGGCGGAATTGGTCCAGAAGCAGTTTGGCGTGGATTATCAACCTTAGCGGGAAGCTGGATTGGTGGTGGCGCAAACCAAGCTGCGATGTATGAAATTTACGAATACTCTCCTGATAAATATGGCGCTATGGTATTAGTAGATATTGTCGTTGCAAACTTATGGATGGCGATTTTATTATTAGGAATTGGAAAATCTCAAAAAATTGATAATTGGCTTAAAGCCGATAATTCTGCTATTGAACGCTTGAAAGAAAAAGTATCTTCCTTTGCAGATAAAATAAAACGAAATCCTACACTTACTGAACTTATGATCATTTTGGCAATTGCCTTTGGTGGTGTTTCGTTAGCGCATTATGGTTCGGCAAATATTACTGATTTTTTAACTGGAAACTTTGATGCTGTAAAAGATAAAGATGGCGCGTTATCATTTTTAGGTTCTGGATTCTTTTGGATGATTACCATTGCAACTGCATTCGGAATTGGACTTTCATATACAAAAGCAAAAAACTATGAAGGCGCTGGCGCAAGTAAGATTGGAAGCATCTTTATATACGTATTAGTTGCTTCTATTGGTATGAAAATGGACTTAGGAAAAGTGTTGGAAAATCCAGGGTTAATTGTTATTGGATTGGTTTGGATGGCAATTCATGCAGGATTGTTAATCTTAGTTGCAAAACTTATTCGCGCACCGTTTTTCTTCTTAGCTGTAGGAAGTCAGGCAAACGTTGGTGGCGCGGCTTCAGCTCCAATTGTAGCTTCTGCATTTCATCCTTCGTTAACGTCCGTTGGTGTGTTATTAGCCGTGTTTGGATATGTAGTTGGAACCTATGGTGCAATTTTGTGTACTATTTTAATGGAATTGGCTTCAAAAACTTAGTAAAATTGTAGATATTTGCCCTCGTTAAAATTCAATATGATGTTTAGAAAATTTATTGTTGTCCTAGTTGCTTTAGGATTTATTGCTTGTGGAACAGAGACAAAAGGTAATTTAACTATTGCTGGAAAGATTGATGGTTTGAAAGAAGGAACGTTGTTTTTACAAAAAGTAAGCGATACAACACTAATTACCTTAGATTCTTTGGTTATAAATGGTGATCCAAGTTTTACGTTCACAACAACTATTGACGAGCCAGAAGTATTGTATTTATACTTAGAGAAGAAAGATTTTAATGATTTAAATGATCGAATTGACTTTTTTGCTGAACCTGGTGAAATGACAATTCATACAAGTTTACGTAGATTTCAAAATGATGTAACAGTTACAGGTTCTAAAAACCATGAAGATTTAGATAAATTTAAAGAATTCATGACGAAGTTTAACACTAAAGAATTGGCTTTGTTTAAAGATGGCTTAGAAGCACAAAAAGAGGCTGATACTCAGAAGGTAGAAGAAATTAATACACAGATTGATAATTATAGTAAAAGTCGCATGCGTTACATTCTTAACTATGCGTTTACAAATAATGATAAAGAAATTACACCTTATATTGTGACTACAGAAACATTTGATGCAAATGTTCGTTTTTTAGATACTATCTATCAGCAATTAGCTCCAAAAATTATGGAATCTAAGTATGGGAAAGAGTTGAAAGAATTGATTGCTGAACGAAAAGAGAAGGAAGCAGCAATACAATAGTACTTCAATTTTATATAAAAATTACAAATCCCAACTTTAGTGAAGTTGGGATTTTTTTGTTTTTAAAATCACTAAAACAATTATAATTCTCTTTTATTCGTTTTCTTAATCATCTGTAGAAGGTTTTCTATTTTCAAAGAAGCTTGGATGAAATTGAGTACTTTTATCTTGTTTCAACATTTCTTCTGCAAAGTTTATTGGATCGAAATTGTCTTCTTTACTGAGTATTTTTAAAATTTGTTTGTCAACCTCTGCGGGTTTCATTTTTAAATGAGTTGTATCAAATCCTGCTTTTTCTAAAACTTGTATGTATCCATAGTTTCCAGCGTCAATTGTCCAACCTTTCCAGAAATTCGACAGTTCTTCTGCTAATCCTGCAAAAGTATAATTAACTATTAATTTTTTCTCATCACAATCAATTGCTATAGCAGTATAATTTTCAACCTCTGCCCTTTTAGATATATCAATTGGCATCCTTTTATCTAAAACAGTCACAATTTGTTCTCCTAAAAAAATCAATTCTTCAGTATCTAAATCATAGGAACATTTTGTGTGAATGTTTCCATTTTTCTTGAAAATTACAATCGTAGTTTCATAGTCATCTACTTCTTCATTTAGTAAATCTTCTAGTTTTCCTGCTTCAAAATCATAGCCTTGTTCTTTTGTGTAATTGATATTCATTTTTTCTGCAATATCATACATTTCTTTTTCTGCAAAAGATACATTCCAACCTTGCCATTGTTTAGATAGTAATTCTAAATAGCGTTGCCTTACTGAAGTTTCTACTAAATCATCTACTTCCCAAAAAAGTAATTCTTTTGTGTCAATATCAATATATACACATGATTCTATCCAAGGTTCACTAGTTAAATATGTTTTTTGTTCAAATCCTTTTACAAATTCTATAAACTTTTCGGGACCTAATATTAAATCATTTGCTATATAAATAGCGCGCCAATGTGTATAATAAATAGTTGTTTCATCATTAGATTTTATGACATAATTACCTCTTTGCCCCATATGTATTTTTTCTGTTTGAGTAAAATTACAAAAACTAAACCAAGTACTTCTACGCGAACACATTCCTAAAAAAAAAGGTATTTTTAGAATTCTATAAATTTAAAAACTAATATACCATGAGTAATACCCAAATTCCTCCAGGATGGAAAGGTGGATTTGCACAGTCAAATCCAGCATTTGCATATCCAACTCCAGACCTTTCTTCATTACCAATGTTAGACAATATGGACAATATTGATTTGTTACAACGTCAACAAGGCGTAAAATGGCCTGAGTTTAGTTGGCAAACAATTCCTGGTAAAGAAGCATCAAGATGTTTTCAAATGTTTTCACCTTATATTTCCAGACTTGGGTATACAGATGAAGGACGTGTATATTCTATTATTTGTCCACAACAAGGCGCATGTTCGCCTACGTTTGGTTGTATGAACGTAGAAGTGACCGTTACTGGCCAACGTGGTTGGGTTGATGAAGATACAAAGACGTTTTATGCAGATATGACCGTAGAAGGTACTATTTGGTTTAGTCCAAGTGCGCATCAAAAAGAATGGGTAAAGAAAGCTTTTGATATTTTTAATAAACTTGGGTTAGATTTCCCAACATCTAAAGAAAAAGCAATTAAAGTGACAACACATAAATTTCAAGATCCTAGTCAACCTATATTTCCAGTAAGTCAAGGAGAAACACCTCGTTTTAAAAGTCCGCCATTTGCACGTCATGAAGCAGAAGCTTGGAATGTTGGACATATTGATGTAGAAATTGGTCCGATTAAAAAAACTGGTCAAAAAATTGTAGATGAGTTTAATGAATTGGTCATGGCAGCTTTTAATACCGCTTCCGGAAACATGTTAAAAAACGGAAACACATTGACATGGAATGTTTGGTTTACGCAACCTACATTAGTTGATCAAGAAGAATGGCGTACACATGCAGAACGCTGGAGAAAATCTATTGATGAAGATCATGGAAGTCCTACAGGACCTGGAACAAAACCACGTTATTTTAATGGTGACGATTTTAAAGCAGCTGATGCCTTAGATCTAGAAGTTAAAGGTGCAATGCAAGAAGCTGTTCATGATATAGAAAAATCAGAAGCTACTAAGATTGAAAATTTCTTAAAGAAACATTTCGAGAAAGAATTGTAAATTATGAAAATCAGCTTTTTACTTTCATTTTCTTTGCTCACACAAAGAAAAGAAACAAAAGAAAGTGTGCTTTTCCAGAGGTATTTTTAATTTTTCTTAAAGTCAAAAATTAAAACCGCAGTGATTTTTCTAAATTTTTTCCAAGGATTCAAAAATTTTTAACGGAAAATCCCAGCTATACTTCGGAAAAGAAAAAAATGACTCTTAATACTTATATCGAACTTACGTTATTTAATATAAAAAGAGAGTGCTTGAACATAAAACTTCAAGCACTCTCTTTTCTATTTTTAAAGTAACTCTTATTATTTTATTCCTTTGACAAATTCTACTTTCGCTTTTGCTTCCAAGTCACTATCTAAATACAATTCAGATCCTTTTTTAAGACTTGTTTTTGTTTTTTTGTTGGCTTGCAATACAAAAGTTTTTACGATATCTCCTTTGTATTGAACGCGTACTGTAAAACTATTTTTTCCTAAATTTTCAATAATTGCAATACTATTTCCATTCATATATGGATTAACTGCTGCATCTTGTCCTGCTCCTTTTCCAGTAATGGACATGCTTTGAGAAGGTTTTAACTCAAAAACTGTTTTGTTTTTTTGAGCGTATGATTGTAACGCAAAAAGCATTACAAAAAGTAGTATATATTTTTTCATCTGATTCTATTTTGAGTGTATATCGTTTTTCTGAACGGGAAGATACAATATATTTAAAAGTTTTGTTGAGAAAATTACTTTAGAGATTTCGTAACTCCGATGATTACACCAAAATTACCGTCGAGTTGTTTGTAGTTTTTACTTGGCAAATACGTTTTAGACACAAATCCATCTAAATACAAAGCATTTTTACAATCATTTTCTTTGAAGAACGTAGCAAAATCGTAAAAATTGATTTCCTCTTTACTCATCGCGAATAGTAAGTTTCCGTTTGGCAGCACGCCTACTCCATTCCGAATGTTTAGATTTTTAGAACCTTTGGTGAGTTTTCCGTGTAATTTTCCATCTATGACTAACATTGGACCTGATTGTGTTGCATATTTGACGTTTTCAGTATTTCTAAACGCTTTAGTTGTACAAACTATAGGATTGTTTTCTTTGGTCATATAAAACACACCATTTGGCTGTAAATAGAAGTTTCCGTATCCTTTTTCTAAAATATCAATTGGTGATTTTAAATTTCCTTTTTCAATATACAAACCTTGTGGCGATTGATCTTTTTTGTACATACCGCCATTCATGGCAAAAATCAATTCTTGTCCTTTAGCTTCAAGCTGTGTTTTTAAATTTTGCGCATTTCCATAGATTTCACCTTGCTCATTTTTCCAATAAAAGTCTAGTTTTTCTTTTTTTGGATTTACTTCATAGGAAAGTATTCGAGCAGTATCTCGTTCTACTTTAGCTTCTTGTTTTGCACAAAAACTCAATAAAGTAGCGAGTAAAATTAGGCTGCAACCGAAATATATTTTTTTAAGGTACATATGTATTGTTTGATAGAAATATATTATTTCAGTAAACCAAAGATATTTGCACAACAGTCTTCAGTTCGTATAATTTTTGTTCTATTTTTCTATCTAAATTATTGACAATTATTGGATGCATATCTGTTTCTCCCATGCCCCTAGAAGTAATTCTTTCAGGAAAGACTCCTTTACTTATTAAATAACCTACAACTGATTTTGCACGTCTTTCGGATAATCTTTGATTGTATACTTTAGTTCCTTTTACGAAAGAATATCCTCTTACGTCTATTCTGAATGTATTATTTTCATTGAGAAACTTTATAATTATGTCTAATTGTTTGTTTTGATCTCTTGAAAAATTAGATTTATCGTATTTGAAATAGATGGATTGAATGTGAATTCGATTTTCTTCATTTAATCCCTTTAGGTATTTCAATTGATCGTTTATAATTTCAATTGTTTGCCTTTTTTGAAAAACTATACTTTGTTCTCTATTTTTAACTTTTTTCTCATATTGCTTAATTGAATCTAATAAGAATAATTTATTCGCTTTTTCGAGTTCAATTTCTTTGAGTGTATTACTATTTTTCGTTTCTAGATCTTGTATATTCTTCTCAGCAAATTGCACACTTTTATTTAATTCAAAAATCTTCTTTTCTCTGATTGCAATTTCTAATTCTGTTTTAATTATATCTTTTTTATATGTTGGTTCAATAATACTTTTAAACACACCTAATATTGCCAATCCACCAACTAAACCTGTCATAACTGCTTTCAAAAAACTGAGTTTTTTATATAATGGCTTTTCTAATTTTTCTCTTTCTTTTTCGAGGTTTTTAGCTTCGGCTCTTATTTTTTCAGTTTCAGCTACTAACTTATCTAGTTCGGCTTGTTTGATTTTATCTTCGTATTCCACTTAATCAATTTTAAGATTTATTTTGATCAATTAAGATACAGAATTATTTATGAGTTTGAAGGTAATTCACTTAAGAACAATGATTAAAATCCAAAACAATACTATTTCAAAGTACTTCTCGATACAATTTTCTCTCGAAAATCACTCGAAGTGACGTTTATTCACATTAAAAATTTACAATCGTAAATCTAAAAATTGTTTAGTACCAACGTTTTTTCTTCTTTTTAGAAGCTTCTGATTTACGTCCTTTTTTGTATTTACTTCCTTGCTTTTTATGAACTGGCGCTTTTGCTTTTGGATCTAATGGATATGGATGTTCTTCTTCAACATGAATTGTAGTATTGATCAATTGTTGAATATCTTTTATGTATTCTTTTTCGTCTGCCGAACAGAATGATAAGGCCATTCCTGAAGCACCTGCACGAGCTGTTCTACCAATTCTGTGCACATAGGTTTCAGAAATATTTGGAATGTCAAAATTGACAACTGCATCTACATTTTTGATATCAATTCCACGTGCCGCGACATCGGTAGCAATTAAAATTCTTGCTTCCCCTTTTTTGAATTCGTTTAAGGCTGTTTGTCGTAAACTTTGTGCAATTCCACCATGAATACTTACAGCTTTGTAGTTGTTTCTTAAAAGTGTTTCTTCGAGTTTGTCAACTCCGTATTTTGTACGTCTAAAAATAATAGTACTTCCTTTGATATTGTTTCGCAATAAATGCAAACACAATTCTATTTTTTTGGGTTTTGGCACATAATATAATGTCTGATCCACACCTTTTGCAGCTGATGATGTTGGTGAAACCTCAACAAATTCAGGATCTCTAAGAATTGAGTTTGCTAATTGTTCTACTTTGTACGGCATCGTAGCTGAGAACAATAGAATTTGTTTTCCATCAGGACATAAACGTTCTATTTTTTTAACGTCATCAATGAATCCCATATCCAACATTAAATCTGCTTCGTCTAAGACTAAGGTTTCTATATAATCAAGATTCACGATATCTTGTTTGTGTAAATCGAGTAATCTTCCTGGAGTTGCAACCAAAATATCTACTCCTTTCTTGAGCATTTCTTTTTGTGGCTGAATAGATGCTCCACCAAAGATAACACCTGTACGTAAATTTGTGTACTTACTGTACATTTCAAAGTTTTCTTCTATTTGAATTGCCAATTCGCGTGTTGGACATACTACTAACGCGCGTATTTTTTTACCTTTTTTTGGTGCATCTTGCTTGTCAAATAACAATTGTAAGATAGGCAATGCAAATGCCGCCGTTTTTCCTGTTCCAGTTTGTGCAGAGACAATAATGTCTTTCTTAGCTAAGATTGCAGGAATGGCGCGTTCTTGAACTAACGTTGGTTCTTCGTAGTTTTTTTCGAATAACGCACGAATAATTGGCTTGTTGAGTTTTAGTTCTTTGAATTGCATTCAGTTATTGCTTTAACGATTTTGGCAAAGATACGGTAAGGTTCGTTTTATCAAACTATCTTTTACTTATTTATGAGCCTGTACATTTTAATTTTTAGAAGAAATAGGTCTTTAGTAAAAGTAACGTTGACATAATTCAACTTAAAAATAAATAGTTTAACTTAATTTTAAGTTATATAACTTATTAATAAGTTTGTCAACTTAAAATTAAGTTGTATAATTGTATCAGCTAATTAATAAAACTCATAAAGTAATGGTCACATTAACTAAGGCAGAAGAGAAAATAATGAAAATTCTCTGGGATATTGAAAAAGGTTTTATCAAAGATATAATTGAACAATATCCTACTCCAAAACCTCCTTACAATTCTGTATCAACAATCGTTAGGGTATTAGTGCAAAAGGAAATCATAGGTTATAAAGCGTATGGAAATTCGCATCAATATTATCCAATGATTAGTAAATCTGCATATAGTAAGGGACAGATGAAGCGCTTAGTGACTGATTATTACAATAATTCATTTTCTCAAGTAGTCAACTTTTTCACTGAGAGTAAAAAATTGGATGAAAAGGAATTGGACGAAGCAATGAGAATGTTGGAAGCATTAAAAGCTAAGAAGAAATGATCAAATTTATCATATATCTATTAGAGTCGAGTGCTGTATTAGCAGTATTCTACCTACTTTATATTGTTATGATGAAGAGAGAGACATTCTTTAATCTTAATCGGTTTTTCCTTATTGGAATCGTAGTTTTTTCATTGCTATTACCTTTAATGAGTTTTGATTTTAGCCAAGGTAAAATAGCAGTTATAGACAACTCTGTTGAGGAGTTTAGCAAATTTAGGGTATCGTATCAAGAAACTATGGAAACATGGGAATATGATACTTATAAAAATCCTGTCTCTTCTAATGAAGGTGTTATTACTACAAAAGTGGTTGAATCCACTACTGTAGATTGGATAAGCATTCTATTGAAGTTTGTAATTGGGATCTATATCATAGGAATTGTATTCTGTATATCTAAATTGTTTTGGACTTTTAGAAGACTTCGAAAAATGATTTTGATGCATCCTCAGACACAAATTGATGGTATAACGGTTGTGAGCGTTTCATACCCAATTACACCATTTTCATTTTTAAAATACGCGTTTGTTTATGAAGGAATAATTGATACGCTAGAGCTTGATCAGATTATTGCGCATGAAAAAACACATATTGAACAGAAACATTCTATTGACTTAATATTTGTACAATTTTTAGCAGCATTTTTATGGTTCAATCCATTGATTTGGAAGCTTATTAAATCTTTAAAAACAATACATGAATATATAGCAGACAAAAAAATAATTAAAGCGGGTTATTCCTTAGTTGATTACCAGACCTTACTTTTGAGACAATTAGTTAGCGACAACTCATATGGGTTGGTAAACAATTTTAATTTATCATTTATAAAAAAAAGGATAACCATGATGAAAAATAATAAATCAGGATTTATTGGCAAATTGAAAGTAGCACTAACTATAACTTGCGCTATTTTATTTAGCCTAGTATTATTTCAGTGTAACTCAAAAACTGATAAAGAAGCGTCAGTTGAAACTGAAAAAATGGAAATACTCTGGAACAGATATTTAGCAGAAAGAAAGATTGATATGCTTAATCGGGAGATTACTTCTCCATTATTTGCTATATCAAATGATCAGTTTACAGTAAATGGAAAACCTTCCACGATTGAAGGAATAGAATTTGCGGTTAAGAATGTGTTAACTCACGGTTTAATTCGCATGGAAATTGATCGCAATCAGAATATGAAAAAGGTACGAGAAATACAGAACGAATTTAGAAAGTTTGATAAAAGGAAAGTTATCTATTATGGCGAGACTGCTTCTGGAAAACAAATGATTCAACCATTTTTAGTTCCTCCTTTCCATTGGGCAGATCCTTCTCGCGACAGTTCTTTAACTGCAAAAGTTGATTTGACGAATGCTGCAATAGAAGGTAATGTAGCCACATTAGATGGTATTGAGTATCTTCAACTTAATTTAAGTCGTACAGGAATAAATTACAGAGAAGAAGTATATAAGTTCGTAAAAAAACATGTTGATAAAGGATCTAGAGCCTATTTAATAAGTGTAACGTTTGAGGATACAGATACCTTTGAAAATTACCTAACGAATCTTGCAGAAGTATTTCAAGGTTTTGAAAAAATATATCAAGTACGATCCCAAGAATTGTTTGGAAAAGATCGTCATGAACTAGAAAGGTCAGAATATAGTAGCATAAATGATGGCGTATATAAAGCTGTTTTTATTGCTGAAAAATAAATAGTAAACAAAAAAAGCAAAGATGATTCTTTACAATCAACTTTGCTTTTTTCTTAATAGTTCAATTTTTTCTGAGTATTGTAGTCAAATTTGATTGTTTTTATATTTAAAAACTACTGCATTCTGCCAATTATCATATTTTCCACTTGCAATTTCAAATTCTCTTGAGAAGTATTTCTTTTACCATTCAAAGTCAATTTTGAGAAAATTTAATGAGATAGAGACTCATTCAGTCTCCGTTTTTTTGATACTTCTGACTTCAAAAAAGTACCATTCTAAAAAAATAAAGTATTATTATTTGTTATTGACTCCTGATTATTAGGACTTAGCAAGTTATTATATGTTTCAAATACATCTTGATTTTCGGGTATAAAAAAAGCTCCTTTTTCAAGGAGCTTTTCACTTTGAGCCAATGGAGGGACTCGAACCCACGACCTGCTGATTACAAATCAGCTGCTCTAGCCAGCTGAGCTACATCGGCAAAGCGGTTGCAAATATAAAAACCTTTTTATTCTCTGCAAACCTTTTTTTATTTTTTTTAAAGACTGTTAATTTTTGTTACTAATTCAGTTGCTTTTGTCTCTAATGTTTGTCTGATTCCTTTAAAGTGTGCTTTCGTATTTTCAACACCTCTTTTATTTACTTCAACAATCAATGAATCAAAGCTTTGGATAGATTCATCAATGATAGCTTCGCTTTTTGCAACATCTTCTCCTGGATTAACCATTTGCCATAATAAGGCAGCATCGATAATATCTCCAAAAACGTAGTTTAAGTCCTTTTTTAAATCTCTTTTATTTGACATGATTTATAATTTTTTGCAAATTTAAACTAAAATGGTATATAATTTGTTATAAATACCACAAATGTTATTTAGTTACATTTTATTTAATTAGTTTTAGTCTATGAATGCTTTAGTACAACTATATCGACAATTTATGAATCATAATACAAATGCCAAGCGTATGATGATTTGTATTCCTGTGTCCAATATGAAACGTACATATTATAAGCATCCAAACAAGTTTAGTTAATAATTTAATATCTATATCATAAACTTATAAGGTGCTTTTTACGAAGCATCTTTTTTATTTTTAAATAATTAATTTTTTAAACCCATTTATTATGAAATGTATTTTAAGATTCCGCAAAATGATTACAAAAACGAACTCCATGCTCAATTCCTATTCGCTATTTTTTAATTCGCATGCGCCTTCCGAACCAATACCACTTTTGTTACATCATTAAAACTTTGAAATTATGAATACTATTGCACAACATATTATACAGACAAATGTTCAATTTGCAGTCACTAAAAAAGTGACAAACGCCAATGGATTTTTACATCCGCACATACTATTTGATAAAATTCAAGTAGTAGCCACCTATCCAATTAGAGAATTTTATCTTCATGATGTTCCTAACATTGTTGAATATGCCTTTCAAATGAACAAGAGCGCTCGTTTAAACGACAATTTAACCATTCAGGCACAATTGATCCAACACGATGAAAAAACGCTTAAAGTTCGAATTATGGTAACTAAAACAAAAAGGAAATCTAAAACCGAAGAAGTGATTTGTAGCGCTTTGTTTGGTTTTCCTTTACACAAAGAACCAATTCGAAAAGCTTCGTAAGTTGAATTAAGTTATAAGAGATAAGATTCCCAAGTTGTAGCGGCTTGGGATTTTTTTATGTTTGGTGTTTGGTGTTTGGTGTTTGGTGTTTGGTGTTTGGTGTTTGGTGTTTGGAAAATACTTTTTAATTTAAAATTTAGCATTTTACATTTATAATTTCATAGTACTTCTCGATACAATTTTTCTACATTTCATTACGAAAAATCACTCGAAGTGACGACTTTAAGATTTTTAAGAACCAAGCGAAGCGATCCAAAAGTGAAGCGATCCAAAAGCGAAGCGATCTAATATCTAACAGCGTTAGCGGTCTAAAAACTACTTTATATATACTTCCAAAAGTTCGGAAGCTTCGTTTGTAGTTACAATTGCATTTTTGATAGAAGCAGGCAATAATAATGTTTCGCCAAATGAAAGTGTTTCTTGATGGTTTTCTGTTTGAAATGAAACGTTTCCTTTTACACACATGTATATTACAAAAGAATCCTTGTCATGATGATTTAAGGTTACTTCTCCTTCAAATGGAATTAGGTTTGTTGTAAAATATGGACAGTCAACTATTGTGGATATTTTGTTTGTTTCAGATTCGTATTCCGTTTTGTAGTTTTTGTGTAGTGTGTAATCTATCGCGTCAAGCGCTAAAGCTGTATGCAATTCACGTGAATTTCCTTCTGCATCTACTCTATTCCAATCAAATATTCGATATGTGATGTCTGAAGTTTGTTGAATTTCTGCTAATACAATTCCGCCACCAATTGCGTGAATTCTGCCGGTAGGCAAGAAATATACATCTCCTTTTTGAACTTTTGCAAAGTTGAGAATTTCCGTAAGTGTATTATTTTTTAAATGTGTTTGATAGTCTTCTTTAGTAACTTCTTGATTGAATCCGACCATGAGTTCTGCACCTTCATCTGCTTGCATTACATACCACATTTCCGTTTTTCCGAACGAATTGTGACGTTCTTTTGCCAATGCGTCATTTGGATGTACTTGAATGGATAAATCGCTCTTAGCGTCAATATATTTGATTAGTAGTGGAAATTTAGTTCCAAATGCATCATATACTTTTTTTCCTAGTAATTCAGCTTGAAACGTTTCGCTAAGTTCTTGTAATGTTTTACCGTGTAATTCTCCTTTTGAAACAACAGAAGGTTCTCCTTTTACATCCGATATTTCCCAACTTTCACCAATGGCATCGCCATGACTGTTTTTTTGAAGCATCGTTTGCAGTTTGTTACCGCCCCAAATGCGTTCTTTAAAAATTGGATTGAATTTTAATGGATGTAATTTCATAGTTATTCTCCTGTGTATTTTACGAAGTTCCTTGGTGTTTCATATAACACAACTTCTAGCTCTAATGCTGTTGAAATGTGTTTTCTGAGTTTATTCCAAATCACAACCACAATATTTTCTGCTGTTGGATTTAAGTTTTTGAATTCTGGAACTTCTATGTTTAAATTTTTATGATCAAAAGCATCTTCTATTTCTGATCGAATTAAGTTTTTTAATATTTTCACATCCATTACAAATCCAGTTTCAGGATCTATTTCACCTTTTACACTTACAATGAGTTCATAATTATGTCCGTGATAGTTTGGATTGCTGCATTTCCCAAAGATTTCTTTGTTTTTAGCGTCGTCCCAATCTGGTCGATATAATCTGTGTGCAGCATTGAAATGTGCTTTTCTACTTACGGTAACTTTCATGTGTTTATATTATTTGTTTTTCATTGGTCACATGTTGTTTGCTAATAATCATTGTTTTTAGTGATAAACTTTTTAACATGCTCGTTTCATATATCAACTTTTATGTGTTGGTAAAATTTGTCAAATATTATTTTGAACCAAGCTGTGTATTCATCAGGGTTTTTACTGATATCATCTTTTACCGCTTGTATTTTCATCCATTTCCATGAAGCAACTTCATCTGGATTAATTTCTGGTGCATCATTATAGGTTCCTATCATTACATGATCGTATTCATGTTCTGTAAGTCCGTTGTCGAATGGTGCTTTGTATATGAACGATACTGCTTCCGCAAGTTCCGTAACAAATCCCATTTCTTCTTGTAATCTTCGTTTACCTGCACTTATGTTGCTTTCACCTTCACGTTGATGACTGCAACAGGTATTTGTCCATAAACCTGGAGAATGATATTTGCCTAAGGCGCGTTGTTGTAACATGAGTTCGCCTTTGTCATTAAGAATAAATACTGAAAATGCTCTGTGCAAGAGTGCTTTTTCATGCGCTTCGATTTTTTCCATTAAACCGATTTGCTCGTCATTTTCATTTACTAAGATTACGTTTTCTTTTGCCATATTTTTTGTCGAAAAGCAAATTTACAAAATAGCTTTCGGTGTATATTACTGTTATTAGCTATTTTTTAGTTAAAATTAACATAAGTTTTGACATTGTTCTTAGCAATATAGATTATTTCTCATTCCTTTATTTTTTTATGTAAGCCTAAATAAAAAAAGTGCAAAACATTATGTTTTGCACTTTGCAAGTTGCTTCTTGATTTTTTATTTATTCTATGTGAGTGAATAGCTTGTTTACAATTTTCCATTTATCGTTGATTTTTGCAAGCGATAAGTAATCGTAATAATTATATCCAAGCATTGGTACATGTAGTTTTGCCATCGCTATTTTTCCCATGATATCAACTCCAATAGTTTCCATTTTAAAAGTTTCATTTAAAGTTGCTGGGCTTTGTCTATTTTTTACTCCTTCAATATATTCTTTTATACTTTTTAAATAGTCAACACCTTTAATGTCTCCGTACAAGAATGCATTTTCGTAAAAACAAGTTTCTAGTTTTTCTATGTCTCCATAAAAAATTCCTTCGAAATAATTGGTGATCAGGCTTTCAATTTCTTTGCTATTTTCTTTGTACATACTTATTTTTTCTTTTTATTTGTTTGCTCTCCATTAAAGCCCCAATTTTCAACGGGCACTTCATCGATTACTATATGTGTAGTTTTTGGATCTTTATTTAGTACATCTACTAATAGTTGTGTAACTCCTTCTATAAGCTGGCGTTTTTCGTCTTTTGTTACTTGTTCGTCTGTGATTTTAATATTTACATACGGCATATTTTTATGTTTTAAAAGTTGTGTATTCAATCTAATTCTGAATTTGTTGATAGCGCATAGTTTCCTGCTCCTGTAAAGAATAAGGTTATTGCTCCAAATAGATAAAGTGCTTGTAATTCTATTCCCCAACCGCCAAATTGATTGAGCGTGAATATATCCGAACTGTGCGCCAATAGAATAGCTATAAAAAAGTTAAAAGCTATAATTAGACTATTAAGCCTGACTTTGAAACCTATGACAATGAGAATAGGAGCTATAATTTCTCCAATGAAAACTCCATAAGCCAGGAAACTTGGAATTTGATATCCTTGAAGTAATTCCTTAATAAAGGCATAATTAGAACTCATGTTTGCAATACCATGAAATAAGATTAGTATTCCGATGGTACATCTAAGAATTAATAATCCGATGTTATTGTTTTGCGCTACTTTTAGTGCGTTCATATTTAATTTGATTTAAATTATTATGAAGCAAAATTCAGCGATAAAATGTTAGTTTAACAGGAGTTAAATCACACTTTTGAAGTGATGTATGTCACTTTTTAAGAAAGAGTATTATTGTAATTAGGAATTTAATCTGCTTAGCGTTTCTCTAGAAACACCTAAATATGCTGCAATCAATTTTTTAGGTACACGTTGGAAGAGTTTTGGATATTGTTCTAGCAATATATCGTATTGTTCTTTTGTTGAGTTTTTTAGTAATGATAGAACTCTGTTTTGAAGCGCTATTCGTCCTATCTTACTTTTTTTTGCCCAAAAGCGTTCCATTTTGTGCATTTCAGCTGTGAGTTTTTCTCTGTTTTCATACGTAATGTATAAGAGTTCACTATCTTCTATACAATCAATAGCGGTTTTGGATTTCGTTTGTTTTACAAAGGCTTCATAATCTGTAATCCACCAATTTTCCATACCAAACTGAAGAATATGTTCTTTTCCATTGTCTGCAATAAAGTAACTTTTTAAACAACCTTTGATAATCCAATATTCTTTGTTCACAAATTCTCCTTCTTGAACAATGTATTGATGTTTGCGCTTTTTTATTTGTTCAAAATGACTTAGAACAAAATCAAATTCTTCATCTGTAAGAGGAATGATTTCTTCAATATGTTGTCGTAACGGATGTATCATTTTAGTTCTCGTTCAGTTTTTGTATCAATCGAAACTACTTGTTTCTATACTTAAATCAAAATTGATAAAACCTTTTATTATAAAATCTTATGTTAAACAAAAAAACATCCTAAGATTAGGATGCTTTTTTAGTTTGTATGAGTCTGATTTTTTAACGTTCTGTAACGATAAATTCACTTCGTCTGTTGAGTTGGTGTTCTTCTTCAGAACATTTTACACCATTGCTACATTGGTTTACATGGCGTGTTTCTCCGTAACCAGCTCCAATGAGCCTACTTGCGTCAATT
Organism: Kordia sp. E; assembly: GCF_056033805.1. Classification (NCBI taxonomy): domain Bacteria; kingdom Pseudomonadati; phylum Bacteroidota; class Flavobacteriia; order Flavobacteriales; family Flavobacteriaceae; genus Kordia; species Kordia sp. E. The sequence continues at coordinate 137,034 of NZ_JBRASR010000001.1, forward strand.
CCTCTTGAAACGATGTATGCTCGTGTAGATTCGTTTCTACGTTGTGATAGTTTCATGTTATAACTATCAGTTCCACGACTATCTGTATGCGAACGCACATCGATTTTTAGTGTTGGGTATTGTAACATCACTGTTACAACTTTTTCTAATTCTGCCGCAGCGTCAGGACGAATGTTCGATTTATCAAAGTCAAAGTAGATAATTGGAATGTTTAGAATTTTTGCTAAATCGTCACCAACTTCAAATGGTACTTCTTCTTTTTCAAGTAATAGTGTTACTTCTCTGAGTCCTTCTTCTTCTTGCTTTGGCAATAATGCTTCTGCTGAGTTGTAATCTTTTTTAGAAGCTCTTACAAAGTACACTTGATCACATTCTAGCAGTCTTTTGAATCTGAATTTCCCATCTACTTCGCTGTATGTATTTTCTATTTCTTTATTGTCTTTGTCAAATAGTTTTACGTTTGCTCCTTCAATGATTTCATTTGTTTTATCATCTTTTACAACACCTGCAATTTCTTGCTCGCATGTCCATTGAATTGGTTTCATTTCGACAAATGAATAGATATCATCATCTCCTTGCCCGCCATCACGATTGGAAGCAAAGTATCCTTTTTTCGTTGTACTGTTGATGATAAAAGTAAAGTCGTCCATAGAACTGTTTACTGGTTCACCAACATTAAATATTTCGCTGTCTTCATCTTCTAGATTCATCACAAAAATATCTAATCCACCTAAACCAACATGTCCGTCAGATGAGAAGTAGAATTCATTCTTTTGACTGATAAACGGGAAGTTTTCTCTTCCTTCCGTGTTGATTCCTGTTCCTAGATTTTTTGGCTCACCAAATGTTCCATCATCATTGATATCAACAACATATAAGTCAGACATTCCAATGGTTCCTGGCATATCGGAAGCAAAGTATAGTTTTTTCTCGTCTACGCTTAATGCAGGATGCGCTACAGAATAGTTGTTACTGTTGAATGGTAATTCTTCAATATTTGTCCAACGATCATCTTCACGTGTTGCTCTAAATAGTTTTAGTTTGTTGATCCCTTTTTTGTCTTTTTTGTATTTTCCTTTGTAATAGTTGTTACGTGTAAAATACATAGTATTTCCATCTTTTGTAAAAGCAGATGTTGATTCGTGATATTTTGTATTTAGTTTTCCTGAGAATTTATCAACATTAGATAGACTTCCATTGTCTGCAACTTCTGCTCCGTATAAGTCTAAGAATGGACGTGCATTCCATTTGTGTTTGTAACGAGAAGTGACACCTGTATCACGTGCTGAAGAGAATACTAGGTTTTCTTCATAGAATGATGGTGCAAAATCTGAATATTTAGAATTTACTCCTAGATTTTCTATACGAAAACGACCTGATTGTTCTGCGATTTCGTCTAAGTAGTTACGAGTTTTTATAAATTTCGTTCCACGTAAATCGCTTCCAGTCAATTGACTGAATTTTTTCATTTTTTCATCAGATTCAGCATATCGTTTTTCTGCTTTAAGCGCTTGTGCATAACGGAAATAGTATTCTGGCGCAATTTCTTCATCTAATTTGAAGAGTTCTCCATACCATTTTGAAGCACTTACTAAGTCAGCATTGAAATAATATGAATTTCCAAGTTTTTCAAATAGCTCTTTCGACTTGTGTCCTTCTTCCGCTACTTTCTCATAGATTTCTATGGCATTGATGAAAGCATAACTGTCGTATTTTTTATCTGCTTTGTCCAGTTTTTTTTCTTGTGCATAACCTACAAGAACGAATAAACTTAACAGCGTATATATTAGATATTTTTTTCGTGTCATCATTGTTGGTTTTTAGAAGAATCTTGGTGAGATTATTTTATCGCGGTTATTGAATAGTTCAAAACGTAAGAAGACTTCATACGAACCGTCATTGAATTGTGTATTTCCAAGTTCAGTTGTTTCACGATCATAGGCAAACCCAATCATGAAACTATCAGATAATTGTAATCCGACAAGTCCACTAAAGGCTGCGCTCCAACGATAGGCTGCTCCTAGCGTTAGTTTGTCATTGATTAGAAAGTTTGCTGATAAATCTGCCTGTAAAGGCGCTCCAGATACTGCTTTGAATAGTACTGCTGGTTTAAATTTTACGCTTTCACTCATATCAAATACATATCCACCAATTAGGTATAAGTTTATACGTTCTTTGGCAACTGATAGCGAAGATTCATCAAAATGTTTTGTTTCTAATAAGTTTGGTGCTGATAACCCTACATACCATTTTTCGGAGTTACGATAGTAGATTCCGGCTCCAACATTAGGTGAGAATTTATTATCAATATTACTTTGTAATAATAAATCTTCAGGATTGTATTGATTTAAACAGTCAAAACATACATCTAATAAATTTCCACCAGCTTTTATCCCGAATGAAAGTTTTCCTTTTTCAGAAGTATTAACTGTGTATGAGAAATCAACATTAAAATAGGTTTCATCTGTTGGACCTAGTTGATCATTGATTATTGAAAAACCTAGTCCTACTTTTCCTTTTTTCCCTATTGGTGTATGCAAGTTTAGTGTTTGCGTACGTGGCGCTCCTTCTAAACCTACCCATTGCGAACGGTGCAATCCTGCCATACTAAATACTCCTCTTGAACCTGCATAGGCTGGATTTATACTTATAGTATTGTACATGTATTGCGTATACTGAGCGTCTTGTTGTCCATGCATTTCTAGTGAAAATATGGTGCTCAATACTCCTATGATGATGATGATTTTATTTCTCATTATAGTATGCTATGTTTTTGTTTATTATTTATAGCGAACATACTACAAATATAGTATGTTCGCTTATCAATTTATCGTTGTATGTATAAGTAACCTGCTCTACTCTTGGTAACACCGTTGGCTACATAGTCAACAACGTAGTAATATGTTCCTACTGGTAATAACTTATTTTGTTGTATTGTAACTCGACCATTAGATACACCTCGGAAGTAGTTTCCAGTTTGTCCGTATCCTTTTGTCTCGTATACTAATACTCCCCATCTGTTGTAAATTCTAACTTGGTTATCAGGGAATAATTCAATGTTTCTGATTGTAAACACATCGTTATCTCCATCTCCGTTAGGCGTTACTGCATTGAAGATTTCTAAGTCATCTGTAGAAGGTGAATTATTGTTTGGCTCTAGATAGTCTGGAATTCCATTTCCATTACTATCAACAGCGTCACTGTTATCACCGTCTCCATTTGGATCAGGATTTTCATCAGATGTTGAAGTTCCGTCTCCGTCATCATCAGTATCTCTGTAATCTTGATCTTCAGTTCCATCTGTATCAGGTAAATCATCTGTTGGATCATCTACAGCAGATCCGTTAGGGTCTCCATATCCAGTTAAGTCTCCATCATAAGCATCATCTACACCATCATTATCAACATCACTTCCTGATGGCATTACATCTGGAATTCCGTCTCCATCATAATCATGACCTTCAACGATGTCTAATACACCGTCATTATCACTATCCGTGTCAATATAATCTGGATTATCAGTTCCGTCAGTATTTACAGGATCAATTCCTTCTCCTGAACCTGGCGTTACTTCATACGCATCATCTAATCCGTTTCCATCAACATCCATTCCACTTGGAGGAACATATCCATCAGTTGTTTGTGCTTCAACGTTATCTAAGATACCGTCATCATCACTATCCTGATCTAGGTAATCTGGAATCATATCTCCATCACTATCAACAGGTGTTGCTGGGTTTGCTCCTGCTTCAACCGTATCAATAATACCATCATTATCACTATCAATATCTAATAGATCTGGAATTCCGTCACCGTCAGTATCTTGATCACCTTCAACTCCATTTGGTATTCCATCACCATCACAATCTCCATCTGGATTTGCTGATGGATTAGGATCACATGGATCAGCTGGATCACTTGTTCCTGTTGGTACAGTTGGAGTACTTGGATCATCTATCCCTGTCATTTCCTCACAATCAGTCAATCCATCACCATCACTATCAACTGTGTTGATTCCTACTGGATCACAAGGATCATTCGGATCACTAGGTGCTGTTGGTACAAGAGGCGTATTTGGATTATCCATTCCTGTTGTCTCCTCACAATCTGTTAATCCATCTCCGTCACTATCAACTAATGAACTTAGTGAAATTGGATCACATGGATCGTTTGGATCACTCGTTGGTCCATCATCATCATTTGGTGGTGATAATGGTGTACTTGGATCATCAATTCCTGTTGTCTCTTCACAATCTGTTAATCCATCTCCATCAGTATCAACTGTACTGATTCCAATTGGATCACATGGATCATTAGGATTACTTGGCGCTGTTGGCACAAGAGGCGTATTTGGATTATCCATTCCTGTTGTTTCTTCACAATCAGTCAATCCATCTCCGTCACTATCAACTAATGAACTTGTTGAGATTGGATCACACGGATCGTTCGGATCACTCATTGGTCCATCATCATCATTCGGTGGTGATAATGGTGTACTTGGATCATCGATTCCTGTTGTCTCTTCACAATCTGTTAATCCATCACCATCACTATCAACTGTACTGATTCCAATTGGATCACATGGATCATTAGGATTACTTGGCGCTGTTGGTACAAGAGGCGTATTTGGATTGTCCATTCCTGTTGTCTCCTCACAATCTGTAAGACCATCTCCATCAGTATCAACTAATGAACTTGTTGAGATTGGATCACACGGATCGTTCGGATCACTCGTTGGTCCATCATCATCATTTGGTGGTGATAACGGTGTATTTGGATTATCCATTCCAGTTATCTCTTCACAATCTGTAAGACCATCTCCATCAGTATCAACTAATGAACTTGTTGAGATTGGATCACATGGATCGTTTGGATCACTCGTTGGTCCATCATCATCATTCGGTGGTGTTAATGGAGTACTTGGATCATCGATTCCTGTTGTTTCCTCACAATCTGTTAAACCATCTCCATCACTATCAACTGTGTTGATTCCTACTGGATCACAAGGATCATTTGGATCACTTGGTCCTGTTGGGATCGTTGGTGTGTTTGGATTGTCCATTCCAGTTGTCTCTTCACAATCTGTAAGACCATCTCCATCAGTATCAACTAATGAACTTGTTGAGATTGGATCACATGGATCATTTGGATCACTCGTTGGTCCATCATCATCGTTTGGTGGTGATAATGGAGTACTTGGATCATCAATTCCTGTTGTTTCCTCACAATCTGTTAATCCATCTCCATCACTATCAACTGTGTTGATTCCTACTGGATCACAAGGATCATTTGGATCACTTGGGCCTGTTGGTATTGTTGGCGTGTTTGGATTATCCATTCCAGTTGTCTCTTCACAATCTGTAAGACCATCTCCATCAGTATCAACTAATGAACTTGTTGAGATTGGATCACATGGATCGTTTGGATCACTCGTTGGTCCATCATCATCATTCGGTGGTGTTAATGGAGTACTTGGATCATCAATTCCTGTTGTTTCCTCACAATCTGTTAATCCATCTCCATCACTATCAACTGTGTTGATTCCTACTGGATCACAAGGATCATTTGGATCACTTGGCCCTGTTGGTATTGTTGGCGTGTTTGGATTGTCCATTCCAGTTGTCTCTTCACAATCAGTAAGACCATCTCCGTCACTATCAACTAATGAACTTGTTGAGATTGGATCACATGGATCATTTGGATCACTCGTTGGTCCATCATCATCATTCGGTGGTGATAATGGAGTACTTGGATCATCGATTCCTGTTGTCTCTTCACAATCTGTTAAACCATCTCCATCACTATCAACTGTATTAATTCCTATTGGATCACAAGGATCATTTGGATCACTTGGCCCTGTTGGTATTGTTGGCGTGTTTGGATTATCCATTCCTGTTGTTTCTTCACAATCAGTAAGACCATCTCCGTCACTATCAACTAATGAACTTGTTGAGATTGGATCACATGGATCATTTGGATCACTCGTTGGTCCATCATCATCATTCGGTGGTGTTAATGGAGTACTTGGATCATCGATTCCTGTTGTTTCCTCACAATCTGTTAAACCATCTCCATCACTATCAACTGTATTGATTCCTACTGGATCACAAGGATCATTTGGATCACTTGGCCCTGTTGGTATTGTTGGCGTGTTTGGATTGTCCATTCCAGTTGTCTCTTCACAATCTGTAAGACCATCTCCATCAGTATCAACTAATGAACTTGTTGAGATTGGATCACATGGATCATTTGGATCACTCGTTGGTCCATCATCATCGTTTGGTGGTGATAATGGAGTACTTGGATCATCAATTCCTGTTGTTTCCTCACAATCTGTTAATCCATCTCCATCACTATCAACTGTGTTGATTCCTACTGGATCACAAGGATCATTTGGATCACTTGGCCCTGTTGGTATTGTTGGCGTGTTTGGATTGTCCATTCCAGTTGTCTCTTCACAATCAGTAAGACCATCTCCGTCACTATCAACTAATGAACTTGTTGAGATTGGATCACATGGATCATTTGGATCACTCGTTGGTCCATCATCATCATTCGGTGGTGATAATGGAGTACTTGGATCATCGATTCCTGTTGTCTCTTCACAATCTGTTAAACCATCTCCATCACTATCAACTGTATTAATTCCTATTGGATCACAAGGATCATTTGGATCACTTGGCCCTGTTGGTATTGTTGGCGTGTTTGGATTATCCATTCCAGTTGTCTCTTCACAATCTGTAAGACCATCTCCATCAGTATCAACTAATGAACTTGTTGAGATTGGATCACATGGATCGTTTGGATCACTCGTTGGTCCATCATCATCATTCGGTGGTGTTAATGGAGTACTTGGATCATCAATTCCTGTTGTTTCCTCACAATCTGTTAATCCATCCATATCTGTATCAGTCGTGTTGATTCCAATTGGATCACATGGATCATTTGGATTACTTGGACTTCCTGGTACAACTCCAAAATCAGATGGTATTAATGGTGTACTTGGATCATCAATTGTCTGTCCTGCTGGAATTGTTGCAGTAGTAGTGGTCGTGGTATAATCATTTGGATCTTCCGCTGAGTTATCTACTGTAGTAATACTAACTACCGTATCTACACTGCTTGGATTGTCAATACTTACGGGTACACTTGCCGGTCCGCTGTCTTCTGCGATCGTTACATCACCAACACTCATAGCAACCAGAGCATTAACTGTTAATGTTGCCTGTACTTCTTCTTGTATACAAACATTATTTGCATGTGTTATAATAACCTTATAAGTTCCTGAATTTGCTGTTGTTGCTGAACTTACCGTGTAAGTAGCTGTCGTTGATGCTGCTTGTACAGTAGTAAAGCCACCGCCTAAACCATCATCAAATTGCCATTCATATAGAAGTCCTGAGTTTGCGTTGTTAGGTGTTCCATAAACTGGTGTTCCTGTTGTATAACTCGTTGCAGAATCTGCTGTAGTTCCGCTTACATTAAATGTAAATGTATCACCTGAATTCCCTGATTGATTTGCGAGTGTTGCTGGTGTAACTTGAACCGCAGTAACAACTCCTGTAGTAGTTGCCTGTCCTACAATTTCTGTACCTCCTGTTGTACCACCTGCTGTTACAGCTGTAGGAATACCATTTGTATTTACTGTTGTTCCTAAATTTTGAATACTACCAGGACTATTACTACCTCCTGTAAAATCTACTAAACCTGTAGTTATATTACTTGACCCTTCAGATGCATCTGGACATCCATCATTATCACTATCTGTATCTAAGAAATCAGGAATTGTATCTCCATCAGTATCTACAATTGGGCATGCATCAAACGTCATTTCTAATACATCTGAACCTGTACCATCAATTCCTTCTCCTGTAACTTGGAAAGTTAATGTTGTTACACGTCCGTAAATTTGAATACTTCCTGCTGCAGTACCAAGTCCAGCACTATCAGCTTCACCAGAAAGAACTACTGGCGAACTTGTACCAAGATTCTGATTTACATCTCTATAAAATTGTTTTGGTGTTACTATTAGTTGATTGTTTCCAGCAATTTTCCCCATAGAAAGATTTGCATTCTGCAACGTCCACAATGAAGTATTAGATATAAAGTTCCCTGAAAGTATTTGATTGTTTCCTCCTAGTCTATCAATATGAATTATTGGATTGTAAACTGGTTGATCGTATGTTATTGTAATTGTTCCTGTAACGCGATCATCTGCAGCAGCATCAAGAGATTCTGAAGATGTATCCCATGCAAATAAAAATTCTAAAGAATTTGAGCCTTCTACCGCGGCATCAGAGAAGAAGGAATTGGAAGTCATTGTACCATTTGGTGTATATGCGATAAGACCTCCTGCTGGAATTGAACTGTTATATGTAACTCCAACTGGACCTGCACTGTTTGTGTATGGTAAACTCCCTGCCCATGCACTCGTTGTTAATGGTCTTGTTGTACAAGGGTTTTCAACATTATCAATGATTCCGTCATTATCATTATCTAAATCAATGCTATCTACAACATTGTCATTATCAGTATCAACTACTGTAGATGTTGAACATGTTGCTGGTGGCGCAACTACTACGTTTGTTAGTTGACATGAACCATCTGTATCATCTGTAATGGTAAAAGTTATGTTTCCGCCAGATATTGAAAATGGTCCAAATTGTTGTGGTAAACTGTAAGAAACATTTGCTTGTGTAATGTCTCCTGATAAACTGTATGTAGATCCTAAGAGATTTCCATTAGGACTTATGTAGAAAGTAAATGTATCGTCTGTATCGTTTGTTGGCGTTCCGTTATCATTACAAAATACTGCTGTAACGGAAGCACTTAAAATTTCACAAGAATCACAGGCTGTTGTATTTCCTGAATTCGTCACTGCTAATTGAGTACCAGTATATCCTGTTGCACTTGTAACTCTACCATTTGTAGCATTTACTGTTACTGGAGCATCACCTAATATACCATCATCATTATCATCTGTATGTCCCGCTTCAAGCGCATCAAAACACATGTCATTATCACTATCTAAATCTAAAGAATTTATTATTCCGTCATTATCAGAATCTAAAGAAGTACAGACTCCATTCGCATTTAATGCACAGAAATCTGAATCTTGATAGTTAATTACTCCATCACCATCGTCATCTCCCATAGGATCACCTGATAAACAACTAAAAGGATTTGATACTATTGTATTTACATTAAAGTTATCTGCTTGCGAAAAAGTAGTTGTATCAGTAGGAGAACCAAAAGTTCTATTTACAATCGTAGTACCATCAACTATTATTCTATAGGAATTTCCTTGAATACCATCACCAAAAGTATCTGTTATAGAAAATAAATAGTTTCCATTTTCGGTAATCGTTATGTCTTGTGAAACTGTTATATTTCCTGTAGTGTAAGTACCAGCTGGCACATTAAAAAGTGTTGATGCTCCTCTAGATAAAGTCCATCCAACTTCTGTTGAGAACTGATCTACATCTATTTCAATTCGAATAATTGAATCAGGATTTAATGTTACAGGATCTGTCCCACATTGCTCTTGTGTATCTAAGATACCATCGTTGTCATCATCTTCATCGCAAAAATCGGCTACACCATCTAAATCACTATCTACATTTCCTGTAATTGATAAATCACAAAAATCTATGTCACAGTTACTTTGTTGTACTGTTGTTGTTATTGTACATGTACCCGTTGTATTATCTGTTATTGTAATTGTATATAATGTATTATCAGCTGAACCATCTTGTAATCTGAAAGTTGTTGCTGAACCGTATGTTCCTGTAGTTGGTGTTACTACACCTCCATTATTTACAGAAACTGTATATGTTGTTCCTAAATCTGTTCCTGTTGGATTTAAGTCAAAATTTGCATAATCATCAGATCGAACACGCGTTGAATTGTTATTACATGTTTCATTCGTTTTTCCAGCATCAGCTAAATTACAATTTAGACAATCAACAGAAAAAGTTGTACTAACTCCTGCGTCAGTCACCACTCTACCATTTGCTCCTGCTAATGCTCCGTTACCTGCTGGAATATTTCCACTAGTTACAGCAGTAGTTGTGATTGCAGAAGAACTTATTACAAATCCTCCTCCACCTGGACCACCATATTCAATAAATATAGGTGCAACTCCAGTTTGTATTGTAGCATCTCCTCCACGAGCAAATGCTCTTACTTGGCTATTAATTGAATTTGCTTGTATTGCAATATATCCTGCTCCACCAGCTCCTCCTGTTACATTTGAAGCATCTCCAAAAAACGTATATGTTCCTGAGTTTGGACCTGCATCACCGTCACTTACGATATCTCTGTTAGAACCATTTGTTGTTATGTTGTTTGCTAATACAATTACAATTCCACCGCCGTTACCAGTTGCTGGTGCCCATTCTACTTCAGAACCTCCTGAAGCTCCCATGAAAAGTCTTAAATTAGTTGCTGTATCAAAAACACTTCCTGCTGCTGGGGCTGCTGTTCCAGAGATCGTTGTACCAGCTCCTCCACTGGTTCCACCACCTCCGTAGCCACCACCACCACCACCTGAACCAAGTGTAAGGTCGGTAGAATTTGCTCCATTACCTCCAACTCCGGCTCCTCCATCTGGTGCTCCTTGTGCTCCATCACATCCTCCATGACCACCACGTCCAGTTCCTCCTGATAATGGTGCTGCGTTTCCAAAGTCGCCTCCAAAATATATTGGGTCTGTTCCCCAGTTTTCATCTGGTGTAGCTACTAATGCTGAAGATTCACCACAGTTATCTACGGCAAAGTTCCCTGTTGTATTTCTTCCAAAAAAACCATCTCCAGAAGCATTAATGTTCGCATTTAGCGTTATATTGTTATCACATGCGTCTATAAAAATAACTCCACCTGTAGTTCCGTTCCATGGTTGTGCTGACACTGTACCTACTACAGTAACATCACTCGTATATTTTGCAACTCTGACTAACTGAACACTTTCAGTAGCTGGTGTAAATGTTTTTGTAACAGTTACATCTATTGTTAATGTGTTTCCAACGATATTGGTAATTTTGGCTAAATGAAAATTACCCGCACCATTGTCTACTCCACCTGTATTTCCACCACCACTAATACCTGTCATTTGAATTATCATTACAGGATCATTGATTGCTAGTCCAGCACTACTACCAACAGTAACACTTGTTCCACTAACAGCTGAAACTGTAGTGTATGAGTTTACTACTCCGGATATGTTTTGTGCACTAGCGCTAAAGAAAAATAATAATGACACTAAAAGTGTTACTAGTATTTTTGATGTAATATTTTTCATAGTCATGAAACTTTATTTTATAGATATCTAAGTTTAATACTTGAGGTTGTAACTGGAATTGAAGTTATTCGGTATAACTCCTTTTTTTCTTCGTTGTAAATGTAGCCTACAAGATTAATCTTATGGTTTATCAAGATTTGGTTTTTTAGTTGTTTTATTGTTTCACCCTTTTTTCCATCACAACTGTACACTATTGGTATATTGACAGCTAGTTTTGAATTTGCAGGTAAACTAAAAGTAGCTCTACCATTACCAATGTAATTGAAGGCTATTTTTTTATTTTTATTATATATTTTTTTGATGTTGTCATTTGATTTTGGAAAGTTTACAATACTTCCCGCATCAAGTTCTATTTCTGCACTAATTGGATAATCGTTTTTATTTTCAATATTTACCTTTAGTTGATCATTGAACTTTTTACAAACTGTTAAATGGTTACTTACATTAGTAGTCACTGAAATGTAGTTTTGTATATCATCTACTAGATAAACATATACTGGAAGTTTCCGCATATATCTTTCCCAGCGTTTGTGTGCTTCATGCTTTTTATCTCTACTCGTTTCAATCGCTTTTTGCTCCATAGGATACAACTCTTGATTGTCATATACATGTTTTCTGAGTTTTGCTACACCTGTGAGATGTGGTATGATTTTTTGAAAAGAAATGATTCCGTCTACTGTAGTTTCATCTAGTTTTAGGTTTTGCACATCGTAGATTGTTTTTTCTTGCGCAAGTGTATATTGTGTATGTAGCATGCATAGCAACATCACAAAAATAGGGGTAAGCCTTTTAAAAATAAGTATAACAATAGAAATACCGTTTAAGACTTGACGTCTCAACAGTACATCAATAGTAATGTTGTTCATTCGAGTATTTTTAAGGCAGTTAAGGGAAAAATTGGGCAATACTTTCCTTAACATATTTTAACAAATGTAATCACTGATATTAATACATACGTACCAATGCGTATGAAAGGATTTGTTTTTTCGTTAAAATGCAAGCTTTTTTCGTTCAAGTGTTTAGCACGTTTTTTTTAGGATAATCTCATCTTTTTTGTTAAAAAATTACACTTTTAGAACTTAAACTTGTTGTTAACTTTATGTTTTTATTTAATTTAAAAGTGATATTTTTGCCTCCTATTAAATACTTCTAATGAGCATACAACAAGAAATAGCAAAACGAAGAACTTTTGGAATTATATCACATCCAGATGCAGGAAAAACAACTTTAACAGAAAAGCTGTTACTATTTGGTGGAGCTATTCAAGAAGCAGGAGCTGTAAAGAATAATAAGATAAAAAAAGGCGCTACAAGTGACTTTATGGAAATTGAACGTCAAAGAGGAATTTCTGTAGCAACTTCCGTATTAGCTTTTATATATAAAGATAAAAAAATCAACATCTTAGACACACCAGGACACAAAGACTTTGCTGAAGATACTTTTCGTACTTTGAGCGCTGTAGATAGTGTTATTGTTGTAATAGATGTTGCAAAAGGTGTAGAGGAACAGACCGAAAAATTGGTTAAAGTTTGTCGCATGCGAAAGATTCCAATTATCGTTTTTATTAATAAGTTAGATAGAGAAGGAAAAGATGCTTTTGACCTATTGGATGAAGTTGAACAGAAACTGGGTTTGCGTGTTACGCCTTTGAGTTTTCCTATTGGAATGGGATACGACTTTAAAGGTATTTATAATGTTTGGGAAAAAAATATCAATTTATTTACTGGAGAAAACAAACAAACGATTTCTGAAGCCATTCATTTTGAAGATGTTAACAACCCAGAATTAGAAACTTATATTGGAGAAACTTCTGCCGCAACTTTAAGAGAAGAACTTGAATTAGTGTATGAAGTATATCCAAAATTTGATAGAGACGAATATTTAAGTGGAGAATTGCAACCTGTATTTTTTGGTTCTGCATTAAACAATTTTGGAGTTAGAGAGTTGCTCGATTGCTTTGTTGAGATTGCTCCAACTCCTTTAGCTAAAGATTCCGACACACGTTTGGTAAAACCAGACGAAAAGGATTTTTCAGGGTTTGTATTTAAGATTCACGCCAATATGGATCCAAAACACAGAGACCGATTAGCATTTATTAAAATTGTTTCAGGAGTTTTTAAACGAAATACTCCATACCTTCATGTACGACTCGACAAAAAGCTGAAGTTTTCAAGTCCAAATGCCTTTTTTGCAGAAAAGAAACAAATTGTAGACGAATCATTTCCGGGTGATATTGTTGGCCTTCACGATACAGGGAATTTTAAAATTGGTGATACATTAACAGCTGGAGAAAAGATGAATTATAAAGGTGTTCCAAGTTTTTCACCAGAACACTTCAGATACATCAACAATGCTGACCCAATGAAATCCAAACAGTTAGGGAAAGGAATTGCTCAGTTAATGGATGAAGGAGTTGCACAGTTATTTATATTAGATTTGAATGGAAGAAAAATTATTGGTACCGTTGGAGCGCTTCAATATGAAGTAATTCAGTATCGATTAGAACATGAATATGGTGCGAAATGTACGTATGAAAACCTAAATGTTCATAAAGCATGTTGGGTTGAAGTTGACAATGAAAAAGATCCTGAGTTTTTAGATTTTAAACGTGTAAAACAACGATTCTTAGCACGTGATAAAGAAAATAAATTAGTGTTCTTGGCAGATTCTTCTTTTTCACTACAAATGACACAACAGAAATATCCAAAAATAAAATTTCATTTTACAAGTGAATTTTAAAAAATAGACACAAGAATTGAATGATTGAAAGATTCAATTTTCTTTTCAAATATTTCAAAAAACATCATTTTAAAGCTTTTTAACAAGCTTATAGCAAAAAGACATCAATATATATTGATGTCTTTTTTTTATCTTTTAAATACTATTTAAAAAAGTCGATTTTTTAACCTAAATAATTAAAATCTATTTTAAAATATATTTTAATAAGTTTTAATGATTGATCTAAAAATAAAAAAACCTCAATTCGAAAATTGAGGTTTTTTTTATTAAGCTTCTCCAGTTGGTCCAAAATTCATTGGAATTGGAGGTTGTTCAAAATCTTTGATTTGTCCATGAGCTTTTTCAAAGCGATGTATATTTTCACCTAATGCCTTCATTAATCGTTTTGCATGTTGTGGTGTCAATATAATTCTAGATTTCACTTTTGCCTTTGGTCTCCCTGGCATAATGTTTACAAAATCTACTACAAATTCTGATGCTGAATGATTGATGATTGCTAAGTTGGAATAAATTCCTTCCGCCATTGCGTCATCTAACTCAATGTTGATTTGCTTTTCTTTTGCTTTGTCCTGACTCATGTATTAAAAGTTAATTTCGTGCTTAGCAGCCATAATTTCATTGTATTCTTCTCTCGATCCTACAATAATATCATCGTACTTACGCATTCCAGTTCCTGCTGGTATTTTATGCCCAACAATTACATTTTCTTTTAATCCTTCTAATGCATCAACTTTACCACTTACTGCTGCTTCGTTCAGTACTTTTGTTGTTTCCTGGAACGATGCTGCTGAGATAAATGATTTCGTCTGTAATGAAGCTCTTGTAATACCTTGTAAGATTGGTGTTGCCGTTGCCGGAACAATGTCTCTTGCTGTTACTAATTGCTTATCAGCTCTTCTTAATACAGAGTTTTCGTCTCTCAATTCTCTTGGAGAAACAATTTGTCCTGCTTTGAAGTTTTCTGACTCACCTTCGTCTTCAATTACTTTTTGACCATAAAGATTATCATTTTCTCTGATGAAATCAGACTTGTGAATTAATTGGTTTTCTAAGAAGATTGTATCTCCAGGATCTCCAATTCTTACTTTACGCATCATTTGACGAACAATTACTTCAAAGTGCTTGTCATTAATCTTCACACCTTGTAAACGATATACTTCTTGTACTTCATTTACTAAGTATTGTTGTACTGCAGAAGGTCCTTTGATATTTAAAATATCGTTAGGTGTAATAGAACCATCTGAAAGTGGCATTCCTGCACGTACATAATCATTTTCTTGAACTAAAATTTGGTTTGAAAGTTTTACTAAATACTTTCTAACATCTTCAAACTTAGATTCTACAATGATTTCACGATTACCTCTTTTGATTTTTCCAAAAGAAACAACTCCATCAATCTCAGATACAACCGCTGGGTTAGAAGGGTTACGTGCTTCAAATAATTCTGTTACACGTGGTAAACCTCCTGTAATATCTCCTGATTTTGCAGATTTACGTGGAATTTTCACTAAAACTTTACCTACTTTAATCTTTTCACTGTCATCTACCATTAAGTGAGAACCTACTGGTAAGTTGTATGACCTTTGGATTTCTCCTTTACTGTCTAAGATTTGAAGTGTTGGTATTAATTTTTTATTTCTTGATTCAGAAATTACTTTTTCTTGGAATCCTGTTTGCTCATCAATCTCTACTTGGAAAGTAACACCTTGTTCGATGTTTTCATACTTAATCTTTCCTGCAAATTCAGAGATAATTACACCATTATATGGATCCCATTGACAAATAGCTTGGTCCTGCTTGATCGTATCTCCGCTTTTCACAAAGATTGTAGATCCATAAGGAATGTTATTTGTACTTAGTGTGATTCCTGTTTTCTTATCAATTACTTTAATTTCAGAAGTACGAGAGATTACAATGTCAGAAAGTTTTCCTTCGCTGTCTTCTCCTTTAACAATCTTTAATTCTTCAATTTCAGCAACACCAGCAAATTTGGCTTTTAATTGGTTTTCTTCAGAAATGTTACTTGCTGTTCCTCCCATGTGGAATGTACGTAGCGTTAACTGTGTACCAGGTTCCCCAATAGATTGTGCAGCTACAACACCTACAGCTTCTCCAATTTGAACCATTTTGTTTGTAGAAAGGTTTCTTCCGTAACATTTAGCACAAATACCTTTTGGTGCTTCACATGTTAATGGAGAACGAACTTCTACTGATTCTATTGGTGAATCCTCGATTGTTTGTGCAATTTCTTCTGTAATATTTTCTCCTGCAGCAACTAAAACTTCTTCCGTTAATGGATGGTATACATCGTATAGAGAAACTCTACCTAAGATACGTTCTTTTAGTTGTTCAACTACATCTTCATTTTTCTTTAATGCTTTTACTTCAACACCTCTTAATGTTTCACAATCGTCAATATTAACAATTACATCCTGAGAAACATCTACTAAACGACGTGTTAAGTATCCTGCATCGGCAGTTTTTAATGCGGTATCGGCAAGTCCTTTACGTGCACCGTGTGTAGAGATAAAGTATTCTAAGATCGATAATCCTTCTTTAAAGTTAGAAAGAATCGGGTTTTCAATAATTTCTCCACCACCAGCTGTTGATTTTTTAGGCTTCGCCATTAATCCACGCATACCAGTTAACTGACGAATTTGCTCTTTAGAACCACGGGCTCCAGAATCAAGCATCATATACACAGAGTTAAATCCTTGTTGATCTTCACTAATGTGCTTCATAGACAACTCCGTCAAGTTTGCGTTTGTTGTTGTCCATTTATCAATTACCTGATTGTAACGTTCGTTATTGGTAATTAATCCCATGTTATAGTTAGCAGTAATTCCGTCAACTTCTTTGTTTGCTTTGTCAATTAACGACTGCTTTTCTTTTGGAATAATGATATCTCCTAAACTGAATGATAATCCACCTCTAAAGGCAAATCCGTATCCAAGATTTTTGATTTCATCTAAGAAGTTTGCAGTTGTAGGGATGTCAGTAACTCTAAGAATTCCTCCAATAATATTACGCAACGATTTTTTCGTTAATACTTCGTTGATATAACCAGCTTGTGCAGGCACTTTTTCGTTGAAAAGTACACGACCAACTGTTGTTTCTATAATTTGTGGAACTAATTCTCCTTCTTCATTGAAGTCAATTGCTCTAATTTTCATAGAAGCATTCAACTCAATTCTTTTTTCGTTGTATGCCATTACTACTTCTTCCGCAGAGTAGAATGTTAATCCTTCTCCTTTAATTTTACGTTCTGGAGTAGATTTACGCAACTTCGTCATATAGTATAAACCAAGTACCATATCCTGAGAAGGTACTGTAATTGGCGAACCATTTGCAGGATTCAGAATGTTGTGAGAAGCTAACATTAATAGTTGTGCTTCTAAGATTGCTTCTGGTCCTAATGGTAAATGCACCGCCATTTGATCTCCATCAAAATCGGCGTTAAATGCAGTACACACTAATGGGTGTAACTGAATTGCTTTTCCTTCAATAAGTTTTGGCTGGAATGCCTGAATACCTAATCGGTGAAGCGTTGGTGCACGGTTTAGTAATACTGGATGACCTTTAATAACGTTGTCAAGAATATCCCAAACTACTGGTTCTTTCTTGTCTATAATTTTCTTTGCAGATTTTACAGTTTTTACAATACCTCTTTCAATTAATTTACGAATTACAAAAGGCTTGTATAATTCTGCTGCCATGTTTTTAGGCAATCCACATTCGAATAATTTTAATTCTGGACCTACAACAATTACCGAACGTGCTGAATAATCTACACGTTTTCCAAGTAAGTTTTGACGGAAACGTCCTTGCTTACCTTTTAAGGAATCAGATAATGATTTTAATGGTCTGTTAGAATCTGTTTTTACTGCTGATGATTTACGCGTGTTATCGAATAATGAATCTACAGATTCTTGAAGCATACGCTTCTCGTTACGTAAGATTACTTCAGGAGCTTTAATCTCCATTAATCTTTTTAAACGATTGTTTCTGATAATTACTCTACGATATAAATCATTTAAATCAGACGTTGCAAAACGACCACCATCTAACGGTACTAACGGACGTAATTCTGGCGGAATTACAGGAACAACTTTCATGATCATCCATTCTGGACGATTTTCACGATTTTTGTTCGCATCACGTAATGACTCAACAACTTGTAAACGTTTTAATGCTTCCGTTTTACGTTGTTTAGATGTTTCGTTGTTTGCTTTGTGACGTAAGTCAAATGATAATTGATCTAAATCTATTCTAGATAATAATTCAATTAAACACTCAGCTCCCATTTTAGCGATAAACTTGTTAGGGTCATTATCGTCTAAGTATAAGTTTTCTTGTGGAAGTGATTCAAGAATATTTAAGTATTCTTCTTCCGTTAAGAAATCCATTTTTTGAACTGGCTCACCAGCTTCATTTTTAGCTTCACCTGGCTGAATTACTACATAACGTTCGTAGTAAATGATCATATCTAATTTCTTAGATGGTAAACCTAAAAGGTATCCTATTTTGTTTGGTAAAGAACGGAAATACCAAATATGTGCTACTGGTACAACTAAGTTGATATGACCAACTCTATCTCTACGTACTTTCTTTTCTGTTACTTCAACACCACAACGGTCACAAACAATTCCTTTGTAACGAATTCTCTTGTATTTACCACAAGCACATTCGTAATCCTTTACAGGTCCAAAGATACGCTCACAGAATAGTCCGTCACGCTCTGGTTTGTGTGTACGATAGTTGATTGTTTCAGGTTTTAGCACTTCACCTTTTGATGCTGCTAATATAGACTCCGGAGAGGCTAAACCTATCGAGATTTTATTAAATCTCTTTACAGTATTCTTATCTTTATTTCTTGCCATACTAATGGTTGATAATGAATTATGTGTAATTGTAGCCGCCTAACAAAAAGCTAGACGGCATTTTTATTTATTCCTCTAATCTAATGTCTAATCCAAGACCTTTCAATTCATGCATTAATACATTGAATGATTCAGGTAATCCTGGTTCTGGCATTGGTTCACCTTTTACGATTGCCTCGTATGTTTTAGCTCTTCCAATTACATCATCAGATTTTACAGTCAGTATTTCTCTTAACGTACTTGATGCACCATATGCTTCTAGTGCCCAAACTTCCATCTCTCCAAAACGCTGACCTCCAAATTGTGCTTTACCACCTAATGGTTGTTGTGTAATTAACGAGTATGGCCCGATTGAACGTGCGTGCATCTTATCATCTACCATGTGACCAAGTTTCAGCATGTATATAATACCTACTGTAGCTGGCTGATCAAAACGTTCTCCTGTTCCTCCATCATATAAGTATGTATGTCCAAATCTTGGCACACCTGCTTCATCAGTAATCTCATTGATTTGATCTAAAGAAGCTCCATCAAAGATTGGTGTTGCATATTTTTTATCAAGCTTTTCTCCTGCCCATCCTAATACCGTTTCATAAATCTGACCGATATTCATACGAGAAGGTACACCTAATGGATTTAATACAATATCAACTGGCGTTCCATCTTCTAAGAAAGGCATATCTTCCTGACGTACAATACGTGCTACAATACCTTTGTTACCGTGACGACCTGCCATTTTATCACCTACTTTTAGTTTACGCTTTTTAGCGATGTAAACTTTTGCTAGTTTTAAAATTCCTGCTGGTAATTCATCTCCAACTGATATTGTAAACTTATCTCTTCTTAATGCTCCTTGAAGGTCATTAAGTTTGATTTTATAGTTGTGTACTAAATCTGCAACTGCTCTGTTTGTATCATCATCAGTAGTCCAAGTTCCACCTGTTAAATGCGCGTAGTCTTCTACTGCGTTTAACATTTTTAATGTGAACTTTTTCCCTTTTGGCAATACTTCTTCACCAAGATCATTTTGAACTCCTTGAGAAGTTTTACCATTTACAATTGTAAATAGTTTTTCAATTAAAACATCTCTTAAGTCTTCAAACTTAGTTGCATATTCAAGTTCTAAAGTTGCGATTTCCTCTTTATCTTTAGCTCTTTTGCGCTTGTCTTTGATAGCGCGTGCAAATAATTTTTTATTAATTACAACTCCGTGTAATGATGGAGATGCTTTTAATGAAGCATCTTTTACATCACCTGCTTTATCTCCAAAGATTGCACGTAATAATTTTTCTTCTGGTGTAGGATCTGATTCTCCTTTTGGAGTAATTTTACCAATTAGAATGTCTCCAGGTTTTACTTCGGCTCCAATTCTAATCATTCCGTTTTCATCTAAGTCTTTTGTAGCCTCTTCAGAAACGTTAGGAATGTCATTTGTTAATTCTTCAGCTCCTAATTTTGTATCTCTTACATCCATTGAATATTCATCAATGTGAATAGACGTAAAGATATCTTCACGAACTACTTTTTCAGAGATTACAATTGCATCCTCAAAGTTATAACCTTTCCAAGGCATGAAGGCAACCTTCATGTTTCGTCCAAGTGCAAGTTCTCCTTTTTGAGTTGCATATCCTTCACAAAGTACTTGTCCTTTTTTAACTCTATCACCTCTTCTTACAATTGGCTTTAAGTTAATAGATGTACTTTGATTGGTTTTACGGAATTTAATTAAGTTGTATGTTTTTGAATCACCATCAAAACTCACCAATCTTTCATCTTCCGTACGATCGTATTTGATTGTAATTTTATTTGCATCTACATACTCTGCGTATCCATCTCCTTCAGCATTTATCAATACTCTTGAATCAGAAGCAACTTGACGTTCTAATCCTGTTCCTACAATTGGTGATTGTGGACGTAATAATGGTACTGCTTGACGCATCATGTTAGATCCCATCAATGCACGGTTGGCATCATCATGTTCCAAGAATGGAATTAACGATGCAGAGATTGATGCAATTTGGTTTGGCGCAACATCTGTGTAATCAACTTCTGATGGAGTTACTACTGGGAAATCTCCTTCTTCACGTGCAATTACTTTTTCAACACTGATTGTACCGTCTTCAGTTATTGGAATGTTTGCTTGTGAAATTTTCATTCCTTCCTCTTCCTCAGCACTTAAGTATGCAAACTTGTTGATATCAACTTTTCCATTCTCTACCTTACGGTAAGGAGTTTCCAAGAATCCCATAGAGTTTACTTTTGCAAATACTCCAAGAGAAGATATTAATCCAATGTTTGGTCCTTCAGGTGTTTCAATAGGACATAAACGTCCGTAGTGTGTATAGTGAACATCTCGCACCTCAAATCCTGCTCTTTCTCTTGAAAGTCCTCCAGGTCCTAAAGCTGATAGACGACGCTTGTGTGTAATTTCTGCTAATGGATTCGTTTGATCCATAAACTGCGACAACTGATTCGTCCCGAAGAATGAATTAATTACAGATGATAAGGTTTTAGCATTAATCAAATCGATTGGTGTAAATACCTCGTTATCTCTAACATTCATACGCTCACGGATTGTTCTTGCCATACGCGCAAGTCCAACACCGAATTGTTGTGCTAATTGTTCTCCTACTGTACGAACACGTCTGTTAGATAAGTGATCAATATCATCAATTTCCGCTTTTGAGTTAATTAACTCAATTAGGTATTTAATGATTGTGATAATATCTTCTTTCGTTAAGACTTGCTTATCCATAGCGATATTCAACCCTAACTTCTTGTTCATACGGTAACGACCTACTCCACCAAGGTTATAACGTTGGTCAGAGAAGAATAATTTATCGATGATACCACGTGCTGTTTCCTCATCTGGCGGCTCAGCATTACGAAGTTGACGATAAATATGTTCTACGGCTTCTTTTTCAGAGTTCGTAGGATCTTTTTGTAATGTATTATGGATAATCGCATAATCACCAGCTTGGTTCTCTTCTTTATGTAAAAGAACAGTTTTTACACCAGCTTCAACGATTTCTTCTATATGGTCTTTTTCTAAAACAGTATCTCTATCAAGAACAATTTCGTTACGCTCTATAGATACTACTTCTCCTGTATCCTCATCTACGAAGTCTTCATGCCATGTATTTAATACACGTGCTGCTAACTTGCGACCTAATACTTTTTTAAGTCCGCTTTTAGATACTTTTACTTCTTCCGCAAGGTCAAATATCTCAAGGATATCTTTATCACTTTCAAAACCAATAGCTCTAAATAATGTAGTTACAGGTAATTTTTTCTTTCTATCAATATATGCATACATTACACTATTGATATCTGTTGCAAATTCTATCCATGATCCTTTGAAAGGAATTACTCTGGCAGAATAAAGCTTTGTTCCATTTGCATGGAAAGATTGTCCAAAAAATACCCCTGGAGAACGGTGTAATTGAGAAACTACTACACGCTCTGCTCCGTTGATACAGAATGTTCCACTTGGAGTCATATAAGGAATAGTTCCTAAATAAACATCTTGTACAATTGTTTCAAAGTCTTCATGCTCTGGATCTGTACAGTATAATTTCAAACGTGCTTTTAATGGCACACTGTACGTTAATCCTCTTTCAATACATTCTTGAATATTGTATCGTGGTGGATCGACAAAGTAATCGAGGAATTCTAATACGAATTGATTACGCGTGTCTGTAATTGGAAAGTTTTCTTGGAAGGTGTTGTATAATCCTTCTTCGCCACGCTCTTCCGACTTCGTTTCTAATTGAAAGAAATCTTGGAATGATTTAATCTGAATATCTAGGAAATCTGGATATTTAGGTGTGTGTTTTGCCGAGGCGAAATTTAATCTTTCAGTCTGATTTGTGAACATCAATGGACAATATTATGATTAAAATAAAATAAAATAAAACGTATTCACGCTTATATACACAAAAGGGTTTAGGTCTCAGGGGACATTCCCAAAGACCTAAACCAAGTTTTTATAGCTTGGTAAGCTTATTTAAGCTCAACCTCTGCTCCTGCTTCTTCTAAAGATGTTTTAAGACCTTCAGCCTCATCTTTAGATACTCCTTCTTTGATTGCAGCTGGTGCAGAATCAACAATACCTTTAGCATCTTTAAGACCTAAACCTGTTAATTCTTTTACCAATTTAACTACTGCTAATTTAGAAGCTCCAGCAGCTTTTAAGATAACATCAAACTCAGTTTGCTCATCTTCTCCACCACCGTCAGCAGCAGGTCCAGCAGCAACTACTGCTGCAGCAGCAGCAGGCTCAATACCGTACTCATCTTTTAATATATCTGCTAATTCGTTAACTTCTTTTACAGTAAGGTTAACTAATTGTTCTGCGAATTCTTTTAAATCTGCCATTTTCTATCGTTTTAAAAATAATGTTTTGTTAAATATTTGTTTTATTAAGTGCGTACTTTTTAAATTATCTTTCAGATAATGTTTTTAAGATACCAGCAAGTTTTCCTCCTCCAGATTGAAGAGCAGAAACAACGTTCTTAGCAGGAGATTGTAATAATCCAATGATTTCTCCAATAAGCTCTTCTCTAGATTTGATGTTTACTAATGCATCTAATTGGTCGTCTCCAACAAAAACTGCTGTTTCAATAAAAGCTCCTTTTAAGATTGGCTTTTCAGCTTTTTTCTTCTTTCTGAACTCTTTGATTAGTTTTGCAGGAGCGTTTCCTGTTTCTGAAAGCATTAATGAAGTGTTCCCTTTTAATACATCAGGAAGTTCTCCAAAATCTTTTTCAGAAGCCTCCATTGCTTTTGCAAGCAATGTGTTTTTGATTACTGCAAGTTTAATATTTTCTTTAAAACATGCTCTTCTTAAATCTGAAGTTGCTTCAGCATTTAATCCAGAGATGTCTGTCAAATAAATATTTGTATTATCGGCTAACTGTGCAGTTAATTCTTCTATTACTACTAATTTTTCTTCTTTAGTCATGATAAAAATCGTTTTTAACTACCAATTAAACTGTCTTTAGATCAACAGCAATACTTGGGCTCATAGTACTAGACATATAAATACTTTTAATGTATGTACCTTTTGCCGCAGTTGGCTTCAATTTTAGTAATGTTTGTAATAATTCATTTGCATTCCCTTCAATTTTATCTGCAGAGAATGAAGTTTTTCCTATTGCTGCATGAACGATTCCAGTTTTATCAACTTTAAAGTCAATTTTACCAGCTTTCACTTCTCTTACAGCTTTTGCAACATCCATTGTTACTGTTCCTGTCTTTGGGTTAGGCATTAAACCTCTTGGTCCTAATATACGACCTAAAGGACCTAATTTACCCATAACGCTTGGCATCGTGATGATTACATCAACATCTGTCCAACCACCTTTTATTTTTTGAAGGAATTCATCTAATCCAACAAAGTCTGCTCCTGCTTCTGTAGCTTCAGCTTCTTTGTCTGGAGTTACTAATGCTAAAACTTTTACATCTTTACCTGTTCCGTGTGGTAATGTTACCACTCCTCTTACCATTTGGTTAGCTTTACGTGGATCAACACCTAATCTAACAGCAAGGTCTACAGACGCATCAAATTTTACATTTGTTATTTCTTTAACTAAGCTTGATGCTTCAGTAACAGAATATAATTTATTTCTGTCTACTTTAGCTAAAGCTTCTTTTTGCTTTTTTGTTACTCGTGCCATTTTCTCTTAGATTTAAAAAGGTTTGTCTCCAGATACTGTTAATCCCATAGATCTTGCAGTTCCTGCAACCATACTCATTGCTGACTCAGCTGTAAATGCATTTAAATCTTGCATTTTATCTTCTGCTATTGCTCTTACTTGATCCCAAGTAACGCTTGCCACCTTTTTACGGTTTGGTTCTCCTGATCCTTTTTTAATCTTTGCCGCTTCCATTAGCTGAACTGCTGCTGGTGCTGTTTTCACTACAAAGTCAAAAGATTTGTCTTTGTATACAGAAATAACAACTGGTACTACCTTACCTTGTTTATCTTGTGTTCTAGCATTAAACTGCTTACAGAACTCCATGATATTAACTCCGGCAGCACCTAAAGCGGGTCCAACCGGTGGCGACGGATTCGCTGCACCTCCCCTAACTTGTAGCTTAACTACTTTACTTAATTCTTTTGCCATTTTCTTGTTTTTAAATGTGTAACACTTTTATTTGGAAGCTAAAAATGTTTACGTATATATATAATATGTAACAATTATATTTTCTCTACTTGCATGTAACTTAGTTCTAAAGGTGTTTTTCTTCCGAAAATTTTCACCATTACTTCTAACTTACGTTTTTCTTCATTTATCTTTTCTACAGTTCCATTAAAACCGTTGAAAGGACCATCAATTACTTTTACCGTTTGCCCTAATGTAAATGGAATTGCAACATTATCTGTTTTCACAGCTAACTCATCCACTTTACCTAGCATTCTGTTTACTTCTGACTGTCTTAACGGAACAGGATCTCCTCCTTTTACTTCTCCTAAGAAACCAATCACATTTGTAACAGATTTTATAACATGCGTTACTTCCCCTGCAATATTAGCTTTAATCATAATATAACCTGGAAAGTAAACTCTTTCTTTGTTTACTTTTTTTCCATTACGGATTTGAATTACCTTTTCCGTTGGAACTAAAACTTCCTCTACATAATCTTCTAGATTAAGTCTTACTATTTCACTTTCAATATAAGCTTTTACTTTATTTTCCTGCCCACTGACAGCTCTCACAACATACCATTTCTTCACATTTGAATCCGCCATAATAAGTATAATTTTTGAGAGTGATTAATTAGTTTTCAACACTAGTTCATATATATATCCTAATGATTCTGAAAACACAGTATCAACTCCCCATATTGCTAGTGAAAACAAGATAGAGAAGACAGCCACGACAATAGTCAAACGTTGTGCTTCTGACCAACTAGTCCAAGTCACATTAGTTCTCAACTCCTCGAAAGACTCTTTTACATAATTTACTATACCAGCCATATTGTGATTTTATTAGCACGGGTTGAGAGGCTCGAACTCCCGACACCTGGTTTTGGAGACCAGTGCTCTACCAACTGAGCTAAACCCGTATTCTATAAAAAGGCGTCCCGAAAAACGAGACACCTCTATATCTATTTAATTGTTGATTCTTAATTATAAGATTTCAGTTACCTGACCTGCACCAACAGTTCTACCACCTTCACGGATCGCAAAACGTAAACCTACGTTCATCGCGATTGTGCTTAATAACTCAACAGTAATTGTTAAGTTATCTCCTGGCATAACCATCTCAACACCTTCTGGTAAGCTGATTGTCCCTGTTACATCCGTTGTACGAACATAAAATTGAGGACGGTAGTTATTATGGAATGGAGTGTGACGTCCACCTTCTTCTTTTTTCAAAACATAAACCTCAGCTTTGAACTTATCGTGTGGAGTTACAGAACCTGGCTTACAGATTACCATACCTCTTTTGATATCAGTCTTTTCAATACCTCTTAAAAGGATACCTACATTATCTCCTGCTTCACCTCTATCAAGGATTTTACGAAACATCTCAACTCCAGTAACTGTAGAAGTTAATTTCTCAGCTCCCATTCCGATGATATCAACTGCGTCACCTGTATTAGCAACACCAGTTTCAATACGACCAGTTGCAACAGTACCACGACCAGTAATAGAGAATACATCTTCAACTGGCATTAAGAAATCTTTATCAACATCACGCTTAGGTAATTTGATCCATTCATCAACAGCAGCCATTAATTCCATAACAGAATCAACCCATTTTTGCTCACCATTTAAAGCTCCTAAAGCAGATCCTTGAATAACTGGTCCATTATCACCATCATATTCATAAAAAGTAAGTAATTCTCTTACTTCCATGTCAACAAGTTCCAATAACTCTTCGTCATCTACCATATCACATTTGTTCAAGAAGACTACCATACTTGGAATTCCTACCTGACGCCCTAAAAGGATGTGCTCACGTGTTTGTGGCATTGGTCCATCTGTAGCAGCAACTACCAAGATAGCACCATCCATTTGAGCAGCTCCCGTTACCATGTTCTTTACGTAATCGGCGTGACCTGGACAGTCAACGTGCGCGTAGTGACGGTTTCCCGTTTGATACTCAACGTGTGATGTGTTAATTGTAATACCTCTTTCTTTTTCTTCTGGAGCGTTATCGATTGTATCGAAATCTCTTGCTTCAGAAAGACCAGCATCAGCTAATACTTTAGTAATAGCAGCTGTTAAAGTAGTTTTACCGTGATCTACGTGTCCAATAGTACCAATATTTAAGTGCGGTTTGGAACGATCAAAAGTTTCCTTTGCCATGATTTAATAATTTTTTTAATCTTAGTTATATATTAGTGTTCAATTTATACATTACATG
Organism: Kordia sp. E; assembly: GCF_056033805.1. Lineage (NCBI taxonomy): Bacteria > Pseudomonadati > Bacteroidota > Flavobacteriia > Flavobacteriales > Flavobacteriaceae > Kordia > Kordia sp. E. The sequence goes on from NZ_JBRASR010000001.1 coordinate 164,330, forward strand.
AGCCAATGACGGGATTTGAACCCGTGGCCTCTTCCTTACCAAGGAAACGCTCTACCCCTGAGCTACACCGGCAAGAAATATATAGAGCGAAAGACCGGGTTCGAACCGGCGACATTCAGCTTGGAAGGCTGACGCTCTACCAACTGAGCTACTTTCGCTTTTTATTTAGTGGGGAGAGCAGGATTCGAACCTGCGAAGACGTAGTCAGCAGATTTACAGTCTGCCCTCGTTGGCCGCTTGAGTATCTCCCCAATAAAAAATCAATATTTCAAAACTTTACAAGCATTTTAGAAGAAGTAATTATTATTTTCTTCTAAACTTTAATTTTGAGCCGATGGAGGGACTCGAACCCACGACCTGCTGATTACAAATCAGCTGCTCTAGCCAGCTGAGCTACATCGGCTTTTTGCTCATAAAAAAAGCCCGCTATTTCTAACGGACTGCAAATGTAAAGATTATTTTTTTTAATCAAAACTATTTTTGTAAAATTTTTATTGATCAGTGTGCTCTTACTTTTTCTTTTCTTTTTAGTAATACTCTTTGAAGTGATTTTGAAGCTTCATCAATAGCTTCTTCAAATGTTCTACATTGCTTTTTCATCATGATGTCATCGCCTGGGATATTCACTCTTACTTCCGCTATTTTATTCTCTTTCGCACTTGTGTTTTCTACTTTCAGATATACGTCAGCATCTATCACCTTGTCATAGTAATTTTCTAGTTTATCCATCTTTCTTTGAATAAAATCTACTAGTTTACGATCTACCGTAAAGTTCACGGACTGCATGTTTACTTTCATACGCGGCTTTTTAAAGGGTTATTTTTTTTAGGTTTTATGTTAAAAGAGTTACTTTTTGTTTCTAGGATGTGCTTTTGCATATACATTTTTGAGTTCTGCTAAACTATTGTGTGTGTATACTTGAGTAGAAGCCAAACTAGCATGACCAAGTAATTCTTTTACGGCATTTAAGTCTGCACCTTGATTTAGTAAATGAGTTGCAAATGTATGTCTAAGAATATGCGGACTCTTTTTTACTTTCGTAGATGCTATACTAAAATAATCATTTATTAGACGATAAACAAGAGTAGGATACATTTTATTTCCTTTTGAAGTTAAAAATAATTCTTCTTTGTTGTCGGTATCTATTTCTGATCGATATGTAATATATTGTTTTAGTTGTTTTTCTAGTTTTTGTAATAGCGGTACAATTCTTTCTTTATTTCTTTTTCCTAATATTTTGATGGTTTTAGCTGCATAATCTATGTCTGACAATTTTAGATTGATTAGCTCTGCTCTACGCATGCCTGTAGCATACAACATTTCAATGATAGTTTTATTACGTATACTTTCAAAAGTATTTTCATGTGTAATTTCACTGAGCACAATATTCATTTCCTTTTCTGAAAACGGCACTTGTACTTTTTTTGCTGTTTTTAATGCTTTGTGCTTTACTAATGGACTAACTTCTATTTGTTTTGTTTTGAGCAAGTATTTGTAATATGTTTTTAGTGAAGATATTTTACGATTTATTGTTACATTTTGCAACCCACTGTTTACTAATGACACAATCCAATTTCTAATTTGCACATAGTGAACATTTTTTATGTTGTCATCTTCATATTCATCTTTACAAAATTCAGAAAATGTACTTAAGTCTTTTTGATATGCAGTAACCGTATGATCTGAATAGTTTTTTTCGAGCTTTAAATATTCTATGAAAGATGTGAAGATCATTTTGGGTTGCGGCTTGTTGTTGGCTAAAGTTACTAAACTTGATTGTAAGATTTAAATTGTAAGCATAAAAAAAAGGTTTCCGAATCGGAAACCTTTTTAATTTTGTTATTAGCGTCTTAAACTTCTTCTTGATCTCTAAGATGCTGTATGTATTGAGCTTTTTGGATTTGCGCTCTACGCACAACTGATGGCTTTGCAAAGTGCTTTCTAGCTCTTAACTGACGCATTCCTCCTGTACGGTCAAACTTTCGCTTGAAACGTTTCAGTGCTCTGTCTATATTTTCTCCTTCTTTAACTGGTATAATTAACATAGTCCTTAACCTCCTCTCTTTTAGATTTTGTGGATGCAAATATAGAGACTATTTTTTAATTTCAAATAGATTGTTCGTTTATTTTTGCATTAGCGATAGAGGCGGCATCCTTTTTTATTTTTTAAAAAGATATAGCCGAAAGCGCGGACGCATTTTTTTTGCGGAATGCCCAGTTATTTATTTTACAGACCAAACAGAATAACTTTTTGGTGGCGCTTGAATTTTAACCCATTTTCCTCCTTGTGTTACAGGTTCCCAACCTGAATGCCCTGTATAGTCTTTGATACGTGTGTTTGACCAATTGGTTTCTATCCAGCGTTCTTGCCAATTGTTTGAATTGTTTATATATACAACTAGCCCAGCGCTGTTGTAACCATTTCTTCTGGCAATATATTCGTCATTGTCTGTATATAATATTGATGTATTTCCGCTTGCCAAGTTATTGTGAATCCAGATAAGATTGTTTAAACGTTCTTTGTTTAACCATTCTTCGTAATCTCTGTAGAATAGTGTTGGATATCCTTCATGTGTTAATATGTACGCATACGCGAGAATTTTGTTATTGATAATTTCGTCTGTATCATGATTTGCCACAAAGGTTACTGCTTTTGATGCGTTTCGCTTCCATAGCATGTCTCCATTTAGTTGTGTAAGATCGTTTCCTTGAAAGGCATCTCGCATTTTGTAGTAACAAGCAAAGTCGAATGCACTTACTTCCGCTTGTCCTGTCCACCAATCTAAGGTGTTTACATTTCCGTCCCAATATTCTCCTACTGAGAATCCTCCAACTGCATTTTTCCAATCTTTTACAACCCAAGCTCCAAATCCTTTTACGTAATCAAAGCGCCAACCATCAAAACCAATTACATTTTTGTAGTATTTGGCAACAGAGTTCGGATTTTTCCACAACCAATCTTGCACATAGCTTTTTGCGTGTGATAGATCGGCAAATCCGCCAAATACACCTTCGTCACTTGCCTGAGCATCATTTGGATGAAAATCTAAATGCGTTCTATTGAACATTCCAGACATTGGTTGATAGTCCGTATATGTATTTGTTCCTTTGAATGGATTGTATTCGCTGTTTCCTCCACTGTTATGATTTAATACAATGTCAGCAATGACGCTTAATCTATTATTGTGTGCTGTGTTGACTAAACTTTGTAATTCGGCAGTTGAACCAAATCGTGTTTCTACACTTCCCATTTGATTATATTCTCCGAAGTCGAAATAATCAAAAGGATCATATCCCATAGAAAATGGTCCATTTTGTGCTTTTGAAGCAGGCGGAAGCCAAATAGCATCGATTCCAGCATTGCTCCAATCGTCAACTTTTCCTTTAACGACATTCCACCAAGTTCCACCTGCAGGAACGTCCCAATAGAACGCTTGCATCATTACTCCTGAACCAATTGGTTTTAGATTGGATCGATTTTTAGCAGTTATGGTTTCTTTAGTTACTTCTACACTTTGCTCATTTTCATGATTAATTTCATCTTCTGAACAGCTAATTAGAAATAAACTGATCAATAAGAAATAGATGGTTTTACTTGTTTTCATATTCTTTTGGTTAAAGTTCTTTTTCAATGTAAATATTTATTTTGTAGAACGATAATCCTTTATTTCACGCAAACGTTTTCGTGTTGATAAGTTTCACACTTTAACAGTTTTACAATAATGAATATGAACATACTCTAAACTAAAAGACCACTTTAGACATACTATATATTAGTGTAAATATAAAATTATATAAGAATCATTTAGTAACGTTCATTTTTGTCTTAACACAAAAACGAACCAAAAAAGTCAAGACGATCTATAGAAAATTGCTGCGCAACTTTCGTTCATGCGTTTCATGCTTGAAGCTATGCTTCGCAATTCCACTTTTCACTCATTATTTCTGAAGATCGTCACTTACTAAGTATTTAACAGGTCAAAATTATTTTTAAAATTTTATTCTAAAAATCAACTATACTTAGTTAGAACCTAGATTTTAGAATGCTATAAATTTAAAAAAGACCACTTGTTAAAGTGATCTTTTTGGTATGATGTATTTTATATAGTGTCTACGTTGCTGGCTTGTAATCTTTTTTATCGATAATCATTTTTAAATTTTCGCAAAATGATTTAGATCATTACGTCGCTGGCTTGTAATCTTTTTTATCAATAATCATTTTTGCGATAATCTCTCGTAAGATTTCAGAGGTTCCTCCTCCAATTGGACCTAAACGGCTATCACGTAACATACGTGCTAATGGATATTCTTCCATGTAACCGTATCCACCTAACATTTGCAAACATTGATAGATGACATTGTCTGCCATTTTAGTTGATTGCAGTTTAGACATTGTAGCTTCTTTTACTACATATTCTTTTTTGTCTAATCTGAAAGCTACTGAGTAGTTGAATGTTTTACAAACCTCAACGTCTGTTGCTAAGTCAGCCATTGTATGGCGTAATGCTTGAAATTTATCTATCGTTCTTCCGAATGCTTGTCGTTCTGACATGTATTGCAACGTGTATTCAATTGCATATTCTGCTCTTGCATGTGCATTGACTGCCATGATTAATCTTTCGAGTGCAAAATGTTGCATTATGTATGGGAATCCCATGTTTTCTTCTCCCATTAAGTTTGTTAATGGAATTTCAACATTATCAAAAGCGATTTCTCCCGTATCAGAAGCTCTCCAACCTAGTTTGTCTAGTTTTGTAGCTGAAATCCCAGGTGTATCTCTATCCATGATAAAAATACTGATTCCTTTGTTTCCTAGTTCTGGATTTGTTTTGGCAGCTACTACTAGATAGTCACTGTATAATCCGTTTGTAATAAACGTTTTTGAACCGTTTAATACATATTTATCACCTTTTTTAACAGCTGTTGTACGCATTCCTGCTACATCAGATCCACCAAAAGGCTCTGTGATACATAAACATCCTATTTTTTCACCTGTGATACTTGCCGTAAGATATTTTTCTTTTATTTCGTGACTTCCTTCTTTGTTTACGTGCGTCATTGCTAAGTATGCATGTGCCCAGATTGCTGCGGCAAATCCACCAGAGTTGATGCGTTGTAATTCTTCTAAAAGTATTACTGTGTAGAAAAGATCTAAGTCCATTCCGCCATATGCTTCAGGATATGCGATTCCAAAGAATCCCATTTCACCAAATTTCTCCCAGATGAAGCGTTCTATTGTTCCTGTTTTCTCCCATTTATCAATGTGAGGAACGACTTCTTTCTTTAAAAAATCTCTTAGACTTTCTCTAAAAAGTTGGTGTTCTTCGTTAAAGTACATACCTTCCATATATGGCAATTTTTTTGTTTTTTTATTGAATTAGCAAATATAATTCAATTATATCGATTTTCTTCATTGGAAAGTTGCGAATTTTTGTCAATTCTTCAAAAGTTTTGAATCCTTCTCGAAGCGTTCGTTCATTTATGATTTCATCTGCTAATTCGTAATTTATGTATGGAATTTTCAATAATTCTTCTAACGAACACGTATTGACATTCACTTTAACAATCGTTGGTGTTTTTACGTAAAATCGTTTCCATACTTTCTGAATCACTTCTGGCTTTAAGCCATATACATCTTCTAACTGAGATTCTGATATAAATCCACCTAATTTTGCTCTGTATTTTACAATCCGCTCAGATAATTTTTCACCAATTCCGTAGACTTTTCGGAGGTCTTCAATCGTTGCTTTGTTGAGATCGATTTTGGTAATTGTAATTTTCCCAATATAAAAACGTTTCCAAACTTTCTGAATTACTTCTGGCTTTAAGCCATATACATTTTCTAGCTGAGATTTTGTTTCAAATCCGCCTAGTTTTGTTCTGTAGTTTACAATTCGTTCAGATAACTTTTCACCAATTCCGTAGACTTTTCGGAGGTCTTCAGTCGTTGCCAGATTAAGATCAATTTTTTTCAGAATGACTTCTTCCTTTTTATTGGATGTGTAGGATTTATAGGTTCGTTTTTTATTCTTTTTGTTTGTAACCCATTCAGGAAATTTAAAATACGGCTGAATTTTGTTTAGCAAAGAATCCGAAACCTTTGTAACTGTTTGAAACTCCTTGGCTGAGTTTACGTATTTGTTGGTTTTTCGAAACGCGTGTAATCTATCAATTTCGGCTATTGACATTCCTAAGTTGAATCCTTTGTAATCGGAAATGAAGTTAGGATTGAACGGATAGATTTTTGGTTTCCGTTCTTGTATTGCTATTTCTTTTAGTGAATCAATTTGTTGTTGATAAACGGCTAGTTCTGCATCTGCAAATAATTGAGGTGTTTTTGTGGGATTTGTGTAAAAGTAGATTCCTTGTACTATAAAAATTAGGAATAGTATACACAAAATCCCACTTCTTTCTGCTTTTGCAAATTTGAAGTGGGATTTGATATTTTTCATGTTTTCGATATTTTAAATTATCGTTACATGAGTATTTTTGGGTTTATTATTCTATACTATTTTATTTATTTTAAATATCCTTGATTGCGTCTAAGTATCGTTTTAATTGTTTTTTCACAACTGGGAATAAGAAGAATAATCCGATCATGTTAGGGAATACCATTGCAAAGATCATTGCATCAGAGAAATCCCAAATAGATTTCATACTCGCCGCAGCTCCAATTACAACAAAGATTAAAAATAATATCTTATATACTAAATCAGCTACTTTACCTCTTCCAAATAAGAACTTCCATGATTGTAGTCCATAGTATGACCAAGAGATCATTGTAGATACTGCAAATAATACTACTGCTACAGTTAAGAATAGGTTAGAATAAGGAATATATTCAGCGAAAGCTTTTGAAGTAATTCCAGCTCCTTCTACCATTACACCATCAATCATTACAGCTCCATCACCTCCGTATTCAAATGCTCCTCCAAAGTTAAATATGATAATTACTAATGCTGTCATTGTACAAATTACTACTGTATCAATAAATGGCTCTAATAAAGCTACTAAACCTTCAGAAGCTGAATATTTTGTTTTTACTGCTGAATGCGCAATAGATGCTGAACCTGCTCCAGCTTCATTTGAGAATGCTGCTCTTTTAAATCCGACAAGTAACACACCTATAACACTACCTACTCCAATTGCTGTAGGATTGAAAGCTTCTTTAAAGATAAGTCCAAAGGCATCATCAATTAAAGAAAAGTTACTTAGTATAATATAAAGACATGCCAATAAATACATTACTGCCATGAATGGAACTACTTTCTCTGTTACAGATGCAATTCTTTTAATTCCACCAATGATAATAATACCTACTAATATTGCTAGTATAACTCCAATGATTGCTCCTGCACTAGTGCTTTCTAATCCCATTAATTCTTTTAATACGATAGTCGCTTGGTTAGATTGAGCAGCGTTTCCACCACCAAATGATCCACCGATACAGAATATAGCAAATAAAACTGCAGTGATTTTACCTAACATTGCAAAACCTTTTTCTTTAAGACCTCTGCTTAAGTAATACATTGGTCCTCCATATACAGTACCATCTTCTCCAACATCTCTATATTGAACTCCTAAAGTACATTCTACAAATTTTGTAGACATTCCTAGTAATCCACAAATAATCATCCAAAACGTAGCTCCAGGACCTCCTAAAGCAATTGCCAATGCAACACCAGCTATATTTCCGTTACCTACGGTACCAGAAACGGCGGTTGCCAATGCTTGAAAATGCGTTACTTCTCCATCTTGACTTTCATCTCTAATAGTATCTGGAATATCACCATCTATTGGTAAATCTGTCTTTTCAACACCATGATTATCAACCTCATCATACTTACCTCTCACAACATTAATTGCTGTTGGAAATCGTCTTATGTTTATGAAACCAAAATAAATTGTGAAAAATAAAGCACTTCCCACTAAGAGTATTAGCACGAAAGGAACTCCAAATACTGGAAAAAAGATAACTCCTCCAAAAAAGTCTGATACAGGTTTAAAAGCCTCATCAATTTGTTTGTCAATTCCTTTTTCGGCAACTTCTTGCCCAAAAGTTAGTATGGGTAATAGGATTGTAATTAAGAATAGAAGATATTTCTTCATAATATAATGTCAGTTAGTTAATATTTATGTTGGGAATTTTAATAAGCTAGCAAGATGCTAAAAAAAAATTGGTTAATCAAGTTTTGGCACGTTAAATAAGATTTTTCGTCTCTTTTTAGAGATCATATTTTTGCTTTAATAATTCTATTTGCTCAGGGCGACCTAATACAATGATTTTAGATTCTTTAGCTAATTTTAGTTCTGCTTCTGGATTGATTATATATTCACCATTAGGTGTTTTATAGCCAATAACCGTACATCCAGTTTCTTTACGAAGATCGAGTTCTTTTAGTGTAATTTCTTTCCCAGAAGTTGCCAAGTCTTCCATTTTTATTTCTTCTACATTCGTTGTATTATCGCCACTAATTGATAGATTGTCAATGAATTCTACCAAATCGGGTACTACAACTAAAGAAGCCATATGTTCACCTCCAATTTTATCAGGCATAATTACATTATCAGCTCCTGCAAGTTTTAGCTTTTTATAGGATGTTTCTTGTGATGCTCTACTAATAATTAATAGTTTCTTGTTTATTTGACGTGCCGAAAGCACTACAAATAAGTTATCGGCGTCACTTGGAAGTGCCGTGATTAAACATTTTGCCTGTTCAATTCCTGCTTTTTGTAAGACTTCGTCTTCACTTGCATTTCCTTCTACAAAAAATGTTTCGGGATTTTCATAACGTTCAATAACTGCTCTATCTTTTTCAATAATGACAAATTCTTGATTGTGCGCATTTAATTTTTCAGCAGCTTGCTTTCCATTTCTTCCAAATCCACAAATAATGATATGATTTTCCATGCGCTTGATTTTTTTTAAAGTCTTACGTTGTATAATGTTTTTTAAAGTACTTCTGCTTAATATGTATTCTGTAATTACAGAAATTGCATACGCAAATACAAATACACTTATAATGATTAAAAATACTGTGAATAAACGTGCATTTTGATCTAAAGGAATAATTTCTCCAAATCCAACAGTTGTTACTGTAATAACAGTCATATATATTGCGTCAATCCAAGTTGCATCAGAAATCATACGAAATCCAATAACTCCTGCTGCAAATACAAAAACGAGCAGTGATAGTGCAATATAAAATTTTGACTTGAAGAGTCTATACATAGTTATAAGTCAAATACAGAAGTTCGTTTGGTGTAGACTAAATCTTTTAAACGTAACACAAACGCCAATGTTAGATATAATGCAAAACTAACTCCTAAGGTTGCAAACGTAACATATATGAAAAATAAACGTACATTTTTAGCGCGCATTCCTAAACGTTCTGCCAATCGTGACAACGCTCCGAAACCATGTTTTTCAAAAAAGTAACGTAGTCTGTATATCAATTTCATTGCTTTTTTTGTGTTTATACTGTTTTACACATTTATTGCAAGATAATTTTTTTTACACAAAAAAAGTCACTAATAGCTAGTGACTTTTTGAATTTTATATAATGACTTTTTTAGTAAAGTGCTTCTAAAGCAAAAATATCATTATTATTGAAATCGATTGCTGGTCCGCACGACTGCATAATAGAAGATGCATCTGAACCTGTTGGTGTTCCATTGATATAGATTGCGCCAACTCCAGCACTTCCTTCATTTACATTTTGACCACAACTTTCACGTGTTTGATAATCTGTGTGACGGAAACCGATACAGTGACCTATTTCATGTACCATTGTTCCTGCTAGTTCATTTACTGATGGACTAATTGAAAGTTCAAACCAACGACTATTAATTCCAAATCCTCTTGACGGATTTCCTTTACGTGTTGGAAAACCTGCAGCTCTACCTAAAGTGATGAATCCACCAGATTCTAATTCGTAAAATTCAGTTACTTCAATATCCGCTCTGTTTTTTCCTCTTAGTCCAAAAGTAGTTCTGGTAAATGTAAGTCTCAAATTCAAGTTATTGTACATTGTGATGGTTTCATCCAACGCATCAGAACCTAATGTTCCTAAATCTGGATCGACACTAATTGTAATTACTCTTGGCAAGCTAGTTACTAATCTACTAGTTCGGTAATGTTTTGCTAACGGATCAGCTGGTTGTAATTCATCAATTTGTGCATAGGTAAAAAACATATCTTCTACAGCTATACCTTCCTCTCCCATAAAGTTTGTGATCTTAGCGTTTGTAGTATCAAAATACGCAGCGTCTAATTTTGCTAAAATATCAGGATTTATTTTTCCTTCTTCCTGTAAAAGTTCATTTGTTTGGTCTGATTGACATGCTGTGAATACAAGTGCAAATACAGCCAACATTGTTAAAAAAAATTTGGTCTTCATAAATATAAAAGTTTTTGGTCATTAAATTTGGGCTACTTTCGAATATATAAGATTTTTATTACTAAAATTGAAGTTTTAGACAAACTACCTATTTCAAAGATAAATAATCACAATTAAAAACCTCTTTTAAAGATTTTTACTACAAAAAATGTTTAGCAAGAAGTTACTGTAGTTACACAAAACAACAACACGTTAAAAATCAGAAAGTCATAATTTTCTATTGAGCTAATAAACTGCTTCCTATTGCGCACTGTAAGCATTTCTGTTGATCACAATAATTTTTCTTTAGTTCTAATAATGCTTGTGTTTCTAGCGCATTTTTTATTGTAATTTCTTTTTCTGAAAACTTTTGAATGATTGTGTTCTTTTCTGGCTCTACGACTCTCAATAGTTCCAAAATTGATTCAATAGGCGATTTTCCTAGATATTTTTCATAGATATATTTTAGTGGAAAAATTGTATTGATTAGTAATACATCTATAAATTTTTTGGAAACTACTTTTTTACGTTTTGGAGAACTTTTTTCAAAGGTATAATGTGTTTCCCAAAATTCTGAAGTTGCTACTTGTAGTATGGAATACATTTCGGTTACCGAAGTTGAAGTGATCAATTTTGAAAATAAAGATGTTTCTTGATGGTATAACATTGCCAATTGTGAAACCCGAATGGTTGGGAAATTTGCTGGTCGTGTTCTAAAAAATTGTATTTGAATATGTTTATTTCTTTTGTAACTGAATTTGTTAGCAATGTATTTGAATTCACTCTTTAAGGATTCATGATAGTTTTCTTGTGATACTTCTTCCGAAAGCAACCCAAAACTTCCAAATAGAAACGCTTCCAATAAAGTTTGATTACTGCTTAACTTTCGAATGATTGAAAAATCGATCGTTTTAGAAGCTTCAAAGAAAGCTTCACTATTCAACTTTAAACCAAAACCTTTTGCTAATAATCGGAATAAAATTGCTTCCCAATCATAATTTGTTTCTTTTACTAATATTTCTATTTCTGAGGCTTTTCGCGCTAAGCGTTCTATATATAAACGTTCTATCCAATTATTTAATTGAAACTCTGGAAGTAAAGGAAAGTCAGCTTCACAATTGATCCACTTTTTAGGCGAATTTAGTAAACTAACATAGGTATGAATTTGTGATAAATCGGTATAGTTTTTTAAAAGTAATGTTGAAATTACAGAGTTATCTTTCCGATGCACTTCAATATCATGATTCCAAACTACGTGTAAAATAACGTTGTCATAGTTTTTATCTTTTTCGTGATGATGCACAAACCAATCTGAAGCATTTACGTGCATTTCTACATTTCCTGCCCAAAGCTGATTGCCAATTTTTATACGTGCATTGAAAAAATCAGGTCCAGCATATAAATTGTGTGTTCCTAAGTTGATAATTTGAATTACTTCTCCATTAGTGGTTTGCAGTTGTTTTAGCTGAAGTTTGCTAAATTTCCATACATGATATAGAAAGTCTTCTTTTATGGTCATATTGATAATTATTAGTGTTTAATAATTTCAATGGGGAGAAGAAGTTTAGTATCCTTTGTAAGATTATTACTGTAAAAATATACTTTTTTATATTTTTTTTATACATTGTCCTGTATAAATTTTCCTAAAAATCACTGATATCTGAATCTTTCTGTACATGAACTCCCTAAGTAAGTCAATTTTTATTGTTGCTTTTCCTACACTCGCACTCATTGCTTTGACTGATAGTATTGTGCATATGTTTAAATCTGAGTTTACAACACAACATTTAGGTCATTTTATTACAGCTGCGAGTATTGTATTTTTCTTTTCTCGAATTTTCATTAAACCAATACCACGAACAGATGCTACTTTAAAAGTATACACGTTTTTAGTATTTTTTGGTTGTATTCTTAGTTTTATTGTTGGAAATCTATATGAAGAAATGCATCTAGTTTGCAGCATACTCAACCTTACACTTACTTTTTGCTGGGTTTTATACTTGGTCTGGTATTCATATTTTCAAGGTAGAAATGCACAAGAAAACTCAATTTTAAAAGTTGGGAAACAATTGCCTTCACTTAGCTTAGAGAATCATCAAAGAGAAATTGTAACAACAGATCGTTTTGCAGGAACGCCAAGCATTTTTATTTTTTATAGAGGAAATTGGTGTCCGTTTTGTATGGCACAAATTAAAGAAATGGTTGCTAAGCATGAAGAACTTACAGATAGAAATATTAATACCGTTTTTATAAGTTCGCAACCGCATGAATTTAGTGAGAAGTTAACTAAAAAACATGCACTCGATTTTCAATTTTTGGTTGATGTTGATGGAAAAGTTGCCAAACAGTTAGATATTTTCCTAAAAAATGGTTTGCCTTTCGGATTCCAAATTTTTGGATTTAAAGCAGATACAATTTTGCCTACAATTATTATTACAGATTCTGATGAAAAGATTACTTACACCAATCAAACTGACAATTATAGAGTTCGACCAGAACCTTCCGAATTACTCAAAGTGATTGATGCAAATATCTAATTATATTTATTCTACTGTATAATTTTCTGCTTTCCAAGCTTTGATGCCACCTTCTACATTGTATGCTTTTGAATAGCCCAATTCTCGAAGTTTCACAACTGCTTTTGCACTTCTTGTTCCGCCTTTACAATAGACGTAAATGGTTTCGTCTTTTGAAATTTTTGAAGTTGCTTCTTCAATAAAGTTATCTTCAAAGAAATCTGCTTCTAATGCAGTTTTAGTAATTTTCCCTTGTGCAATTTCTTTTGGCGTACGAACATCTAAAACGGTTACATTTTCATCTTCCAATAATTCATGAAGCGTTATAACTGAAACATCATTTTCTTTTGGAGTGTTAGAGCATCCAAAAAATGATAAAAAAGACGTTATTACTAATGTGACTGTTATTTTAGAAAGTTTCATACAAATAAGATTTAGTTCGTTTTATCGCCTTCCCATTCTGAAAATCCACCCATAAGATTGTATGCGTTTTCAAAACCTATACTATTCATCACAGCACATGCTTGTCCGCTTCTTCCTCCTGATCTGCAATACACATAATAGTTTTTAGAACTGTCTAGTTTTTGAACTTCATCAATAAAACCTTGTCCTAAAAAGATATCAATATGTTTTGCATTTGGAATGTGACCTTCATCTACTTCGTCTTGTGTACGTACATCAATGATTACTGCATTTGTATCGTTTGCAAGTTGCTCTTGCCATTCTTGTTGTGTTAAATCTGCCATAACTTTATTGTAAATAGTTGTTTGTTGTTTTGTTTTCAAAGTTAAACTTTTTCGGATAATTTTCTTCAATAAAAAATATTTAGCTAGCAATCCGCTTTCACTTTCTCAAAATTTAGTTTCACAAAAAAAGCCGAAGTAAATTACTTCGGCTTTTAAAAAGACAACAATTGTGCCTTTATTTTTATATCTGTATCAATTCAGATAGCTAGTAAAGTCTAAGAAATCTAAACTTTAATTGAACATCCAATTGCTTTTGTAGTAGTTACTTCAACTTCTTTTCCTGACAATAATGCATCAACAGCATCTTCTACATAACGTTTTGAAACAGCTGAAGCATCTTTGTAGTTATCATCAATTGCACCTATATATTTTACTTGATGTCCTTTTGGCGTTTTAGCAATTACATACATATGTGGCGTTCGTGTAGCTCCGAAAACTGGATATACTTTTTGTCCTACATCAAGCATGTATGGAAATGTAAATCCTTTTTCTTTAGCTCTCGTTTGCATTGCTTCAAAACTATCATCTGGTCTTGCTTCTGGACTGTTTGGATTGATCGCAATTACAGGATATCCTTTGCTTGCATATTTCTTGTCCAACTCTATCAATCTGTCTTCATACGCAACAGAATATGGACAGGTATTACACGTAAACGTAAGTATGAATCCTTTGGCATCTTTAAAGCCTGCCATAGAAACCATTTTTCCATCAACATTTTTTAATGAAAAATCTTTTACGATATCACCAACTGCATAACCTTCCGTCATTTCTTTCTTTGGTGTTGAGACATTTTCAGCAACTACTTTCATTTTTGCATCAGTTGTGTCTTCTTTCTTTTTATCCTTACATGAAAAGGTCATAAAAAGTATGGCTAATACTGCTAATTTTAATGTTTTCATTTTGTGGGTTTATTGGTTTATAAATTTTCTAAGTTCATTTTCTAATTCTACTTTGGTAAAGGAATGTTCATAAAATTTTCGTTTTCCTTTTCCATAAATTACCGTTGCCGGAATTGCTCCTGACCATTCTTGAGATACTTTAGGAATCCAAGCATTTTGATCTGGATCATCCAAGAGTACTTTTTCAGATTTCAATTCATTTTTCGCTAAGAATGAATTCAATTTCTTGAGATTAAAATCTAAACTCACCAACAATACTTTTACATTTTTGTCTTTATACTCTGCATTTACGGCTTCAAAATGTGGTAATTCTTTCACACATGGCGCACACCAAGTTGCCCAAAAGTTTACAACGTGAATGTTATTGTCTTCAATTTGAAGATACTTTTCAAACTCTTCAAAATTTAATACTGGAATTTCAGAAGTAATCGTTTCTGAATTTGATGTAGCTTTTGACGCCGTTTTGGAAGTTGTATTTGTTGCAACAACATCTTTATTTTTTGTGTCGTCTTTACACGAAATAAACAACACACAAATAATAATAAAAATACTCTTTTGTAGCATGGTGATAATTTTCAGCTTAAAAATACAAAAACTAGCATTCACAAAGGTTTGTTTAACAAAATTTAAACAGTTTTTTGAGTGATTTTTTCACATTTTGAACAATGCTACTTTGAGATACGTATTTTTTACGATCATTTAACTTCTTTGAAGAAACTCTTAAATTAAAAATCGAATAGAAAATTAGCGAGAGTTTTCATAATTGACAAACAAATATTTGTTTTTCAGAAGTGTCACTAAATGCTGCTGCTTCAAAACTTCCAAACTTATGAGTGATTGTAAAATCATTCCATTCCAAATATGAATTTAATTCTTGAGGAAAAAACAGTCGCATATCTAAATTTTGAATCGAATCGAACACACCATTTATATAATAATGCCATTCAATACGATTAATCTGAGTTTTATTTTCATATCGCATCAGCTGCTTTATCAATACTTCTCTTCCGTCGTTGGTTGTATAGTTAGCAATTTCTTTTTGTTCTGCTTCACCTTCAACAATAAATTGAATATTCGGATTAAAGCAATCTAACAAAAATAAACCTCCTTCTTTGAGATGATTTTTAACAACAGTAAACGCCTTAAATAAATCTTCATTTTTATATAAATGATGAATTGAATTAAATGGAATAAATATAAGGTCGTATTTTTCTGGCAAATCTAAAGTTCTAATATCTGCTTCAATAAACTCAATTTCTAATCCTTCTTCGGATGCTTTTACTTTAGCTTGTTCGAGCATTGAAGAAGTATAATCTACTCCACTTATGTCATATCCTTCCTTTGCTAATGGTAGTGTAAGTCTGCCGGTACCACAACAAAGCTCAAGTATACGAGCATCTTTATTTTTTGGCATCCATTGCTTGTAAAATTCCAAATCAGCTAGGCTGGTATTCATTCCATCATAAATATTCGCATCATAAATTAAATCGCCAACTTTATAATTATTATTTATTTTCTCCTTCAAAACTTATTGATTGTTTATCTATTACTTTATAATTACTACACTCAAAAATAATGTGCAATTCTATCAAAAAGACAATTACTAACACTATGTTTAGATCAAATAATACGCAAATCAAAAAACGGTTTGTTTATTATTTTTTTAGCATCAATAGCTAACCAATTATTCAACACAGACGTATATATTTCTCGAAAATCAATATCATAAATCAAATCACCATTTGCGTCTAAGTTACTTAAATTTGGCATTGAGTTGTAAAATCCTTGCTTTTTGAGTTGATTTCCAATTAAAAATACTTGATTCGCCGTTCCGTGATCCGTTCCATTCGCAGCATTTTGTTGTACACGCCTTCCAAATTCCGAAAAGGTCAAAATTAATGTGTCTTTGAATGAGTCTTGTGATTTCAAATCTTTGATAAAAGCTTCCATCGCTTCATCGTATACTTTTAACAATCGCTTTTGTTTAGTAGCCTGATTCGCATGTGTATCAAATCCGCCAAGCGAAGCATAATAAACTTTAGTTTGTAATCCTGAATTGATAAATTGAGCTACTTGCTTCAACTGTTTTGAAAATCCATTTGTTGGATATGTCGTTTTAGTTGTATACGTTTTTGACGTTTCATAAATATATTTCGCAGATGAAGAAGCTGTTACCATCGTTTTGTATAAGTACCCCAAATTGTGCTCGCTTAAATGTGCATCATCATGATGTGAAACTACTTTTTTAAAATATGGCGCTTGTGTTGTTTTATAAAAAATGTTCGGGTTTTTTGTAGCAATTCCGTCTGTATTTTCTCCTTTCATGATCAATGATAATGTATCATCAACTTCTATGGCATCTAACGATTTACTTTTAGAAGCATCTAAATAACGACCAATCCAACCTGATTGTAAATATTCATCTGCATCACTTCCCGTATGCCAAATATCGGTTGCTCTAAAGTGTGAACGATTCGGATTTGGATAACCAACATTATTTATTACACATAATTCTCCGTTATTGTATAAATTGCTATGCGCGATGAGACTTTCGTGAAAACCAATTTCATCGGTAATTCCAATCAAATTACTTTTTTGATGTGCCAATGAAGGTCGATTTTTATAGTAGATATCATTTCTGAACGGAACAATAGTGTTTAAACCGTCGTTTCCGCCTGAAAGTTGGATGATGACTAACTTTTTTCCAGTTGCAATGGCTTCATCAATTAGGTTGAATCCTGATAAAAATTTTGGCAACAATAAAGCAGTACTTGCTAATGATGTGCGTTTTAAAAAATCTCTTCTTTTCATACAAAACTTGTTTTGTATTCCCATGAAAATGGGAATCTCTTACGATTACACATTTAACACAATTGATATTCTGGCAATGACATTAATTGAATGCAATATTCTTGAAGGTTCTGTTCCTTTAATTTAGCTAAATATTCTTGCGTTCCTTTATTTATGGGACTTGTCAATAAAGCATTTTGCAATTCTTGTGAAGTCACATTTTTCTGTTGTGATTTGAAGCGTTCCCAATCTGCAGTTACTTTCAGTTTTCGTTGTCGATTCTGTTTGTCATTAAACCGTTGAAAATCGTCTTCAAAAGCTCCTTTTTCATCTAAGGCAATGACACCATTTGCTAATAATATAGAAGGCAATTTGAGGCGTAACATCATCGTATTTGGATTAATCCAATTGCGTCCGCCTTTCCAACCTGCAACATTTGGCGGAAACAATAAATGTTGTCCTAATAACTTTTGCAGATAGATTAATTCTTTTGGTTTTTCAAACTGCATTGGTACAACTCTATGCACACCAACTAAGAATTCCATTGGTGATTTTATCTTCGTTCCAATATTTTTTTCATCATAAAACCAATCAGACATAAACATAAAACGCATCAGGTTTTCAATATCATAATCTTTAAAAAATACTTTTGTCATTTCGCTTACGCGAGAATTGTCAACTTCATCATTCACGAAATACGCATATATCTTTTCACAGATAAATTGTGCACATTGCTCTTTTTGTAAAATGATTTCTATAATGTCTTCACCTCCAAAACTTCCAGTTTCACCCAAAAATGTTTTCTCTTCATAATCATGTTGCCTACTTCGGAAGCGAAAGTCACCTAATATATCATGATTCCAACCTGTAAAAGCACGAGCAGCTTCTTTGATATCTTTTTCAGAATACTGATCGCGTCCAAGCATAAATAATTCCATTAACTCACGAGCAAAATTTTCGTTAGGTTTTCGCTTTTTATTCTGCTTTGTGTTTAAATATTTAATCATGGAAGCTTCTTTGGAAATTGCAATCACAAAATCTTTAAAGTTTCCAAGTGCATGTTTGCGAAGTGTATTATTATAGTTTTGAATATGAAGAATATTTTTGTCATGACATACAAAGTGGTTTGCCCAAAAAAGCGTCATTTTTTCACGTAATGCTTCTTTAGAAGTTCCTAATCTGTATATCCAGGCAATATTGAGTTCATGTACTTTCTTTGCACTTTCTTTGAAGAGTGATCGTAGTTTTTTACGATCTTTCATTTTTAGTCCTTTTACTTTTGACAGTAACTCCGAAATATCAACTTGTAATGGTGTAAATGTGTTAGAAGCATCAAAAATTTCATTCACAATTGTCCTTCTCGATTTTCTTTGTAATGTAGTAGCCTGCTTATATGAAATTCCAAATCCAGTTCGGTAATGCACGTGTATGATTTCTTCTAATGTCATAAATAACAGCTTTTATGCTAAGACTATAAAACGTGAAAAAAGTTTAATTTGGTATTTTTGATCTCAAATAGAATTCATTTAAATTTGAAAGTTTAAAAGCTCATATAATGTGTAAAGCCATAAGTTCGATTCGATTTTGCAGTTGTTCAGAAAATTTAGAAGCTACCAAACATCAAAAGAATATATATTATGTTTGGACATTAGAACGTGTATCTGGAATTAATGATTTTGTTATGGATGGACTTATGATGGAACCTTCAAAACAACTTGATGAATTACTACCTGAATTTATTATAGAAGAACTCAACTCGAAAAACATATTTGATTTCAATTATCAACCTGAACAGAATGACAGTTTAGAGATTAAACGTGTGAATCCAAAAAAAAGATATGATAAAAAGAAACTTATAGGCAAATCTCTTCATTTTTATTATCTATTTGACAAATGGCATATAGGATATGCAGATAGTTTTACATATCAACACGAAGTTCACAAAAGCGGAAAAGTTGAAATTCTAAAAATCAACGATCAAAAATAAAACATTCCTTTTTTAATGAAATTTTAACACTACTCTTCTTTTCTATTTTCAAAATATTATTACATTTGTATATACAAATATTGTACATACAACTATGAAACTTCAAGACATATTAAAAAGCGATGCTATTTTATCTTTAGCAAAGCGAACATCCTTGAATTTTCTGATTACAAATAACATGTTATCAGAAAACTATTTGGATTTTTTTAAACAATATGATCTTTCTGGACAACAATATAATGTACTTCGAATATTAAGAGGTCAAAAAGGAAAACCAGCAAATTTAGCAACGATTCAAGAACGAATGGTTCATAAAAATAGTAATACGACTCGCTTGATTGATAAGTTGATTTTAAAAGGATTAGTGGAACGTACCATTTGTCCTGAAAATCGCAGAAAAGTTGAAATTATTATTACAAAAAATGGACTAAACTTGTTAGATACTATTGATCCAGAATTAACCAAACTAGAAGAAAACATCATGCAACCACTTACTATTGAAGAAGCGGAAACATTAAATATATTATTAGAAAAATTAAGAGGTACGCAATCCTTATAAAATTGCCCTATACATAAATATCGAAATAAATTAAAAACAAAAAAATGAAAACACGTATTTTATCATTAGTAGCAATATTTGTTATGACTACTGTTACAACTACTTTTGCACAAAACAAAAAAATTGACGCAAAAGAAAGTTCTATTGAATGGACAGGTTATAAAGTAACCGGACAACATGAAGGAACTATTAATTTCACAAATGGAACATTAGAATTCAAAGATGGAAAACTAGTTGGTGGAATGTTTACAATAAACATGACAACCATTAATACTACAGATCTAACAGGAGAATACAAAGGAAAGTTAGATGGACATTTAAAATCAGATGACTTTTTTGGAGTGGCAAAATTTCCAGATGCAATTTTGAAATTTAGAAAAGTTGTTGAATCAGATGACAACGTTTATAGAGTTGCTGCTGACTTAACTATTAAAGGAAAAAAGTCTCCTATTACATTTGATATTGAATTAGAAGAAAATTCTGCAGAAGCAAAATTAAAAGTTGATCGTACTAAATATGGAATCAAATATGGTTCTGCTTCTTTTATTGATGGACTAAAAGACAAAGCGATTAGCAATGAATTTGATTTAAATGTTAAATTAAAATTCTAAAAACTTTTTTATTTTTAGAATTCATTGCTATATTTGTTACAACAAAAACAAAAATGAACACAAATTTAGTAAATACTTGGTGGTGGAACTTACGAACTCAAAGATCGTGAGCAAAGTCCCTATTTATTAAACAATAGATATAAAAAAAGACTTGTCAATCACGACAAGTCTTTTTTTTTTGAAACAAACCAAACTATGTATTCTTTAAAAACAACCTACAAAAAAATTCTGGCTGACACGATTACGCCAGTAAGTGTATATCTCAAGATCAGAGATAAATACCCAAACAGTTTATTGCTCGAAAGTAGTGACTATCATGCTAGCGGGAATAGTTTTTCCTACGTATGTTGCAATCCAATTGCAAGTATAAAGGTAGAAAATGAAACACTCATGCGCGAATATCCAAATGGAGAAAAGAATACGATTGCTATTGATGACACAACAGATGTTCCAGCTTTAGTTCATG
This sequence comes from Kordia sp. E, assembly GCF_056033805.1. Taxonomy (NCBI): domain Bacteria; kingdom Pseudomonadati; phylum Bacteroidota; class Flavobacteriia; order Flavobacteriales; family Flavobacteriaceae; genus Kordia; species Kordia sp. E. The sequence continues at coordinate 185,283 of NZ_JBRASR010000001.1, forward strand.
AGTTTTCACAACAATTTAAAACGGATAAAAACGATTTCAAGTTTATCAATAACGGCTTATTTGGTTACATCGCATATGATGCTGTTCGGTATTTTGAAGATGTAGAAGTTTCTAAAAAAGAACAATCATTAGATATTCCAGACATCTATTACGCCGTCTATCAAAATATTATTGCGTTCAATCATTTCAAAAATGAAGCCTATATCTTTTCTCATTCATATGAAACAGAAGACAATATTGCTTCTATTGAGCATCTACTTAGTTCAAAAAACTTTACAACGTACAACTTCAAAATTGATGGTGAGCGTACTTCAAACCTAAATGATGAACAATTCAAACAAAATGTAGCATTAGCTAAAAAACACTGTTATCGTGGCGATGTTTTTCAATTAGTATTATCAAGAAGGTTTATTCAAAAATTTAAAGGAGATGAGTTTAATGTATATCGTGCATTGCGAAGTATCAATCCGTCTCCATACTTATTCTATTTCGATTATGGCGATTTCAAAATCTTTGGTTCTTCGCCAGAAGCACAATTAGTTGTTCAAGACAATCACACAGAAATTCACCCAATTGCCGGAACCTTCAAACGTACTGGAAATGACGAAGAAGATGCCGAATCTGCAAAAAGACTATTTGATGATCCAAAAGAAAATGCCGAACATGTAATGTTGGTCGATTTGGCTCGAAACGATTTAAGTAGAAACGGAAACCAAGTCAAAGTAGAAACTTATAAAGAATTACAATTCTTTTCACATGTAATTCATTTAGTATCGAAAGTAACAGCTCAGAAACATAAAGATGCATTGACAATGCAAGTAGTCGCAGACACATTTCCAGCTGGAACATTAAGTGGCGCGCCAAAACATAAAGCCATGCAATTAATTGAAAAATACGAAACTTCAAACCGTGATTTTTATGGTGGCGCTATTGGTTTTATGGACTTTGACGGAAACTTTAACCATGCAATTATGATCAGAACATTTTTAAGTAAAAATCATAAATTACACTATCAGGCTGGCGCTGGAATTGTAGCAAAATCATCTGAAGAAAACGAAAATCAAGAAGTATACAACAAACTAAGAGCATTAAACACAGCATTGGAAATTGCTGAAACAATATAAAATAGAAGTGAGTTATGAGTAGTGAGTAATTAGATAAATAAAACCTGTCACAGTTCTCAATACTAAAGTCTCAAACCTAAAAGAAAAAACATGAAAAAAGTACTAGTCATAGATAATTACGATAGTTTCACTTATAATCTTGTACACTATTTAGAAGATTTGAATTGTGATGTTACTGTAAAAAGGAACGATCAACTTTCATTAGAAGAAGTTGATGCATATGAAAAAATCATTCTTTCTCCAGGCCCAGGAATTCCCGATGAAGCTGGTTTACTAAAACCAATTATCGCAAAATATGCTGCTACCAAAAGTATTCTAGGTGTATGTTTAGGACAGCAAGCTATTGGTGAAGTATTTGGTGGTTCACTTTCAAACTTATCGGAAGTATATCACGGTGTGGCTACCAATATAGAATTGTCTGTTACTGATGAATCATTATTTGACGGCTTGCCAAAATCATTTGAAGTTGGACGTTACCATTCTTGGATTGTTACAAGTCCATTACCAGAAAGTTTAGAAGCAACTTCTTTTGATGAAAACGGGCAAATAATGTCGCTTCGTCATAAAGTATATGATGTTCGTGGTGTACAATATCATCCAGAATCTGTATTAACGCCACATGGAAAACAAATATTAGAAAACTGGGTTACTAAATAGTAATGAGTATTGAGATGTGAGTAGTTAGCAGTCTTTCTTCTCAATTCTCAATACTAAAACCTCAATACTTTAAAAAACATGAAAAAATTACTAAATAGACTTATAAATCACGAAAACATTACCGAAGCAGAAGCCAAGCAAGTATTGGTAAATATTTCGAAAGACATGTACAATCCTAGTCAAATTGCTTCATTCCTTACTGTTTTCATGATGCGAAGCGTAACGCTTGAAGAACTCAAAGGTTTCCGTGATGCATTATTAGAACTGTGTATTCCTGTAGATTTATCAGCATACAACGCAATTGATTTATGCGGAACTGGCGGTGACGGAAAGGATACATTCAACATTTCAACATTAGCTTCTTTTATTACTGCTGGTGCTGATGTAAAAGTTGCCAAACATGGAAATTACGGAGTTTCTTCTGTAAGTGGTTCATCAAATGTAATGGAGCATTTAGGTATAAAATTCACCAATGATGCTGACTTCTTAGAAAAGTGTATTGACAAAGCAGGAATTTGTGTATTACATGCGCCCTTATTTCATCCAGCAATGAAAAATGTGGCTCCAATTCGTAGAGCTTTAGGTGTAAAAACATTCTTCAACATGCTTGGGCCAATGGTAAATCCTTCGTTTCCAAAAAATCAAATGGTTGGAGTTTTCAACTTAGAATTAGCACGAATGTATGGATATCTATATCAAAACACAGATAAAAATTATACCATATTACATGCACTTGATGGTTACGATGAAATCTCATTAACAGGCGCAACCAAAGCAATTCGGAACAATTCAGAAGAAATGCTAACGCCAGAAGATTTTGGTGTTCCAAAACATACGCAGGCGTCAATATATGGTGGAGATTCTGTGGCTTCGGCTGCCGAAATTTTCACAAACATATTACAAGGAAAAGGAACTGATCCACAAAACAATGTTGTTTGCGCCAACGCAGGAATGGCAATTGCTACCGTAAAAGGATTAAAAGCAAAAGAAGGTTTCGAAATCGCAAAAGAATCTTTGCATTCTGGAAAAGCATTAAACGTATTAAAGAAGTTACAAGAATTTAGTAAGTAATAGTGAGATTCCCGATGACTCGGGAATAAAAATTGAAAATTTTTATGACCATTTTAGATAAAATCATAGCAGATAAATACAAGGAAGTTACTCTCAAAAAAAGTATCATTCCTGTATCACAATTGGAAGCTTCTGTATTATTTAATCGTGAAACTTCTTCGCTGGCAAACGCTTTGCGTGAAAGTGACACTGGAATTATTGCAGAATTTAAAAGACGTTCACCATCAAAAGCAGTCATTAATCAAAGTGCAAGTGCACAAGATGTTGCAAAAGGGTACGAACATGCTGGCGTTTGTGGAATGTCTGTATTAACCGACGGAAAATATTTTGGTGGTTCGTTGGATGATGTTTTATTAGCAAGAGCGAGCGCACAATTGCCAATCTTACGAAAAGAATTTATCATTGATGAATATCAAATCCTAGAGGCAAAAGCACATGGAGCTGATGTAATTTTATTAATTGCAGCAGTATTGACACGAGATGAAATTAAAAGTTTATCAGAAACTGCAAAAAGCTTAGGTTTGGATGTCTTATTAGAAGTTCACAATTTAGAAGAATTACAGAAATCAATTATGCCTTCGTTAGATATGTTAGGTGTAAACAATCGTAATCTAAAAACATTTGAAGTAAGTACAGCTATCAGCAAGGAATTATCAACGCATATTCCTAATGACTTCGTAAAAGTATCAGAAAGTGGAATTAGTTCGGTTGCAGCAATCAAAGATTTACAGCCTTTTGGCTATCAAGGTTTCTTAATCGGTGAAAATTTTATGAAAACTGAAAATCCAGGTACTAGTGCATTGGATTTTATTAATGAATTGAAGAAATAGAACCAAGCGTCATGCTGAACTTGATTCAGCATCACATCAAACAGATTCCCGTTTTCACGGGAAAGCAAAACAAGTTTTACTATGAAACTCAAAATATGCGGAATGAAATATGAAGATAATATGACGGCAATTAGCAAATTGCAGCCAGATTATTTGGGTTTTATATTCTATAAGAAATCATCTCGTTTTTTTGACACAATGATTCCAGAAATCCCAGAGAATATCAAAAAAACAGGCGTTTTTGTAAATGCTTCTGTTGAAGAAATTTTAAACAGAATAAAGTTATACGATTTACAAGCTGTACAATTACACGGAAGTGAAAGTCCTGAATTTTGTAAAGACTTAAAAACTAAATGTCACATCGAGCGCAGTCGAGATATAGAAATCATCAAAGTATTTTCAGTTAAAGATGAATTTGATTTTTCCGTTTTGAAAGATTTTGAAGAAGTTGTCGATTATTTTTTGTTTGACACGAAAGGAAAATTACCTGGCGGAAATGGTGTTACGTTTGATTGGACAGTTTTAGAAAATTATCCTTCCGAAAAACCATTCTTTTTAAGTGGCGGAATTGGCTTAGAAACGGTTCCTAAACTTGAAGCCTTTTTGAATAGTAACGCTTCAAAATATTGTCATGCATTAGACATTAATAGTAAATTTGAAATCGTTCCAGGATTAAAAGATATTGACAAATTAAAAAGTTTTAAAGAACATATATTATAAATAAAAGATTCTGAATCAAGTTCAGCTTGACGCAACTTAAAAGAAAAATGAAAAAAACATACCACGTTAACGAAAAAGGATATTACGGACCGTTTGGTGGCGCATACATTCCTGAAATGCTATATCCGAATGTAGAAGAATTACGCCAAAAATATTTGGAAATCATGTATGAGGATTCTTTTCAAAAAGAATTTCAACAATTACTAAAAGACTATGTTGGTCGTCCTTCTCCTCTATTTTATGCAGCACGTTTATCTGCTAAATACAATACAAAAATTTACTTAAAGCGTGAAGATCTAAATCATACTGGCGCGCACAAAGTAAATAATACGATTGGACAAATTTTAATGGCAAAACGTTTGGGTAAAACTAGAATCATTGCCGAAACTGGCGCTGGACAACATGGTGTAGCAACCGCAACAGTTTGTGCGCTAATGGGCATGGAATGTATTGTATACATGGGCGAAATTGATATTGCCCGCCAGGCTCCAAATGTAGCTCGTATGAAAATGTTAGGCGCAGAAGTTCGTCCTGCACTGTCAGGAAGTAGAACATTAAAAGATGCTACAAACGAAGCTATTCGCGATTGGATTAGTAATCCTGTAAACACACATTACATCATTGGTTCTGTTGTTGGACCGCATCCGTATCCTGATATGGTAGCGCGTTTTCAAGCTGTAATTTCTGAAGAAATAGAATGGCAATTAAAAGAAAAAGAAGGTCGCTCCTATCCTGATCATGTCATTGCATGTGTTGGTGGCGGAAGTAATGCGGCTGGTGCTTTTTATCAATATTTAGATGATGAACGCGTCAACTTAATTGCAGTAGAAGCGGCTGGAAAAGGAATTCACTCAGGTGAAAGTGCTGCAACTTCTGTTTTAGGTGAAGATGGAATTATTCACGGAAGTAGAACTTTATTAATGCAATCTAAAGATGGACAAATTACAGAACCGTATTCAATTTCGGCTGGATTAGATTATCCTGGAGTCGGACCAATGCATGCACATTTATACGAAAGTAAACGAGCAGAATTTATTTCTATTACAGATGATGAAGCCATGACAGCAGGTTTAGAGTTATCGCAATTAGAAGGAATAATTCCTGCTATAGAAAGTTCGCACGCATTAGCGATTTTTGACACACGAAAGTTCAAAGAAGATGAAATTGTAGTCTTGAATTTATCTGGTCGTGGCGACAAAGATTTGAATACATATATTGATTATTTTAAATTATAGTAATGAGATATGAGTATTGAGATATTAGACAAGACGAAACTAACATCTCAATACTAAAAACTCAGTACTCAATACTATTGAACATGAACAGAATAAACCAAAAATTACAAGAAGATAAAAAGTTATTATCTATATATTTCACGGCAGGTTATCCAAGTTTAAATGATACAGTTGGCGTGATTCAAGAGTTAGAAAAAAATGGTATCGACATGATCGAAATTGGCTTACCATTTAGTGATCCATTAGCAGATGGACCAACGATTCAGGCAAGTTCTACACAAGCGTTAGAAAACGGAATGACAAGTGAAATTTTATTCACACAAATACAAGACATTCGAAAAACGGTTTCCATTCCACTAATTATTATGGGCTATTTAAATCCGATGATGCAATATGGGATTGAAGCTTTTTGTGCTAAATGTCAAGAAGTTGGAATTGACGGATTGATTATTCCAGACATGCCTGTTGATGTTTATCATACTGAATATCAAGCCATTTTTGAGAAATACGGTTTGATTAATGTGTTTTTAATTACACCTCAAACTTCTGAAGAACGTATCAAATTTATTGATAGCATTTCTAACGGATTTATCTACATGGTTAGTTCGGCAGGAACCACTGGAGCTAAAAGTAGTTTCGGAAATACCCAATCAGATTATTTCGATAGAATTGGCAACATGAATTTAAAAAACCCTCAAATAGTTGGTTTTGGAATTTCCAATCGTGAAACCTTCAATCAAGCAACTGACAAAGCAAAAGGTGCTATTATTGGAAGTGCTTTTATAAAACACTTAACCCAAAACGGAACAAATACCATTTCTGATTTTGTTTCAAACATTCGGTAATTCAAAAAAGTAGTACTTTTAGTTCTTCATTAATCAAATTCATCAAATTCATCAAATGAAAAAATATATTTATATCATTTTCGTATTACTATTTTCTTTGACTTCTTGCGAAGGTGAAAAGAAAAAAGACACAACAGAAACTTCAAAATCTACTCAAACTTTTGCTGATTTTTTAGACAGTTACTATCAAAAAGGATTAGAATTGAATCCTTTAAACGCAACATTTGCAGGAAATAATAAATATAATGATCAGTTTCCGAATTTCTTGTCAGCAACTTATCATGAAAAGATAAAATCACATTATACTTCTTTTAAAGAAAAGCTTTCAAGTTTCGAAGACAAAGATCTTTCTGAAAGTGAGCAGTTGAGTAAAGCAATTTTGAAGTGGGATTGTGATACGAATTTAAAGCAATTAAGTTTTAGAAACGATCAATTACTCCCAATTAATCAAATGTGGACGTTAAATTTATCCGTTGGTCAATTGGCAAGTGGCGCTGGCGCACAACCTTTTAAAACGGTTGAAGATTACAACAATTGGCTACAACGCTTGGAAGGTTATAACATTTGGTTGCAAACTGCTAAAAAACGCATGCAAGAAGGTGTTCAACAAGAAGTTGTATTACCAAAATCATTGATTAAAAAGGTAATTCCACAGTTTGAAGTATTAGCTTCTACAGCAGTAGAAAATCATTTGTTTTATTCACCAATTAAAAACTTTCCAACAGGTTTTTCAGATAGTGATAAAAAGCAATTAATAGCTTCCTATACTAAAATCTTAACTGAGAAATTAATTCCTTCATTTGATGAAATACACCAATTTTTAAAAGGAGATTATTTAAAAGCTGGAAGAGAAACAAGTGGTATTTCAGGAATTCCAAATGGAGAAGCCTATTACAATCATGCTATAAAAAATTATACGACTACGAACATGACGGCTGATGAAATTCATCAATTAGGATTGAAAGAAGTAGCTCGAATTTTGGCAGAGATGGAAAAAGTAAAAGTACAAGTTGGATACAAAGGTGATATGAAATCATTTTTCAATTTTGTGAGAGAGAATAAAGAATTAATGCCGTATTCGAACGCAAAACAGATTATTGACAATTTCAATGCGATTCATGATCGAATGAAACCTCAACTAGAAAAACTATTTGACTTGAAGCCAAAAACATCTTTTGAAGTTCGTCGTACGGAAGCTTTTAGAGAAGCTTCAGCAAGTGCTGAATACAATCCAGGTTCATTAGACGGAACACGTCCGGGTATTTTTTATACGCCAATTCCTGACGCAACAAAATACAATGTGTTTTCAGATGAAGCGTTGTTTTTACATGAAGCTATTCCAGGACATCATTATCAAATTTCATTGACACAAGAAAATAACGATTTACCTGCATTTAGAAAAACATTATGGTATAGTGCATATGGCGAAGGTTGGGCATTATATACAGAATCCTTAGGAAAAGAGTTAGGTTTATATACAGATCCATATCAATATTTTGGAATGTTAGGTATGGAAATGCATCGTGCAATTCGTTTGGTCGTTGATACAGGATTACACGCCAAAGGTTGGACACGTGAACAAGCTATTGAGTATTCATTAAATAATGAAGCTGAAAGTGAAGCAAGTATTATTTCTGAGATTGAACGTTATATGGCAAATCCGGGGCAAGCATTGTCGTATAAAATTGGACAATTAAAAATTCGTGAGTTGCGCGCTAAAGCTGAAAAGGAATTAGGTGAAAAATTTGATATTCGTGCGTTTCACAATCAAGTTTTGAGTACTGGTTGTATTCCATTGCAATTGTTAGAAGATAAAATTAATGTATGGATTCAAACAAAAAGCAACACAAAATAGAGAAGTCTAAACTACATCCGCTTAACAAACATCAAGGACGGTATGATTTTTATGTACTTATAAAAGCATGTCCAGCATTAAAGCAGTTTGTAGCATTGAACAAGTTTGGCGATACATCTATTAACTTTTTTGATTCAGAAGCTGTAAAAATGCTTAATAAAGCGTTATTAAAGCAATACTATGGTATAGATTACTGGGACATTCCAAAGAATTATTTGTGTCCACCAATTCCTGGAAGAGCTGATTATATACACCATATTGCAACATTGTTGGCTGAAACCTATCAGAATGAAATCCCGAAAGGGAAACAAATTAAATGTTTAGATATTGGAACTGGCGCAAATTTGGTCTATCCAATTATTGGAACACAGGAATATGGTTGGTCATTTATTGCTTCAGATATTGATGCTGTTTCGATTGAAAATGCAGAAAAGATAATCTCAAAAAACATGAATTTAAAAGATTCTATTGAGATTCGTCAACAACAAAATCCAAATCAAATTTTTAAAGGAGTTATAGATTCGTCTGAATGTATTTCGGTGACACTTTGCAATCCACCATTCCATAAATCTGCTAAAGAAGCTCAAGCAGGAACACAAAGAAAGTTACAAAACTTGAAAGGCGACAAAACTGTAAAAACTGAATTAAATTTTGGTGGACAAAGCAATGAATTGTGGTGTAAAGGCGGCGAAAAGAAGTTTATTAAAAACATGATTAAAGAAAGTAAACAATTTTCAAAATCGTGTTTATGGTTTACAACCTTGGTTTCTAAAAAAGAAAATCTTCCTGCAATTTATGATGCATTAAAACGTGTGAATGCTTCTACTATAAAAACCATTCCGATGGGACAAGGCAATAAAGTGAGTAGAATTGTCGCTTGGAGTTTTTAATATAAAAATCAAAATTTGTAGGATTAATTATATACTTTTGCGATCGTTAAAACCTTATATTATGAAAAAAAGAAATATTCTATTTCAATTACCATTAATTTTATTAATCTTATTATTTTCTTGTAGCAGTGATGATTCTTCTGATGTAGCTCCTACATTAAGTTCTAATAATTTTATTACTTCTTTTCAATTAACAAAAGGAGGTTATGGTACTAGTTTTCCTATTTCAGCAAATACAATCATTGGTACTGTTCCTGAAACTTTAGAATTAACTGACATTCTACTAGATGTTGCTATATCAAATAAAGCAACTATTGCTCCTGATCCAGCGACAATAACATCAATTTCAGGTCCTTTTAATTTAACTGTAACTGCAGAAAATGGAGACACAAGGCAATACACCATTGATATCACTAATGAATTAAATGATGAAAACTTTATTCTTTCGTATACATTTACGACGCCTGACTTCGCGACTACTTCTGATGTGAATGTTAATACAACAACAATTATTAAAAGATTCCCAACTTTCACAGACAAAACAAATTTAGATTTGAGTATAGAGTTCTCTCCTTTGGCTACTATTTCACCTGATCCTTCGACTATCACAAATTACTCTTCTGATGTAGAATATACTGTTACAGCTTTAAATGGTGATCAAAGAGTTTATACGTTACGAGTTGAAACTATGGACATGGATTTTAATAATGTTTGTGATGACATGATTTCAAGTGGATGGTTTGGAGGAGATGATAGAACAAATAATCCCGCTGGAATTGCTGCTTTTGACAGAAATGTAGGCACTGGACAAGGAGTTGTTTTTGAAGAAGATGCACATCCAACTAAATTTGGATTTAACCTTACAGGAGCTTTCAGATCTTCTGAAAATGGTTCTAATTATAATAATCCACTAGATGTTAAATTAAATATTAGACAGAAAGATGGAACATTAATTGGAAACTTAACACAAACAATTCCTGCGAATTTTAATGGTGGCTGGGTTGATTTTGATATCACAAACTTTAAACTTTTCTTTGATGCAGGAATAGAATACATTTTCACAATGCATGTTGTAAATGGCGGAAATTTGGGTGTGAACACAGGAATACATGGTATTAATTATGAAGTTAATGGATTTTGTAATGCACAAGCCTACTCAGGAGTATCAAAATTAAGTGAAAATACAAATCTAGACGATTGGAGTATTTGGTACGAACATCCGTGGCATTATAATATGAAAATAGTAGGAAAGAAATAATTCAAAAAAACTCCCGATATTGCAACACGCGAAAATCAAAAGTAGTAAATTTTGGGTTTTCGCTTTTTAATTTTCGGTATAATGGAATGCTTCCAACAGCTCTGTTTGCTGCGCCAGAAGCTGAGGTAAGTGAAACAGTCTTTATAATTCTTTGCTCATGATTATGAGATGCTGAATCAAGTTCAGCATGACTGAGATCAAATTGATGAATTCTGGGAACAATGTCAGAAACAACTTCCAATTTTAGATTGTATAGTTTTATATGTCTTCTAAAGAAATATTCAGGTCCGTTTTTAGAGTTTCCACCAGTAAAAAGAATGGTATGAATGCTTGGAAATTTCTGGAGATAATTGACAACATCGCGCAGTTGAATGTTTTGCATTCCCAAATCAGAAGCATCTATTTTTTCGCGTTCGCAACTATCTACAATATCGCAAACGCCAATTTTATGTTTGATTAAGAATTGCTTTCGTTCGTCAATCGCTTCTTGTGAATTGTCATAACGTAAGTTTAAATTATGAATTTTATCAATGAATAACCACAGCGAATTGTAGTAACTTCCATAACAAAAATTCACATCTTTTTCGAGCAAATCGCCTGTAGAAAATCGTGGTGGCGGCAACGTTCCGACAATGAGTTTTTCAGTATCAGATTGAATGAAAGGTTCATACGGATGTTTATGTTGAAACATATAAATTAAGCATTATCTAATTGCTCACGATACTTTCGTACATCCGTAATTACTTGGCGATAGACATGCTTGTTTGGCTTCGTCATATGCTGAGCTTCTACAATGATTTCGTCTAAAATTTCTTTTGCTTCATCATGTTTGTTATTTCTAACATAAAACTGTGCTAACACCAAACGTTCTTCATAGTTAGAATACCGTTGATCAATTGGTTTTAAGTTTTTTTCTGCTTCTTCTATCCTACCCAATTTGTCCAACGCCAATCCGTAAATAAATTGTGCATGTGATTTTTCAAATTCGTAATTGTCTTTGACTTTTTCGGCCAACCGAATTACTTCTGCATAGTTTTGTGATTGACTCATAGCACCCATCATTTGTTTGATGACATAAAAATCGTGCTGAAAGTTTCCTCTTAAAGCAGCTTCATAGTGAATGTTTGCGTTTTCATAATCACCATTTTCAAAATGTGCATCTGCAAGTGCAACTCTGTTCTGAAACGTTTCGGCAAAAGCAAGTTTTTTTTCTGCATCTTTTACTTTCTTAGAAGGCACAATAATCGTTACGATTTCTTCTGAAAACTTCTCTAAATCATTTTTATTAAATACTTGCGTGAATAGATATAAAATAGCGCCAATTACAGGAAGCATAAATATCATTAAATACCAGAAGTAATCTTTCCCATTTTTGTATGCATGATACAAACAATAGATTTGAAGAATTAAAATAGGTGTATAATAACGAAACATATATTTATCGTGTAAAAACTAATTCATTTTCGGTAGACATTTCTTCACTAAATCCATAACCTTCGTAATTGAATCCTTTTAAGTCATCAATAGTTTTAGCGTCTTTGTCTATAATATAGCGTGTCATATAACCTCTTGCTAACTTTGCGTAGGTCATAATGGTTTTGTATTCACCATTTTTCAAGTCTTTAAAAACTGGCGTTATTACTGGTACTTTTAATGCTTTTGCATCAACAGCTTTGTAATATTCGTTACTGGCTAAATTCACAAATAATTCGTCATCTTCTAATTCATTATTCAATTGTGTTGTGATTTTCTTTTTCCAGAATTCATATAAGTTTTTGTTTTTTCCAACAGCTAATTTCGTTCCCATTTCCAAACGATATGGTTGCATTAAATCTAGTGGTTTTAACAATCCGTATTGACCTGATAAAATTCGTAGTGAGTTTTGCAATACGTCAATTTTATCTTCTGGTAAGGAATATGTATCCAATCCTTGAAAAACGGCGCCGCTAAATGTGTAAATGCTTGGACGTGCATTTTCTGTTGAAAATGGCAAACTCCAATCTTGATTACGTTGCCAATTTAATTCTGATAAAGCATCAGAAATATGCATGAGTTTCCCTAAACTTTTAGGAGACTTCTTTTTTAATATTTTACTCAAGCGTTCTGCTTCTTTTAAGAAACTAGCTTCTGTATGTTTTTGTGTTGGAATTTTGCTATCTAAATCTAATGATTTTGCTGGTGATATGACAATCTTCATTTTTTCTCTTTCGTTTTTTTGTTGTTAAATGTACTATTTTTCTGTGATTATTTTACCATTTGTAAATGCAAAATTATAGTCGCCTTTCAGTTTAAAATCTGCTACAAAAGCTTCTTCTTGTGTTGGAAACCATTTTTTCTTGGTATTATTTACCAAAATGAACAAACCTTCTACATTTCCTAATACGCAAAAACGATCTAGATTTCCATCATATATTGGAATTGGTCGTATTGTTTGAAGCTGCTCGTAAATTGCTTGATTATCATCCGAAACGATTCCGATTTCACTAATACTTACCAAATCTGAAGAAGAAAACGGATGTGTATTTATAGTGTTTAAGTCTTTTCGCGCAATAAATTCTACAATGTTTCCATCTACATCATAAAAATAAAGTGCTTCTGCATTCCAATTAGAAAAATCTGCGATGTCCTTACCTTCACACAGTAAAGTTTCGGTTCGTTTTTGAATCCAATGCAATGCTTCTTGAATTTTATACGATGAAATATTAATGGCAAAATGTGCAGGATTTGCTGTTTTTGATTTTACAAATGTTAGTAAAGAAACACCAATTTTTACTGTAAACTTTTCTTCATCCTGAAACAATAAAGGCAATTCCAATACTCGTGTATAGAATTGTTTCTGATAATTTAAGTTCGTTGTATAAAGAGTTAATTCGCTAATTTTCATATGATAAAATTACTGCTTTTAAAGTTCATTTAATAATGATCAAAGAAGTTATCTTTTATATAGAAATAAGGATTTTTTATAAGAAACTATGAAAACAAAAAAAGATATTTAAAAAGTCAACATTGCAACTCTTCAAATATCTTTTCCTATACACTATTTTACCAATTTACGAATTCCAATTCACCGAAGAAACCCAGTCTTCTAATGATTGTGGTTTTATTCCTAATAGTTGTTGTGTTGTTTTAAAATCCTTGTGTAATAAATGTTCTTTTTTATCAGCTACGTAACGGTATAAGTTTGATATTTCTTTTGCAGCCAAGTCTCCAAAAGCAGGAATTAATTGTTGTTCAAAATCATCTGGTTGTACACTTAAAAAGTTGACTTTTTTCCCAATTTTGTTTCCTATTGCATGTGCAATTTCTTCTCCCGTAAATAAATTTCCCCCGATAGGTAATGTTTTACCCGCTAATTCAGGTTTATCTAAAGCACTTACTGTGTAGTCTGCTAAATCCTTATGACTAATCCAAGGTGCTTTTTCTCCTGATTTTACGGGATAAGGTAAAATACCATTTTGCATAATTACCGGAATTGACCAAGGAGCCGCCAAGTTATCAATATAAATATCGGGCATTAGCGTTGTGACTTGTAAATTTGAAGCTTCAAAAAGACGTTTAATCGCTAGTTTTAAATCTAACGTTATTAAATTAGTTGTATCAGTAGGCAAATCAAATCCTGAGTTAAATACAATATGTGATATTCCATGTGCTTCTGCTTCAGTAATAAAGTTTCCAGTATATGTTTTTGCTTTTTCAACATCAAAAATTAGAGGAAACGTATACACTGCTTTTTTTACTCCTGTTAAAGCAATTCGTAGAGCGCTTGTATCTTCAAATCCTCCTGGAATAAGTTCTAGTCCATCTGCATTGATTGTTCTTTCTGTAACTGAACCCGAAAGTGTAATTACGTTTTCTCCTTTAGCCAATAAAGTTTTTGCAATTCCAGCACCTTGAAAACCAGTAGCTCCTGCAACAAATATTTTCTTTTTCATTTTTATTTATCTTATAATTTGAATACAAAATTATATCTTTACTATACTTTTGACAAGTACTTACCTAAAAGTAAGGTACCAACTAAAAAGTATGTAAAACTGATTATCAAATATTTAGCATGTATATAAAAAGTGAAAATAATTCCTTGTGTCCCGTTGGAGAAGGTTTAAAAGTAATTGGAGGTAAATGGAGACTCCTAATTATAAATGAAATTGGAACAGAAAAAAGGCGCTTTGGAGAAATGAAACGATTGATTCCTATGATTAGCGAAAAAATGCTGATTCAAGAGTTGAAAAATCTAGTTGCTTTTGGCATTTTACATCGCAAGGCGTATAAAGAAATTCCGCCCAGAGTAGAATATTCACTCACTACATATGGACATAAAGTCTTGCCTATTATTGAGCAAATTAAAACATTTGGAAATATTTTGATCGAAAAAGACAATTTATAAAAGGTGTAACAGAAAACTATATATAGCGTCTGATTATATAAAGTTCTTCTATATGAAAATAAAATCCAATGCATTACCACAAGAGTTAGATTCTCCATTTTATCAAGCTAACAAAAAGTTTTGTGAAGTATTTGAACGCTTTATTGCAAGTAAACAAGGAAAAGTAAAAGGTACATATAATGCTTGGAGCTATGTGATTTTCGGAAAGGTTGAAACAGGCAGCGCTTGGGATTTAAAGTATAAAAGAGCTGTTTATTCTGGAGCAGGAAGTATCTGGTTTTCTTCAAAACATCAAAACCTTTTAACGTTAGTAACATGGACTAGTGATACAATAAAAAGAAATAATGCAACTTTTTTCGTTCGTAGAAAAAAGTTTATGGATATACTAAAACCTTCTTATTTAAAGCTTACACAACATCCAACGTATGTGATGAAAACAAATGGAGAACGTTCTCCATTTTTCACAAATATTTTAAAAGTTTTAAAACCACTTTTTGAAACAGGTGAAATTTACAGAATTACGCTAAAGGACAACAAATTAACCATTGAATTGAGAAGCGAATTACATCATCTTGATATTTTTGGTCAATTGACTCAACTTTCGTAGAATAATTCTATCTTGCAGCCCTTAAAAACAGGATCATGAAATTATTTAAAGCGATTGATAAAGTATTAGCTCGTATGGGAAATATGCGCGCTATGGAACGTACACACGTTGATACTTTTACTGAAAACAAAATAGAAAATGTTAGAGGAGAACAAATTGCAACATCACAGCATGGAGGAATTTGGGCAGAACTTGAAGATTTGAATGGTTATATTTTTCTGAACATAATTATTTTAGGCACTACAAAAATCAAAACACTAAAAGGTGCAAAATTAACCTTTTTAGGTGATGATGAACTAACGCTAGCTTCTGACGATTATGAGGTTGACTCTGATTATTCTAATGTTTCAAATCGTTGGATAACGCCAATTAATTTTGGAATTACTAAGGAAGATTTAAACTTTATTAAAAAGAAAAAGTTCAATCAACTACGACTCGATTTTAAAAAGAAATCATTGTTGTTTGATAGAAAAAAGTAATTTCGACAAGCTCAATCTACTCTTAACAAGATTATTGGTTTTTTAGACTATTCGATTACTATTTAAAAAATTCGGTAACAAAATCATCACTTTTGATACTAATTCAATAACTACAAAATTCAGTTATATGAAATTAAAGTATATATTATTAGTTATCGGAATTTTATCTATTATAGCTTCTATTTATATGGTAATCTATGGAGAAGAGTACGTCAACAAAATTATGGGATTCGTTTGTGGCGCTAGTTTGATTTATGGATATTGCGAATTAAGTCAACGAGAGAAAAAAGCAAAGTAATCAAATACCAACTATTACTAGAATTCCTGTCTACGCAGGAATAACATACTGAATATTCTCATTATTAATATCTCAATACTATAAAAAGGTTACATTTCAGTATGCTTCGCGTAGTTTCTCCACTTTTCTACACACTCTGCAATATCAGATGGAATTTCTGAGTTAAAACTCATCTTCTCGCCTGTTCTTGGATGAATAAACCCAAGTGTTTTTGCATGTAATGCCTGTCGTGGTAATATTTTAAAACAGTTGTCTACAAATTGTTTGTATTTGGTAAAGGTTGTTCCTTTTAAAATACGCTCGCCACCATAACGTTCATCATTGAATAATGTATGTCCTATATGTTTCATATGTACACGTATTTGATGCGTACGACCTGTTTCTAACTGGCATGAAACCAACGTAACATATCCTAAACGTTCTAATACTTTATAATGTGTAACCGCAGCTTTTCCTTTGTCTGCATCATCGCCAAAGAAAACCGTGTTTTGCAATCTGTTTTTAGGATGACGTCCAACATTTCCTTCTATAGTTCCTTCATCGTCGTCTACATTTCCCCAAACCAATGCGTAATAAATACGTTCTGAAGTTTTGTTAAAGAATTGTTTTGCCAAGTGTGTCATGGCTTCTTCCGTTTTGGCCACGACCAATAAACCACTTGTATCTTTATCAATTCTATGCACTAATCCTGGACGATCACTAGAGTTTTTTGGAAGATTATCAAAGTGATATATTAACGCATTAATCAACGTTCCTGAGTAGTTTCCGTGTCCTGGATGTACTACCATTCCGGCTGGTTTGTTTACTACTAATAAGTCATCATCTTCATACACAACATCAATTGGAATGTTTTCGCCAACTAATAAATTTTCATATGGTGGATGTGCAAATAATACTCTAATAACATCATTGCCTTTTACCTTGTAATTTGATTTTACAGGTTTGTCATTGACATGGATATTTCCATCTTTAGCTGCTTGCTGAATTTTGTTTCGCGTTGCGCCTTCAATGAAGTTCATTAAATATTTATCGACACGTAAAGGTTGTTGTCCTTTTTCGGCTGTAAACGAATAATGTTCGTATAATTCGTCTGACTCTTGTTGTGGTTGTGGAAAATTATTCTCCTGCATTTTCATCATTTTCATTGTTGGAACTTGAACCTGGACGTTTTCCATTTCCTAAAATCAATTCTACTTTTGATGTTTTTGGAAGTGTTTGCCCTGGATCTATTGGTTTCCCTTTGTATTGTAATCCTAATACCATGTCCTTCCCAATATTATCTTTGTACGTCACTTTTTCAACTCCAAAACCAACAGCATTTAATGTTGACTCTGCAGTTCTTCTTGTGATTTGAATTACATGAGGAATTGTAATTTCACGATATTTAGAAGGATTTATTTTTAGGTATATTTTTCTATTTTCTTTTACTTTTTCTCCTGCAACTGGACTTTGCTCAATAACAGAAAATGCAGGATAATCAGGATTGTAGTTTGATGTATCTTGCAACATATAATTTAAATCGCTTTCAGCTAATTTTGCTTTGGCATCTTCAAACGAAAGTTTACTTAAATCAGGAACTGTTTTAAAATCACCTTGATTTGTTGAATAACTCAACCATTGCATTGTGAGAAAAACAATAACAATTAACATTCCTATAGCAAACGCTATTTGTTTTAAAAATACTTTTGATATGAGAAACTTTAAAAAATTCATGTATTAAAACGATTTTATTGGGGCAAATATACATACTATTATTCCTAATATTCTACTTTGATTTGTCCACAAATAGATTTACTTTCGTTTGAATAACGTTTATTTGAGTTATTTCTTATCCGAATGAAGAAAAATATTGCCATCATAATGGGCGGATATTCTAGTGAATACGCCATCTCACTGAAAACTGGAAGTGTAGTTTATAAACATTTAGATAGTGAACTTTATAATGCATATAAAGTTCATATTTTTAAAGATAAATGGGTTTGTGTCACTACAGATGAAAAAGAGTTTCCTATTGACAAAAATGATTTTTCTGTAGTTATAGACGATTTAAAAATTACGTTCGATTGTGTGTTTAATGCTATTCATGGAACGCCAGGAGAAGATGGTTACATGCAAGGATATTTAGAATTGATAGGAATTCCGCATACAAGTTGTGGAATGTATCAAGCTGCTTTAACATTTAATAAACGTGATTTATTAGCTTCTTTGAAACCTTACGGGATTAAATGCGCAACTTCTTATTATGTAAATGCTGGCGACACTATTGACGAACAAGCAATTGTAGACAAAGTTGGTTTACCATGTTTTGTAAAGGCTAATAAAGCAGGAAGCAGTTTTGGGATTTCAAAAGTTTACAAAATAGAAGAATTACAAAATGCAATTGCCATTGCATTGAAAGAAGATGATGAAATTATTATCGAATCTTTTTTAGATGGTGTTGAAGTATCTGTTGGCGTTATTAATTATAAAGGAAAAATCACAGTATTACCAATTACAGAAATTGTTTCCGAAAATGACTTTTTTGATTACGAAGCAAAGTATTTGGGACAATCACAAGAAATTACACCTGCACGTATTTCTCCTGAAATGGAAACGAAGGTAAGAAAGCTAGCCAAAGAAGTGTATGAAATTTTGAAGATGGAAGGTTTTTCACGAAGTGAATTTATTTTTAAAGATAATGAACCACATTTGATAGAAGTGAATACAGTTCCTGGAATGACTGAAGAAAGTATTTTACCACAACAAGCAAATGTTGCCGGAATTTCATTAACAGAATTATTCGGAAATGCTGTTACATTGGCTTTGTCGAAAAAGTAGTACATTGCTACTGTTTACATAGAAATTTTACACAAAATGAAAAGAGCTATTTTCCCTGGATCGTTTGATCCAATTACTTTAGGACATTATGATATCATTAAACGTGGCGTAAAGTTATTTGATGAAATTATTGTAGCTATTGGTGTCAATTCTGCAAAGAAATACATGTTTAGCTTAGAACAGCGTAAAAAATTTATTGAAGACTCTTTTAAAGATGAACCAAGAGTAACTGTTGTTACCTACGAAGGATTAACCGTTGATTTCTGTGAAAAAAATAATGTAGATTTTATTTTGCGTGGACTTCGAAATCCTGCTGATTTTGAGTTTGAAAAAGCAATTGCACATACCAATCGTGATTTAGCGCCTGTGGAAACAGTTTTCTTATTAACTGCTGCAAGTACTTCATATATTTCATCTTCTATTGTTAGAGAAGTAATTCGTCACAATGGAGATTATAAATTGTTGGTTCCTGATAGTGTGAGAGTTGACTAATTAGGTCTTGGATCTTAATAAATACTTTTATATTTAAAATTCAACATGTAGCATTTATAATTTCTAGATATTAATAGACTACTTCATGTGTTTATGAATCAACGTAAATAGTTGTGAAGCAACAAATGGTTTTAGAATCATATCGTTCATACCTGAATTGATAATTTTATGAAAACTATCATCTAAGGAAACTGCCGTAAATGCAATAATTGGCACTTCTGAATTAAATTTCCGAATTGCTTCTGTTGCTTGATATCCGTCCATTTCCGGCATATGAATGTCCATTAGTATGACATCGTATGCATTTTCTTTTACAATTTCAATAGCTTCTGCGCCACTCGCAACAATGTCCGTTGTAATATTTTTTGTGGATAGAATTTTCTTAGTCAGCATTTGATTAATTCGATTATCATCAACCACTAGCATTTTTAAGTGACTAAAATCAACACCATCTAAATCAAATTCACCAATTGTATTTAAGGTTTCTGTCGTTTTTGGGAAACGAATGTTGAATGTAAATGTTGTTCCTTTATTTTCTTCACTTTCAAGTTTAATATCACTATTATACACTTCTAAAAGCTTTTTCACAATTGATAATCCTAATCCAGAACCTTGGTATTCTTCATTAATCGCATCATAGTTTTGCGAAAACATTTCAAATACTTTTTCTTGCTTTTCTTTCGGGATTCCGATTCCAGTATCCTGAACACAGAAATGTAGCAATACATCTTCTAGATTTTCTTCTATTTTTTCAACACTTAAACGAATTGCTCCTGCTTTTGTAAACTTAATTGCATTACTAATAAGGTTGATTAGAATTTGAGAAATTTTTAAGCTATCACCAACTAACAATTCTGGAATTTCCTTGTCGTACGCAATGTGCAATTCATTCTCACGCTCTTTAATTAGTAAATCGAATGATTTTAGAATGTTGTCAATATTGGTTTTTAAATTGAACGTAGACGCGCCAATTGTAATGGTATTATCTTCTAATTTATTTGCTTGAAGTATGTTATTTACCAATGATAATAAATGGTCTCCTGAGAATTTTAATGATTTTAAGTATTGCTTTTGTGAAGGTTTTGGACTTTCTTCTAGTAATAAATGTGTAATTCCTGTAACTGCATACAAAGGTGTTCTTAATTCATGACTCATCATGGAAAAGAAGTTTGACTTCGTTTTTGATGTCATTTCTGCTTTCAGTTTCGCCTCTTCTAATATGTCGTGTTTGATACGTAATAACTTATTACTTTTTATTTTTTTATAAATAGCTTTGATCAACAATCCTACTAAAGCCAAACAGATTAGTAATAAAATTATGATTATGATTGCAAAAACTCTAGAACGATTTACAATAGCGGTTTGTTCCTGATTTCTTTCTTCTAAAACATCTAATTTGAGCTTGTCTTTACTCAAACTATGATTCATCAATAATTCTTCTTTGAGTCGCTCATGATCGACATCTAACTTCTTTTTTAAGTATTCTTGATATTTTATTTGAGCGGTTTTGTACTTATCAATTTCGCCTTTTGCTTTGTAAATAGCTGACAATTGCATGTATGACACAGCTAAATCATTACTATGTACATATTCGTCTCTAGTATGTTTTTCTAAATATTCCTGTGCTTTATCGTACTCCTTTAAATGATAATAAGCGTCTCCAAGTAAAAAGCCTAAGTAATTTTTACGTGCAACATAAAAAGCTGTATTGGAGGCTTTTTTAATACGCTCATACATTCCTTCAACATGCTTGACTACTTCTATAAATTTTCCTTCTAATTGATATAATTCTATTTGAACCCAATCTAGAACAAGAACATTTTCAGGATCGCCAGTTTCGTTTGCTATTTTGTAAGCGCTATTTAAGTATTCATTTGCCCTTCCATAGTTTTTTCGATCTAAAGAAATTCGCGCCAAATAATGGTTTAGTAATACAATTTGTTTTTTATCATCAAATGCTTCATGAATTTCTAATGTTTTTTCATAATACTTTTTTGCTTTATTATAATAATGCATACGATGATACGTAATAGCTAATGTATTATAAGAACTTGCCAAAGATTTATCATCACCATTAGTTATAGAATACTGAATTGCGAGATAACTGTATGAAAGTGATTTTCCAAAACTAAAATTACGTGTCAGTTCAAAAGCTTCTTCATTCAATTTTCGAATACTATCTTTATCAATGTCTTGAGAAAACAGCTGCATGCTTGCAAACAAACATAGGACGATATGTAGTTTCCAATTATTCCGCATTGAAAGATTGTATTATAGTATCAATTTTATCATATAATATTTCTGGCTCAAATGGCTTACTTATAACACCGCTTATTTCTGTATCAACTACTTTTGCATAGGCATCTGAAATTTCCATTGCAGTTAATAAAATAATAGGAATGTTATTATTGTTTTCACGAATTTTCTCAATAGTTTCAATACCGTTTAATTTTGGCATGAACATATCCATCAGAATTAAATCAAACTCTTGTTCATCCAAAATATCTAAAGCTGAAAATCCACTATGTACAACTTTAGTTTCTATTTGTTTGCGCTCCAATATTTTTTGAGTTAATAAACCATTTACGGCATTATCATCAACAATTAAAACATTCAGTCCTTCAAGATCATATTCTTTTACATCAAAAGTAGTTTCAGTCACTTCTTCAACTTCAGCTTTGAGTAATTCTAATTGAAAGTAAAACTCTGAACCTTCGTTTAAAAAGCTTTTTAAGTGCAATTTCGATTTTAAAACCTTCAATAAATTGTTTACTGTTGTGAGTCCAAGTCCTAAATCTAAATAGCCATTATCTTCACTTAACACAACACCTTTTTCTAGGTTTTCAAAAATGATATGTTTTTTCTGTTGTGGAATTCCTAAACCATCATCTTTAATTAAAAATTTCAACGTAACATTTTCATTCGTTTCTCCAACTTTCGTAATGGCAAGTATAATGTTTCCATCATATGTATAGCGAGCAGCATTGTCTAACAAATTGAATAGTATCTGAGATATTTTTAAGCTATCACCTAATAATTGATTGGGAATTCGCTCATCAAATTGTATTTCAATATTATTCTTGTTTTCTTTTACAAGAAAGCCCACAGAAGTAATGACATTTTGAATACTTTTCTTTAAATCAACTATTTCTTCAACCGTATTCATCTTACTTGCTTCAATCTTATTCATTTGAAGAATATTATTGATGATTGCCAACAAATGTTCCCCTGAAAATTTTAATGACTTAAGATATCTTTCTTGGTACTCCTTAGGTTTTTCGAGCAGTAATAAATTTGTCATACCAATAATTGCATACAATGGTGTACGCAATTCATGACTGATTAATGAAAAGAAATTAGAACGTATTTTAGAAACATTCTCTATTTGCCTTTTAGCTTCAAGTAGTTGTTTATTTTGTCCGCTCAACAATGCATTTGTTCGTACGCGCCAACGTTGATTTAGATAGAAAAATCCTGTAAAAAGTAATAGTATTATCAGACTTACAATCAATACATAAATTAATTTATCATACCAATCAATATAGTTTTCTTTTACCTTTCTATCTTCTTCTATGACTTCTAAACGACTTTCGTATTCATCAATTCCATATTTGAAAAGAATTTCTTCAAAGGTTTTATCTTTCTCTTTTATTTTATGTAGTTCATAAAAGTAAATATGCTTTTCAAGTGCTGCTAACTCCTCAGGTTCATTTTTTTGTTTCTTATAAATTTTGATAAGATCTTCATAAGCCAGAGATAATAATTCGTAATGTTCAGAACTATTCTTAGTAGACAATTCTATTACTTTTTTATAAGCTACGATTGCTTCTTTTATTTTCTTTTGCCCAAATAAAGCCTGCCCACTAAATAAATATGCAGTTGGTAATATTTTTGAAGAAGTAGCGTAACTTGCACTTGTATCACAATACACAATTACTTTCTTGAAACAATTATTAGCATCTTCATACTTTTTTTGTTCTAAGTGTAATTGTCCAATATTATACTTTGGGTAGATAGAACTGAGATCGTCTTTAAAATTTTCTGAAAGCACTAAACTTTTACGCAACTGTTTTTCTGCTTCTTCGTATTTTTTTTGTTTAAATAAATAATAACCTATGTTATTATAAATTTTCATCAATCCTTTTTGATTGTTTGATCGTTCATAATATGAAATCGCATTTCGATAATTTTCAATGGCAAGTTCACCATAGTCCATTCGAATATAAACAATTCCTAAGGTGCGATAGCTTTCTGCAACAAGGCTATCATTTTCTATAAAATTAGCATGTTTTAAGGCTTTTTGACTCGTAACAAGTGCTTCATTAAATTTTCGTTGAGAAGATAATTCTTTGGCAATAGTCTGTAAATGAATAATACTATCTTTATCTACGGTACGATTTATTTGTCCATGTGATATAGAAACAAAGACAAGAAAAAATAAAAATACACGTATGATACTCATAGCTTGCGAGTAGACTAAAAATCTGCGAAAAAGATACAAAAATTAGCGTAGTATTCTATTTTTTTTTGACGCTCAAATCCTAAAGAACTAGTTCTCAGGATCCATCACTACATAATACCTAGGATCGTCAATTGCATCTTCAATCACATTTGCTAATTTAGGAGAAGCTTTAACCATTAAAGCCTTACAATCTTCGCTTAAATGTTTGACACGTAACTGTTTTCCAGCTGTTTCGTATTTCTGTATTAAATTATAAATTGCTTCCAAAGCTGAATGATCAGAAACTCTCGATTCCATAAAATCAATTACTACCTTTTCTGGATCATTTTTTATATCAAACTTATTATTAAATGCCTGAATACTTCCAAAGAATAACGGTCCAAAAATTTCGTACACTTTTGTTCCATCTGCTAATTCTTTTTTGCGTGCGCGAATACGCTTTGCATTTTCCCATGAAAAAACTAATGCTGAGATAATAACTCCTGCAATTACAGCAATTGCTAAATCTTGCCAAACTGTAATTAAAGAAACTGCGATTAAAACTATAGCATCACTTACAGGAATTTTATTTAAGATTCTAAAACTACTCCATGCAAATGTTCCAATAACAACCATAAACATAACACCAACTAATGCTGCAATTGGCACTTGTTCTATTAAGCCTGACGCAAATAATATGAAACATAATAATGCTAATGCTGCTACAATTCCGGATAATCTTCCACGTCCACCACCTTTGATGTTTATAATAGATTGTCCAATCATTGCACAACCACCCATTCCACCGAAAAGTCCATTTAAGAAGTTTGCACCACCTTGTGCCAAACATTCGCGGTTACTATTTCCACGTGTTTCCGTTAACTCATCAATTAAGTTTAATGTCATTAAAGATTCTATCAATCCAATTGCTGCTAATATAAATGCATATGGAGCCATTATTAATAAAGCTTCCATACTCCACAATTTCCCTGTAAATATATCTGATTGAAATGCTGGCAATCCACCTTTTAATCCTTGTACTTCTCCACCACTTCCTTCAACAATAAATGATTTTACAGTAGCTACATCAATATTTCCTAAAATTACAATAGCAGAAACTACAATAATCGCAATTAATGCTTCTGGCAACTTCTTTGTCAATTTTGGTAATCCCCACATAATCAACATTGTCAAACTTACCAATCCTAACATTAACCAAAACTTAGCATTGCTAAATAATGCTGAAAACCAAGCGCCTGCATCTGACCAAATAGAAACACCATCTGGTGCTATTTGTGGAAACATAGCTAATTGTGACATAAAAATTACAATAGCCAAACCATTTACAAATCCCATCATAACTGGATGTGGAATCAATCTTACAAACTTTCCTAGCTTAAAAACTCCTGCCAACGCTTGAATAACTCCAACCATTAATAAGGTAATAAATAAGAATTGTAATCCTTGTTCTCCTATACCAGCGTCAAGTCCAAATTCGTGTCCTTTCTTTACCAAAGCTACCATTACAACTGCCATTGCTCCTGTTGCTCCAGAAATCATTCCTGGTCGTCCACCAAAAATAGCGGTAATTAATCCCATCATGAATGCTCCATATAATCCAACCATTGGCGGAATATCTGCAACAAAGGCAAAGGCAACAGCTTCTGGCACTAATGCCAACGCAACTGTTAATCCACTTAAAATATCATTTTTGGCATTCGCCGCTCTCTTTCTAATAAACTCAGTCATAATTCTTTGCTCTTGAAATTCTTCCTTTTTAAAGAAGCGGCAAAAATACAGTTATTATTTCTACTGGCAAGTTTTTGAGAATATGAAATAAGCCAAAACTATCTTTTAATACCAATTGAGTTGATTATTGGTCAATTACATCAGATAGTATTTATAAAGTAAAATAAACGGATGAAATCGTAATGTTTTAAAGTATTATCAAATATATGAAGACAATGAGCACAGTATTTTTTCTATTTTTTTTGACTAAGTTTGAAAAGTCAAAATCTATTCCAATGAAAAAACTACTATTTCTTTTAGCCTTTACTTTATTTTTTGCTTGTGATACTGACAAGAAAGACTCAAAAGATACTTTCGATTTCACAACTACTTTTGAAAAATCTGAAGGAACGCAAACACCAACGTACCCAGAAGTAATTGCGTATTATGAAGCATTAGCGAAAAGTTATGATGAAATTCAGTTAGAAACCATTGGAAGCACAGATGCTGGCGAACCATTACATTTAGTGACTTTTAATTCTGATGGAAATTTTGATTTTGATGCGATTCGAAAAGAAAAGACAATTTTATTAGTCAATAATGGAATTCATCCAGGTGAAAGTGATGGAATTGACGCTACTATGATGCTCTTACGAGATTTAGCAAACGGCACTAAAAAAACACCTAAAAATGTTGTAATTGCAGCAATTCCAGTATACAATGTTGGCGGAAGTTTGAATCGGAATTCGGGAACAAGAGCTAATCAAAATGGTCCTGAAGCATATGGTTTTCGTGGAAATGCTCAAAATTATGACTTAAATCGTGATTTTATAAAATCTGACACACGAAATGCTAAAGCTTTTGCTGAAATTTTTCACAAAGTAAAACCCGATGTTTTTGTAGACAATCATGTGAGTAATGGAGCCGATTACCAATATACCTTGACACATTTATTTACACAGCATAATAAATTAGGACATGAAGCTGGTACGTTTTTACACAAAACCATGATGCCCGATTTAGAGAAAACCTTGCTACAAAATAATTGGGATATTACACCATATGTAAACGTTTTTGGTAGAACACCAGAAGCTGGATTTTCACAATTTATGGATTCTCCAAGATATTCTACAGGATATACAACGTTGTTTAACACGCTTGGTTTAATGGTAGAAACACATATGCTAAAACCCTATAAACAACGTGTAGAAGGTACATATGCATTAATGGACGCATTGATTGAAAATATTGACACAAAGTATTATACAGTTATTGAGTCAATTCGTGCGAAGACACATGAATCGTTTGTGAATTCAGAAACTTATGCAATTCAATGGGAATTAGATAAAAGCAAAAAAACTATTTTAAACTTCAAAGGATATGAAGGAAATTTTATTGAAAGTGAACTCACAGGACAAAAACGCTTAAAATACGATCCGACAAAACCATTCACGAAAGAAGTTAACTATTCAAATTATTTTAAATCAAAAAAAGAAGTTGTTGTTCCAAAAGCATATGTAATTCCAAAAGGTTGGCATAACATTATTGAGCTTTTAAAATTGAATAATGTAGCAATGACACAACTTGAAAATGATACAATTATCCAAGTAGAAACCTATCATATAAAAGACTACAAAACCTATTCAAATCCATATGAAGGTCATTATACTCATTACAATACTGAAGTAACTAAAACACCTCAAAAAATTGGTTTCAAAGAAGGTGATTTTATTGTCAATACAGATCAAGCAGCATTTCGTTACTTACTGGAAACATTAGAGCCAGAAGCTGTAGATTCATTTTTCAATTGGAATTTCTTTGACACTATTTTACAACAAAAAGAAGGATTTTCAGCTTATGTTTTTGAAGATGAAGCCAAAGAAATATTGGTCACTAATCAACGTTTACGTGAAGAATTTACACAGAAAAAAGCAACTGATACGGCTTTTTCAAATAGTGCTAGACAACAATTGCGTTGGATTTACAAACAATCAAACCATTATGAAAAAGCACATATGCGTTATCCGATTTTTAGAATTCTTAGATAAGTTAGATTGTTAGATTGTTAGATTGTTAGATTGTTAGATTGTTAGATTGTTAGATTGTTAGATTGTTAGATTGTTAGATGAAAATTAAATAACCCTAACGTCATTTCGAGTGATTTTTTACAGAAAATTGTATCGAGAAATAAAAAAGTCTTCGAAATCTAAAAATCCAAGTAGTCTATTAATCTATATTAAAACAACAATTTTATATTTTCATATGAATTCTGAAGTGCTTCAGTAATTTCTACTTCATTTTTCCATACAACTTCCATAATACCTTCTTCTTCTTGAGGAATTAGTTCACCATCATAGGCAGTTTGCATCGTGTACCAATGTGTCAATTTTAAGCGATATTCTCCATTTCGCCTAAATACATGGTAGGTTTTTGTAATAAAATCATTGATCACTAACCCTTTTACACCAGTTTCTTCTTCTACTTCTCGAATAGCGGTTTCCTTAATATCTTCCCCTTTTTCAGTTTTCCCTTTCGGTAAATCCCACTTTTCATTTCTAAAAATAAACAATACTTCGTTGTTTGCATTTCTTACCAATCCACCAGCAGCCTCCACTAAAGGTAATTTTGTAGATAAAAGTTCTAATAACTCGTCACCGTTGTCGTGATAAAGGATCGCTTTATCTAATTTTCCAGAAGTAATTTGTCCAATAAGCCACTCAAAATCAACGTCTTTCAATAAAAAAGTGTCGGAAATTTCATGCTTATTTACTTCATTAGATAGAATAATAAGCTTTTCATTGATAAAAACTTTATACATTTGCATTATGATTTTTGATAAAAATACAGCTAAAAAGACTGCCGAATTATTATTGCAAATTAACGCAATTAAATTACAACCACAAGAACCTTTTACTTGGGCTTCTGGTTGGCAATCTCCAATATATTGTGATAACAGGATTACATTATCGTTTCCGCCGATACGTAATTACCTTAGAGAACAATTCGCAAAACATATTGAAAAAGAATACGGAAAACCTGATGTAATCGCTGGTGTAGCTACTGGTGCCATTGGAATTGGAATTTTGGTTGCTGAGTATTTAGGACTTCCTTTTGTATATGTAAGACCTGAAGCAAAAAAGCACGGAAGACAAAATCAAATTGAAGGTTTTATCCAAAAAGGACAAAATGTTGTTGTCGTTGAAGATTTAATTAGCACAGGAAAAAGTAGCTTAAATGCCGTAAAAGCATTAAAAGAAGTTGAGGTAAATGTAAAAGGAATGGTTGCCATTTTTTCATATAATTTTGACATTGCTAAAGAGAATTTTGAAAATGCGAATGTACAATTGAACACTTTAAGCAATTACGAAAACCTGTTAGAGCAAGCTCTAGATACCAATTATATAACATCTGCTGAATTAGAAACGTTAGAAAATTGGCGCAAAGATCCTGCAAATTGGAACGCAAATTGATTAGAATACCCAAATAAAAATAAAGAATGAATTTAGAAAGCCCAAAAGTTACCGTAGCAAAATCGCCGCAAGAGCTTTACGATTTTTTGACAAATGTTGAGAATTTTGAAAAATTAATGCCTGAAAGTATTAGTAAATTTGAAGTATTAGCTGAAGGAAAGTTTCTTTTTGCATTAAAAGGAATGCCTGAAATAATATTAAAATTAAAAGATAGTACACCTCCAAACAAAGTAGTTTTAGGAGCTGCATCTGATAAACTTCCATTTACACTTACTGGAAATATTTCTGAATTAGAAGCTGGAAAAAGCGAAGCGCAATTAGCATTTGATGGCGATTTCAATCCAATGATGGCAATGATGATCAAAGGACCAATTGGAAAATTTATCAATACACTTGCTGAAAATATGGGCAAGTTGTAAGATTAAATATAACATATAGTTTTAAAAGCTGAATGAAGATATCTTTGTTCAGCTTTTTATTGTTACTATAGTATGAGTTTGATTTATATAAGGTGGATTCCTGCCTACGCAGGAATGACAAGACATTTATGAACCAACGCGAAGCGATCCAACTTAATACAACAACTTAATTTCTTTCAGATCAAAGGCAGCTAACACTTCATCTTCTAACAAAACATTCAATTTTCCATCTTCATTTACACCTTGAATAAATCCCATAAACACATCTCCATCCAATCTCCTAAAGGTTGAAGGTTTATCTTTTCGGAATAATAACGATTCATACTCTGTTTTCAACACGTCAAATGATCGATCAGTAATTAAGCGAGAATACTTTCTTAACTGATCTATGAGTCGTGATAATACTTCATCTAAATCAAAATGTATCCCTGTAATTTTTTTTAAGGAGGAAGCATTTAAGCCAATTTCAAATTCTGTTTGATTCACATTCAGGCCAATTCCAATAATTCCGGCTGTCATTTTGCTATTTTGTATGACACTTTCAATTAAAATTCCACATATTTTCTGACTCTCTGACAAAATGTCGTTAGGCCATTTAATTGCTAATTTTGGAATATGAAAAGATGTTAATGCATTATAAATAGCCAATGAAGTAGCCATACTAATATAGAATCCTTCATCAATGTCCAAACAAGAAATCTTTTTAAAGACACTAAACGTAAGGTTTTTGCCTTCTTCTGAGCTCCATTTTGTTCCCATTTGCCCTTTACCATTAGTCTGTGAAGCAGCTACAACAATCGTAAAGTCTTCTAATGATTCACTATTACTTAACTGACGTAAATAGTTATTTGTAGAGTCAATGGCATCAAGTTTGATTATTTTCATTGTATATTTAAAAATTCTTTAAGTATTCTTTATGTTAATGGTGTTATAAATAACATTTAAAAGTAATACTTTTGTACAAAATATAAATAATTGAATGACAAAAACTGAAGTTAGCACGGATCAATTGATCACGGGCATCATAAAAGGGATAGAAGAAGTAAAAGGAAATAACATTACTATCCTAGACTTACGAGAAATAGATAATACAGTTTGTGACTACTTTATAATATGCAATGGTACATCTAACACACAGGTGAATGCTATTGTAGGTTCTGTTCAAAAAATGGTGAGTAAAGAATTAAAAGACAAACCATGGCACATTGAAGGTGCTGATAATGCAGAATGGGTATTAATGGATTATGTGAATGTAGTTGTTCATGTATTTCAAAAACACATTCGTGAATTTTATGATATTGAAGGACTTTGGGGAGATGCTAAAGTCACTACTATTCAAGCAAATTATTAAAAATTACATTTTAATTTAATGGCAAACGATAACAAGAACACAAATAAAAAACCTAAGTTCAGTCCGTATTGGATTTATGGAATGATTGGAGTCTTCCTTATTTTCCTAATATTTTCAAATGATTCAGGATCGAATGATAAAGTAACATTCTCCAAATTCAAAGAATTGGTAGAATACAACGATATTGAAAAAATAGAAGTTGTAACAAATACGAAAGTTGCACGAATCTTCTTAAAAGAAGGAGCGTCAGAAAAAGATTTATATAAAGATATCGTAAATAAAAAAGGCGGTTTATCCTTTATGGGAGAATCACCCGATTTTACTGTTAAGTATTTAAATCTAGAGAATTTCGAAAGATACCTTGATGAAATTAGAGTCAATAAAAATCTCGATTTTGAAGTTGCATCCGATCAAGAAAGTAACACATTTACAAGTGTTATATTTAGCATACTTCCTTTTATCCTAATTATTGGAGTTTGGATTTTTATCATGCGTAGAATGTCTGGCGGCGGCGGCGCTGGTGGAGGCGGACAGATTTTCAACATTGGAAAATCGAAAGCAAAACTTTTTGATGAAAAAACAGATATAAAATCATCATTTAAAGATGTAGCTGGTTTAGAAGGAGCAAAAGAAGAAGTGCAGGAAATAGTTGATTTCTTAAAAAATCCAGAAAAATATACATCTCTTGGTGGAAAAATTCCAAAAGGAGCATTATTAGTAGGACCTCCAGGAACTGGTAAAACATTGCTTGCAAAAGCTGTAGCTGGTGAAGCAAAAGTACCTTTCTTCTCGCTTTCAGGTTCTGATTTCGTAGAAATGTTTGTTGGAGTTGGAGCTTCTAGAGTTCGTGACTTATTTAAACAAGCAAAAGAAAAATCGCCTGCAATCATATTTATTGATGAAATTGATGCGATTGGACGTGCACGTGGAAAAAATAATTTCACAGGTTCAAATGATGAACGTGAAAATACATTAAATCAGTTATTAACTGAAATGGATGGTTTTGGAACCAATACAAATGTAATTGTAATGGCTGCAACAAACCGTGCTGATATTTTAGATAAAGCCTTAATGCGTGCTGGACGTTTTGATAGACAAATTTATGTTGATCTTCCAGATATTCGTGAACGTAAAGAAATCTTTGAAGTACATTTAAAGCCTTTAAAGAAAGCCGATAACTTAGATACTGATTTCTTATCAAAACAAACACCTGGGTTCTCAGGAGCTGACATTGCAAATGTTTGTAATGAAGCTGCGCTAATTGCTGCAAGAAAAGGAAAGAAATCTGTTGAAAAGCAAGACTTCTTAGATGCAGTAGATCGTATTGTTGGTGGATTAGAAAAGAAAAATAAAATCATTACGCCAGGTGAAAAGAAAACAGTTGCTTTTCATGAAGCAGGACACGCCACAGTAAGTTGGTTACTTCAATATGCTGCACCATTAGTAAAAGTAACAATTGTACCAAGAGGACAATCGTTAGGAGCTGCTTGGTATTTACCAGAAGAACGCTTATTAGTTCGTACCGAACAAATGCTAGACGAAATGTGTGCTACATTAGGAGGACGAGCTGCCGAAAAAGTAATCTTTGATAAAATTTCTACAGGAGCATTGAGTGACTTAGAAAAAGTTACAAAACAAGCACGTGCTATGGTTACGGTTTATGGTTTAAATGATAAAATTGGAAACATTACCTATTACGATTCAAGTGGAAATGATAATGGATTCTCAAAGCCATATAGTGAAGAAACTGCTAAAGTGATTGATAAGGAAATCTCTAATATTATTGAAAATCAATATCAAAGAGCTATTCAATTATTAGAGCAAAATAAAGACAAGTTAACAACGCTTGCAGAATTACTTTTAGAAAAAGAAGTAATTTTCAAAGATGATTTGGAAGGAATTTTCGGGTCAAGACCGTTTGAAAAATCGAACACAAATAACGATTCAGAAGAATAGGTTTTACTTTAACAGATATTTATATTTAAAAAATCTCGATTTATCGCTAGCATACCTCGAGATTTTTTATCTTTACGAAAATATGTCCTAACATTAAAAACCGCATCTTGACTCTATGAGTCTTTTTAAAAAAATTTTTGGTTCCAAATCTAAACCGCGACAGGAAGATAGTTCTGTAGATGAGCGAGGTAAGTACATGCCTCAAATACAACTTCCTACAGATGAGAAATTTACAATAAACTTCAGAAAAAATGGTGGTAAATTCTTATACTGCGATTCATTCACTGACGTCTATAATAGTTTAGAAAATATTCTTATCGAAAACGGTTGGGAAGGTAAAGAAGCACTTTGCTTTGATGAACAATTGCAAGAACGTTTTGACAATTTTGACGTTCGGTTTTCAAAAATCAACATGAATTCAAGTTTTTATCTAGCCTCTTGTGAATACTTAATTGCTGATAACGGTTCTATATTGGTCAGTTCTCATCAAATCAAAGAAAAAAAACTTAACGACTTACCAGATAACTTTGTAATTCTTGCAACAACTAGTCAACTTGTTGGCGCTATTGGTGAAGGTTTACGCGGTATTAAGAACAAATACAAGTCAAATATCCCTAGCAACATCACTACTATCAAGCATTTCCAAGTACAGGAAGAAAAGGACTTTTTATCTTATGGAAGTAGCTCAAAAAACTTATATTTGCTGCTATTGGAAGACCTCTAAAATGAAAGAACTCTTAACGCGATCTTTATCTGGATTAATTTTTATCTCACTATTAATTTTTTCAGTATTCTACTCAGAAACAGCTATTTTAACTGTCTTCGTAATTTTTGGATTGATATGTATGTCTGAATTCAGCAAGCTTATCAACCTTAGAGGATTTATTCAATATATTATATTCTTAGCTATTGTAGGTGTATTTGCATACTGGAAACCGAGCGAGGAAGCTACTATGATCTTATTAGTATTTTCCATATTTGTTTCCTTTTTCTTGATTCAAGATTTATTTACCCGAAAAGTTATTCCGCTATTTCAATTTAAGAAATTTCTATTAGCTACATTTTACATCAGTAGCAGTTTTGCATTCTTATTGTTAATTCCATCTGTAACCACTACCTATGAACCTTATATTATATTAGGAAGTTTCATATTAGTTTGGGTTAATGATTCATTTGCATATTTGACAGGGAAAAACTTCGGTAGACAAAAATTATTTGAACGCATATCACCAAAGAAAACTGTTGAAGGTTTTTTAGGCGGTTTGCTTTTTTCTTGTGTTGCTAGTTATTTTATAGCTAAATTTACCGAAACTTTGAGTTTTAGTAGTTGGCTTATATTAGCAATTATAATAAGTTCGATAGGAACTATTGGCGATTTGATTCAATCAAAATTCAAAAGACAAGCCAATGTAAAAGATAGCGGTTCTATATTACCAGGACATGGTGGTATTTTTGACCGATTGGATAGCATGATATTTTCTGCGCCATTTATTTATTTGTTTTTAAAGATATTACATTATGTTTCATAAAGAAGGATATAAAATTATCATTGTAACATTCATTATTGTTGCAGCTATTGTTATTACAGCAGACAAAATTGATACTGCTTGGATTAAATACTTATTGCAAGGAATTGCAGTTGTATTTTTAATTCTGATTCTACAATTTTTCAGAAATCCAAAACGTACAACTTCAAAAAATGACGAACATGTCATTGCTCCTGTTGATGGAAAAGTAGTTGTTATCGAAGAAGTATTTGAAAAAGAATACTTTAAAGACAAGCGTTTGCAAGTTTCTATCTTTATGTCGCCAATTAATGTACATGTAACACGTTATGCAATTGGTGGTGCAATAAAGTTTAGCAAATATCACCCTGGGAAATTCTTAGTTGCCTGGCATCCAAAAGCTTCTGAAGAAAACGAACGCACAACTGTTGTGGTAGAAAACCCAACATACGGAACCATTTTGTACAGACAAATTGCTGGAGCTTTAGCGAAAAGAATTGTAAATTACGCTGAAGAAAATGATACTGCTGTGCAAGGAGAAGATGCCGGATTTATTAAATTTGGCTCGCGGGTAGATTTATTTCTTCCAATTGATACAAACATCAATGTAAAGCTCAACCAAACAGTAACTGGAGGAATTGACGTAATTGCTACGAAATAGATGAACAATACAAAGTTAGACATAACATTTTATGAAGCTGTTGAACGTGTAAATAGCAGTAAGGAAGCTTTTCCTGCTGATTTTTTATTGCGCCTGTACGCATATTATAAAAAAGCGACTAACAATTATGACAAACCTAGTAGTCGTAGACCAATTATAAATGCGTTTAAAATGAACGCTTTACTTCAAACACAAGACATTTCTCCAGAAGAAGCAAAAACAGCTTACATAGAATTAGTTAACTCATATTTTGAGAAGTAAAAGCAACTTACCTACTTGGTTAAAACTATGCCTATTTATTATTACATGGTTTGGTTTTTTAATTGTTTTTGAAATTATTTCTCAAATCTGGATTCCACAATCAGCGAAAGAAATTGGCGGAATTGAATCATTAGCTCCACAAACTATTTCACGTTTTATGCAACTCGTTGGGACACTGTGTAGCATTTGGGTTTTCACAAAATATGTAGATAAAATCCCATTTGTTTCTATTGGTTTTCAGCTAAAAAACAGTGTAAAAGATATTATTTTCGGAATTGTATTAGGCTTTGCAATTATGGCAATTGCATATTATTCTTTACTTGGCTTAAATGAAATTGTACTAGATTCTTACAATGTTAACACAAAAGGAATTGTGCTTAGTATTGTCTTTTTCATATTGATTTCATTGATTGAAGAAGTTTTATGTAGAGGATACATTTTGGGACAATTACTTGAAACGTCTAATAAATATATTGCTTTGATCATTTCTTCGATCATTTTCACGGCGCTACATTCGTTTAATCCAAATATGGGAACAATTCCTATACTCAACTTATTTCTAGCGGGAATCTTGCTTGGAATCACGTATATCTACACAAAAAACTTATGGTTTCCAATTGCACTTCACTTTAGCTGGAACTTTTTTCAAGGTCCAATCTTTGGTTTTGAAGTTAGTGGACAAGAATTTTATGCTATCATCAAACAAACACGTATAGAAGATAATTTCTTAAATGGTGGAAGTTTTGGATTTGAAGGTTCACTCCTAGCAACTTTACTGATGGTGATTTCTATCTTCTTTATTGATCAGTATTATAGAAGAAAGACTTCTTAGATTGTTAGACTCGTTATATTACTTAGTTCAGCATGAAGCAGAAAAACAAAAAAGCCATCTAAAGAATTTCTTCTCTACATGACTTTTTAAATATTTATAAAGCAACACAAAAATTGAACTGCGCAAAATAACAAATTACTTCAATCCTGCTAAACTTGCTTGTAATGTTGCAATCTTAGCTTCTGAATCAGCCACAATTTTTCGTTGTTTGTTTACCGCTACTTCCGCAGCATTATTGACAAATTTTTCATTGTTTAACATTCCATTTGCACGTTTTAACGAACCTTGAACGTATTCCAATTCTTTGGTCAACTTCTCAATTTCAGCTTCAATATCAATCGCACCTTCCATCGGAATAAAATATTCATTCGATTTTACTCTGAATGATAATGCTCCTTCTAGCTTTTCGTTGCTATAATTGATGCTTTCAACATTTTCAAGCTTTGCAACAACAGAATCTAAAGCTGTTGTAAACTTCTCGTTATTGATAATTGTTAACGAAACTGCATTTTTTTGTAAAATGTTTTTCTCTTTACGAATGGTTCGTATTCCAGACACAACAGTTTGAATCATTTCAAAATTCGATAACAACTCTTCATTAATTTCAGCTGTTTCTGGCCAACGAGAAATTACCAATGCATCTTCTTTCGTTCTAGTTGCCATACGCTGCCAAATATCTTCCGTAAGGAATGGCATAAACGGATGTAATATTTTCAAGTTATCTTCAAATAAAGAAATTACTGCATCATAGGTTTTTTTATCTATTGGCGAACCATATGTAGGTTTTACCATTTCCAAGAACCATGAACAGAAATCATCCCAAACTAATCTGTATGAAATCATCAATGCATCTGAAATTCTGTATTTACTGTACTGATCTTCTAAATCAATTAATGCTTTTTGAAATTTAGATTGAAACCATTCAATAGCAATTTTAGCAACTTCTGGTTGTTCAGCAGTTTCACTTACTTCCCAAATCTGCGTTAAATTGTATGCGTTGAAAATTTTGTTCGCAAATCCTTTTCCTTGCTGACATAAACTTGACGTATAAATCGGCTCTTTTCCAGCTTCTTTCCATGCTGTTATTTCTTTAGGTTTTAAAACCTTTCCTTCTTCATCAAGTTGATCGAAATCGAATAATAAATCGTTTCCTGCGGCAGAACTTAATAATAATCCAACACGTACACCATCGGCTCCAAATTCTTCTATCAATTTTAAAGCATCAGGCGAGTTTCCTAATGATTTAGACATTTTACGACCTTGCTTGTCACGAACTAAACCTGTTAGATATACGTTTGTAAAAGGTTTGATGTCTTTATATTCGTATCCAGCAATAATCATTCGGGCAACCCAGAAAAATAAAATATCTGGTCCAGTTACCAAATCGTTTGTTGGATAGTAATAATTTATTTCTTCATTTTCAGGATTTCTGATTCCGTCAAATACACTTATTGGCCATAACCAAGAAGAAAACCACGTATCTAGCGCATCTTCATCTTGTTTTAAATCGGCAACTGTTAAGTCGTTATTTCCTGTTTTCGCTTTCGCTAGAATTAACGCTTTATCAGCCGTTTCTGCTACAACGAAATCTTCTTTTCCATCACCAAAAAAGTATGCCGGAATTTGTTGTCCCCACCAAAGTTGACGTGAAATATTCCAATCACGAATGTTTTCCATCCAATGACTGTATGTATTATTAAACTTTTTAGGAAATAAGTTAATTTCACTGTCTTCACCTAAAACTGCTTCAATAGCTGGCTTTACCAATTCTTCCATCTTTAAAAACCACTGATCTGATAATCTTGGTTCAATGACAGCTTTGGTACGTTCTGACGTTCCAACTTTATTAATATGTTGTTCCGTTTTGATTAAGAAACCTTTTTCTTCCAGTTCTTTTGAAATTTCTTTACGAACTACAAAACGATCTTTTCCTTGATAATGCAATCCAAAACTATTGAGTGTCGCATCATCATTGAAAATATCAATTACTTCCAAGTTGTGCTTTTCTCCTAAAACTTTATCATTTTCATCATGTGCAGGCGTAACTTTTAGACAACCTGTACCAAATTCGATATCAACATATTCATCTTCAATAATAGGAATTACTCTGTTTGCTAATGGAACAATTGCTTTTTTTCCTTTTAGATGTGTATATCGTTCATCATTTGGATTGATACAAATTGCAGTATCTCCTAAAATCGTTTCAGGACGCGTTGTAGCAATCGTTACTTTTTCATCACTTCCTTCAATGGCATATGACAAATAGTAAAGATTCCCTTGTTTTTCTTCATAAATTACTTCTTCATCAGACAACGTAGTTTTTGCTTCAGGATCCCAATTTACCATACGATATCCCCGATAAATCAAGCCTTTCTCATGTAAATCAACAAATGTTTTGATTACCGCTTCTGACATATCGTCATCCATTGTAAACTTTGTTCTATCCCAATCGCAAGAAGCACCTAGTTTTTTTAACTGATCTAAGATGATTCCTCCGTGTTTATGTGTCCAATCCCAAGCATGCGTTAAAAACTCTTCACGCGTAAGGTCAGCTTTTTGAATTCCTTCTTCTTTTAATTTATTTACAACTTTAGCTTCCGTAGCAATAGAAGCATGATCCGTTCCAGGAACCCAACAAGCGTTGAATCCTTTAAGTCGCGCTCTACGAATCAATACATCTTGAATGGTATTGTTCAACATATGTCCCATATGCAAGACTCCTGTGACGTTTGGTGGCGGAATTACTATTGTATACGCTTCACGTTCGTCTGGTTCAGAATGGAAATAATTGTTTTCCATCCAGTACTTGTACCATTTGTCTTCGATCTTACTTGGATCATACTTTGCTTGAATACTCATTTTTGGTATTGTTTTTGTAATATAGTTGGCAAAAGTACTTATATCTGTACTATTTAAAAAGTGTTTTATCACTTTTGCATTTAATTGTTAAATATGTGCATGTAATACAGATTAGTTTGTATTTTATGAAACAAATTTTGTAAGATTACAAATAAGTACCTAATTTTACACTAATACAAAAAATAGAAATAATGAAAAGAATAGTTACTATATTATTTGTCGGTTTATTTGCCTTTGCTATTCAAGCTCAGGAAAAAACTGCAAAAATCAAGTTTAAGACAGAAACAATTGATTACGGAAAAATTGAAAAAGGTGCCGATGGCGTACGTGTTTTTGAATTCACAAACACTGGAGATGCGCCATTAATCATTACAAGAGTATACTCTAGTTGTGGTTGTACCATTCCGAAAAAACCAGATGCGCCAATTTTACCAGGGAAAACTGGTGTTATTGAAGTAAAGTATGACACAAAGAGAGTTGGTCCAATCAGAAAGACAATTACTGTATATTCTAACGCAGACGAACCAACAAAAGCGATCAAGATTAAAGGAAAGATTATTGATCCTAGTAAAGGAAAAAGTATTATGATGAAAGATAAGTCAGAAATCGAATCATAATTTAAACGATATTTTTAGTACAGAAAAACGCTTTATCAAACGATAAGGCGTTTTTTTATATGATAGATTCATTGAAATTCAATTTGAATAGAAAGTAAATTCAATTCGTCAAGTTAAGAATGACGAACGTAATGTAGTGCATTAATCAATCTGATAGTTTTAAGTTACCTGTAGAACAAGTTTATTATCTAGCTTCTAACAGCGTAAGCGATCTAATAGCGAAGCGTTCTTTATTTTAAAGAACTTCCTTCAATCGGAATTCAAAATCAAATAATATATTATTACGATTTACTTTCAGTCGTATCTTTTTACCTTCTTTCCCTTCCAACATTCCTGTCACTCTATCAAGTGTATATTTGTGTACATAACGTCCATTAATAGATATAATGACATCACCTTTTATTAAACCTGCATGTCCTGCGGGAGAATTTTCTCGTACTTCTGCAACTTCAAATGATTTTACGAGGCTAAATTTATTGTAATGTT
The DNA here is from genome assembly GCF_056033805.1 of Kordia sp. E. Classification (NCBI taxonomy): domain Bacteria; kingdom Pseudomonadati; phylum Bacteroidota; class Flavobacteriia; order Flavobacteriales; family Flavobacteriaceae; genus Kordia; species Kordia sp. E. Next base: position 225,431 of record NZ_JBRASR010000001.1, read on the forward strand.
CAAACACAATACTCACTTCCCCAACTGCACTTGCACTTCTACTAGAACCAGGAGTTGTTTCAGTACTACTACGATTTACAACTTCAGATACTAAGCGCATTCCGTTGTGTTGAAGTTCAATTCCACTCATATTATAACGAAATGGATCGGAATAGAAACGGCTTTTTCGCAAGCGAATTCGTTTATTTCCATAATCCATTATTACTCTAAATCGTTTTAAAATTTCACCGCCAATACTTCCGTTTCGCTCTTTAAAGTTTTTCACATATACAATTGCTGTAGAATCGGGAAATGCAACTTTTGCATTTTTAAACGAAAAATCGCCCATTGAAAACTTTTTTACACGAGATCGTTTTCCATAAATGCTTCCGCTCAATCCTCTTCCAAGGTAATCGACAAAATGTTTTTCAGGAACATCAATATTAAGTCCTTTTTCTTCAAATAGCCATAAAGCGTCACTTCCGCCAGAATCTATTAACAATTTTACAGGAATTTCTTTTCCATCTTCTATGTTTACACTAACATCTATATATGGCTTACTATGCCTAAAAGTAAGTGGAAGATCTACACATTTTCTACATGATTTATATGTATATGTATCTGGGTTATGTAGTTTTATTTTTGAAGTGCTATAGTTAATTTCAACAATAAAATCTTTAAATACATCATAGCCGATTATTCCATGAACAGGAACACCTAAGCGTGTAGACATATTAATTTCTTCATCTAAAATGATAAACAATTCTAAATTTGTCTTTTCAATATTTTTTATTTTGAATGAATCAGATTCTGCACGAACTGCAGAAATAGTACTTCCCGAACCCAATCCACGAAGTTCTATTCGTTCCCGTTGTTCAATTTCGAGTGAATCGCCAGGATTTAAGTTAAATAAAATTGGTTTATTTACACCTGAATCTAATAAAAAAGACATTTCAACACCATTTATTTCTACAGGAATTAAAATTAAGTTATTAAGTAATTTAAAAGGTACTGTAACTTTATCTTTTCCTTCAGGCATCATAAATTTATACTGAGCTTGCGCAAAGCTAACGATACATAGAAAGAATAAAATGATATGTTTTTTTACTGTAATCAAAATAATAAAGGGAGTTTGGTAACATTTAAATATACGAAATTTAACATAAATCCCTATATATTTCACATTTTTTAACATTGTTGAAAATGTGTCTAATAATGATATAAATTTAAAATATATTTCGCAATTTTGTGTTTCTAAAAACCAAGAGTATGCCAACTATTTCCAACAAAGGAATTGCAATGCCACAATCGCCAATTCGTAAATTGGTTCCGTATGCAGAAGATGCTAAGAAACGTGGGACAAAAGTGTATCATTTGAATATTGGGCAACCAGATATTAAAACGCCTAAAGTTGCGCTTGATGCAATTAAAAATAATGATCTTGAAGTATTAGCGTACAGCAGATCAGAAGGTTCTGAAGAATATAGAACTAAAATTGCAGCATATTATGCAAAGAATGATATTCATGTAGCTGCTACCGACATTATTGTTACTACAGGCGGAAGTGAAGCATTATTATTTACTTTTGGAAGTATTATGGATGCTGGTGACGAAGTGATTATTCCAGAACCATTTTATGCTAATTACAATGGTTTTTCTACTGCTTCTGGTGTCAAAGTTGTTCCTGTAATTTCGAAAATGGAAGACAATTTTGCATTGCCTCCAATTGAAGAATTTGAAAAGTTAATTACACCAAAAACAAAAGCAATTTTAATTTGTAACCCTGGGAATCCAACAGGTTATTTATATTCAAAAGAAGAAGTTCAAAAATTAGCTGCTATTGTAAAAAAGCATGACTTATTTTTAATTGCTGATGAAGTATATCGTGAATTTGCTTATGATGGTTTGGTACATTATTCTGTAATGCAAGAAGAAGGCTTAGAAGAAAATGCTATCGTGATTGATTCTGTTTCAAAACGTTATAGCATGTGTGGCGCACGTATTGGATGTATTGTTTCTAAAAATGAAGCATTTATGGCGACTGCGTTAAAATTTGCACAAGCTCGATTATCGCCTCCAACCTATGCACAAATTGCAAGTGAAGCTGCTTTAGAAACTCCTCAAAGTTATTTTGACGACGTAATTGAAGAATATGTAGAACGAAGAAATACGTTGGTTTCAGAGTTACAAAAAATAGATGGTGTTCGTGTAGCAAACCCAAAAGGAGCTTTTTATTGCATTGCCGAATTGCCTGTAGAAAATGCAGATGACTTTGCACAATGGTTATTAGAAAAATTTGATTATAATGGTGAAACAATTATGGTAGCACCAGCAGCAGGTTTTTACTCAACGCCAGGCATTGGACTAAACCAAGTACGAATTGCGTATGTATTAAATAAAAAAGATTTAATAACTTCCGTAACAATTTTAAAAGAAGCGTTAGCACAGTACAACGCTTAATTTTTACATTTTAAAACTCAAAAATCATACGTGATTACAATACAACATAATGTTTCCCTCAAAAAGTTTAACACGTTTAGCATTGATGCAAGAGCGAAAAACTTTATCACTATTACAAATATATCTGAACTCATTGTTGCTTTACAATTAGAAGAGTTTTCAGCCTATTTTATACTTGGTGGCGGAAGTAATATGTTGCTCACAAAAGATATAGAAACGCCCGTTTTACATATTAATAACAAAGGAAAAAGAGTTGTATATTCAGTAGAAAACGAAGTTCTTGTAGAAATTCAAGCTGGTGAAAATTGGCACGAATTTGTTCTTTGGTGTATTGAAAACGATTTTGGCGGCGTTGAAAACCTATCATTGATCCCTGGAAACGTAGGAACTTCTCCAATTCAGAATATTGGTGCGTACGGCGTAGAACTAAAAGATACATTTGTTAGTTGTTCTGCTATTGATATTGAAACACAAGAGCAAAAAGTATTTAAGCATGCGGATTGTAATTTTGGGTATCGAAATTCAATTTTTAAGCAGGAAGTAAAAGGCAAGTATATTATTACTTCGGTCGTTTTCCGATTGACAAAGAAGAAACATACGTTGAATACTTCCTATGGCGCTATTCAGCAAGAATTAGAAAGTAATAATATTAAAAATCCAACGATTAAAAACGTTAGTGATGCTGTGATTGCTATTCGCGAACGCAAACTTCCAAATCCAAAAGAAATTGGAAATAGCGGAAGTTTCTTTAAAAACCCTGTGATTTCAAAAGCTAACTTTGATATTTTACAAAGTATACATTCAACTGTTCCACATTATGTAGTTTCAGACACTGAAATTAAAGTTCCGGCTGGTTGGCTTATTGAGCAATGTGGTTTCAAAGGAAAACGATATGGAGACGCGGGTGTTCATAAGAATCAAGCATTAGTTTTGGTTAATTATGACAATGCAACTGGTGCGGAAATTCTAGCTTTAGCCAAAAAAATTCAAGCAACTGTATTGGATAAATTTAATATTGCTATTGAAGCTGAAGTAAATGTGATTTAATTCAGTATTCAAAATTAAAAAAGTACAATGTTTAAATACATACTTACACTTATAACATTTTTACTTACCACAGTTTGTGTGGGACAAGTACATGGTGAAAAAGAATTTCAAGAATGTGAAATAGTTTTTAAAGACAGTACTGCGTTTTCTGGATTTTGTAAAATTACAAAAAACAACAGAATCTTATTTTCGATGGATCGCGACAGCACACCCAATATTTGGGATGCAACAATGGTAAAAAGTGTTCGCCTTTATAGAAGTCAGCAAGATCAAGTATTAGAGTATTGGAAAATACATAAAAAACGAAAACCAAAACTTATAGAGATCATTATTTATGGAGATGTTATGCTATATGTACGAACTACAAAAAGACGAGTAAAGGATCCCAAAAAAACGATTATTGAAAGAACTACTCGTAAAGATTATAAGTACAAAGATGCCGTTATTGGTTATTATCTGAAAAGAAAAAAAGCAAATGAACTTTTTCCAATTAAATTATCGTGGTCTTACAAAAACTGGAAAAGAAAAATGATCGAATTTTTTAAAGATTGTCCATTACTTGTAGAAGATTTAAAAGCAGATCTATATGATAAAAAATCAATTAGACAATTAGCAGAAGATTACAATTTGTATTGTAAAGAATAACAAGAAAACTTTAAAAAACGCATGTTAAAATATATTATTCTTTTCCTATGCTTTACAGGAATTAGCGTTGGTCAAAATCAAAAATGCGAATTAGTATTTAAAGATGGAACAACCATTGAAGGATATGGAAGTTTAACGAAAAAAGATAGTATCAAATTTCGAATTGATCGAAAAAGCAAATCTGATGTTTGGGGAAATGAAAATGTACAGCGTATTACATTTTTTGGCTTTGAAAAAACAGAAGTAACATTTGAATATGTAAAAGCGCAATGGCAACGCAAACATGAATTGATGGAAGTTGTGGTAGATGGAGAAATAAAACTATATGGGAAATCTAGCACTCGCTGGACAACACCAACAGTGAATTATGGTACCAAAGGAAATGAGCATAGAGTTAGTCAAAAACATACTGATTTTACACTTTTTCTTAAAAAGCCAACACAAGAAAAAGTAATACAAGTTTCCACTGGTTTATTTAGTGGTTGGAAAAAGAAAATGCTCACTTATTTTAAAGACTGTATTGAAGTAACCGAAGGAATTGAATCTGGAGAATATAAATCAGGTGATATGAAAAAACTAGTAGAAGACTACAATTTGTATTGTACAGAATAGTTTTTCAAATTTACTTTACGATTAAAATTTTATAAAAAGTACACCTCAACAGAGATGTACTTTTAGTTTTATATAATAATACTAAATCTTAGCCTACATAGGTATATCCAAGATTCTCTGTATTTAATACATCTGTAGTTTTTAATGTTGCTTCTTCATCGTTATTAAATGGTTCTAAACTCGCATTTAAGACCGAATTTGGCATGCCCGATGCTCCAAGATCTTTTCGTTCTGGTTGCTTTTGCCATTGACTCCAAAAACGATCTAATTGACAATGCGTAAACCAAAAGATAGGATCATACGCAGTACAGTTTGTGTCTGCCGATGAGCCGCCTAAGTACATATGACTTGCAATATCTGCCAAATAGATTTCTGTACCAAAAGTAACAAAATCATCAGATTTCAGGGCTTTACTAGCTAACGCAAGTGCTGAGTTTAGCAATTCATTATTTGGTTCATTATTCCTAAAGGTGTATAAAGGAATTTCATATTCCGCCCTGTAAAATGGATTTGGTTTCTTTTCACCTTTTTTCTTGGTTTTGTAATACGGATCTGCCAATAATGGAGGAATTCCTTCTTCTCTTGCAGTTTCTGAAGTATAGTCCCAATATGGCAACATAATCAAAGGTTTTGCATTTGGAACAGCATTTTGAAGTGCCTTTTCAAAGTCTGCAAAATAGGCTCTTGCCCATGGTAAAAAAAGCATATCATTTCGCATATAGTGACCATCTTTGATGAGAATGCCTGCTTTTTCTTGATATACACGATTTTTATACAATCTTGTAAATGCTTTTCGCAAATTTGATATTTCTTGTTCTGAAAGATCGTATACACTTTTCCGAACGTGAACGGTTTTTTTCTTCATATTGCTAGTTTTTAGTAGTAAATGATCATGAGAATGAATGTCTTTTTTTATACTAAATCTTCAAATAATAAAAATAACATCATTGAGGATTTAATATACGATTTTATGTACTATGCCTTTTCTCCAGAAATTTTTGGCCAAACAATAGTATTTGGCATCGTTCCTTTTTCAATCATTACTTTTGTTAATAGTTCATGTAATTTTTGGCGCTTTTTCATTAGTGCAGTCTTTTTAATTTTATCTTTTTTAGAACTGTTATAAAGTTTTATCACTTTCTTGACATCTTGGAATGCTAGATTATATCTTTCTTCAGGATCGTTGGTCATATCATACATTTCATATTCTATTTCTTGCCCATAATTAGGATCGAAATACACCGAATATTTCCATTTTTGATTGCCTTTCACTTGTATGATAGAACGAATACGACAAGCGCCCATATCTTGAGGTGTATCACTTTGAATATAACTATCATCAAATGTGAAATGAACATGATTTTGTACCGTTTTTTCAGGATTTTCTAAAATTGGCACTAGACTCTTTCCTTGAAATTTATATTTTTTAGTATTCACGCCTGCGATTTCTGCTATTGTTGGCATTAAATCAATCAATCCTGCAAAAGATTCCGTGGTTTTACCTGAGAACATTTTTTTATCTGAAAGATGAGAAAATATCATAGGCACATTAATCGTTTGTTGATATGCATTGAACATTTTTTGACGCATCATTCCATGCGACATTGCCATATCACCATGATCACTCAATCTAATAATTAATGAGTCTTTTGTTTTTGGGTTTTTTTTCAGTGCTTTCAAGACTTTGTTTATTTCCTTATCAACAACGGCAGTTAGATGCGCATAAAACTTCACATAATTAGTAGCAACTTCTTTAGTATTGATCTCTCCGAATCCTTGTAACAATCCTTGCCAAGTAGTCTGAATTTTTGGCTTCGTATCTAATTTTTCGTTCCACGTTGTTGGCAGTGTAACATTTATATCTTTAAAATCATCGTTTTTGTATCCACCAAGTTTATATAAAGGTGGATTGCGAGGTGTACCATCAGTAGAAGTCATAGTTTCATTTCCTGGATACGACAATACATCATGTGGGTTTACAAGCGAAACTACTAAAAATAAAGGTTTGTCATCCTTATAGTTTTTAATGTATTCTTTAGCACATGCTTTTAATCTTTCGGCTTTGGACTCTTCTAAACTCATTCCTGGAAGTTTTTTACCATACAAAGCACTTTGACCTTTACCATCTACAAAACGACCGTCATTATTAAATCGTCCGCCACCAAAATTAAAAATATTAGCATCGTCTCCAGCATCAGGATACGTCCATTCTTTAACGCCATACATCGCATCTAAATGTGAAACATCTTTGGACGTCCAATACAATTGATTGACATCTGGTTTTAATGGCCCTACTCCTTTTTGTTTAATAAACTGTGTAGGTTTGCTTATATGCCATTTGCCTTTATACGCAGTAGTATAACCAGCATCTTCCATCATTTTGAACATATTGTCCATATTGTTACGCAATTGCCCTTGCATTACCTGTGTATATCCTTTTGGTGGATTTTCTTCGTTGTAAGGATCATCAAAAGCTAATACTTGCGTTGCACCATGCGTAGCAGGAAAAGTCCCTGTAAAAAGCGTTGTCCGACTCGATGTACATGTACATGAATTGGTAAATGCATTGTTAAACGCAAGTCCATTCTTTAGTAACTTATTCATTGCCGGCAAATTATTTTTAGCCCAAACTTCATCCCAATTTTGTTTCCAAGTTTGCTGGTCGGAGATAATGAGAACGATGTTTGGTTTCTTAAGACTTTTTAGTTTTGTCATGGCTTTTCGTTTTAGTTTTTAAGGGAATCATGTTAGAAGTAATAATGATATGATTCTGTAACAAATGTCTCTAAATTAATTACATGATTTTAGCGTGTATGAGCTTGTTTTGTAAAATCAGGTTAAACTACTTGGTCATTTTCGCACACTTTACAAAGCTGTTATTTCTCTGACTATAAATACATTATATAAAAAAGTCACTTTTATTTTAGAAGATGAATCGTCGGAGTGATTTTTCACAAGAAAACAACAGGCAATTTGACGTAAAATACTAGGTAGTTCAACCTGTTTTGGGCTTGAAACCATTTTTATAGCATGTTTCTTCCCTATCTTCAACATGAAAAATGGATAAACCCTTAAACTAATTATTATGAAATCAACTATTATATATGCTGTTGTATTTGTGCTGGCATTCACACTAATTGTTTCGTGCAATCAAGAACAATCTTCAAAAGAAATAAGCACAGACTTAACTAATATTTCTTGGACTCCTTGTAAAAATCTTGAAGATTACGGAGAACATGAAATAAATAAAGATTCAGCAGAGACAAGTTTAAAACTGTATAAAGATTATATAGATAGAGTAAAATCTTGTCTTTCTCCACAAGACTCAAAAGATTCAACTGATTGTGAATTTCTTGATAAAAATGAAATATTAAATTATGGCTCTGAAGTAGATTTTGATCTCTTACTACAAGTTTTGTCGGAACGTAAATTAGACTGTTCTCATAAATTATTTTTAATGAATGGAATAAGACCAGTATTTGATGATGATAAAAAAATAATTGAAGGTGAATTTGTTACCGAAATTATATTTGTTCATGAAGAAGTTACAACAACCACAACAGATGCAAAAACTAGTAAAGATGTAATAACGCATACGTATTTTGATTTTACGCGGCCTTGTCCTAATGGTTGCCCAAAAGGAATACTTGGAATTGAATACCCAGAAATTGACTAACTTAAACAAACTATATAAACACAGAAATAAATCTAATGGATACAAACGCTACATTAAATAGTATTTACTTTCATACTGCAAATAGTGCATTGTTATTTTTATGTATTAGTGTAGCGTTTTGCATTTTCCATCGAAAAAAGTTAAATGTTCCGTTTCAACGATTATTCTATTTTCTAATTTGGAATCTTGCTATTGAAATTTCGGCAATCATATTCACGAATTTAGAATATAATAATTTGCCATTATTACATCTGTATACGTTGGGCGAATTTCTTTTACTTTCATATTTCTTTAAAAGCTTACTTAACAAACCTATTTTTTTAAAAAGAAGATTTTGGTATTTTATCATTGTTGGAAGTCTTTTTATCATCAGCAATTCTATATTTTTTCAAAGCATTTTTGAATTTAATAGTTATGCCAAAACATTTGTTCAGGTAACAATTATTGGATATGCCGTATTGTATTTTTATAACCTCATTGATAATCAATCATTTCCTCCTCAAATATCTAAAAGTTTGCGCCTTATCAATTCGGCTATACTTATCTATTATTCAGGAAGTTTATTTATATTTATGTGCGGCAATATCTATTTAGACAATGAACAAATATATGTTCCGTTTTGGCTTTTTAATGCACTGTTAAACTTTCTTTTTCAGTTGCTTATCTTAGTAGGATTATGGAAAGTATTTTTCAGGAAAACAACTTTATGATATTTATAATCATTGGCATATTAATTATGCTAGCGTTTGCGATGGCATTTGTGCTTTTTGTAAACTACTCGCAAAAAAAGATGCTCAAAGAGCAAATGCGCGTTCAGAAATTAGATTATAAACATCAGGAAGAATTATTACATGCTACCATTTTAACACAAGAGAAAGAGAGGAATCGAATTGCACGCGATTTACATGATGAAATAGGTTCAAAATTGAATGTGATTTTCCTAAACATTTGTCGCTTAAAAAAGTTTGGTAAAGAGCATGAAGAAATAGATGTAATTACGAATGAAGTCGAAACAGTGATCCATACTACCATAGATTCAATCCGTTTTATTTCGCATGAATTATTGCCGCCAACATTAGAAGAGTTTGGATTGGCAGAAACGATTAGAGAATTACAACACAGTTACAATTTGGCTGGTGATGTTCAGGTTGATTTCACTACTGTAGAAGATACAATTCCTATAGAAAATTCGTTAATCGAATTGAATCTTTTTAGAATCATACAAGAACTCATAAGTAATTCAATACGACATGGAAAAGCAACCGAAATTGACATTGTTTTACATTCAGAAGAAGCTTTTATAAAGCTAACGTATCAAGACAACGGAATTGGTTTTGATAGTTCTAAAACAACACATAAAAAAGGACTTGGAATGAAAAATATTGAAAGTAGATTGCGAATCATCAACGCAACATATCAATTGAATTCTTCCGCAGAAAACGGTACAAACGTAGTTATTGAATCAGTTCCAATACGCACCAAAGTTTAATACATTAATTATGAAAATCATTTCAATTGCCATTGCAGACGACGAAGCATTATTCCGAAAAGGAATGAGTTTACTATTGAATGCGTACGAAAATCTTCAAGTAGATTTAGAAGCCGAAAATGGAGTCGATTTGTTAGAAAAATTAGCCAATTGCGAAACAGTACCTGATATTTTATTGCTCGATTTAAAAATGCCTGAGATGAATGGTATTGAAGCAGCAAAATTAATTCAAAAGAAATATCCTCAATTAAAAATCATTGTGATTTCTACACATTTTAGCAGAGCTTTTATTATTAATATGATTGAATTATCGGCAGTTGCATATTTGCCAAAAAATTCGCAACCAGAAGAAGTTGTAGAAACTATTGAAGCTGTCTATGAAAAAGGGTTTCATTACAATACAGAAGTATTGGCTATTATTAGAGAAAATATTATTTCAAAGAAAAAGCCAAAAGCGCAATTTTCAGTAGAGCTGACTAATAGAGAAAAAGAAGTATTACAACTAATTTGCGAACAATATACAGCACCAGAAATTGCCGAAAAACTGTTCATAAGCGCGCGAACCGTAGACGGACATCGCAATAATCTATTGTCAAAACTAGATTGTAAAAATGTTGCTGGATTGGTTGTGTATGTTCTACAAAATGAATTAATAGACATTCATTCTATTAAACTAAACAAGAAGTAAACTCAGTATTCAGTATTCAGTATTCAGTATTCAGTATTCAGTATTCAGTATTCAGTATTCAGTATTCAAAATAGAAGACTCACTACTCAATTCTAATAACTCATAACTACTTTTTCGGTGGATATTTTTCCAATACTTTCAATAAGATTGATCTAAAATATGCTTCGCGTTCTTGTGGTGTTACATTTTCTTTATAATAACCTTCAGCAACAGCTTGCCAAAACATTTCGTCTCTTCTAACATCTACAAAGTCAAAGATTAATTGTTGATTTAACTTTGAAGTTCCAATTGGCAATCCAATAGAAATTCCGCCACCAGCACTACGTCCGCCGCCACCAACGCCAACACCTACAGTACTATTTTGATTATTTTCAAAAGCACTAACCATTATATTAATATAAAAATCTGGAGTAGCAGTTTTTGTAAATCCGCGGGATTGTAAAATAGAGTCCGTTTGTCTTAGTAACCGTTTTGTATCCAATTCATTTAAACCTGATTCAAATTCAGGATAAAAATTATACGATTTATATGCTGAGAAATCTAGCTTCGTATCATAATCATACACAACTTTTGGCGCTGAACATCCAACTACTAAAATCAACATACACATCATTCCTAAATACTTCATAGCACAACTTTTTACATTAAAAAATCTATTACAAGATATCAAAAATTATTCCATAAAAAATCCTGTTTCATGGGAAAACAGGATTTTTAAAATTATACAAGAATGTTATCTACTCTTTATCAAATAATGCTTTATGAATAAATCCGGCTACAATTGCTCCTAATATTGGTGCAACCCAAAACAACCAAGTTTGTGGTAAATAATCTCCACCAGCAAATAACGCCTGACTTGTAGATCGCGCTGGATTTACCGAAGTATTCGTAATTGGAATACTAATTAAGTGAATCAACGTTAAACATAAACCAATAGCAATTGGTGCAAATCCTTTTGGTGCTCTTTCATTTGTACTACCGAGAATTACCAACAAGAAAAATGCTGTCAGTAAAAATTCAGCAACAAATGCAGACATCATGGAGTAGTTATCGGGCGATAAACTATCATAACCATTTGCGGCAAAACCACCAATATCTGTAACGCCTTGTTTTCCTGTAAAAATTAAATACAAAGCTGCTGCGGCTAAGGTAGCTCCAACAAGTTGCGAAACAATATACCCTGGCAAATCTTTACCTGAAAACTTTCCTCCTGCCCAAAGTCCTATAGAAACTGCTGGGTTAAAATGTCCGCCTGAAATATGTCCAACCGCATACGCCATTGTCAGTACAGTAAGACCAAAAGCTAATGAAACTCCAACAAATCCAATACCTAAATCTGGATAACCTGCGGCAAAAATTGCGCTACCACAACCTCCAAATACAAGCCAAAAAGTTCCAAAAATTTCTGCAAAATACTTCTTCATAATTGTTATATTTAAATGATTAGTTAGCTCAATATAGAGAAAAAACCTTCGCAAAGCATTTTAACTTACTAACAATTAAATAACTAAAATGCAGTCATATTACTGTTTTATCACTATTTATCACTTGTAGTCTCTCATTTATTTTTCTTTACAATTGTTAATATATTATTCAAATATTCTTACGCATCAATCTTGTAAAAAAACCGTATCTTTGCAGCAGATTTATTGAGTATAGAAAAAATCACAAGGTCATGAAACTCGCATTATTAACAATTGGTTTATTATCATTAGGTGTTGCAGGAATTGCAATTAAAATTTGGGCAAAAAAAGACGGAAAGTTTGCAGGAACTTGCGCAAGTCAAAACCCAATGCTAAACAAAGATGGAGACGCTTGTGGATTTTGTGGAAAAACTCCAGATCAATTTGATTCATGTGCTGAACCGCAACATCAGTAGGCTTTTTGCTTTCTCCCAATTTTATGATTACACTACTTTTTTACATTTTTGTAGCAATTGCAGCTATACAAATTATCTATTATATCCTTTTTGGTGTTTTCGCTTTCGCGAAGATTCAACGCAAAAAACAACAATACGACATTCCAGTTTCTGTAATTGTTTGTGCTAAAAATGAAGCTGAAAATCTGGAAGTTTTAATTCCTGAGTTGCTTCAACAATCCTACAAAAATTTTGAAATTGTACTCATAAATGATGCTTCATCTGATGAAACACTAGATGTTATGGAACGTTTTCAAAAAGAACATTCCAATATTAAGATTGTTAATGTAGAAAATAATGAAGCTTTCTGGGGAAATAAAAAATACGCTTTAACACTCGGAATCAAAGCTGCAACACACAATTATTTGCTCTTTACAGACGCAGATTGCAAACCTGTTTCTAAGCATTGGATTACTGAAATGAGTTTGCATTTCTCAAGTGAGAAAAAAATCATCATTGGATATGGTTCATATGCAAAAAAGAAATACTCATTACTAAATCTTTTAATACGATTTGAAACAGTGATGGCTGCTGTGCAAGCATTTAGTTATGCTAAGATAGGAATTCCATATACAGCTGTAGGACGAAATTTAGCGTATCATAAAGATGAATTTTATGGTGTAAATGGTTTTGTAAATCATATGAAAGTACGCTCTGGAGATGATGATTTATTCATAAAAGATGCGGCAACTCGAAAAAATACAGCCATTTGTTTTTCAAAAGATAGCGTTACTGTATCGAACGCAAAAACAAGTTTCATTTCATGGTTTCGTCAAAAGCGTAGACACGTAAGTACCTCTTCACATTATAAATTTATTCACAAATTCTTATTAGGAACATTTTTTCTAACGCAGTTATTATGTTGGGTTTTAGCAATTGTATTGCTATTCACTTCTATGTGGCAATTGGCACTTTGTGTACTTTTATTCAAAATCATTATTCAATACTTTGTGCTTAGTTTTGCAACGAGTAAACTTAAAGAACAGGACATTTTATATTTGTTACCAATTCTTGAAATCTTTTTAATTATCATACATTTTGGTATCTTTATCACTAATTTGACCTCAAAACCAACGCATTGGAAATAGCAGAAACGATTCTGAAAGCATACATTCAAAAAGCTAAACTTGGCAATCAAGTAGCGTTCAATTTCCTACTCAATTCATTTTGGAACGATGTCTATGGTTTTCAATTAAAACGCGTTCAGAACGAAAATGATGCGGAAGATATTTCAATTCAGACCTTTTCAAAAGCATTTGATAAAATTGAAACGTATGATGAAAACTATAAGTTTAAAACGTGGTTGATTACAATTTCTAAAAATGTTCATGTTGACTTTTTACGTAAGAAAAAAACATTCATTGAAACTACGCAAGAGCAAGAAGAAGAAGTATATAGAATCATTGATGATGGTCCAACGCCTGAAGATAAAATCATTACAGAACAAAACTTAGCAAAGCTTTTACGTGATATCAAAAAGTTAAAACCGCATTATCAGGAAGTGATCAATTTGCGTTATTTTCAAGAGTTGAGTTATAAAGAAATTTCAGAGCAATTACAAGAGCCGATGAATAATGTAAAGGTGAAATTATTACGCGCTAAGAAATTATTAGCCGAAATTATTCAGAAAAAATAATGACTACATTTCTTAAAAAACTCGGTCCAGGATTATTGTTTGCAGGCGCTGCAATTGGCGTTTCGCATTTAGTAAATTCAACGAAAGTTGGTGCTGAATTTGGTTTTGGATTATTATGGGCATTATTATTAGTAAATCTGTTTAAATATCCTTTCTTTCAATTTGGACCACGATATGCCGCTGCAACAGGCGAAAGTTTACTTGATGGTTACAAAAAACTCAGCAAAGGTTTATTAGTTGCATATTTCATCTTATCATTTGCAACAATGTTTACCATACAAACTGCGGTCACTATTGTCACAGCAGGTTTGGCTTCTCAACTTTTCGGAATAGAATTATCTATGGAAATTTGGAGTACAATCATTACGCTTATTTGTTTAGGAATTTTAACAGCTGGACGCTATAATGTCTTAGATAAGTTGATGAAAGTAATTATCATCACACTGACAATAAGTACTGTAATTGCTGTAGGTTTTGCAATGACTAGCGGAAATGAAGCGTTGAGTGCTGGGCAAATTTTCCCAACAGAAGTAGGCGGCATTACACTTTTAATTGTTTTTATGGGATGGATGCCAGCTCCATTAGACATTTCAATTTGGCATTCGCTTTGGGCAATTGAAAAAAAGAACGAAACAGAAAGTTTTACACCCAAAAATGCACTCTTTGATTTCAACTTTGGGTACATTATTACAATCATTTTAGGAGTATGTTTTATGGCATTAGGCGCATATGTCATGTTTAATTCAGGAACTGTATTTTCACCAAAAGGTGGCGTTTTTGCTTCTCAATTAATAGATTTATATACACAAAACTTAGGAAGCGGAACGTATATTATTATTGCAATTGCGGCATTTACAACCATGTTTAGTACAACATTAACCACGTTAGATGCTTCACCAAGAGCGATGGCAAAAACAAGTCAATTGTTATTCGGAAAATTTATAAAACATAGTTATATATTTTGGATGTTAATTTTAGTTGTTGGAACTGTTATCATTCTTACACAGTTCTTAACCAAAATGAGCACGTTAATTTATATTGCTACGGCGTTATCTTTTATTACAGCGCCTTTCTATGCAATTTCAAACTATATTTTGATCACAAGTAAACACACGCCTAAAGAATGGCAACCAAAAACTCTCTTACGCATATTAAGTTGGGTTGGAATGTTGGCTTTAACGGGGTTTTCTATTTGGTATTTGACTACGCTTTAGTTGTATAACTAACAACAAAATAAGGTAAATATTAAAGGATTAAAAGTGTTCAAAAAAGCTATCAAGCTTTATTTCTTTTTAAAAGATTCTCGATTGCGCTCGAACTAACAAAAAACAAATCAACCAATTTAGATTAGCATTATTTTAAAAGAGATTCTTTGTATCTTTGCATTTCATATTTTCAATGAATAGAAAAGTTGCTATGAGTGTAGAAACAAAAGCTAGTGTATTACCTCCAAAAGGAAAACCGAAATGGCTTCGTGTAAAACTTCCAACAGGAAAGAAATATACAGAACTTCGTGGATTGGTTGATAAGTATAAATTAAATACAATTTGTACATCTGGAAGTTGTCCAAACATGGGTGAATGTTGGGGCGAAGGAACTGCAACCTTTATGATTTTAGGAAATGTTTGTACACGCTCGTGTGGATTTTGTGGTGTAAAAACGGGACGACCAGAAACGGTTGCTTGGGACGAACCTGAAAAAGTAGCACGTTCTATAAAAATCATGAAAATTAAACACGCGGTGTTGACTTCGGTTGATCGTGATGATTTAAAAGATATGGGAAGTATCATTTGGGCAGAAACAGTAAAAGCTGTTCGCCGAATGAATCCTACAACAACGCTAGAAACTTTGATTCCAGATTTTCAAGGCGTAGAACGTCATTTAGATCGTATTGTAGAAGTTGCTCCAGAAGTAGTTTCGCATAATATGGAAACCGTTCGTCGTTTGACGCGTGAAGTACGTATACAAGCAAAATACGATCGTAGTTTAGGTGTGTTGAAGTATTTGAAAGATCAAGGAATCAATAGAACGAAATCGGGTATTATGTTAGGTTTGGGCGAACAAGAAGATGAAGTGATTCAAACACTACACGATTTAAGCGACGCAAATGTGGACGTTGTTACAATTGGACAGTATTTGCAACCAAGTAAAAAGCATTTACCTGTACAACAATTTATTACGCCAGATCAGTTTGACAAATACCGTCAAATTGGATTGGATTTAGGTTTCCGTCATGTAGAAAGCGGTGCTTTGGTACGTTCGTCTTACAAAGCACATAAACATATTGAATAGGAATTTTAAATGTTAAATTATAATCTAGACTAGTTGCTTTTTGCTGCTAGTCTTTTTTATTGACACCAACGTCATGCTGAACTTGATTCAGTACCTCAACCTTTATATATTTTCTTTGTCATTGACTTTGTCGAATCTTCGATTTCCTGCGAAGGCAGGAATCTATCAATTTTCCTTTGTTTATTCAGCAACATCATTTCGAGAGGTTTGTTCATTGCATAGCAAAATGAAAAAATTGTATCGAGAAGTATTATGACACTTGAAATTTCAAAGCACTTCTCATTACTAACATCTCAATTCTCACTACTAAATAAGTGGAATTTCATTCGGCTCTATATAATTGTTTTGAATGGCATAGATAACCAAACCTGCAATGTTTCGTGCTTCCGTTTTTATGAATAGATTACTTTTATGACCTTCTACCGTACGTGGTGTAATGAAGAGTTTTTCTGCAATTTCTTTGGCTGTTTTTTGAAAACAGATCAATTTTAAGACTTCCACTTCACGTTCGGTAAGTCTGTTTTTTTCTATTAAGGTTGGTTTTGGGCTTTTGTGTGATATTTGCTCACGCAATGTCCCTAATTGATCGTCCATGAAGTAAAAACCTTTGTCATAGACTTCTCTGATAATTTCTAACAATTGAACAGGTGAAATTCCTTTAGGTAAAAAGGCAGAGACTCCTGTTTTTAACATGAATCCCATAAAAGAACGTTTGTAATGTGACGTCATTAGTATCACACGAATACTTGGATAGTTTTGTTTTAGAAACTCTGTCACTTCTACACCATTCATGGCTTTCATGTTTAAATCTAGAATCATAACATCTGGCAACGCACTTTCCGTAGCAAGTTTATCTATGAGCATTTCGCCGCTATCAGAAGTATAACAAACTTCTATACCTTCTTGATTCCCTAAAAAGTCTTTTAATAATGATACAATTAATGCATCATCGTCTACTAAAGCAATTGTTATTTTTTCCATAATTCTTTTTAATTTTTAAACAGAAACATGTTAAACGTTCCCTTTTTTAGTTGCGACTTTACTTTATATACACCTTTTAAGTATTGTACTCTGGTTTCAATATTTTTAGTCCCTAATCCCTTGCTGTTTTTTTCAGTATCGTATCCTTTTCCGTTGTCACTAATTCGTAGTGCCATGTAATTTTTTGTTTGTTTTAAGTGGAAATGAACTTGAGTTGCATCAGCATGTTTAATGATATTTGTAATGACTTCTTGAATGATCCGTGTAATTTGTACTTTAAAATCGTCAGAATCTATGGTGTCATGTCGAATATCATAAATAGTTTTAATAAGTATATGTTGTTCCCAAGGATATAGCAATTCCTTGATTAATTCTGGAAGTTTGGTAAACTCAATTAATGGTGGACTTAAGTCATGAGAAATTCTACGAGCAATATTAATACTTTCATGCAAGGCTTCCACCGTTTTTTGATCTCGCTGCTTTATTTCTTGCTCCATTTTTATTGCTGTCAACTTTCCTATCAATCCATCATGAATATCAGCAGCAATACGATGTCGTTCTATTTCTTGTGTTTTTATGGTTGTTTCAAGTAAATTTTGTTGGTATGCCAATTGTATGTTTGCTTCTTTTTCTTTCGCTTTGATTATTTTTCTAAAAATAGCACGCACTAAAAAGATGATTACTGTTAACAGTACCACTAGAAATATTCCCACAATAATAATCCAGAGAATTATCGTTTCTGGTTTCTGCCATGCTTCCATATAAAATAAGTTAGGTACGAATAAAATAATACAAGTAAAAAAACATGTGCTACTAACACATATACTGCCAAATAGAAACCTCCGTTAATTAAAAAGTTAATTGGTAATAAAAATAAAAATTCTAGTGCAAAAAAGCACAATACAATACTATTGAATGAAAAATAACGTGATTCTCCTTTTAAGAGTTTCATTTCATCTTGAATTAATTCAAAAAAGTAAACCAACGCCATCACTACAATTAATAAAGGCGTCAATGCTTTTGCATACGGTTGAAACAGTTCTACATTATTTGCATTTAAATATATTGATTCAATCAATGTATACAGTACACCTAAAATTGCTAAGGTTTTGATAAGTTTTTTCTTTTTACATAGCCTATTATATATTCTAAAAAAAATGAGGAGCTCTAATAAACTGAGCGCTACGTATAAGATTAAATTGTTATTTAATAGTTCCGCTAAAACTCTAGAGCACATATCTATAGCCAAACTTCCTATTAAAAAGTATAACAATAACTTAGTAATCTTATCTAACTTTTTGTAATAAAATAATCCAACACTCGTACCAATAAGCAGTACGAGTGGTGATAAATTAGTTATTATTTCAGAAAATGTATTAAATTTCATTACTAACTTCCTAATGTACTTAAAATTCCAAAATTAGATTGATCTGTTGAAGCATGGTTTTCTTGTCCGAATGGTGGAACTGGTCGTGCCATATCTCTAAATTGTGGGCCAAAATCACCTGCGACATCTGTTGTCAATTTTACATTTATAAATGTATTGGTTACTGTATTTTTTACCACCAAATCCATTCTGTTTTTAGTAGGTATTGTTGGGTTTGAATTGGGTCTTAACGCTAAATAACATTCATGTAAATCGTTTACAGTAAAGTCAGATGTATGAATAACTAATACTTGCGGTGCAGCAGTAATATTCATTAGCCAATTATTACGCAATGTTTCATTACACCAGTTGTCAATCCATGTGACTAATTCGTTATTTTCATTGTTATTTATTGAATTCTGTTTTGAGCTAAGTGCAATTGGATATTGCCCAGCGCTATAAATCTTTTTGTTGGTACTTATATCTGAATCAGCTGGAATTACAAAAAAATCAATTTTACCAGAATCATCCAATGTAAAATAAATATGCAATCGTTCGGAAGCTTTTAAGGTTGCATCTAATGTTAATGGAAAACTATTTCCATTTGTTTCAAACATTGAAATAATACCATCATCAGGCGCGCCTTGCGCAAGTGCTTGCCAATTTTCAATACTGATACTAGGGTCTGCGAATTCAGTCATAATGTTTAAGGGTTTTAAGTTGATTAATCTATTAATAAATATTCTTATTCTATTTGATTGTAAATGTAAAAAAAGTAGCAAATGTAAGCGTGCGTAATTTTACGTATTTCATAGATACTGTAAATATTACACATAGAAAAATTCATCGTACGTAATTTTACCTATTTAGTAAATATTGTAAAAATTACATGGTTACTTTCTCTAATAAAAATATAGTTTTACACCGTAATTAATAGAATATACTATTATGTGAATTTATTTTACGAAACACCCCTAAAGTACTGTAAATAATATCAGTACAGTTAATTAAAAACTCTAAAACTCAACATTATGACAAGAAAAATTACTTTTTTAACATTACTTTTAATAACGTATTTGGCTAATGCGAATAACGTATGTGAAACATCTTATGAAGATGATTTTTATGCATTGCCAGTAACTGGTGATCAAACTTCTGACTATTTATATGAAGATACTATTTTTAATGATATTCAATACATAGCTAATGGAACGGTTATCGATGATATTTCATATGATGGTTGGAGATTTAACAGTTATCAAAATGAAAGCGGAGTGTATCCTGCCAATGAATTTTTAACAAATGATCAAAACTCTGGTGTAAAATTGTACACTTCTGATAGTTCTAACTTTAAATTTACAAGTATTGATTATTTAATTGACTTACGTACAATTTCATCAGTTACTATCACTTTTTTCGGTTTCAGAGATGGAGTTCAAGTAGCATCGCAAGCGTTTACTGTTCCAGATGATCAAATTGGAACTTTTACTATGAATGGTTGGTCTGCAGTTGATGAAATCCGAGTAGCTTCACCTAGTATGTATATCTTTTTTGACAACTTTAGTATTGGTGCGCCTGGAGTTTTATCTACAGATGAATTCATAGCAAATACAAAAGATGTAGAATTATATCCAAATCCTTCAAATAATTTTATTCAAATTGCTGGTTTAGATACAGAAGAATCATATACTATTTATAATTTATTAGGAATGAAAGTACAGCAAGGTATCATTTCTGATCGTAAAAAAATAAATATTACTGATCTAAAAAGTGCTGTATATTTTATAAGAATTGAAAATATAGGCACAAAAAGATTCGTAAAACAATAATCAACGCAAGATATCTTTTTATTACGGCGAGCGCAATCTTCAAAACTTTAGAAGGTTGCGCTTTTTATTTTTAAGACTTTTAATAACTAAAAAATCTCACTACTCAATTCTCAATACTAAGCGCTATTTCAATCTAAAACCGTAATTTTACACTTGTTAATATAAATAATACGCATGATTAAAGTTGCTATTAATGGTTTTGGTAGAATTGGTCGAAACTTCTTTCGTTTACTCCTAAACCATCCATCAATTGAAGTTGTTGTCATTAATGATTTGGCTGATACACGTACACTAAGTCATTTATTAAAATATGATAGTATCCATGGTGTGCTTTCGCAAGAAGTGAAACATACTGAAACCGATATTTTGGTTGATCAAAAAAAATATCCTGTCACTAATATTTCAGATATCACACAACTCAATTGGCAACCATACAATGTTGATTTTGTCATTGAAGCCACTGGAAAGTTTAAAACGCAACCACTTTTAGAGAATCATATTAAAAATGGAGCTAAGAAAGTAATTTTAGCTGTTCCGCCACAAGATGAAGAAATTAAAATGGTGGTTTTAGGTGTTAATGAATATATTTTAAATGGTTCAGAAACGATTATTTCCAATGCTTCTTGTACTACAAATAATGCGGCACCAATGATGAAAGTCATTAACGAATTGTGTGGTATTGAACAAGCGTATATTACAACGATTCATTCGTATACAACAGATCAAAGTTTGCACGATCAGCCACATCGTGATTTACGTCGTGCTCGTGGCGCAAGTCAAAGTATTGTTCCAACGACAACAGGAGCTGCCAAAGCATTAACAAAGATATTTCCTGAATTTTCAGATGTTATTGGTGGTTGTGGAATTCGTGTTCCTGTACCTGATGGCTCATTGACAGATATCACGTTTAACGTGAAAAAAGAAACTTCAATTGCAGCAATTAATTCAGCATTTAAAGAAGCTGCCGAAACCAATTTAAAAGGTATTTTATCGTATACAGAAGATCCAATTGTCTCAGTAGATGTTATTGACAACCCATATTCTTGCACATTTGACGCCTTAATGACTTCTGTAATTGGAAAAATGGTGAAAATTGTTGGTTGGTATGATAATGAAATCGGGTATTCACACAGATTAATTGATTTAATTCTATATATTTCAAATAAATAAGTATTTTTGAATAAATCATTACTTCATGGTGTTTAAAGTAAAACACATTCTATATCTCTGGTTTGCTTTATTCTCTGTATTGTCCCAAGCGCAGTCAAATGAAATAGTTAAGGACAGTATTGAGCGCTCTTTTGTGGATGTTTATGAATATAAGAAAAAAGCAAAAATGCACTTAGCATTGGAGAAGCTTACTACTATTTTAGACCTTTCCGATAGTATTGATGATAAAAAAAGTAGAGCAAGAGCATATATGCTTCGCGCAGAATTAGAGATTGAAGAAAACTACAAAGATTTCAATCCAAAAGAAATTAAAAACATATTAATACGAGCTGGAGAAATTCAAACAGATATTAATGATTCACTCGGACTTGGGTATAATTACATACTGCAAGCCTTAACTGCAACCCGAAATACTTCATACAGTATTGCTGATAAACATTTTAGTGATGCAGAAGTTATTTTTAGCAAATATCAATCTAAAGATGATATTAATAAACTGAAATATTATAAAGGTTTGTTTTTTTTAAGTCAAGGAATTAATGGACGTGCTATTGAAAGTTTTGAAAATTCATTGCCAATCAATGATGTATATCAACCTAATTATCTTCGTGCTAAAGTTCACTTAAATTTAGCAAAAACATATAAAAACGTTAAGGAATATAAAGATGCAAAACTTAATGCGGAAGCTGCATTGCGCATTGCAACTTCATATAATTTTCCAATCATAAAACTTCAAAGTACTAAAGTTATTGCTGACACCTATTCAGGAATGGGCGATATGGAAAACGCTTATATTTTTCAATCGGAATATATACGAATTAATGATTCTATCTATAATATTAAACGTTTGGAACAAGAAGTTACTGCTGATGCATATTTTGATAACGAGTTTAAAACTCGATATATTGAAGAATTAAAACGTGAGAATACTGAAGAATCACAAAAAGGAAAACGAAATAAATTAACTTCTATACTAAGTTCGGCTCTACTAATTATTATTTCATTATTAACGATTTCGTTGTACCGAAATAATCAAATTAAAGTAAAAACAAATAACTTATTATTAAAGAAAAATTCTGAATTGCAGTTGGCAAAAGATAATGCTGAAAAAGCAATGAAAGCCAAAGCACAATTCTTATCAACAGTAACACATGAACTTCGGACACCATTGTATGCAGTTACAGGTTTGACACATTTATTGCTAGAAGAAAACCCAAGTGAAAGTCAAAAAGAACACTTAAAATCCTTGAAGTTTTCAGGTGATTATTTATTAACTTTTATCAACGATATTCTTCAAGTTAATAAGATAGAAGCTCGAAAATTAGCTGTTGAGAAATCGCCGCTACAGTTGAAAAAGATATTGAATGATGTTGTAAGCTCGCTTAACCAAACTTCTAAGGAAAACAACAATAAAATAGTTCTGAATGTTGATAAAGGCATTCCAGAAAAATTAATTGGTGATTCTCTGAAAATGTCACAAGTTTTTATCAACTTGATTAGTAATGCACTTAAATTTACGAAAAATGGACTCGTAGAAATAGGCGCTAAAATTTTAGAAGAGAACGAAACTCAACAACATATTCAGTTTGAAATAAAAGATAATGGAATTGGTATTTCTGATGAAATGCAAGAAAATATCTTTGATAGTTTTTCACAAGGTTCAGTTCAAATCAATAGAAAATATGGTGGAACTGGATTAGGATTGACTATTGTAAAAAGCTTGCTAGAATTGCTTGAAAGTGATATACAACTAGAAAGTAAACTTGGAAAAGGTTCTTCATTTCGATTTTCATTATTTCTCACTAAGATTCCTGAAGAAACAATTGAAACAGAAGCAATTAACGAAGAAAAAACTGACCTTAAAAGTCGTGAGTTTAAAGTATTATTGGTAGAAGACAACAAGATAAATCAAGTAATTACTAAGAAAATTATTGCCAAGCAAAACATGACATGTGATATTGCAGACGATGGTTATCAAGCTATTGATTATGCACGCAGCAATCGTTATGACTTTATTCTAATGGACATTCATATGCCAGGAATTAGTGGAATTGAAGCTACAAAAGAAATCAGAAAGTTTGATGTGTCTACGCCAATTATTGCATTAACGGCAATTTCGTTAGATGATAACAAAGATGATTTCTTAAAAGATGGTTTCAATGAAGTAATTTCAAAGCCATTTGATCCTGAGATTTTCTACAAAAAGATTTCGCACATTTTATCATAATCAAAGAAAGAAACGACTACTCAAAGCTACTCATTAACAAATATTTAGCATTCTAAAAAATCAGAGATTTAACTTTTGGCACGCGGTTTGTATATTCAAATTTGAAAGCAAACAAAAGCTATCACGCTTTGTTTTCATTTCACATAAATTTGGATTGGTTAGTTAAAGAATAAGGCGAGTTAGTTACTCGCCTTTCTTGTATATGTATATTTCAAATGTAGCAATTCTAGATAGTGTTTTGATTATAACTTACCCAAAAAACCATCTATTCCCTTTTTAAGGTCACCAACTGTACTAGAAGAGGCTAAAATCTTTTCTGCTTCGGAAAATGCAACCTGAGCAGTGGTTTTTCCGGCACTGATTGCTTTTAAAACACCTGGCAGCACCAATTTTTGAATATCAGTAATAGGTGCCTCATGAATAGGGTTATTTTTTATGTAGGCTACACAAGACGGAGAAATATTTACTTCTGGAAAATCGGTGCGAGGAGTTGTACGGTTTAATACATTATCAAAGGTGGGAGCATTAGCTACCCGTTCGCCCAAATTCCATTTATCTTTGGGGATTCCTTTCCAATTTAGAATAGTTGCAATCATGCTGGTAGCATCATATGGAACATCAGTAAGAGAACGGAATACCGTTTTTTCATCTATCCATGGGGAAATTAAAATGGTAGGGACACGTACACCAAAACGATCAAAACCAAAACCTTTTTCCAATGTAGGAGGTGTGCCAGTACCCCAAGGTGGTGTGGCTCCCCATTCAGGAGGGATATGGTCGTAATTACCACCATGTTCATCAAAGGTAATAATGATGAGCGTTTCCTTCCACATTTTTTTTGCTTCATCAGAGCTATTAAAGGCATCGTATAATTTTTTGAGGAACGCCTCGCCAGGAGCTAATTCTGAAGGTGGATGATAGGAATTGGCGCTGCCCATCAGACCCACCCAATCTGGTTCAATAAAACTAAAAGAAGGTAAATTTCCGTTACTCACTGCTTCGAAAAATTGTTCGATATCACTGATATTCTTTCCATCATTTGGCACCTCAAAAGCGTCGGCGCTATAGCTGTATAGATTGTATTCTAATGCTTGTACATAAATCATCCAATCGTCAGTAGTGTTAAAACCGTTCTCCGACAATACCTTCCAGATATTATTAGTTTTAAACTGTGCTGGTACTAAGCCGTCGGTAACATTTTCACCGTCCACTTTAATCCCAGCATTATTAACCAAACCCATAGATGTACCACAAAGCGAAAAAGCTCGGTTACAATTGGTTTGTGCTGGTACAGAACTAAACCAGTAATCCGAAACAGCGTAGTTTTTAGCAAGTCCATTAATTACGGAAAGCTGTTCGGGTGTATAAGTTTGCAGAATTTGTAATGCTTCCTGTTTAGTTTGGGTTTCAAGTTTATTAATCTTGCTACTAATGCCACTCCCAATACCAAAATCATCTTTTGCAGTTAAGTAGTCTTTTAGAAAGCCTTCCATATTGGGCGGAGTATTTTTGGGAGGTAGTTCTTTTGCTCCAAACAAGCAATTGTTTACATCTTCAAACCCTTCGTTCGGATCGGGAGAAGGAACATCTAAACTTTCTGTCCCTTTCTGGACAAAATGCTGGGTAGGATCACCTTCAAAAGTATTAGAATAAGTATTTTCTTTTAGACCGTAAAACGGATCATTTTTTTGTTTTTCATTAGCTATAATTTGAGCAGGTTGATCCAATTCATAAAGCCATCCTAAAAGGTTATCAAAGCTTCGATTTTCCAACATGTAATATACTACATGCTTAATATTTTGCATAGACATAGAGGTAAGATTTTAAAGTCTAACAAGATAGGTGTGCATGAAAAAAAATCCTCGCGTATAAACTCCTATTTTAAAATAGCGTAATTAATACGCATAAAAGTGTTATTAATTAACATTACTCTTTTCATTGTTGGTCCTTTTCCTTATTTCATCAAAAAATAGAAATGGGCTCTCAAATTTGATATACATACAAAACATCTAACCTATAACAAGATGTAAAAACATGCAACAGAACACGATAAGACCCAACCAGTATAAGCAGACAGCAAAAGATAAACGATTAAAAGTCATCGTAAATTCATTAAATTCACGGAATTGTCGTTTACTTTATTATTAATTTTTCTTACACAGTATTATTTTTGAGTCAAAATAATCGAAATATTCAAAAAATGATTCAATACATTATAAAAAAACATTACATACTTTATTTCTTACTAGTTCTTACATTCAATTGTTTTGCACAAACAACTACAGTTGTTACTGGTTTATCAAATCCAGTAGGTCTAGCTTTGAATCAAGATGATTTATATATAGGTTCTGTAGGAAATCAAAAAATAATGAAAAAAGATTTACTGGACACATCAACAACTTTAGCCTCCGACTATCTTACAAATATAAATTTCCCAGGATTCATATTACTTATAGGCGATTATCTATACATACCCCAAACATCAGACGGTAAAGTAATAAGAAGAGATGTTCGTGACTCAAATGCGGTAACTGAAGATGTAATAACTGGAATTAATACACCTCTTGGGTTAGCTCTAAATGGAAATGACTTATATATTTCGTTAAGATTTTCTAATAAAATTATTAAAATCGATATTACACAATCAAACCCTTCCCCAATCGATGTTGTTACTGGTATCAATGGCTGGGTTAATGGATTAGCATTCCATGGTAATGATTTGTATTTTTCACATAATAACACAACAATATCAAAAATAGATATTACACAATCAAACCCTAATATTATTGAAGTTACTCCAATGTTTGGAAGCGCAGGTATAGAGATTCACAATAATTATTTATATGTAGCTCGAACATCAGAAAATAAAATTTCAAAACTTGATATCACTCAGGCTACTCCAACTATTGTAGATATTGTCTCTTCTCTTACGAATCCATGGGATATTGCTATTACTGGCAATTTTCTATATATTTCTGAACAGTTTGCAAATAGAGTTTCTCGATTTGATTTATCAACTTTAAGTATAGAAGATTATATTCAGGGGGAATCATTATCATACTACCCAAATCCAACATCGGGAGTTTTGAATATTAAAGGATTTGAAGATAATTCAACCTATGTAATAACTGATATCGTTGGTAAAATAGTTTTAGAAGGAAATATAATAAACAACAATAAACTTGACGTAAGTGATTTACCGAATGGAGTATACTTTTTAAAAGTTAATGATTATAAGGTCAAAAAAATTATAAAGAAATAATCTAATAATACGAGGTTGAACACGATTTTAGTAAAAAAATATAATATAGAAACTACTTGATTTTTAAAGATCAAAAGTTAAAACTGCAAGTTAGCTACTCACCTATCTTGTTTTTGAAAATCAAAGTTCTTCTAAAATAGATTGTATTTCTTCAGATTTAAAATCCATATTTACTTGCTGGATAGTAGTAAGATGTTGTTTTGCTTTTTTAATATCTTTATTTTTTAGCTCTATTAACGCTGCATACCAAAGTGATTCTACTTGATAATCAAACGATTTGCTATGTAATGTATTTAGTTGGTTTAAAGCAGATTCAAATTTATCCTGATTCAATAATGACATCGCATAATAGAAACGAATCGTAGGGTTTTCGGTTGTTTTTAGTACATCATTAAATCTAATTTCTGCTGTTTCAAAATTATTACTTTCGTATGCTTTAAATGCTTCAAATTGTAAATCGTTATCAGTATTAACATCTCTTGTAACTGGAAGGTGCGTATTTGGGCAAATTTCAAAATAAGATTCAAACAAATCACCATTCGACTGCAATAGATTTATAGTAAAAAATACACCTAAAATAAAAACAGCCGCAATGGCTATTTTACTAAACTTACTTTGAAAAAATCCTTTCGTCATTGAGGAAGTTTCATCTGCATCTAATGCCTGTAAACGTGCTTTAATTTCTTTACTTTTTGAAAGTTGAAAGGCAGTTCCCATTTCTTTATGAGTTTCGTATAGTTCTTGAAACTCTAAATCGGTTTTCAACAACGCCTCAAAACGCGTTTTATCTTCATCAGATAAACGATTTGCTATATAATCTTGTATGAATTCTTCTTTCTGCATTACTTTATTTTAAATAAAGACTTTAAACGTTTTAAACATCTCGATTTATGACTTCTTACAGTATTTCCATCTTTATATTCTGTTACCTCAACTATTTCGTCTATTGTTAAATTTCTATAATAAAATAGCTCTAATACCTTTTTACAACTTTCAGAAATCTTATCTAAATTTTTACTCAACATAATCGACTGTTCAGATGGAGATAGTTCTTCAATGCTAATTTCGGTATAACCTTCATCTTTTGTTTCAACTCGCAAAAACTTATCTTCTTCTTTTAACTTTTTTAAAATTTTAAACTTTCCAATTCCAAATAAGTACGTTTTAATAGAGCTTGATGTAATCACTAATTGTGATGAAACAAAATTGTGGTGCATGGCAATAATAGCATCTTGATAAATATCTAATGCACTATACGTGTCCAAACCATACTTCTTTGAATAATTTAAAAACTCATGCTTATGCCTAATATATATAGTCTCAAGCGCCTTTTTGTCATCCGATCTTAATAAATCTTGTAACTCAGCATCTGTGCTATTTCTATTCATTAGTTATTTAAAAGATTAAAATATTAACAATAGAGTTGATTTTTTTTTGTGTAGCTGTTAATATTAAGCTTGCTAAAGATACAAAAGGATAAACAAACGTATTTATCATGAAATCAAAATTAAGCATACTACTTTTCCTTTTTTGCTTCTTGGCATTCCAAAATGCTGATGCACAGATTTTTAAAAAGCTAAAAACAAGAGCGAAGCAAAAAGCAAAAGAACTTGAAAACAAAGCCATAGATAAGGTTGAAAAAGAAGTCGAAAAAACAATAGATAAAACTTTAAAAGGTAAAAATGATCCAAATGCAGGGAAACCTAACGTTAATAAAAACGAAAAAGACTTTGGTGATGTTATCATAAAACATTCTAAGAAATACGGAAGTGTTCAAATTACGGAAGCAAGTAGAATAAAAGTAACTAAAACCAATTCTGGCTATACAATAAGAGGAAATTGGTGGTCACATGAAGCAGATATTTATGATGGTTTTACAATTAATATTAAAACGGACAAAAACTTAAAACACGATACCGAAGAAGCTAAAAATAGAGAAAGACTCGTATTTCAAATTCCTGAAGATGCTTCTCTAAGTATTGGCTATGACCCGCAATTGCCATACAATAAAAAGCCTGAAGGCAATTTTAAACGTGCTGTAACTGATGATTATCAAAACTATGACATCTCAAAAGGTGAAGTAAGCGTTGATGTTTTATCCGATGAAACTATTCAAATTAGCTTTTCAGGAAAGGCAACTTTACGAGAAGTAATCAGAAAAGCAAATACGGATGATTATTCAGAAACCTTTTATGAAGCTTCTGTTACTGGCGGAATCGATTCTAAAACGCCTGAATTCTTCAATGAAGAAACCATCACAAAAAACAAAAAAGACGAACAAGAAGTTTCCAGTACACCAACATACAAAACAAAAAGTGCAGTAGCCGGAACGTATAATTTCACACATGAAACAGTGACAAATATCACAGTTCCCGATCAAAATAGAACCTACAAAATGTCATATCTATTAAATCCAAACGCTTCTTATGTTGGTATAAAAGTAGACATGAATGAATATTCAGACGAAGGCATGAATGGAGAATCGATCATTGTAATGGACAAAGGAAACACACACATTTTTGTAGAAACGGCTGGAATGAAAATGCGCATGTCAAACGGAATGATGGAGCAACAAAAAATGGAAAATCCAACCGATCAAATGATGAAGTATGATTATGCTAAACTCAAAAAAACTGGAAACACAAAAACGATTTTGGGCGCTACATGTTATGAATATACCATGTCTGACAACACCACAAAAATTAACCTTTGGATTGCTCCTGATATAAATATACCAAACTGGTTTGCGCAAAACACCGAAGCTTTAGATGGACATATTATGGAATATACTATGCAATCAAAAGAAGGAACAATGAAAAGTGAAGTCATCGAAATCAAAGATCATATTAGCAAAACCATCAATCCGAAAGAATATAAAAAAATGTTTTAATCAAGAAAATTATGAAAAGAAAATTACTCCTATTATTCGCACTACTATGTAGCTCTATTACTTTTGCACAATATACCTACGTGCCTGATGACAGTTTTGAAGGAAGATTACAACAGCTTGGGCTCGATTCTGGTCCATTAGATGATCTCGTATTCACAGGCGCTATTGATGATTTAGAAGATTTTGATTTTGGGAACTTTATCGTAACTGATATTACAGGTTTACAGGATTTTGTTTCCTTGAAAAATTTAACTGTTAGTGATGAAATTTCTGATTTATCACCAATTCAAAACTTAGTAAATTTAGAATATTTAGCAATTCGTGATGTGCTAGACACTTCTGTAAACCTAAGTGCATTGGTAAACCTAGAATATTTATACATAAATGACGCTGCACTAACAAGTTTAGATCTTTCAAACAACAGCAGTCTTATAGAACTCGCTATTGGAGTTACGCCACTAACTGAAATTATTTTTTCAAATAACCCCGTATTAGATGACGTGAGTCTTTTTGAAACAGCTATAAGTCAACTAAACTTTTCAGGTTGTCCTGCAATGACTAATTTAGTGATTAGTCATTGCCCTTCTTTAATAGGTTTAGATGTCAGTCAAAATATGTTATTGGATGTATTTAGGTTTGATGATAATGCATTGATGCCCTATTTGGATTTATCTGCAAATACAGGGTTAATAGATGTCAGAGCTAATGACAATACAGCTCTGGAAACAATTTATATTAAAAGTGGAAGCAATACTAATATAGGTCAAAATTTTAGAGTAACAGACAATCCTTCACTTACGTGTATAGAAGTGGATGATGTTGCTTGGAGTAATACTTATTGGGGATATGTAACCGATTATTTCCCTGGGTTTAGCTTGAGCTGTGTACCATCAAATGACGATTGTGCACAAGCAGTTCCAATTACGTTGGTACAACCAGCTTCAGGAACAACACTAAATGCCACAAATAGCACAAATACACCAAGTTGTCAAGAACAAGGAATTACCATTTTAGACATTTGGTATGAATTTCCAGCACCAGCTTCGGGCAGTGTAACAATGACTATCAGCGCGCCACCACTAGTTGGAAAAATTGCTTTGTATGAATCCTGTACAGATGCAAACCCTATAGCTTGCCAAGAAGGTGAATTAGCTATTACAGGTTTAACTCCAAATGCAACGTATTATTTGCAAGTTTGGCTGGAAGCTGACACCATGAACAGAACTGGAGCTACTCCAGAAAACATGAACGGTGGATTCGTCTTAAATGTTCAAGATACAAGTACACTTAGCGTAAATGATGTTTCAACTACTTCAAATCAAATACTGATGTATCCAAATCCTGCAAAAAACTTATTGACTATAAGTACACAAACAACACTTAAAGAAGTTTCAATTTATGACTTGTCTGGAAAATTGATTTTAAAAAATAAAAACTTCGCATCAAATAAAGAGACAATGAATCTTCAAAATTTTGCTAGTGGATTGTATATGATACAAATTAAAACTGAAAAAACAACAACGCTTAAAAAACTACTAATCAACTAACCAATTATGAAAAAATTAAAACTGATTGCACTATTTATTATTCCTTTGATCCTTACATCCTGCTTTGGAGATAAAGGAACAGTTATCGGACAAGAATTAGGAGATACTAATTTTGTAAATAAAGATTTTTCTGGAAACAAAGTTGAATTCTCAGCACTTCCCAAAAATATGTGCGCATACATAAGCGAAGCTAAAGTAATGGAGTTTTATGCTGATGCTAAAAAAATGCTTGTTGATGATGGAAAAACATTTCAATCTAAAAGCTGTCGATTTTTAGTCTACATGGATGATGAAAAGTATAATTATCTCAGTGGAAGCATATTTGCCTCTGAAGATGTACTTGCAGAAGGCGAAAAATGGGAAGAAAGCTGGGAACTCAAAAAGAAAGTTTCAAAATCTTCTGAATATGTTTCTGGTTTAGGAAAAACAGCCATTTGGATTGCTAAAAAAAGAGAACTTTTAATAAAAATGGAAGGCTATACTGTTTTTATTACTGTACCAGGATCTACATTTAAAGAAGAGGAAGTTGCCAAAAATCGCGACTATAAAAAAATTGGATTAGCTATTGCAAAAAGCACCAATCTTTTCTAAAAGACAATCAAAAAAATGTATATTTAAAGAAATCTCAATCCAACCATTTTTAAAAAAGTGAACACACCCAAACTACAAATAGTTAAAATAGTACGCATAGTTTTTATACTCTGCGTACTATTTACATATAACAGCTTAGTTGCCCAAAATGCCGACCATCAAACTACTACACAAAAAGATACACTCACAAAGCCTGCTATTCATACTATATGGAAAACGGCAAGCGCATTAAACAATACAGAAGCCTACAGTAAACTTCTAGAATATTTAGACATACACATTAACACTGTAAAACCAACAACAGAAAAAGACAGTTTGGATGTGGCAGATTTATATTACTATGAATTTCAAGGACATTTCTACACAGGAAATTATTTAGAAAGCGTAAAAAGCACTGACAAAGGTTTTCCATTTTGCACTTCTATTACAAGTAAAAGAGGGAAAAATATAACTGGTGCATTGTATTACAAAAAAGCATACGGAGAAGCCAGTCTTAATTTTCCTAAGCGCGCTTCAAACACCATGAAAACTGCCATTGAATACTTAACTGATGATTATGGTCCAAACTTAGACTATTTAGTGGATGCACATGTTTTTATGTCTACACAAGAAGCATATTACGGTAATTTGGCAACGGCAAAACGGTATATTCGTTTAGCAGAAAGCATTTATAAAAAACACAAGCAACATCTTGATAAAGTAAAATCGCATAGATATGAACCTATCTTAGCGTACAGAAAAATATATCTACTTTACAAACTAGCCAAGAAAAAAGAAGACAGTTTAGAACTTACAAAAACTGTAAAAAACTTGGAAGATATGCATGCGCTACCATCATTCAAAGAAAATGAAAGAATCTATTATAGTACAGGACTGAATCATGTGGGCGATTGGTATCAAAGTCACAGAGCTGATTCCTTAATCACTAAAGAAGATATTGAAAAAGGAAGTTTTTATATAGACAAGTCTATTGATTTAATTGAAACCAAAGGTTATCCTGGAAATTATTTCACCTTTAAATACAACAAATGTAAAGCGCTTACAAAAGCAAATGATTTAGAAGAAGCAAATGCGCTCATTATTCATTTATTAGATTCTATGTCTCAAAATCATGGACACAGACCGTTTTACTTGGCTCAAAAAGCACTCATAAAAGCTAAACTTGGACAAAAAGATAGCGCTTTGCACATCTTTCATAACGTGCTAGAAAAAATACATTCAGACACCACAAAACTCGCAAAAGATTATAGCAATTTTAAACCAAGTAAAGTATATGGTGAAACTCAATTGATACGAAGAGTTGCAGAAAAATTAGAAACGTTTTACAAAGATGATATTGCAGTACAAAAAACAATTTCTAAAATGTATTACTTAGCCTTCATTCAATTTAAAAACAGTTATGCCAAAACAAAATTTAATCCTGCTCAGAATGATTTACTTCGAGAAATAGTCTATGGTGTACTGAATACAAAAGAAGAAGGTGCCGATTTAGAAGATACTACCACAAATACATTTTTAAGTAACACGGAAACCATGATGAATCAAATGACATGGCAACGTTTCTATCAAAATAGATATACCAATAATCTTCCTGCCTTAGATTCCTTAAAATACAGACACTTGAATCTAAGAACATTACTCACAGCTGCAAAAAGAGAAAGTAATATTCGTGAAGAAGATTCAATTCTAAACTTAATCAACCAACATGAAGACTTTACTAATAAAAAGTTCCCAAACCTTGAATTACTAAGCAGTAAAGAATTTAAATTAACCGATTTACAAAACAATTTAGCAGTTGACGAGCTTGTTGTAAAATACATTTTATTTGAAAAGAAGTTGGCAATTTTTTCCATTACTAAAAACAACATAACATGGCAACTTCAACCTTGGACAACAAAAGAAATTGACCTAATAAACAAGTATATAGTAGCTATAAAGAATAGAGATTACAATCCAAAAGATGCCGTACTTCTTGCAAATTATGTGCTTCCTACAATGGATAAAAACATTCAAAAAGTCATTTTCAATCCTGATGGAGAATTGTATAAAATTCCTTTTGAAACGCTTCAAACAAACAATAAGTTCTTAACGGAAACCTATGAAATTAGCTATACATCCAATCTAAAATTTATACACTTAGAAGCCGAAACGGAAACTACAAAAGAAGCGCTGTTGGCAATATACGCACCAACTTATGAAGGCAGTACAACTGGATTAGCTACCAGAAGTGCTTCTTCAAGTTTAGAAGGTGCTAAAGAAGAAGCCAAAATCATTGGCAAATTATTTCCTTCAAAATTATACATGGGAAAAGATGTCTCTAAACAAAAGTTCTTAAAAACAGCACACAATGCGCAGATATTACATTTGGCAATGCATGCCAAAATAAACAACAAAGAAGCAGGATTGAGCAAGCTCTTATTCAACAAAAATAATGCAGATGAAGACGATTTATATTTAGAAGAACTATATGCATTACATCTAAATGCAGATTTGGCAGTTTTAAGCGCTTGTAACACAGGATTAGGAAAAGAAAATGCTGGTAGAAGCATGGAATCTTTTCAGCGTGCATTTACGTTTGCTGGCGTTCCTGCTACAGTAGCAAGTCTTTGGGAAGTTCCCGATCAATCTACAAGTGAAATCATGGAAAGCTTTTATAAGCATCTAAAAAAAGGCAATTCCAAATCAAAAGCGTTGCAAAATGCCAAACTCAATTATGTAAACAAACATAAAAGGACAAAACTTTCACAACCGTATTACTGGGCAGGTTTTATACTTTATGGCGATCAAAGTACTGTATCGCTACAAACTTCAAACATGGTTTGGTATCTACTGATTATTAGCATTTTGTGCATCTGTATATTTCTACTTATTAAAAGATTAAAAAGTTCAGAAGAAGTAATTTAAATCTTATAAAACTCTTTGAATTCATGAGAGATTATTATAAATTCAATATGAATTAATTTACAAAATCTAATTTATTGTAAATAATAGTAATTCTATATAGCATGAGTAAGAAAATAATATTCGGTGTAGTTAGTATATGTTCGTTTGGTATATGTTACCATTTTACCAACTCTATTAAATATTCTTTCATAGGAACTTTAGTTGTTATAGCTTATGGATTTTGGTATATAAGAGTTGAATTAGGAATACCTCTTAGCAAAGAAAAAAGAGCTCAAAAAACAAAAAGGATATATCAAGATTTCAAAGATGAGCATGACAAAAATAGTCGTAACAATCCTACGATTTGAAGATCTATAAAATACTAACTACAATTTGCTTGCTATAAAGTCACTCATTTTTTCTTGAAAACCTGCTTCTTCCGCCAAAAACGAAACTTTAATTGGCAAGTAATACAAATTGTCCAAACTTCCTTGCAAACGCATAAAGTCTTTCTCCGTAGTGAGTATTTTTTTAGTTCCTGCTTTTTGTTTAATGGTATTAATTTCGCTTTCGCTGAAATGGTGATGATCTGGATATTTTAGATGTGTATACGATAATCCTTGATCGTTTAAATGCTGCAACAATGGTTTCGGGTTGGCGATTCCTGTTACCAAAATAAATTCTTCTTGTTTTAATGAAGATAATTGTATGGTTGCTGTTTCACTTTGAATTGTTTCAGAATAAGCAATCGTTGTGAAATATACTTTTTGATGTGCTTTTGGGCGTAACTTCTTTGTGATTTGAAGCATTTCACGTTCCGAAACTTCTTGTGGACATTTGGTTACGATAATAATAGCTGCGCGTTTTGCGCCCAAACGTGGTTCACGCAAATTCCCAGCTGGCAACATAAAATCATTCACATACAAATCGTGATAAGGCGTCAATAAAATATTGAAACCCGCAGTAACTTTTCGGTGCTGAAACGCATCATCCAACAAAATCACTTCAGGTTTGTTTGGCAAACTTTGCAATGCTTCAATTCCAACAGTGCGCTGTGCTTCTACCGAAACTATAATTTCATCTTTAAATTTACTGTAAAACTGCAATGGTTCATCACCGATATCAGCGGCTGTTGTTTCCGTATTCGCGACTAAAAAACCTTCCGTTTTGCGTTTATAACCTCTACTCAATGTTGCAACTTTGTAGTTGTCTTTCGTCAATCGAATTAAATATTCAATCATTGGCGACTTTCCAGTTCCGCCGACACTTAAATTTCCAACACAAATCACTGGAAAACCATACGAAGTTGATTTCAAAATGCCTTTATCAAACATCCAATTGCGCACAAACACAATTACTCCATAAAGTATAGAGAAAGGTAATAATAGAAGTCGAAGTCGTCGCATAAAAGCGAAAATATACTTTTTTAAGGAATTGAAATACTAAAAATCATTCCTTTTTAACATATATCTTCTCATTAGACGCAAACAAAACCAATTGTTTTTCTTGTTGTTCACCATGCGTGATTAAAATTTTAAAAAACCGATAACTATCTGGATAGACAGAAATTGTTGGAGAAATTAGGTTTTCCGTTTGATATAATTTGCCTTGTGGCGATTCTTCAAAATCAGCAATTACAATATAATAAAAGCTTTTAAATGCCTGAATTTCTTCATCATCACTGACGCGCTCTTCACTCACAACTTTCACCGCTTGCATTCTAAAGTATTCATTGCTTCGCGATAACACATTGTTTTCATTAATTTCCAAAACGACTTTAAACAATCGATTGTCGTCAATAGGAATAATTCCACGCCGCGATTGTGCAAACATAAAAGTAGTAAACAGTAAAAGCAGGATCGTACACATGTTTATTTTCATGATTTTAATAATTAATTGGTTAATCCATTTAAAGTAAGTCAATCATGGAAAAGTTGCTCAAAATACTTCGTGAGCGTAGTTACAAATTCGTAAGCGTTCTAAATAGGCTTGTTTTTGAATTTTATCATGTGATTTTTTAGTCCTTATTTCTATATTTGATAAAAATGCAAGATAAAATGATCGTTCAAGATATTATTTCACACATTGAAGAATTATGCCCACTCGCCTATGCCGAAGATTTTGACAATGTTGGTTTGTTAGTTGGTTCTAACAAACAAGAAGTTTCTGGTGTACTAATTTCTTTAGACACACTAGAAAATGTGGTTG
This sequence comes from Kordia sp. E, assembly GCF_056033805.1. Lineage (NCBI taxonomy): Bacteria > Pseudomonadati > Bacteroidota > Flavobacteriia > Flavobacteriales > Flavobacteriaceae > Kordia > Kordia sp. E. Next base: position 262,827 of record NZ_JBRASR010000001.1, read on the forward strand.
ATGAAGCTATTGAGAATAACTGTAATATGATTGTGAGTTTTCATCCAATTATATTTTCTGGCTTAAAAAAAATCACAGGAAAAACGTATGTAGAACGTGTCGTTTTGAAAGCTATTAAGAATGATATTGCTATTTATGCCATGCATACTGCGCTCGATAATTCGTGGAATGGTGTCAGCGATCGTATGTGTGACGAATTAGGCTTGACCGATAAATCTATTCTAATTCCACAAAAAGGGACTATTAAAAAGTTAGTGACATTTATTCCAAAGAAAAATGCAGAAGAAGTTCGAAATGCATTGTTTGCTGTTGGTGCTGGAAATATTGGAAATTATGATCATTGTAGTTTTAATATTGATGGAATCGGAAGTTTTCAAGGAAATGAAGTTTCAAATCCAGTAGTTGGTAAAAAAGGAGAAACGCATTTTGAAGAAGAAGTACAACTTGGAATTACATTTGCAAAGCATTTAGAAAGCAAAGTTATTAGAACATTGCATGCAACACATCCGTATGAAGAAGTTGCTTATGAAATTACAACACTCGAAAATACAAATCAACATATAGGAATGGGCATGATTGGTTCCTTTGAAAAACCAATTACTGAAATTCATTTTATGACTTTATTGAAGACAAAAATGAACGTTCCTGTGGTGCGACATTCTGAATTATCAGGAAAAATGATTCAAAAAGTAGCAGTTTTAGGTGGAAGCGGAAGTTTTGCTATTGGGAATGCGAAACGTGCAGGAGTTGATGCGTATGTGACAGCAGACTTAAAATACCATGATTTTTACAAGGCAGAAAATGCTATTTTGTTAGCTGATATTGGTCATTATGAAAGTGAACAGTACACAAAAAATCTTTTATTTGAGTATCTTACGAAAAAAATTCCTAATTTTGCATTCATTTTATCAGGAGAAAATACAAATCCAATCAAGTATTCATAAATATGGCAAAGAAGAAAGAAGTTACGGTTGAAGAAAAATTACGCGCGCTTTTTGATTTACAACTAATTGATTCTCGTGTTGACGAGATTAAAAATGTACGAGGAGAACTTCCATTAGAAGTAGAAGATTTAGAAGACGAAGTAACTGGATTGAACACTAGACTTGAAAAGTTTCACGGTGACCTTGATCAGATTGATGATAACATCAAAAACAAAAAGAATATTATTGAAGAGGCTAAGACCTTAATCAAGAAATATACTGAGCAACAAAAGAATGTTCGTAACAACAGAGAATACAACGCTTTATCTAAAGAAGTTGAATTCCAAGAGTTAGAAATGCAATTGGCTGAAAAGCACATCAAAGAGTTTAAGGTTTCTATTGACCAAAAGAAAGATGTTATTGCACAAACGAAAGAACGCGCAGACTTAAGAGAATCTCATTTAAAGCACAAAAAAGCTGAATTGAATGATATTCTTGAAGAAACAAAAAGAGAAGAAGAATTTCTTTTAAAGAAATCTGGAGAGTTCGAAAAACTAATCGAAGACAGATTATTAGCAGCTTACAAGCGTATTCGTAAAAATGTACGTAACGGTTTAGCAGTTGTAAAAATCGAAAGAGGAGCTTCTGGAGGTTCATACTTCACAATTCCACCACAAGTACAGGTTGAAATTGCTTCAAGAAAAAAGATTATTACAGATGAGCACAGTGGTCGTATTTTAGTAGATCCTGCGTTAGCTGAAGAAGAAAAAGCAAAAATGGAAAAACTTTTCGCTAAGTTTTAATTCCAAACTAGTATAAATAAAAAAACCTCGCTACTTAGCGAGGTTTTTTTGTGGCTTTTAATTCGTATATCAACGGATACAATTTATCTTTTGTTTCGTATAAACCTTCATCATTTTTGATTAGGTTTGGCAATACATCATATGGTGATGCATCATGTTCGTTTAAAAAGTCAATAGTGAGTCCGGCTTCTATTAACGCATTGATTACATCACTCATTCCATGATTCCAAGCATATTCCTTGCTTGTCATTTTAGTTTCTCCATCTTCAGCATATGTTCCTTCATATTCTTCATAAATAACTTCTTCTTGACTATACGCATATCTTAAAACTGGTGGCGTTTGCAAATAATCAAACATCCACACTATGGGATGAAATTCTGCCATATAAAACGTTCCGCCGTCATTTAGTCGCGAAGCAATGATGTTTGCCCATTTATGTAAATCGTTCAACCAACCAATGACGCCATAACTCGTGAAGACAATATCAAATGTATCAGTTACGTGTTCATTTACATCAAACACATTACAACAATGAAATGTTGCATCTAAGTTTAATTCCGCATTCAATGATTTTGCTAGTTTGATCGCTTCATCTGATAAATCAATTCCTGTTGCTTTTGCGCCCATTCGAGCCCAACTCAACGTATCTTGTCCAAAATGACATTGTAAATGCAATAATGATTTCCCAGCTACATCTGCTAAACTAGCTAATTCGTATTTCATTAAAGATGATTTTCCCTTTTTAAAAGATTCCATATCATACATCTCACTTTTTGCATGAATGGCAACCTTTTTATTCCATGTCTCTTTGTTGGTTTTAAAATAATTATCGCTCATTTCGTCGGTTTTTTATACCTTTTATCGTATTATTGTTAATGGTTTATGATCCTTTGCACAATTGTAAGGAAAATAAATTAAATCGTACCCGAATAAATCTTACTTAATATATAAATGACTATGAAAAAAACTACTTTTCCCTTTTTCAAAAGTATTTTTGCGCTTTTTTTATTACTGAGTACAACTAGTATTGCTCAGAATGTTGATGTTATAATAACCGTAGACTGGCCACAATGGTCATCTGAAAACAAAGTAGAATTATACAGTCCTAGTGGTATGCTGTTACAAACAGTTGACAATGGTTTTGACGGCAATGGTAATGCTGCATATAATGAAACTACAACTGCAGTAAGTTACTCTGTAGATGACAATGTCCCTGCAGGATCTGGATACTATGTAATTCTATATGATTTTTATGGTGATGATTGGAATAGTGGCGGAAGTGTAACTATTACTGCTGATGGAGCAACAGCTTTTACTTTTAATGGAGATTTCTCTAATAACGTTGGTTCAGGAAATCCTGTTGAAATTTCACAAACATCATATTTTGCTTTAGAAGAGCCTGCACCACCACCACCACCTTTCCCTGGAGTTTCACAATTTGACACAAGTGGAAACGAGTATATTGAATACATTCCTGGAAACATGCCAATCATTATTTCTGCACCACACGGTGGCGTAAAACAATCTGGACAAACGATTGGAGGAACTTTTTATCCTGACAATGATAGTGCTTTACCAGATAGAAATTGTGGTGGAAGCGTTGAAAGAGACGATAACACAGAAATTTTAATTCGTGAAATACAACAATCGGTTTTCGAACAAACAGGATGTTATCCATATATTATTATAAGTAACTTACACAGAAGCAAGTTAGATCCAAACAGAGAGCAAAATGAAGCAACTTGTGGAGATGCAGATGCTTTATTCTATTGGAATGCTTTCCATAACTTTATTGATGATGCAAGCACAGATGTAATGAACAAATGGGGAAAAGGTTTATACATAGACTTACACGGACAAAGCCACAGTGTTCCAAGAATTGAAGCTGGATATAATATTTCTGCTTCCGATTTAAATAACACAACTGCAAATCACTTAAATGGAGTTTCAAACTCTACCATTACAAACTTGGTAAGTAATAATTTAGGAAACTTAACGCAAGAAGAACTCGTTAGAGGTCCAAATAGTTTAGGTGGAATTTTTAAAGATACTGGTGGCGCTTTTTACAACGCACAAGGATATTCTGGTTGTGCGGTAACAAGTGGTTACCGTACACTTCCAAGTGATTTTGACCAAGGAAGTTCTAATGCCTGTGATGATACACGACCATTTACAAATGATTATTTTGATGGAGATTTCTACAATAACAGACGTCACGGATCTGGACCAACTGCAAGTGATGGACTTGGTGGTGGTGGAACCATTGACGGAATTATGACCGAAGTAAACAGGCGTGTCCGTGACTTAGGAACCTACAATGGAAATGTATATGATACACGACCGCAAACCTTAGTTCCTTTTGCAGATGATTATGCTACGGTTATTAAAAACTATATCGACTTACATTACAATGATTTTGCAAACTTTATGTATGCTTCTAATATGTATGACCTTGCAGATCCTAATCCTACTCCAACACGAACAACAGGAGTAACTGGAGTATTTACAGTAGATCCAGCAGGATTAGTAGTTGATCCAACTACAGGAGAAATTGACTTAACAATGTCTTCAGATGGAGTGTATACAATTACACATACAGTTGGTGATTGTGACTTGTATGAAGCATCAACTATGATGACCATTACAAATACTTTAGGTACAACTGATGTTGAAGATACTAGCTTTGCAATGTATCCAAACCCAACAACTGGAAAATTACATATTGAGTCAAGACAAGCACTTTCACAAGTAATTGTGTACAACTTAGTTGGTCAACAAGTAAAAGCATTTAAAATGCAGGCTGATCAAAACTCAATTGATATTAGTGAATTAAAAACAGGAAGTTATTTTGTGAATGTACAAAGTACAACTGGAAACACATATACGAAACTTATTGTGAAGAAGTAATTCGGATCAAAGTAATAGTTCTAAATCTTGAAAAAGCCTCACAATTGTGGGGCTTTTTTGGCTCTATACAGTTTCACCATGCAAATGATTGATCTACAAATCATTACTACTATTAAACTATTGTAAATCATTATTTCGATATCGTTAAAACTATTATAATTCACGGAATCATACTATATTCTATTGTATTATCTATATATTTTTTAATAGTTTCGCTGTATTATTACTCCTCCAATAAAATATTTTTCCCACAAAAGTGTAACAATTTTTTAAAAGCCAAACACTAATTAATTGTACAAATACACAAACACATTTTACCTATGAAAAAAAGTTACCTTTCTATTATTCTATTATTTGTAATACAATTCACTTTTGCACAAATAATTAATATTCCCGATGCAAATTTTAAAAATGCACTTTTAACACACTATTGCGCAGATTTTGATGGAGATACACTTCCTGATGGAGATGCTGACACTAATAATGATGGAGAAATTGATCTTATGGAAGCAAATGCAGTACTCGGACTTGACCTTGATTCCGATTTTATTGACTCTTTAGAAGGAATTGCTTCATTTACTAATATTCAATTTATAACGTGCGTAAATAACAATCTTACAGAACTAGATGTTAGTCAAAACTTAAACTTAATACAATTAGAGTGTAATAGTAACGATATAATTGAACTTAATTTAAGTACAAATACAAATCTGAATATACTAAATGCTAACTTCAATGAGTTGACAACTTTAACATTTAGTAACAACTCAAATTTAGAATGGGTTCGTTGTGCAAGCAATAATTTAACAACAATTGATCTTTCTCAACTTTCTAATTTAAAAAGATTATCTATAGGTTATAATCAACTTGCATCTATAAATTTAACTAACAATTTACTTTTAGAAGAACTATTAATATATAACAATCAAATTACTTTCATTGATTTAAGTTTAAACGCCAACTTAGACTGGTTAGATATTGACTCTAATCAATTGAATTATTTAGACACAAGTAATAATCCATTATTAGAAAGAGTAGAATGTGCTTTTAATCAACTTACTTTTTTAGATTTGAGTACCAATACAAACTTAACAGGTGTATTTTGTAGAGGTAATCTTTTGACTGGGTTAGATGTGAAAAATGGAACAAATACGAGTATTACATTATTCAATGCAATTGAAAATCCAAACCTAACCTGCATCAACGTAGATGACGCTGCCTATTCACAAAGTCAATCGTCTTGGACAAAAGATGCTACAGCTAGTTATGATACTAATTGTCCTGCATTGAGTACAGATGAATTTAATACTGCAGTTACAATTTCAATGTTCCCAAATCCAACAACTGGAAAACTACAAATAGAATCTAAGCAAACACTTTCAAGTGTAATTATCTATAATTTGGTTGGTCAACAAGTAAAAACGTTTACAATGCACGTTGATCAAAACGCAATTGATATTTCAGAATTAAAAACAGGAAGCTATTTTGTAAACGTACAAAGTACTACTGGAAATACATATACAAAACTTATTGTGAAGAAGTAATTCAGCACAAATAGTTCGTTGAATATAAAAAGCCTCACAATTGTGAGGCTTTTCTAGATTACTAACAAATAATTATAAAGACTGTTTCAAAAAATCATTGCGAACAGCGTAAAAACAACTTGAAACTTCTTAAAACAATCTTTCGCTTTTTGATTAATGAACGCCGCTCATCAACTTTTTAACAAAAGGTGATATGATGATGACAATAATCCCAATAGCTGCTGTAAGCACACCAAAAACAGCGTATACAGAGACATATTGGTATAATTGTTCAAATGCTGCTTGGTTTCCACCAGAAAAACTTGGTGTCAATCCTGTGACGGTTTCTGTAATGCTTCCAAAAATTCCGCTTGAAAACATATTTTCTTCCGTACTTGAAACGGTTGTTAGCTTTGCAATCTTTCCAGCAAAGAAATGTCCATAGAAGGAAGCTGAAAAGAAAACTCCCATAATAAATGCCAAGTATTTTTTTGGCGAGAGTTCTGTCATTTTAGACAATCCAATTGGAGAAATACACAACTCTCCTACTGTCAAAATAAAATATCCAACAAATAAATACCACATTGGCGTTTTGGCAAAACTATCTACAGAGTTTGCAGACATTGCAAAGACAATAAATCCAAGTCCTAAAAGAAACAAACCTAAACCTGCTTTGATGGCTGAATTTGGGTTTTTATTTTTCTTGATCAATACGGTCCACAACCATGAAAACGGAATTGCTAACAAAATGATGAATCCTGAGTTGATACTATTGGTTTGTGCCGCATTTAATCCGATAAGGTTAATATTTCTATCTGCAAAAAGTGTCAATGAACTTCCTGCTTGTTCAAAAATTGCCCAGAACAAAGACATTAAAATTGTAAAGTATGCTGTCACTAATAATCGCTTTCGCGCGATGGTTCCCACAGAGCGATAAATGTAAATCATCATGGCTGTAATCGCAATTGTAGCAATCCAAACAATGTAATGTTCATATTGATTGTATTTTACAATAATTGCAAATACAGGAACTGCCAAAAAAGCGCCAAGCGTTACTACTTGTCCTTTGTTCATTCCTAAAAACTTCTCGTCATATACTTTCTGATCAGGCACATTTCCTTTGTCCTGAAACACATCTTTGTTCGTTCCTCTATAGAAATAAAACAATCCAACTAACATTCCTATTCCTGCCAACATAAAGCCATAATGCCAACCATATACTTCTGCAAACCAAGCACATAACAATGGAGCAACTGCGCCACCAATGTTAATTCCCATGTAAAATATGGTAAAGCCTGAATCGCGTCGTTTGTCTTCTTCTTTGTATAATGCTCCAACAAATGTGGAAATATTTGGTTTAAAAAATCCGTTTCCAACAATGATCAGCGCCAAAGAACCATAAAAGAAAATTGGCGATTCTATCGTTAAGAAAAAGTGTCCTAACGCCATGAGAATTCCGCCAAGGAAAATTGCTTTTCTATAACCAATGTAATGATCGGCAATAATTCCTCCTAAAACTGGCGTTACATATACCAATGACATATATGCAGCAAAAATTCCGATAGACATATCATCACTAAACAATAACTGTTTGGTCATGTATAAGATCAATAATGCTTTCATTCCGTAGAACGAAAAACGCTCCCAGAGTTCAGCAAAAAACAAGTAAAATAATCCTTTTGGATGTCCGAATCGTGTGTCGGAAGCAGTTGCAGGTGTCATATATATTGTATTAAATTTTAATAGAATACAAATGTGTACTGCTTACCTTTTATATAAAAGTCGTGTCGTTAAGTATAGCAAAAAATAATAAGTTGTGTGGATTTGTGCCTGAAACACAATTAATTACAAATAGACTTATATTGATCATTTTCAGCGCTTTGCACAAACTCATGTAACAAGCCTTCGTCAATGTTAATATTTTCGGGAATCATACGCAAGCGATATTTTCCTTCGCCCAAAAACGTAAATAAGTCTCTACGTTCCAATTGTTGATCCGTTTCTAGTTGTAAAATTTCATTGATATTTTCAATGATTCTAGTCAGATAGGTTTGGTTTTTTATTTCGCCAGCCGAACTCACCAAAATACTTTGCGAATCACCATTTCCAAATTCGCGACGAATGGCAAGTTTTAATAGGTTTTTATATTGTGTCGTTTTTGACCCAAAATCAACGTGTGCATTGTTGATATTTTTTGATGGAATGCTTAATTGAATCAGCGACCAATCTAAAAACTTAATGCGCATTTCGTTTGGTCGTGGCGTGTTTGCTAATTGAATTACCCAACTTGTCGCCAATACTAAGAATAAAGAAATTAAAGATGTTTTCGCAATAATCTTGATCAAATAGGTAGCAAATTCATCATTAAAACTTAAAAATATTTCTGGCAATTGCGATACGAAAATCAAAATCATAATGATTACAGAAATCGTTGCAACAATCTTTAAACCACGATGTACAAAGGTTTTGTAAAAAGAAATTAATAATAAAAAACATAGAAAACCTGATAAAACTAAATCTGGAATTGCATTGAGTTTAATATTATGATATACATTATCATTTCCGAAAATACTAGACATTAATAACGTAATAGAAGTCACTGCAATGATAATTCCGATAATGATTTTTACATTCTTTGTATTGTTATAGATAAATTTTGGTGCGTAATAAAAATAGAACAGTGCCAATAATAAGAATAGATTATTGATAATCGAAAGTAGATTGACACCAATTTGATAGATCATTGTATCCGAAAACTCAAATCGTTGCGAAACATATGCCCAAATTCCAGAACCTACCCAAACAAACATGGCAAGACTTAAGTATAACAATCCACTATCAACACGTTTTTGCGATTCGTCTTCTTCTAAAATCTGACGAAAACGCTTCCGAATATTCGAGTAAATTGCCAATAACAAAATTGCTCCAATAAAGGAAATAAAAATATGTGCTAGATTATGAAATTGTGCTACATCGGTCATCTATTATCCTTCTATAATCTTACGAACCAAGTCATTCTTTGCAGCGTTATCATCACCAAACAACCATCGTAATACATTGTCTTCCCATATATTATCATACTGATTTTGGTCAATAATATCGCGTTCCATCGCTAAATCCAATAGTTTTCCAGGATACGACGATTGTGCATCACTTTCCATTTCTCCTAAAGGATACGGATCATCTAATCCCATAAGAATTTGACTGTTCCCTTGACGTTCAACCATCAATTTAAACGAATCTGTATCATGTACTAACGTATCAAAATATATATTTGGATGTCCAACCGCTTTTCTCGGATGCACTTTTCCTTCAAACAAATCTGGTCGTCCATCAAATCCTTGAATACGTCTTCCCAAGTTCATTTGTGCCAATTGTCCACCATGTGCAAAACACGTTCTGATGTTTGGAAAACGCTCTTGCATTCCGTTCAATGTATAAAAATGATATGCATCTCCACATTGTGCTAACATCCAAATAAGGTGAAAACGCCAATTTACATTTTGTAATTTGATCATTTTATCACCATCATACGGATGAATTTCAATCGCTAATTTATATTTATTTGCCAATTCAAAAATTGGATCATTTTCTTCATCAAACACAGATCGCCATTGTCCAATAGAATCCATAAAGTGTGTTGGTAAGCATAAAACTTTCAAACCAAGTTGCTCTACACAACGTTCTATTTCCCACAAAGCACCATGTATAAAACCTGGATGCACTACAAATCCACAAGTAAATTTTGACGGATTATCGTGTTGCACTTTTGCATTAAAATCGTTCTGAAAACGCAACGCATGTTTCATTGCTTCCAAACGCAAACCATTTCCGTACAATTGTGAAAGATTCAAAATTACTGCATGGTCAATTTTATTATGCTCCATCCATTCTAACTTTTCATTTAAGAAAAAACTAGAATCGGTCACAGGACGTTTCCATCCTTCTTGCAACATATATTTACGTTCATCATCTACCCAAAAAATCTTTTGATCCTTCATAAATTGAGGAATCTGTTCTGGATAAGGTAACAAATGTGAATGTCCGTTAATACGCAGTTTTCGTTTCAAAGCTGGGTTGTTTTTTGGGCGTGCCCTCCAAATGTTCACTTCAAGTACCGTAGTGTACACTTGCCGGTCAGGCTTTCCGCTATATCTTTATAAAAATGCTGTCATTGCGAGAATTTTATCAAAATTCGTGGCAATCTGTAGATTAAATAATCAGATTACTTCGTCGTTTTCTCCTCGTAATTACGATTTAAAGGTTTTATAAAGGATGCCGCATCAATCCTTCACGCAAATTAATCCTATAAAAATACTATTTCTTCTTATATAGTGTATTGTATTTATGTTTTTAAATTTTAATTTTTTTGAAAACATAAATTTAGCGCATAAAAAAACCAGCCTTCATAACTTTTAATATGCTAAAAGCAGAAAGACTGGAATCTATATATGTTTATTTTTAGGCAGTAATTAGCTTAAATGAACTTCTGATTTTTTTCGAGTACTTTTTAATGCAATCGTGTTTTCGAACTTGTTTTCATAAGTAAAAACAGTTTCGCGTCCTTGTTGTTGTTTTACAACTTTTACAGGAAATGCAAACGAAGCTGCATCTAAATCGAGTTCATGTGATTCAGCATTTTGACTAAAAGTATCAATCAAACCACTAAATTCATTTGTTAATTTTTCATTTAAAATGTAAAACTTACTAGCTCCATTGTTTTTAACAATTAAAGCCAATTCTTTACTTTCAAAACCTAATATAGGCGTTTTGTGAAGTGGAATAGCATAACATGAATTGCTTAGTTTTACAACTTCAGTAGCATTGTATGCATACCCTGATTCATTTAATGCAGCCACCAATCGTTGGTGTGTTTTTGCAACTCCGCTTGATAAATTTGAAATAGACATTTGATCTACACTATCGAGTAAGCGCTCAAATCCTTTTCCAATTTTTGTTAGGGAAATACCGTTGTTATTAGCTAAGGCTGAAGTTGGGAACATTGAGAGCGCACCTGCGCCCATTACACTGGATACAATAAAGTTTCTTCTGTTCATTATGGTTAGTTATTAGTTTACAAGGTTTTACACTGTATAAAATAGTTTATTAGTTTTTCAATTTAAGAATTTTTTAACACTTTCATATACGAACGAGCAAAAAAATGTTAAATTCACGTAGTTTCACTTTCTAGTATGTAGGATTTTTTTTAATGTAAATTATCTTATACAATAATTATATTCATAAAATATTGCATTTAATTATATGCAGTATTCATCATTCTATTTTCAGGCTCATTTGCTTTGATGTAAATTCGTTTGATCACATATGAAATCAATAATCCGATTGAAAATGTTGTGAGAATTATACACACAAAGAAAGCTACAATTGCAGGAAATAGTACCAATGCTTTTTCTTCTTCAAAAGTTAAGATTAGAATAAAGCAGAATACTGTCCAGATAATTACATTTACAACTGTTGAGTATATAAAAGAAGTTAGCAACAATGATTTTCTTCTTTTAATATTTTCATAAGCTATTTTTCCTCCAACGCCTAGTGCAATAAGAAACGCTAATACAAGTCCAACAGTTGGCAACCCATATACAGCTAGCATTCCAATTGTTAAAATTCCTGAGCCTAAAAAAGGAGGAATTAAGAGTGTCGCGATTACAACAAAAATTCCTATTGGCGCGCCAATAAGGTAGGATATAAAAATACTTCGCATTAATCCTCTGTTCATGTAGCTTATTTTGGTTTTATAGTAGTATTTACTGAAGAAACATGATCATTTTTACAGTGATTTTGTACGTCCTCCATCAACAGGAACATTGATTCCGTTGATATAAGATGCTGCTTCACTTGACAAAAACGCTATAGCATTGGCAATTTCTTCAGGTTGTGCAAACCGTTTTGCTGGTACTGCATTTTTCATCGCGGCACTTACCTCATCTATTGTTTTTCCTGTTTTGGCAGCTTTGTTTTTAATGATTTCTGATAAACGTTCAGTTGCCGTTGCACCTGGCAATACATTGTTTACAGTGATTCCAAATTGTCCAAGTTCGTTTGATAACGTTTTTGACCAATTGGCAACAGCTCCACGAATGGTATTAGAAACTCCTAAACCATCCAACGGTTGTTTTACTGAAGTAGAAATAATATTGATAATGCGGCCATAACCAGCTTCTTTCATACCAGTTACAACACTTTGCGCTAAGATGTGATTACATTTTAGGTGTTGTGTAAATGCACGTTCAAATTCTTCAATTTTTGCGCTAAAAACTGGTCCTCCAGCTGGTCCACCAGTATTATTTATAAGAATATGAAACGTATGATTTTCTGAGATAAATCCTGTAATTTTTTCTCCTAAAGCTTCAGGATTTTGAAAGTCTGCTACAATGTAACTATGCTTTTGTCCTTTTGAAGTGTCTAAGTCGGCTAGCACATGTTGTAGTTTTTCTTCATTTCTAGCAGCTAACGTTATGTTTGCTCCAAGTGTTGCTAATTCTTTTGCAGCCGCTTTTCCAATTCCTTGAGTACTTCCGCAAACGAGTGCATTTTTATGTTGTAAGTTGAGATTCATTGGTTATTTAGTGTTGAGATGTTAGTAGTGAGTATTGAGGTAATCTCGCTAGCTCGATGTTTTTAGTTCTGTTGTGCTCTTGGCTCTTAAAAAGTATCTTTTTTATTTATAATTCAACATTTATAATTACTTGTATTTAATACAAATATTTTTTGGTTCGGTAAAGAATCGTAATGCTTCCATTCCGCCTTCGCGTCCAACGCCAGAGTTTTTCATTCCACCGAAAGGTGTACGCAAATCTCGCAACAACCAAGTATTTACCCAAACAATTCCTGCTTCTAGTTGTTTAGACATTTGCATGGTACGATTGAGATTGTTTGTCCATAGTGTTGCCGATAATCCATAGCGAACTCCATTTGCCATTGCTAATACTTCTTCTTCCGTATCAAAAGGCATCATTGTGACTACTGGACCAAATATTTCTTCTTGATTTACACGGCATTGATCTGTTTGTACTTCTATGATTGTTGGTGCCAAATAGTATCCGTTTTCAGATCCTTCCACGACAACATCATTTCCGCCACATAAAACAGTTCCGCCTTCTTCTTTTGCGATATTTATGTATGACTTTACTTTTTCTAAATGTGGTTTAGAAACCAATGCTCCAACCTTTGTTGTTTCATCAAATGGATTTCCAACTTTAAGTTGTTTCACACGTGCTACAAAGTCAGTTTTAAATTTTTTATAGATGTTTCTTTCTACAAATATTCGTGAACCACATAAACAGATTTGTCCTTGATTTGCAAAGGAAGATCGAACTGTAACTTTCAACATTTCATCATAATCGCAATCCGCAAAGATGATGTTTGGGTTTTTTCCACCTAATTCTAGCGAAAGTTTTTTAAACATTGGCGCAGCCGTTCTAGCAATATGCGCACCTGTTGCTGTTCCGCCAGTAAAAGAGATTGCTTTTATGTGTGGATGTTCCGTAATTGCCTGTCCAGTAGTATGTCCCAAACCATGAACGATGTTTAAAACTCCTTTTGGCAATCCTGCTTTTGTGCAAATTTCACCTAATAGATATGCTGTCATTGGCGTTACTTCGCTTGGTTTTGCAACTACTGTATTTCCTGTAGCTAATGCGGGAGCAATTTTCCAGGTGAAGAGATATAGAGGTAAGTTCCAAGGCGAAATACAACCGACAACTCCAATGGATTGTCGCAAGGTAAAATTCACTGCGTTGAGTCCAATACTTTCATGTGCTTCACTTGAAAATTGTGTGATTGCTTGCGAAAAGAATCTAAAATTGCTTGTTGCTCTTGGAATATCTATTCGAGTGGCTAAACTTAACGGTTTTCCATTATCCAACGATTCTGCATGTGCCAACGCTGCTAAGTTTTCTTCTATTAAATCTGCTATATTGCCAAGAATTTTACTTCGCTCATCTAACGTTGTTGTTGACCAACTTGGATACGCAGCTTTTGCCGCTTCATATGCAGCTTCTACATCTTCAGCAGACGAATTTGGAATTTGCCCATACACTTCTCCATTTGAAGGATTGTAATTATCAATCCATTCGTTGCTTTTTGGTTCAACGTAACTTCCGTTGATATAGTTAAGAATTTTTTTCATGCGATGGATTATTGTTTTTTGTACGCTACCACTTTAATTTCCACTACCAAATCTGGATGTGGCAATTGATGTACAGCAACTGTTGTTCGTGTTGGTCCTGTAGCTTTGTCAAAGAATTCGCCATATGCTTCATTGTATCCTGCAAAATCATTCATGTTTACTAGAAACGAACTTACATCTACCACATCAGCCAAACTAGCCCCGACGCTTTGTAAATTTTTATCAATATTCTTTAAAACTTCACGTGTTTGTGTACCAATGTTTAAGTGTTTTGTGCCCATTTCGTCAATGATATCAACACCAGCAATCGTATTATCTGGTCGTCGCGAACTTGTTCCTGATACAAATATAAAATCGCCTACACGTTTAGTGTGTGGATAAGCGCCTCTTGGTGTTACTTTTTTTTCTTGCATATTCTTTTTTATTGTTAAGTCGCTTTGCTTTTAGGTGTTTGTTATTCTTTAATTCTAAAATACTTTTTAATTTCATAATACTTCTCGATACAAAATTTTTAAAAATTTCACTCGAAGTGACGTTTCTAAAAATCTCATTACTCAATTCTTATATCTCATAACTTCATTCTTCCTCCATCGCTTCCGCGAGATGTAACAATTTATAAATCGTTTTCCAATTTCTGGTTGTTGCTTGTGCTTTGAGTTTGCGCTCAAAGAGATTGTTTGAAAGTTTACTACGTCCAAAACCATTTGGACAATAAAGATATACTTCTGAATCTATGATTTTAAATTGATCGCCTTTACTATCAATATCAATTGTTGTTGTTTCTGGAATTGTTGCTAAAAATGTAATTGCTTGTTTTGAAATGTCTCCTTCTGTAAATGGATTGTTAGCTATTGCTATTTTCCATTGTGCAATTGTTTTCACTAAGACAGGTACATCATAATCGTATTGCTTTTTGATAGCTGCTGCTATTTGACTTCCCAATTTTTCTTGACCTTTTTCTTCAGATGTAAATATTGCATTTCCGCTTTGAATATACGTCTGAACGTCTGAAAATCCTAAACTAGAAAGCAGTGTTCTAAGTTCTGCCATTGGCAGTTTTTTACTTCCAGAAACATTGATTCCACGTAAGATTGCTATGTATATCATATTGGTTGGTTGTGTGCGTTTCAAAGATACATTTTTTGAGGTAATTTTTGAGGTTTTAGATTTTAGGATTTGGGCATTATGCTTTTGTGGATTTGTTTTTCTAAATTATGAATCAAAGTGTAAACTTATAAACCTTTCATCTTCATTGTTAGATTTCAACACTATTTTGTGCTTCAACAGAATCTTCTCGTAAGTCTACAGGAACGTTTCAAACGGCTTTTTATGAACACTGAATTAGTTGAAATGATTTTATACTACAGCATATATTCTAGAGGTTTATTTACTATTAAAAAGTCTTATGACAATATTTTTTTGTTCTAGATTTACAGTTCTAAAAAAGAGTTTGTTCATGAAACGGTTAATTCTACTCGCATTTTGTATTTTTCTAAGCTATACTAATGCTCAGACTGATTTGTCAAACGGTAAATCATTTGATGAATTGGTTAAATTATATTCTGAATTTATATATAAAAATCCTACCACCGCATTAAAGTATGCTATCCAAGCTAAAAGCTTACCTGATATTAATGATGAACAAAAAGCACAAGCGTTTTATAATGTTTCTAATTGCTATAATAAATTACATAAAAATAAAAACGCTTTACAGCATATTGAATCGGCTTTATCAAAAAGTACATTACTCAAAAATGAATTGCTTTTGTATAAGTGTTTTTTCTTAAAAGGAGATATTCTTAATGACTTAGGTGAAGATTCTAAAGCACTTGTCGCGTATTTAAAAGCCATGGAATACACACAAGATTTAGGGATTACTTATAAAATTCCTCTTTTATCTAATATCGCTTATATAAAGAAGCTACATAAAGATTTTGAAGAAGCGATTGACTTATACAAAGAAGTATTAAAGCATTTGGATACTTTAGAAGATAACATGGGTAATAAGGTGAACAGACTTATTGCATTTCTGAATATTGCCGACTCGTATCTGTGGTTAGAAAACCCAGATGAGGCTGAATTATACAACGAAGCCGGATTAACAAAATGTAGCACTAAAGACTTGCCAGAGTTATACTATCCACTTTTAATGAATAAAGCTATTATTCTGTATCAAAGAGCTGAATATGATAATTGTATTTCTGTAGCAAAACAGATTAAAGATGCTACATTGAATGACAATAATCAAGGGTTACATCTTACTTCCATATTCTATTTAGGGAAAAGCTCCTATAAATTAAACGTATATCAAGAATCTATACAGTATTTAGAAAAAGCATTGGCATTTACAAAAACTTCTGATAATATAAATATTAATGAAAAAGAGTTGCATAAATTTCTTGCATTAGCCTATAATAAAGTAGGAGAATCTGAAAAAGCATCACTTCATTTTGAGAACTATTCAACATTAGAAAAAAAGCAGAGTGTTGAAAATTTAAAAATCAATAATGAAACACATAAATTAGTTGATGTTGCGCCTCTACATACAGAAATAGACACTTTAGGAAAAAAGTTGACAACACAATCAAGAAATAAAAAATGGTTACTTATGATAGCTATTATTTCACTTGCCCTCTTTATAAGCAGCATTATATATTATAAAGTAAGAGAAAAACATACAAAGAAAAAGTTTCAGGAATTACTTAAAAAAGTAGCTGCTCTTGAAGAAAAGAAGAAAAAAATTGCTTCCAAAAAGGAGAAGATACTAGATAATAAGGCAAAAGTTATTTTAGACAGAATCACTGATTTTGAAAAGAATGAAGATTATTTATTGGTAGAATGTAGTTTAAGCTTTATGGCAGAAAAGTTGGGAACTAATACTTCTTATTTATCCAAAATAATTAATACTTATAAAGGAAAATCGTATACAACCTATATCACCGAATTGCGAATTGATGCTGCTTTAATCAAATTGAAGAATAATAAAACATTACAATCCTATAATATGACAGCTATAGCAGCTGAGTTTGGATTTAAGAGACAGGAAACATTTTCGAAAGCTTTTAAGGCACATACTGGTATATATCCTTCTCAATTCTTAAAAATTCTTACAAAAAACAGCTTATCTATTGATGATTTATGAATCATCAATGGCATATCTTTTATTTTCATCTATTGTTTTTAGCTTTATTATAATTAATTATAAAACATATATTTCATGAAAAAAAAGAACCTCAAAAACCTAACACTACACACGTATAGAATTTCAAATTTAACGTTACTCTATAGAAGCATCGGAGGAAATGTAAATACTCATATCAATACGGAACCAACAATAAACGCTTATGATTTAACAATAGCACGAGAGTGTCAAACTAAATATGAAAGCTGTATTTTTTCGCATTGTATTACAAATGGAGGAACTGTAAAAGCACCTCCGCCAACAGAATATGTTGGATGCAACCAGCCAGGCTTTTAAAAAACACCTTGATTTTAGAGTATATGAAAGAGGTATTGATAAATTATAAATCATCAGTGCCTCTTCTTTTTTGCTCTAAAAAAAAGAACTTGTTTTACCTCAATTAATTTTAAAACATATATCATGAAAAAAAGAACTTTAAAGTCTTTAAGCCTTAACAAGAATTCTATTTCTAACTTAACAAAGTCTCGTATTTCTGGAGGGAGAACTAATACTGTTACTTGCGCTACAATATGCCTTGAGTATCTTAATCCTCATCATTACTTAGCCTATCCAAAAGATGCGGTACAAGCAACAATTCCAAATAATGCTGTATCAATGTTTAATCATGAAACATGCTGGCGTTGCTAAAACTTAGTGAACAAGTTAGTGAACTTTGGTTCAGTCATAGTCGGGAGGTTTTTTCTTCCGGCTATTCTATTATTAACTAACTTTTAAATACTAACTTTATAACTTGTAGCTAGCAATTAGATTTATCTAAAACACATGAACAAGTTATTAATTTTCGATTTAGACGATACGCTATTTGAAACCAAATCTATTGGTAAAAAAGCTGTAAAACCAATCTTTGATCAGTTTGAACCGTTGTTGATCAAAAAATTTGGAACCGTATTGACTGCACAAATTGTTCCTGAGTTATGGAAATATCCTTTTGACTTTGTATCACAGAAATACAGTTTTGACGATCACCAAAATGCTGAATTTGCTCGTTTGATAAATGCGCATGAGTATGAACTGAACATACAACCCTTTGATGATTTTAATATAATTGAAAACTTACCACAAGAGAAAATACTAGTCACTACTGGGTTTTCAAAACTGCAACATGCTAAGATTCATTCGTTAGGAATTAAAGAACAGTTTAGTGAAATTTATATTGACGATATTCTTGACTCAAAACGAATTTTTAAGAAAGGAATTTTTCAACATATTCTTCTAGAAAAAAAGATTGACCCGAAACTAGTATATATAATTGGCGACAATCCGAATTCAGAATTAAAAGCAGGTTTTGAATTGGGTTTACAAACCATACAGGTTTTTAAATTTGGACAAGAGAAATCAACATTTGCTAAGTATTGTATTTCTGATTTTGGTGAATTGGTTGCTGTTTTGGGGTAATGTGTAGATGTAATTGTTAAGGTATTATGTTACTGATTACGGGAAACCTCATTGTATAGTTGTACTATTTGACTTACCTTTATTGGGAATTAATATAAGTTGTATAATGAACATATGTTTATTATACATACGTTAGGCACCATTTAACCGCAGAAGTGAAAATTATGGCACAAAATGAAAATTTAGAAAAAAATATTCTTGACTGGCTGAATAGTGAAGGTTTTCCGCTAGAGTATAGGTGTGCTAATGTTTTTAAAAAATGGAAATTCTCAACATTTCAAGGTAGGTACGTTAATGATTACAAAACAAATACACCAAAAGAAATTGATGTTATTGCACAACGAACAGTTGAAGTTAATGATTCTTTTCTGCGAATAATGTACTTGACAGAATGTAAGTGGAGCGCTGATAAACCTTGGGTAATTTTCACTGATACAAATTCAAAAATTTCATCCTCAGCATGTATTGCTCAATCAATTAGTTCAAATATAGCAGATTCAATTTTATGGTTATTGGCCAATGACAAAGAGATTCAGACACTTTCAATATTTGGGACTCCAGATAGACCTGGATTCAATGGCAAACAGGCATTTAGCAAACAAAATGACCTTGTCTATACAACTCTTCAATCTATAATATCAGCCTGCTATTCAGAGAAGAAATTTTATGAGGGATATGTGAAAAAACAACAAGACATATTTTCTCATGGTACTTTAATTATCCCAATAGTTGTTATTGAAGGAAAGTTATTTGAAACCTATTTTGATGCTCAGAAAGAAGAGATGGTAATAAAAGAGCAAAAGAAAATGCGGCTACATTGGAAAGGTTCTGAAGCATGGAATTTGCATTCAACAGTTGATATTGTAACAATTGATGAATTAGACAACTACGTTGCAAAACTAGATAAAGAAACAAATATTCTAATTAACAAGATGACTGAGACTTTCTCTCTTATTAATAAGTGTATTGAGAATAAATCTGTAGACCCAATTAAACATATGATACAAGGAGCAAGAGGAATATTAAGCCTTCCTCCAATTTTAGACAAACTAATAACAGAATAAAAACGGTGCCTAACAATGCATCATAAAACATAAGGAGTTCAGTGGTTTACGAAGCGTTTGTGCGTTTAATCAAGCCCGCCAAATTTGCAATTTGACGAGTTGATTAAAAAGTTTAAATTTGTGTCTAATCGCAAATATGGCTCAGTGCAAACTTGATAGGTAAGTTCGTTAAATCCCTTACGTTTCATATGCTAGCCGTTAGCCACCATTTAAGACCAACTATTTCTACAAATTAAGTATAGTTTGTAAAGCTCTTCATCTGTTAGGTTCCCTAAACTACCCCAACTTGTTCTACCATATTGGTCACTATAAGAGTGTCCTGCTTTTTTAACTAAGGTATTTTCAAATTCATTGTAGTAAGGTTGACTACCTTTTACTAGTGTTTCTAATCCTTTTCTGTCAAGTTCAATTTTCATAATAAAAACGGTGGCTAACACAATATAAAAACAAAAGCTATTATTAGCCATTTTTTAAGGCTTCTGTTGGTTAATTAAATTTATTTTCTTACTCGATGTTTCGTTCTATTTAAACGCTTCAATTTTTATATAAAACGTTAGGTGCAATTACAAAAAATGAACAAATATCTATCAATCATAAAATCAAATTTAATAGGTATTCTAATTGCTGGAGGAATATTCTATTGGGGATTTGCAAATGATGGATATATCCGAATGGGTATTGCAATACTGATTTTGCTTGCTATTATTAAATCAGGAATTGACAATTTTAATTATGCAATTGAATTAGATAATTGGACTAAAACGAATCAGGAAAAACTCATTTTATTTTATCCAACAAAGAAGCCGATTCAAGAAAAAATAAAAACTGACTTTATTCCCAAAATTCCATATGAGGTAATGGAAGTCTATTATGATGGACCAAAATTAATTGGAGACATAAAACGCTCAATTGTATTTGAAATAATGAAGTGGAATCCAAATATTAAAATCCATAAACCAGCAATTCTTAAAATAGTAAATAAATCAGTTGTTATGGAAGAGCTTGATGAACTGAAAAAAATAGATAAGGAGGTCGTTGACTTTCAAAAATTAATGGATAGAATTGAAAAAGTAAAAAAAGCACCTAACACTATATATAGCAAATAGGGCGATTAGTGTTTAACCCAAAGGTCTGTCTATTTGCAAAGTCGCCATATATTTAACGTTAGGCTTTATACCCAGAAATAACATTTTTTTATAATAAATTCACATCTACTGTAACAGTCATCTTTTGGTTGTGTCTAAGTCATAAAGCGAGTAATAATTTATAAAAACGAAACTTTATGATTTACAAAATGCAATCAAAATTATTAATGGTCATACTATTCTGTATGGCTTCAATCACAATTAATTCACAAACAAATAAAACAAAAAAGATGACAGTAGAAGAACAAAATGTACTAAACACAATCCAAAGAATGACAAAAGCTTTTGAAAACAAAGATATTGACAAGGTTATGTCTTGCTATGAACCTAATTCAGTTGTCGTATTTGAACCAGAATCACCAGTATCTGATTCAAATGCTTTAAGAGAAATGTTCACAGGAATGTCAATGGCAAATCCAGTTTTTACTTATAGTGGTCACGAAGTATTTATCTCAGGAGATATTGCTACTCATATTGCACCTTGGGAAATGACTGCAAAAGCACCAGACGGAACTGAAATTAAACAAAGTGGTCTTTCTGTTGCTGTCTTAAGAAAACAAGAAAATGGAGAATGGTTAATGGTTATAGATAATCCTCACGGACAATTTTTAATGACTAAATAATACCTTTCTAATAACATTTTGTTTTTTTAAAGGCAAAATGTTATTTCTTAAATTTATAAAATGAAGAAATCGCTCAACATCAAAACTTCAGACTCTATTTTAATAGAGCAGTCGCTTAATGGTAATAAAAAAGCATTAGAAAATCTTATAAAAAAACATCAAGATTGGATTTATAATATCGCCTTAACTTTTGTAGGTGATAAAAATGAAGCAGGAGATTTAACACAAGAAGTTTTAATAAAAATTGTTGTAAAATTGGATTCATTTAAACAAAAAAGTAGCTTTAAAACTTGGGTATATCGGATTGTAAAAAATCACTTTCTAAATATGAAAAGAGGTAAATATGAAATCAATTCGATAACATTCGAAGAGTTTGGACAAGGAATTGAGCAACTACCTAATGAATCTCTTTCTGATTATTCTTACGAAGTTGAAAATAAGTTATTAGTAAAAGAAGCCAAAATTAGTTGTATGAAAGGAATGTTACTATGTCTTGACCGAGAACAACGAATGATATACATAATTGGAGAATTATTTGAATTTACTGATGTCATTGGTAGCGAAATAATGGAAATTTCAAAAGAAAATTTTAGAGTTAAACTACATAGAGCAAAAAAGCAACTCTACAATTTTATGGACAACAAATGTGGTCTTATTAACAAAAACAATCCTTGTCGTTGTGCAAGAAAAACAGCGGGATTTATAAAAATGGGATTTGTTGACCCAATAAATTTACATTTTCAGAAAAATACTATTACTAACATCAATAAAGTAATAGATAAAAAAATAGAAAAATATAAAGATGAAGTAACTTCTGAATATCAAAAATTATATCAAGAACACCCTTTTTTACAAAGCCCTGATAAATTAGAATCTATTAAGAATTTACTTTCTTCAAATACTATAAAAGAAACATTCAATTTCGATTAAAAGAAGTACGAAAGCCTAACAATGTATAAAAAAACATAGGGCAGTTTAGGCTTGCCGAAAAATCTGTGTTTATTTAAAAAGTACGCCAAATATAAAATTTAGTATTTTCAACAAAAAATATAAAAGCAAAATATTATATTTGGCTTAGTACCAATCCGAAAGGTATTGCTTGTCACTTGCCATACGTTTCTTATACTAACCGTTGTGTGTCATTAAAGCGAACGAAAGATTAATGAGAATGAAAATAAATTAAATGATAATTTGACTGAATGTTTGAAAAAATATTAGATATAATAAAACCACTATTTGAAAAAAACGGAATTGTTGACTTGTCAAAACTTGAGCGAAAAACTGATTTGGAATATTTGCTTGCTTTATTGCTAAATTCTCGATTTGCATCAAGTGAGAATAAAAACGATAGAAATTTTGGAGCAGATGATATAGTTGCGCTTAAACTAGAAGTTGAAAATAATAAGTTTCTAAAATATTGGGGCAAAATATATTGGTTATCAAAACCTAATAACCACGAATGCTTTAGGTCTTATCAAGATCCTTTTTATGGATTATTTGAACTCAACGACAATAAAATTGAACTTAAAGAGTCAATGTTTGGTGATTATGGCAAGAATGATTTGGATGGACTATATTGGATTGAATCCGAAATGGATTGGATGTATGATATATAAAAATAACGAACACACAACAATGGCTATAATTAATACGAGTTTTAGTTCTTAACTACAACTACCTCACCAACGCATTCACATTCACCTTATACATTTTCCCAATAGGAATCATATGATCTCCAATCATAATTCGGTTGCCTTCAATACTATTGATACGTTTTGTAGCGACTGCAAACGACTTATGCACTTGTAAAAAGTCTTCTGTTGGCAATAACGCAATCATATCGGAAAGCTTTTCGCGAATGGAAATTGTCTCTGAATCCATAACTACTTTTGTATAGTTTCCTGAAGCTTCAACATACAATATTGTATTGATAAATACTTGCACATATTTGTTTTGCGAACGCAGAAATATACTTTGAGAAGCTTCATCCTTTTTTTCCGTTACTACAGATTTCACTTTCGATGAAACGCTCACAGTTTTGTTAATCGCTTTTAAGAAACGCTCAAAAGAAAATGGTTTTAATAAATAATCTGAAACGTTCAATTCATAACCTTCCAAAGCATATTCCTGATACGCCGTTGTTACAATTACTTTTGGCGGATGCGATAACGTTTTTAAGAAATCAAATCCTTTGAGTTTGGGCATATTTAAATCGAGGAAAATCAAGTCGACAGCATGTTCGTTTAGATATTCCATTGCTTCTAGCGCGTTGTAACAATGTTTCTTCAATTCCATATTTGGCAACAAATTGCAATATCCTTTTATGATATCGTGCGCTATATGTTCATCGTCAATAATTAAATAGCTTATGCTTGCCATATTTTTTTAATTATAATTTTTAGCACTCTGTAAGACTGTCTTACTAAATACCATATTATTCCTTTTTTCGTTTTAGTTCGTACATTTTCTATTTTAAATCAATGAACTCATGAATCTTTGATTTCTTTGCTTTCCCAAAGAAAAGAAACAAAAGAAAGGGAATTTTTAGTTCACGCATTCTTACTTCATATTTTGGTATTCATGAATGCACAGCATTTCCAGAGGTATTTTTAGTTTTTCTATCGAAAACTAAAACCATAATTCTTTTCCTAAATTTTCTCCAAGGATTCAAAAATTTTTAACGAAAAACAATTATTATACTGCGGAAAAAGAAAAACTTCGATTTATTCAACAAATTCATCTTACATAACTAATCATGAAAGTTGAATGGTTAGTTGCGATTTGTATATGTTTTCTTCACTGGTAAAAGATACTAAATGTTTTTTAGGGTAGACCAATTCCAGTCGCCTTTGCAGATTTTTTAATCCGATTCCGTTTTCATCAGTAACCGATTCTTGATCAAAATTATTTTCAACACTAAAGTGAATTTCATCTTGATTTGCTTTCAAATTGATTCTAACAAAAGCGTTTTCATGCAAATTTTCCACACCATGTTTGAATGCGTTTTCCAGTAAAATGATAAACAATAATGGCATTACTTCACTTTTTTCATTTTGAATGTTTGTATCAAATTTCACATCAATTTCTTTGTGATAGCGCATTTTGTGTAACTCAATATAGTTTTTTAAATAAGCTACTTCTTCTTGAATTGATACGCTACTTTTTTGTCCATCATAAATACTATAGCGCATCATGTCGGACAGTTTCAGAATCAACGCTTGCGCCTTTTTAGAATCTTTATCAACCAAACCATATAAATTATTCAACATATTGAAGAAAAAGTGCGGATTTACTTGACTCTGTAAATGTGACAATTCCATTTGTTGTTGCTCTTTTTTCAACTTCAATATAGATCGAATTCGTTTAAACAACCAATGCAATACAATGGACACCATAAATCCTAATAAAACTATATATCCTTCAAGAATTCCCAAACTAATCATCGGAGGATAATCTCCTAAAAAGGTGATCGAATTTTTCTCTGAAGTTATAATTTCAAACATCGCAATCACTATCGGAGATAACAATATCACGCTTCCGATACCAAATAATATTTTCCTATAGTGTTTTTTGAATGACATAGCACAAATGTAGCTGAAAACGATTGGCAAACAAAAGAAGTTGACAAACGACCAAAATCTGAGGTTCTTTTGTCCAAAATGTGTGACAAAATCACTTCAACCTCAAAAAAAATCATTGTATCACTTTTCCCGAGTTGTTGAACCCAAAAGCTTTTCTGGACAATCACTCGCGCATAAGTTTGCGGAAATAATTAAACACTCATCATCATGAAAAAACGAATAGTTCGATATTTAAAACATATCTTTTTAACTTTTTTATTTTTAGCAATAATCGCAATTTCTTTCGGATTGTATCACGGCGCGTCACTTCATTATGGTGATCATCCTTCTCGCATGAATCTTGATAAAGATGGTCCGTATGTTTTTTATGAAAATGATTCTACACTTAGCGTGAATTACCTCAAAGGAAACAAAAAAGATGGTTTTTACACTACAAAAAAAACGTATGCAACTACCGAAATAATTCCTGGGAGTTGTTATTTCCCACTAGAAGATACTTCGTTTGATTTCACAATTAACACCAAACTTGAAACACCAAAAACGATTTACAATGACGGCAATCCAATTATAGCTATTTCAGATATTGAAAGTGGTTTTAAAACCTTTCGCGATTTCTTGATTCAGCAAAACGTAATCGACGCCGAATTGAATTGGACATTTGGGAAAGGGCATTTAGTACTAGTTGGTGATTTTGTCGATCGTGGGTTTTCAACAACACAAGTTTTATGGTTTGTATACAAATTAGAACAAGCAGCAAAAGAACATAATGGGCTAGTACATTTTATCATTGGGAATCACGAATTAAAAAACATGCAAGCAAAGTTTGGCGCAGCTTCTCAGAAGTATTTAGGAGTTTCGGCAATTTTAGATAAACAACAACACGATTTGTATAGTCAGGAATCATTTTTAGGCAAATGGTTGTCAAGCAAGAATGCAATCGAAAAAATCAACGGACATATTTTTGTTCATGGTGGCATTCATCCTGAAGTTGCAGAATTAGGCTTGTCGTTAGAAGAAATGAATACCATTTCGCGCAAGTATTATTACACAGCATATTTTCCAACACCACAAAAAAAACCTACCGAATTGATCATTTCTACACGCAAAGGAATTTCGTGGTATCGCGGATATTTTAGAGAAGATTTATCTCAAGAACAAATTGATTTTCAACTAAAAACATTCAACGCCAAATCAATTGTTGTTGGACACACATTACAATCAAAAGTCAACACATTTTTTAACGGAAAAATCATTGGGATTGATGTGCATCATCCAAAAGATTATAATAAGAGTTGGCCAAACAGACAATCGGAAGGCTTATTAATAGAAGATACTATTATGTATCGCTTGCTACATGATGGAACTAAAAAAACGTTATAAGTTATGATTGTATTCGTGTATTACCTAGTGAATTTGATTTTGGAATTAGTATGTAACTAAAATAACAAATTCTCAAAGTCTTTCAAATTCCGTAACTTTAGTCATCAAAAAAACCTACATCATGAGCGAGTTAAAGAAAGAAGACATTCAACAAGAAGTATTTGATTTGTATGACGATTATGCACATAATAAAATTGGGCGTCGTCAGTTTGTAGAACGACTTTCATTGTATGCCGCAGGAAGTGTTACTGTTGGAGCATTGATGAGTTTTATGTCTCCAAATTACAAAACAACTGCGGAAATTCCGAAAGATGATACGCGTTTACAATCGGATTATATTATGTACAATTCTCCAAAAGGTGGCGGAAAAATTAAAGGATTGCTTTCGTTACCGAAAGATGTCTCAAAAAAAGTTCCGGGCGTTATTGTCGTTCATGAAAACAGAGGTTTGAATCCATATATTGAAGATGTTGGCAGACGAACTGCTTTGGAAGGTTTTATAAGTCTGGCACCAGATGCCTTAACTCCTTTGGGCGGTTATCCTGGAAACGATGATGATGGACGAACGATGCAGAAAAAGCGTGACCTAAACGAAATGTTGGAAGATTTTATTGCTGCGTATGAATACTTAAAGAAGCATCCGAATTGCAATGGAAAAGTAGGTGTTGTTGGTTTCTGTTTTGGCGGTTGGATTTCCAATATGATGGCTGTTAAATTAGACGATTTAAAAGCTGCGGTTCCTTTTTATGGAAGACAACCAAATGATGAAGATGCCGCGAAAATAAAAGCACCTTTATTGCTTCAATATGCTGACTTGGACAAACGCGTCAATGCAGGTTGGGAAGCGTATGAAAAAGTATTGAAAGCAACTAAAATTGATTACAAAGCACATTTTTACCCAAATGTGAATCACGGTTTTCACAACAATACAACACCACGTTATGACAAAAAAGCTGCAACATTAGCTTGGACACGAACAATTGATTTTTTTAAGGAGAAGTTGGTGTAGTTGTCTTAAATAAAAAATGTATTGTAAAAGTGGGAAGCAAGTAAAACAGCAGTAGATTTTATGTAATAATTTATAAATATTCCTTAGAATTGAATATCTTTTCATCAACATTAAGACCACACCTATGAAAACGATTACTACAATTCTATTCGCGTTGTTTGTTGTATGCAATCTCCATGCGCAAAAAGAAGGCAAATACGTCAAAACAGATAGCCATAATTTACGCTGGTATTTAGATTATAACAAAGCACGAGAAGTCAGCAAAGGACTAAAAAAACCTATTTTATTGTTTTTTACAGGCTCCGATTGGTGCGGCGCTTGTATTGAATTAGAGAAAAAATATTTTGCTAAAAATACATTCGTAAAATTAGCAGAAGAATTTATTTTGGTTGAATTAGACTTCCCTAAAAATAAAGAAATTTTACGTGAAGAATATATAGATGTGTATATGGCATTGCGGAAAAAATACAATGCGCAAGGGTTTCCTACTGTGATTGTATTAGACACTAATGAAAATGTAATTGCACGCGCTTCTGGATTTAGAGGCAAAGACACAAAAAGAATCTATACAAATTTACTTAAAGCCGCTTTAGAAGCTATTTTGTAACGAATTAATAACATCTTTACATATCCGTTTTAAATCGATTACAATTAAAACATTTATTCATTATGACTACAACCACAGAAGAAACAGAACAAAAAAAGTTATCACTATTTCAAAAGCTACTTCCAGCAAGTTTATTAATCTTTAATATCTTCCTTTTTTTCAAACTCATCCCCGATCATATTGCTGAAGAATACAGTATGTTATTTGCAATTGTTGGCGGTGTAATTACAGTAATTTTATCTTTTTGGACAGCAGATACATTGCTAAGAAGCTTATTAAAATACATGGCTATTCCTATATTTTTATTGTGCATTGCTTCACTGTTTATTTTTGGTGCATGTTTTATATGGAAAACTACTAGTTATAGTTCTGATGAACTTGCCAAAAATGGTGTCTATACAACTGCCACTATTGTGGATAAAACTAGAATTTATGGCAAACGCGGAAAAACGATTCAAAGTATTGATGTTCAATTTTTAGATGAAAATAATGAGCGACAAGAAGCTACAATTGATATTAGTAGCAGTGAATATAACAACTTTAATAATGGTAAAATTATTCCAATATTTTACTCTTCAAAGCATCCAAACATTGCCCGAATTTATTATAAAAAATTACGCAGTGGTGATTATTAATTATTTACCTGTTTACGAATTCAAAAGTAACGCTCACTTATTCCGTGTTTTATCGTATACTAAATCCATATACTTTTAAATAAAATAATCATTTAATCGTTATATGTTAAAACCGAATAGAGATGAAAAAACAACTACTAATTCTAATCATTTTGGCATCTAGTATAAAAGCACTTGGTCAAGATGGAGAATTTACCACGCATGAAAATGGTTTGATTTACACCAAATTAACCATGAACAAACTTTCGCACATTGTAGATTCATTAAATCTTCAATACAAATATTGTGATCTTGACAAAGTGTATTTAGCGAAAAATCAAACTGTCGGACACATGATTAAACTTACCAAAGGAGACATTTTCGGTGCAAAGAAAGACATAGAAAATCAAATTGATTTTGAAACGTTTATTAAAAAATATCCACAAACTACAATTGAAAAAAATGTGCTTATTGTACAAAATCAATACACAAGTTATTACGGGAAAGATACTGTTGAGTTTCGCAAAATAAATTTAGATACTGGTCGCGAAATTGCAATCAAAGAAACCGAAAACTTAGAAAACTATAAAAATCTAAAAGAGAAAAGTTGGGTATATAGTTATTACAGTAAAGCTGCCTATTCACGTGAATCTTTAAGAGCATTTTATTTTCCCAATACATTTACAGCAGAACCATTAGCTAAAAAATATGCTACGATGGTTGGCTATTCAAATTGTTTGATTGATACAACAACAACCAAATTTAAGGAAGATGCCGGACAAGATTTCTACAGAGATTTACCTAAAAACTGGCAACAACTTCCCAAAAAAGAAAAGTCAGCTTTATTAGATAAAATGCGAAACACCAAAGTAATGGGAAGCTGTAGTATGGATTCAAGTCCAAGAGAACATGCTGCAAATATTGCTTTACTAGCTGCCGAAACGGTTAATTGGGAAATTTTTCTGCGATCACATTTAGATATTATGAATGATCGCTTTGATAGAGTATCAGATGGGAGTTATGCACATGCAGGACGAAAAACTTACATTCGAGAATTGGAAGAACTGAATATTAATGTTTCTGATTTAATTTTTGGTATTAGTTTACGTATTGAAAATCCTGTCGAAAATCATTACTTTGGAAGTATTAGTAGAACTGGAAGAGCTTTGTCTGAATCGAAAAACAGTGAAGAAATTGAACACGCAATGTCGGAAATGATAAAAGACACACAACTGGATGATTATAATAGAGTGCTGATTTATTTTTTATATCAAAATTACATCTATTATCTTGAAGATGAAATATTGAAGAAACGCAATGTTGAAAAGTTGAAAAATGCTGTTGCTCTGCTTCCAGAATATATTAGCGCAAAGATTACTTTTGATGAATAATATCCTACTTGTTTCTAGCTTATTTAATATATTTGACACATACAAATTCCCCTTTTTAAACTCTAAAAATGCAGCAAGAAATCGACACAAAAGAATTAACATTTTATTCTCCAAAAGCAATTGGTATTGCGACATTTATTGGCGGTCCATTAGCTGCTGGTTATTTGATACGAGAAAATTATAAAGCGCTGAATGAGACAGAAAAAGGAAATAAAGTACTAATAATCTCAATTATTGTAACGATAGCATTGTTTGCAGTTATTTTTGCAATTCCGGATTACATTGTAGAAAAAATTCCTAAAGTAATTATTCCTGCTATCTATACAGGACTTATTGTTTTTTGGGTAGAACAAAATTTTGGTGATCTTTTTAAACAACATGAAGAGCATAAATATGCCTTCTTTTCTCGTTGGAGAGCGGCTGGAATTGGATTTATATCATTATTGATTTTAGGAGTCGGATTATTTGCAGGCATTTATGCATTTACTGATTTTGAAACGGAAAACTTCTATAATTCTAAACTTGAACAGTTCTCAAAAAATGAAGAAAATTCATTGGTTTTTTATGACCGTTTAGATACTGAAAGTAATTTTGGATTGATCCTTGAATTAGATAAAAAAGTAATTCCTGCTTGGAAAGAAAACTTGGAAATCGTTCGTCAAATGGACACTTTAAAAGGTATGCCTTCTGAGATTAAGAAACAAAATAAAACATTGTTACGCTACTGTGAATTACGTTTAAAGGTGTTTGCATTAATGAAAAAAGCATTAAAAGAAGACACCGACAAATATGATCTTCAAATTGAGGCAATCCATCTAGAAATTGATAAAGAATTAGCTAAATTATAGTATTTCCCACGAAACATCTTTTTGAAAAAAGTAATCTATTTTAATAAATCTAGTGAGTCGAATAGGTTTGTTTCTTATCATCAAGATGTTAATTTTTGATAAGATATAAAGGAATTTCTTATATTGCATCTACCCAAATCGATCTTAATAACCTACTATGAAATTTAAAAGCCTACTGCTTTGCCTGCTAATAACGTTTAGTTTTAGCTGCGAAGCTTCTCACAAACCTCATTATGATGCTTCTTCTGGACCGTCACATCCAGATACTGCATTTCCAATTCCTGTCGGATTTATCAATGATTTTGATAATATTTTATCTGATGAACAAGAAGCAACATTATTAGAAATTGTAAAACAATACGAAGCTAAAACAACGAATCAAATTGCAATTGTAACACTTACTTCTATTCAAGATTATAGTGGTTTGGAAGAATATTCACTTGACTTAGCCAATAATTGGGGAATTGGTCAAAAAGACAAAAATAATGGTATCTTAATTGCGTTGTATATGAAAGACCGTCGCATTTGGATTCACAATGGTGACGGAATTATGGACAAATTGACCGATGCTGAAACACTAGATATCATCAAAAAAATAATTGTACCTGAGTTTAAGAAAGATGCTTACTTTTCTGGCTTTCAAAAAGGTATTCAAGAAATTATCCGGGAATTGAAAAAATCATGAAAAAATTAGGCTTCTATTGTATCACATTATTTCTACTTACAGCTTGTGCTCAAAAAGTAGTTAAATGTGGTTTAGTGGGAGAAAATATGAATCCTCAAAAACTACCAAGTGTTGTTACGATCAGTGAAAACTTTCTAATTGCAGATACTACTATTGTGAGTGTTTCTGGAAAAATACTTGGAAGTTATATTCATGAAGGAAAAGATACTATTACTGATCCTTTAGAGTTTTCAAATGTGATGTTCACTAATGTTAAAACTAAAGAAGTTCTTGGTAAAATCACACAACAAGATGGATCATACCAGCTTACTATTCCAGCTGCAACTTATGAAATAGGAGCACAATATATTGGTTTCAACAGTGTGATCGTCAAAAACGTAGAACTAGGTACTGGTGAAATTTTCAATTTCTCAGCAAATCTGGGTCAGGGAATTGGCAAAGAATATTTTAAGATAAAAAGAAATAGAACTACTCGAAAAACAGTTCGGAAAACAGACTAGTGCTTCATCGTCTTTGCAACATTGTCTTCATCTAAGATTTCATTCGTCTCAGCTTGTACTTTTTGAAGGATTTCGTTTAAATTAGTTGTAGTGTCTATTTCGGCATCTGCAATCATGTTGAGTAATGCTTTATCTTGCGCACGGCCAATTTCCATTGCTTTACTATACGGAATGTCTTCGTTAAATGTCACCATTGAGTATTTAGAGAAATACTGCTCAGGAAAACTTTTCTCTAAATCCATTTCTAGTTTTCGCTTTTCTTTAAAGATTGGATTGGCTACATGATCGCGCATTTCGTAGTAGTTATCAATCGCTAAATCAGCAATGGCATCCGTATCTTTTTTACGCGCTTTTTCATAAGCTTTGAATACAGTTTCCCAATCGCCTTCATGCTGATCTAACACTTCGTTTAACACAACTACATCTTCAAAAGAAGCATTCATTCCTTGTCCGTAAAACGGAACAATTGCATGCGCTGCATCGCCCATTAATAAGGTATTATTTTTATATGACCAAGGTGAACATTTTACGGTTCCTAATGGTGCAGTTGGGTTTTCGAAGTACTCTTTTGTCAATTCAGGAATTAACGGCACTAAATCTGGAAATTGTGTTTCAAAAAACTCTTGAACTCTTTCTTCTGTCGTTAGATTGTTAAAATTGTATTCGCCTTCATCATACGACAAAAACAATGTTACCGTAAAACTCCCATCTAAGTTTGGCAAGGCAATAATCATATAATCGCCTCTTGGCCATATGTGCAATGCATTTTTCTCAGTACGAAATCCACCAGTTGCCGTTGCCGGAATACTTAGCTCTTTGTATCCATGACTGAGATAATTCTGCGAATAGCTAAATAAAAATTTACGTTCTAAGTAATAACTTTTACGCAATATAGAACCTGCACCATCTGTTCCGATAATTACATCAGCACTGACTTGCATTTCTTTTTTTGTTTCATAACAATAGAAAGTTGCCATGTTTTCTTCAATGTCAATTGCTGTACATTTTTTATTGAATGTAATATCAACAGCTTCGTGTTCTTCAGCTTCTGTTAATAATAACGCATTTAAGTCACCTCTGGAAATTGAATTGATGTATTCATCATCACGTCCTGAATAGTTAGACATAAATGTATTTCCTTCTATATCATGTACCAAACGTCCATGCATGGGAATACATAATGGCATTACTTTATCAGTGATTCCAACCATATTCATAGCTTTAATTCCTCTGTCTGAAAATGCTAAGTTGATTGATCGTCCGGCAGAGATATCTACTTTTCGTAAATCGGGACGGCTTTCCATTACTGTAACTTTATAACCGCGTTGTCCTAAACGTAACGCTAGTAATGAACCGCATAATCCTGCGCCAACAATGAGTATATTTTCTTTCTTCATGTTACAAGCATTTTTTTAGTTCGTCTACCATTCTGTAAACATCTTCAAAAGTATTGTATAGTGGAACTGGTGCACAACGAATTACATCAGGTTCCCGCCAATCAGTTATGATATGTTTGTCTATTAGTTTTTGATGTAATGATTTATCAGCATTTTTCACTTGAATTGATAATTGACAACCTCTTTCTTTTGAATTTGAAGGTGTAATTATTTTGATATGATCTGAACCAATTTCATTAATTAAGTATTCAAAATATGCTGTTAACCTCTCAGATTTTTCGCGTAAAGCGTCCATTCCAACTTCATTAAACATATCTAAAGAAGCTTTGATAGCTGCCATTGACAGTATTGGTGGATTGCTTAGTTGCCAACTTTCTGCTCCTGGAATTGGATTGAAGTCATAACGCATGTTAAAACGAGTACCTTTATCATGTCCCCACCAACCTGCAAATCGATTTAATTCTTTGTTATGTGCGTGCTTTTCATGAACAAATAATCCACCTAAACTTCCTGGACCGGCGTTTAAGTATTTGTAGGTACACCAAGCAGCAAAATCTACACCTGAATCGTGTAAATTTGGTTGAATGTTTCCAGCGCCATGTGCTAAATCAATTCCAACCATAGCTCCTTTTACATGACCGAGTTCCGCAATTTTTTTAATATCAAAATACTGTCCTGTATAATAGTTTACGCCACCAATTAATACCAGTGCAACTTCATCACCTTCAGCTTCCATTATTGCTTCTAAGTCTTCCATTCTAAGCAATTCTTCACCTACTCTAGGTTTCCATTCTACTAAACCTTCTTTCGGATCAAATCCATGAAATTTTAATTGTGATTCTACTGCATACCGATCTGATGGAAATGCATCACTTTCAATAACTATTTTGTATTTAGTTTTTGTCGGTTGGTAAAACGAAACCATCAATAAATGCAAATTCGTCGTAAGCGTATTCATAATTACGACTTCAATTGGCTTCGCTCCCACTATTTTTGCCATGTTTTCCGTAAGAAATTCGTGGTATGGCATCCACGGATTTTTTGCATCAAAATGTCCTTCTACACCTAAGTTTGCCCAATCATTCAATTCTTGTTGAATGTATTCTTGTGTTACTTTTGGCTGCAATCCGAGTGAATTTCCACAAAAGTATAGCCATTCATTTCCGTCTTTGTCTTTCGGGATATGAAATTGATTTCGATAA
Source organism: Kordia sp. E (assembly GCF_056033805.1). Classification (NCBI taxonomy): domain Bacteria; kingdom Pseudomonadati; phylum Bacteroidota; class Flavobacteriia; order Flavobacteriales; family Flavobacteriaceae; genus Kordia; species Kordia sp. E. Next base: position 297,776 of record NZ_JBRASR010000001.1, read on the forward strand.
CTTTTTAGTGGATCTTTTGCGTCTTGCTCTTTTGCATACGCCAATGTATTTTGGAACATATTGAATGCTATTTTTACCAAAAATACGTATTAGATTTTTGGTATAAAAGCTTCTTGGTTTTTTCCTTGAAAAAGATCTTATTATCTATAGGTTTTTTATCTTTGAGTTTAAACACATAATATTTTATATTATACTATAAATTTTCCTATGATTTCCATCACTACGCGTAAAGCACTATTAGAAGATTTAGACATTTTATTAACTTTTGAACAAGGTATTATTACTGCAGAACGCCCTTTTGATTCAACATTAAAAGAAGGTACTATTCACTATTATGATATCAAAGAAATGATTATGGCTGATGATGTTGAAGTTATTGTAGCAATTGCTAATGACACAATTATTGGCTCTGGTTATGCACGAATTGAAACTCCAAAAAATTATTTAAAACATAAGAAGTTTGCCTATTTGGGTTTTATGTATGTAGTCCCTGAACGTAGAGGCTTAGGTGTTATAAACCATGTTATAAAAGGGTTAAATTCTTGGATTTCAATTCATGATATTGATGAAGTTCGACTCGATGTATATGATGAAAACATAGGAGCTATTAAAGCATATGAAAAAGCTAGGTTTCGCAAACATATGGTCAATATGCGAATGTCATTAAAAGCACTTTAATTATAAAAAGAAGTAGTATTTTTGTTTAAATTTTTTAGTTTATGCACTTTATTCCAGAAGCTTTAGATGATTATGTTGTAGCACATTCAGCCAATGAACCTGAGTTGTTAAAAGCGTTGACACGTGAAACGTATCAGAAAATTTTACAGCCACGAATGCTAAGTGGACATTATCAAGGCCGCTTGTTAAGTATGCTAGCAAAATTGATTCGCCCAAAAACCATTTTAGAGATTGGAACGTATACTGGATATTCTGCTTTGTGTTTGGCAGAAGGAATGCAGTCAGAAGGCGAATTGCACACTATTGATATTAACGAAGAACTACACGATTTTCAACGTAAGTATTTTGATGCTTCTAATTATGGAGATCAAATTTACCAATATACAGGAAATGCTTTAGACATTATTCCTGATATCGATAGGACGTTTGATTTGGTTTTTATTGATGCAGATAAACCGAATTATCCTGCTTATTTTCATGCAATTATTGATAAGATGAGTCCGAATGGAATTATTTTGTCTGATAATGTTTTATGGAGTGGAAAAGTACTCAAACCACTTCAAAAGAATGATATTTCTACAGAAGCATTACTTGAGTATAATACATTATTAAAGGAAGATTCGCGTATTGAAACAGTTGTTTTACCTATTAGAGATGGTTTGACGATTAGTAGAGTGATTTAATTTAGGTCGTTAGAGTTTTAGGTTTTGTCATTGGACGAGATCCATATAAAATATATAGAAAAAAGCCGTTTCAACATTCATTGAAACGGCTTCATTTTTAATTTTATGATTATACTTTTAGTACAACTTATTTTTTAATAAATTTCTTAGTTACTATAGTGTCTCCAGAAACAAATCTTATAAAGTAAGTTCCAGATGCAAAGTTAGAAACATCAATACTTGCATCATTGTCAAGTTCTTTCATTTCTTTAACTAGCATTCCAAAAGCAGAAAATACTTTTACAGTATTTACTTTTAAACCAGAAGTATTTTTGATATTAAGAATACCTTTCGTTGGATTCGGATAAATCGTAAAACCTTCTTCATCAATACTAAGTTCATGTGTACTTACTGTTTGAGGTGATGTTTCTTTATCAACACGTCTCGTAGAATTCGCAATTCTACTTGTACCTGTATTTCCTGTAATAGTTACAGCATCAATATAAACGCGATCGCCATTACCACTTGCATCACATCTAAATCTAAATTGTGCATTGGAATTTAAATTGTATTGCGATGAGCTAAATGTCACTGTAGATGTGTAGAATAAATCATTTTCAAATTCTGATCCACGAGCCCAAGTAGCTGCTGTTTGCCATCCAGAACCATCATTATACTGAAGCCAAAAATCTTCATTATTTTCCATACTATTAGGCAAGAAGAAAAATTCAACACTAACTGAATCGAATCCAGACAAATCAAATGTTTCTGAAGTCATTGTAGAACTATTTGTGTTGTCTCTTAATCTAATAGAATAACTTCCTTCATAAGAACGTGTACCACTGTAGCGGAAACTATCGCTTCCTCCATCAACCCAGTTGTCCCATCCAGTTTCGAAGAAACCTTCATGAATTACTACACTTCCAGAAGAACAAGGATCACAGAAGGAACCTCCGCAATCAACACCTTCTTCGTCTCCATTTTGAATACCATCACTACACGTTGGTCCGCCAGAACCATCTTGTATGATCACTGTATAATCTTCTACTTCACCATATGTAAAGGTCTCACAAGATGTTGGAATACCATTATATTTTAAAGATACACGCATTCTAGTTGCTCCATTAGTCGCAGCTGCAGGAACAGTAAAGTTACCACTTACAGGTGTATTTGTAGTTGGAGCTTGTGTCCAAACCTGCTCACCAGCATCTGCAAAATCACCATCTTGATTATAATCAATCCATACAGAATATCCTTCACTGTAGATAGTTCCTGTCCAAGTAGGTGTAACTGTTATTGTATATTGTGAAGTTTTATCAAGTGTTGTAGAAATACCTGTAAAATCAGTATAGAACTGACCTCCAGATGCATTATCTATCGTATTTAACTGTACACGACCAATGAATTCATCATTAATATTTGTACTTGCTGAATCACAATATGTTATTTGAACATCTAAAGTTACCACTGTAACTGTGTTACTATTTCCTGAAGTATTTCCAGCGCCATCTTTTGCTACTACATAAAAATCGTAGCTCGTTAATGCTGTTAAGCCAGTTGCTGTATAGGTAGTTCCTGAAGCTGTTCCGACTAAGTTACCATCCTGATAAACATCATATCCTGCAACGGACACATTATCAGTAGAAGCAGTCCATGATAAATCTGTAGTTGTATCTGTGGTATTAGAAGCAGATAAATTTGTTGGTGTCGTCGGCGCTTCTGTATCTGGTGGTCCAGCAACTATTTGAAATGCTGCTACGTGACTCTTTCTAACGTTATTTGGTCCTTTCATATATTCAGCAATGTGCCAGAAGGTCATATCATCAGTAGGATCTACGGTTAGCTGAGCATAATCTCCATAACGTCCATCACCTCTATTATTTTGTGCATCTCCATCAACAATATTTTGTTCTGTTATTGTCATTGTTCCTAAAGGATCGGATGCTTGACGTCCTGTATAACGTAATGAAGTATATACTGTGCTACTTACAATGGTATAGGCAAGTCCTATGTTTCCTTGAGCATCCATACTTATACTACCACAAAAAGTACTATAATTTGGTTGCGAATAAGTTCCTTCTTGATAAATTGTCCAAGGTTGCCCATCTGCAGTTTGCCTTAGTTCATACCATCTAATTCCTGACTTAGTATCATTTCCACTTACATCTACTGCAAAATTCATCACAGCAGAATTATAAGAACCAAATCGTCTGTAATTCGTCATATACATCATAGTTGCTTGTAGGGCATCTATATCTGGTCCATTTCCAGGTTCGTCCAAGTTATTGAATGATCCATTATCGAATACTGAATCGTAAGGTGCTGTGTTAATAATCTGTGGAGATGATATAGAAGAATTGTTTGGCGTATTCCAATCTACACTTACATTCCATATTTTTAGATGATCTTGTGAAACACCTGCCCAAGCATCATCTTGCATATAAACTATAGGCTGAGGCGTCCCAACTGGCGGTAAGTTTGGACCAATACAGTTAAATCCTCCTGGACTATAAAAACCACTAGTTGCTGTAGTTGGAAGAGGAAACCCTACTATTTGTGCATTCGCATTCCCTGCTAACATTTCATCTCTTTCTAGCGCATAAACTACATCACTACTTCCAGCACTCCCTGAATCTTTATTTGCAGTGATATAGTAACCATCACTCCATACTGACATTTTTTCATAATCAGGAAAAGATCCAGTATTGAAACGATATGTGTACCATCCGTCATTTACAGGATCTGGTCCTTGACAAACAGCAATTAAGATACCATTCGGAGTATCACTAAACTGCATGATGATAAAACGATCTGCATAGCGATCGTACACCACTACAGGATCACCAAGATCTTCATTAGGAAATAATGTTGCTAATGAAGCTTCAGGAACTAATACATTCCCAGATCTATCTAAAATACCGAATCCTGAGTTGAATGCATACACATAATGATTTGGTCCAATTGCTCCCGTAGGATCATTCAGAACCGTTCCTGTATGTGCAGGAAAATCTATAGTTGGTGCTCTACCAGGAGATTTCGGAGAATTTAATTGTTGTTGAATTAATGGATCGCGTCCAACAGGAAGCCCTTTGCCAGGAACTACTGTGTTAGTACCTCTACGCTTAGGAGGCGCAACATGTCCTAATCCTTTAGCTGCAATAATGTTATCCATTTTAGATAACGCTGGAACTTCTACCATGTAAGCTGCCTTTGCGTTTGATGTTGCTTTTAAAGAGCCCGGTTTCTGAGCTTGAATAGTAAAAACACTCATCAAAAACAGCAATAAAAAATAATTTGTTTTCATAATGTAGGTTTAAAATTTGGTTAAGGTTAATTAGGTATTTATTCTTTCACAAATAAACACTCAGTAATATAGTCCTTTTTTATTCAAAAAAAACCTACTTTTCGTGTATTAAAAGTAAGGTGAAAACGTAATGAAATTATAAAAAAACGCTTTATAGCACCTTGTAAAACACTAATTACAAACTACTTAAATAGAAATCATAAAAAAACTCTCGCCATTACGACGAGAGTTTCTCCCTATTTACTAAACTAAATATGCCAACTGTTCTATTGAACGGCTTGCAATGCGTTTATATTTCCATATCCATACTGTGAGTTTTTGTTTGGATAGAAATCTGCAGATTGTTTCAATCTGTTTAATACTTGTTCTTTTGTCCAACTTGGATGTCTTGACCAAACTAAGGCTGCAATTCCTGCTGTTGTCGCTGTTGCTACAGACGATCCACCTACGTAATCTGTTTGTCCATTATAATACCCCAATACTGGTGTTGTTCTATTTCCATTACCATCACGTTGCATAACAATCGTGAAATCAATTTTGCTTCCTTTGTGGCAAATATCACATTCTTCATAGTTATTTGCATCCGTTACACCTGTTACGGCAACCGTTTCACTCATCGAAGCAGGAAATATTACACCTACAAAGTTAGTAAAAGTTGTCGAAGTTCCACCAGCTGCGAAGATTAATTTTCCTCTATTATTTGCATATCGCACCGCATCCTTGATTCTACCTATAGAAAATATGTTTCCGATAGACATAGAAATAATTTTCACATCACTTCTATTCCCTAAAGCTTTTAGTGCGTTTGCAACACCTTTTTGCTCATGATAACCATCTAAAAGTACGTTTTTTGTTCCTCTATAACTAATTAAATTTGCATTGTATGCAACTCCAACTGGCATTCCATTATTGTTTCTTGGAGCTGTTGCCACAGACGTCATACTTGTTCCATGTCCACATTGATCATTTGGACCATCAATATTTGATGACCATGGCCACCAAGAATCTACAAAGGTTCCATATTTTTGAACATAGCGCCCTGAAGAATATCCATCATTGAAGTTTCCATTCATTAACGAATTGTTTGGTGTTAATCCTGTGTCAATAACTCCAATTCCGATTCCTGAACCTGTACTATAATTCCAAGCTGCAGGAATATTATGTATATTAAAGTTCCAAGGTAATTTAGCACCTGGAGCAATTGTTGTGTAGTCAGCTGAATTTAATGTTGCTCCATCAAATCCGCATCCTGCACCAGATTCTGGCGTACCTTGATATTCCCAATATTTATATCCACTAGGTTCTATATATCGGATTCCTTCTTCTTTTAATAAGTTTTCAATTGTTGTTAAGTTTTCAATTTTTACATCAATGATATTTAGTTTATCATCTTCATCAAGTAAGATATCTGATGTTTTTTGTATGCCAACATTTTCATCAACGGCAATATTACCAAGTAATCGATCTTTGATTCCACTTGCGTTTGAATTTTCTTTGTTAAAATCATTATCATCAGCTCCAAATCCGACAGTAACAATGTGATCTCCATGCATAGTTGCACTCCAAATCATGTGTGCATCCATGTTTTTCCATTCAAAATCTACACGTTGCGCGATAGTTTCATTGATTTTAGTATTAATTTGTTGTGGAGTAAGTGGTTCGCGTTGGTCAATTGCAACAACACTTTCTTCTTGTAGGTTTTCATTAATTGCAGTCTCTTTTGAACAAGAAATGATGCTCAAAGCCGCCATTACTATGACAAGCCTTAGGTTAAGATTTTTCATTATTTATTATTGATTGGTTAAAATTTTAACGAATATATTAATAAATTCGTAATTTTACTATGCGTGCATTGCAAATTCGATGAAATGCAACACCAATTAAAATACCAATAATAATTCCTGTTAAGATATCGGAAGGATAATGTACTCCAAAATACAATCGGCTGTATATAAATAATAATGGCCAAATGTATAGCAAGCGTATAAAAGGGAATATTTTTCGCACTATTAATACCAAGTAAGTTGTTAGTGCAACAGAAACCGTTGCATGTCCTGAGAAAAAACTATAGTTCGTAGGTTTGATAATAATATTTAGAAATGGTGCAACAGTAGGATCGTTACACGGACGAATACGTTCAATTCCAATTTTAATAATTTCAACTAAAAATAATGAAGCGAATAGAATAAAGAATCCGTATCCTATTATATATTTTGCTTGACGCTTCGGGAATTTTTTATAGATTTTGTAGAAAATAAAGAGTAGCAATGGTATCCAATAGACAAAACTCGTAACATATATCCAAAAAGTATTGAATTGGGTTTCACCTAGATTATTTAGGTAAATCAGTAATTCTTTGTCATATGCCAGTAATTCATCAAGCATTAAAACTGCCTTTTGATAGGACCTGACATATCTTCTATGTCTTCTTTTACTTTATCTATTTCTTTTTTAATATCACCTGCAATGTCAGTATCTAGACCATTATCTTCCGCACTTTTTTGAATTTCGTGCTTTATCTCGTTGGTAGCATCTTTTAGTTGACGCATTCCTTTTCCAAGTCCTCTTGCTATTTCAGGAATTTTGTCCGCACCAAATACCAAAACTACGATTAACATAATTACGAATATTTCTCCTCCACTAATGAATAATGCCATGTGTTCTTGTATTATTATGCAAATATAGTCAAGTTAATATTATGGAATAAAAAAACCAGCAATTAAGCTGGTTTTTTATTAATATGTTGTAAATATTACTGTTTTATTTTGTCTTCTTTAAACTTGTTGAAGTCTGTATTTCCTTCTTCATTAGGCCATGAATTGTTAGAAGTATCTATATCTGCAGTCTCTAATTTTGGATCTAATTGAAGCGTTTTGATTGCTTTGTCAGATGAGATTACAATTTTTGCACTGTTATCATTTTTTCTCCAGATTTGAACAGGATACTTAATCATTTCAGTAGATCCATCTTCATATGTACATTCAACAATAATAGGCATTACCAATCCGCCTGGCTTGTTAAATTTAACTTCATAGAAGTACTTAGGGTTTTTCATCGAAGCTCTTTCTTGCGTTGTGAAATTGTCTACTAAGTATTCTTTTAATGGAACATTTTCTTCCATGCTTAATACTGCTTGTCCTTCGTTTTCTTTTTTGTAACGTGTATCATCACTTGGTATGAAGTATACAAAACTTCCGCTTCTACCTTTTCTTGTTCCCACTTGATATTTTTCAACACTTTCAATTCCAATATCTACATAATCAGTTGTGTAAAACCATCCTCTCCAAAACCAATCTAAATCGATTCCTGAAGCATCTTCCATAGTTCTGAAGAAGTCTTCTGGAGTTGGGTGTTTAAACATCCAACGTTTTGAGTATGTTTTGAATGCATGATCAAATGCTTCTTTCCCCATAATAGTTTCACGTAATATGTTTAATCCTGTTGCTGGCTTTCCATAGGCGTTTGGACCTAGTTGTTGTACGTTTTCAGGATTTGACATGATTGGAGATAATCTAGACTGACTTCCTTTCATATACGGAACAATTTTAGAAGCTTCACCTCTACGAGAAGGATATTTTCCATCTGTAGATGCAACAGATTCTGGGTATGTTTCTGCAAATTTTTGTTCAGCTAAGTATTGCATAAAAGTATCTAAACCTTCATCCATCCATCCCCATTGACGCTCATCAGAGTTTACAATCATTGGGAAATAGTTATGTCCAACTTCATGGATAATTACACTAATCATTCCAAATTTTGTACGTTCAGAGTATGTTCCGTCTTCATTTGGACGTCCATAATTCCAGCAAATCATAGGATATTCCATTCCTTGATTCTTTGCGTGTACAGAGATTGCTTTGTGGTATGGATAATCGAATGTATGTTTTGAAAATGTTTCAAGTGTACTTGCAACAGCTTTTGTAGAATATTCTTCCCAAAGTGGATTTCCTTCTTTAGGATACATTGAAACTGCCATTACTTTTTTACCATTGATATCAACAGCTTGCATGTCCCAAATAAATTTACGTGATGTAGCAAAAGCAAAGTCTCTTACATTTTCAGCATGGAACTTCCACGTTTTCTTTTTATTTGAAAAGTTTTTCTCAGCAGCTTCTGCTTCTTCTTGTGTTACTATAATTACAGGTTTGTCATAAGAATTTGTTGCACGCTCGTAACGTTTCATCATTTCCTTAGTGAAAACATTTTTTCTATTTTCTAATTTCCCTGTAGCATCTAAGATATGATCTGCAGGAACTGTAATGTTTACTTTGTAATCTCCGAATGCTAATGCAAATTCACCATTTCCCCAGAATTGATAGTTTTGCCATCCTTCAACATCGTTATAAACCGCCATTCTTGGGAAAAACTGTGCTATTACGTAGGCATTGTTTCCATCTTTTGCAAAATGCTCAAACCCTGAACGTGCTCTGTTTGTAACGTGATTGTTGATGTTATACCACCATTTTATTGAGAAAGATACTTTATCACCTGCCTCTAATGCTTTTGGCAAATCAATACGCATCATTGTTTCATTGATTGTAAATGATAATGGTTTCCCTTTCGCATCTCTTACATAATCAATATTGAAACCTCCATCAAAAGGATCAGCTACATAACTTTTCACAAACGTAGATGCTCTTTGTAAACGTGGAATACGTTCTCCGTTTTTTAGAGAAGCTTGCGAATTTTTCGCTCTAACATTTTGATCGAGTTGTACCCAAAGGTACTCTAAGTCATCAGGGGAATTATTTGTATATGTAATTGTTTCAACTCCATAAAGCTTTTCGTTTTTATCATCAAGCTCAATATCCATTTCATAATCAGCTTGTTGCTGATAGTAAGCGCTTCCTGGCGCACCAGAAGCAGTTCTGTACATGTTTGGTGTAGAGAATTCTTGGTATAGCTGTCTAAACTTGTTTTTATTGATGTGTCCTTGCGGCTTTTTATCATCTTGTTTATCTTGAGCTAGTGCTAAGTTCGCTCCTAAAAATAGGAATGCGAGAATGTAGAATTGTATCCGTTTCATTAGGCTTTGTAAATAGGTTTGTATTTTTCAATTTGTGAAAATAATTATTTTCACGAGTTATTGTTAAAAATTTAACAAACCTTTATCATTTTCTTTGACTAATAATAAACTTTTTCGTTGATCTTTAATTTTTACATGCACTAAATTCTGTTGATCTTCTTCTAATTCGTATAAGATGTTGCTTTTTATTTCTAAAGAAGTAACCGTTTGTATGTCTGTAATTTCGAGATAACAAACCGTAACATCATCTTCATATTTTTTTCCGATGAACGTGAATGTTTTTTGTTCACCATTTACCCAAATTTTGAGTTTCTTTTTGAGGTATTTTTCCATGAATTGCTCTACTTCTTTTACATTTTTTTCTGTAGTCAATTCTTCTTTTAAATCATACCGCAATTGCAAGGCTTCTTGAAAATCATCAATGAAGATTCTAGTTGTAATTTGTAATGAATTATTGAGCTTGCTATGTTCTATATTGGTAACACTTACGTAAAATTTGTGTGCTGCAACAAAAGATACTAATGGAAATATGCAGAGTAAAACGAGTGATTTGTATAATTTCATTGCTGTATTTTAACTTTGTTTTGTTCTGACAAAGATATCCAAAAAGCGTTCCAAAAAATATATTAATCTATTTAGTCTAGTCTTTTGTTTTGATAGATTCCAAAAATGCTTTGCTATGTTTTACCATAAAATCAATCATTAGAAATTCATTTTTCTTTGTGAATATATCTTCTGAAGGCAATTGATCATCACAATAATATAGAAATGTTGCTATTTGATCTTCTGGAATATTTAGATTTTTTGTAAAAAAGTCATCTTTGTAACGAGCGCGAATGTCATTGAAACTTGTACGCTCATAGATAGGTTTTACTTTTTCTTTATTTCCTTTTTTACCTTTTCCAATAATTGAAGTAAGTAACATTCCCACAAGCCCAATTATATTAGCGCCTTGAAAGTTTGCCTGATCTAGTGCTTCATTATGTACTTCTGAATAACGGTCATCCGCAAATTGATAATCTTTGTATTTTGCAATTTCCTTTTCTTGGAAATCAAGAAATTTTTCTTGGTTTTCTGGGCTTATAACTACTTCATCAAGTTCTTCTACCTTTTCTTTCACCTCAACAACCAAACGATTATTTTGAAGAATTTCGTTTGTAATTGTCACTTCTCTTATCGTATACTGAACTGAAGAAAAAACTAAAATATCACCTTCTTTCGCTAAAATTTCATATTCACCTTTGCTATTAGTAGCTGTTCCTTTACTTGCGGTATTATTTACAATATTAACACCAACTACATTTACATTTCTATAGATCACTTTTCCGCGCAATATTTTTCGTTCAGCATCTTGCGCTAGTGTTATAGTTGAAATTAAGAGACATATTAAGAGTAATTTTTGCTTCATTTCAGGCTTGGTGTTTTTGGTTATATGGGTAATTTTCAAATTAGACCATAAAGAACTAAACTAATGTCCTTAAAAAAATGTCAACATCCATTAAACTTTTGTTAAAACCTTATTATGATTACTTTTACATTATAGAATAAAACTCAAGCATTTTACGCCTTATGAAAAATATGATCATTGCAAGTACTTCAACAGTTCACGGAAGTGGCTATTTAGCTTATATTCTTGATGAACTTGCTTCACTATATAAAGATACGGAAGAAATTTTATTTATTCCCTATGCAAGACCAGGCGGAATTACACATGATGAATATACTGCTATTGCTGCAAAAGCTTTTAAAACAATTGGAAAAACTGTGCGTGGTGTACATGAATTTGAAAATCCAAATGAAGCAGTAGCAAATGCCAAAGGAATTTTTACAGGTGGCGGAAATACATTTCTACTAGTTTCACAATTGTATAAAACGGAAGTGATGATTTCACTTAGAGAAGCCATTTTTAATGGAACACCATATTTGGGCACAAGTGCAGGAAGCAATATTTGCGGGTTAACGATGCAAACAACGAACGATATGCCAATTATATATCCGCCAAGTTTTAAAACATTAGGAACGATTCCTTTTAATATAAATCCTCATTATTTAGATCCGATTGAAGGAAATACACATATGGGAGAAACACGTGAAACGCGAATTAAAGAGTTTCATAAATTTAATACACTTCCTGTGGTTGGAATTAGAGAAGGAAGCTGGATTCGTGTTGAGGATGAAAAAATCACCTTAGAAGGTCCACACACAACTCGTATTTTTGAATATGACAAAGCGCCATACGAACTTGACTCAGGAACAGCTCTTATATTTTCATAAATAAAAAAGGTCACATATAGTATGTGACCTTTTCTTTTTGTTATCTATCTTGACCTACATCGCAAGGAAAGTTAGAACCTCCTGTATCACACCATTCATAATGTGTTCCTGCTGCTCTTCCACCTTTAACTGAATTTAGATCAGTTACTACAATTTTTGTCAATTTCAATTTTTTCTGGAATTGTCTTTTTTTCATAATTATTAGAATTTTAAATTATTAAGACAGCCAAGCTAAAAATAGCTTTTAAAATTTTGGTAAGGTTTTACCATAAAAAAAGCCGATTCAGATGAATCGGCTTTTGAAGAGCGAAAGACCGGGTTCGAACCGGCGACATTCAGCTTGGAAGGCTGACGCTCTACCAACTGAGCTACTTTCGCATTGCGGGTGCAAATATAGAGAAACATGCTTCATTTCTCCAAACATTTTTTTAGATTTTTTTTAAAAAATGATAACCAAGTGCGTTAAATCCCTGATTATAATAGAACTTATGTGACGGAAAATTTTGCACATATGTATTCAATTCTATCGTAGTAACACCTTTTTTCTTTCCATAGACCTCAATCCATTCAAATAATTGCTTCCCAATTCCTTTACTTCTATAATTTTCATCTATGTATACATGATCAGGTTCTAAACTTCTTCCACAATAATGACGTGTCATACTCCACAAACCAAAACAGCCAATTAATTCTTCATTATCATACACTCCAAACGCTTCATAATCTTGCGTTAGCATTTCTGCAAAACGTTCTTTTAGTATATCCATTGGAACTTTTTGCTGATTCATGATATCTAAATATGGCAAAATAATTTCTGCTTCATCATTTTTAAGTAATTTAAACCTAATCTGCATGTTGTAATTTTTATTCAAAAATAATTTATTTCTGTAAAAATAGACTCCATAATTAGTTATACTTTTGAATATTAGAATAAATTTTGTGATTATGAAAATCAAGGAATCATATACTATTAAAGAGATTACTGCAAAAAAAGCGTATGATGTACGCCATCCTGTATTACGTGAAGGAAAGCCAATTGATTCTTGCCGTTTTGATGGAGACAAACTATCCACAACGTTTCATTTAGGATATTTTATAGATGAACAATTGGTCGGTGTTGTAAGTTTATTAGAAAGAAATCATGCTACTGTAAAAACAAAAAAAGCATTTCAATTGCGGGGAATGGGCGTTTTAGGTAATTTTCAAAAAAGAGGAATTGGTGATGCTTTGGTAAAAAAAGCAGAAGTCATGATTCAGCAAAAAGGCGGAACTTTTATGTGGATGAATTCACGTGAAATTGCTGTTCGATTCTATGAGAAATTAGGATATGTTAAGCATGGCGAGCCATTTTCAATTCCAGAAATTGGTTTACACTTTACCATGATAAAAACATTCTAAAAAAAGATTAACGACTCTTTAACGCTTCTAAAAAAGTAAAATAAGTACTTTTTGATCCTTGAACTCATCAATCAAACTGTATACATTATGAAAAAAATACTACTCTTACTCGTTTTCGCGAGCACACAATTAGTTGCACAAAAACAGGCAGATATTACATTTAAAAAAGATTTTAATACTCCTGAAGTTTTTATCAATCTTCCAGATTTTAAAAATATTAATGTCAGAGACATGGCGATTTCACCAAACAATGATGAAATTTTCCTTACGCTTGATGCTCCGAAAAATGCTTTTAGAACCATTTTAACTTCTAAAAAAGTAAACGGAACTTGGACAGCTTTTACGATTGCTTCTTTCTCTGGGAAATTTCATGATATTGAACCTGCATTTTCACCAGACGGAACAAAGTTATTCTTTGCCTCCAAACGTCCCGTAGGAAATGAAACTTCTCCAAAAAAAGATTACGATTTATGGTTTGTATCAAATGTAAATGGAAAGTGGAAAAATGCAAAACGATTACCAAATACTATTAATACTGATAAAAACGAATATTATCCTTCTATTGCGAATAATGGAACTATTTATTTCACAGCAGATTATGATGACGCAAAAGGAAAAGAAGATATTTATAAAAGTGAATTCAACAATGGAAGTTACCAAACTCCAATAAGTTTGTCTGAAGGTGTAAATACGAAAACCTACGAATACAATGCCTATGTAAGTCCTGATGAATCGTTTCTAATTTTTGGTTCGTATGGACGAAAAGGAAGTTTAGGGCGTGGAGATTTATATATTAGTTTTAATGAAAATGGTGTTTGGAAAGAAGCTGTTTCTTTAGGTAAACTGATTAATTCTAATCAGATAGATTATTGTCCGTTTGTATCTTTTGACAAGAAATATTTCTTCTTTACCAGTGAAAAAAGTACGATTAAAGCTAGCTATAACAATTTAACCACAGAAAAATTGAAAGAAGTTATGAATGAAGGAAGCAATGGAACTTCAAAAATTTACTATCTTCCGTTTGAAAAATTATTAAAATCAATTCAACTTGAATAGATCAAATTTTATGAAGCTTCTCGGACTTGGAACTGTTGCATTACACAGTGTACCAAGCATGGCTTTTAACACTCAAGATTCAAAAAACTTAGAACTTATCGGGAAAGGAAATCCAGCCGTTTTTGGAAAAGGATTTTCATTGCGAAAAGAAGCATATGATGCATTTGTAAAGATGCGTGAAGCAGCTGCAAAAGATGGATTTTCTATTCATGTTGTTTCAAGCTATCGCAATTATGCACATCAAAATCGTATTTGGGAACGTAAATACAAACGTTTTACCAAGCAAGGTTTGACACCTATAAACGCAATTAAAAAAATTATAGAATATTCAACAATCCCAGGGACTTCTAGACATCATTGGGCAACTGATATTGATATTATTGATAAAAATGCTTCCTATAGTGGTGATGTGTTAGTTCCAAAGAAATTTCATGGCGACGGACCGTTTTGCAAACTCCGTGAATGGTTAGAAATCAACGCAAATTCGTTCGGGTTTTATATTGTATACACAGATCACTCTGATCGTAAAGGTTTTAAATACGAACCATGGCATTACACTTATGCGCCAATTTCAAAACCAATGTTACAAGCCTATAAAAAGTTGGACGTTAAAAAAATGTTGCAAGCTGAAAAACTATTAGGAAGTGAGCATTTTGACGAAAATTTTATCAATTCATATATAAAAGAGAACATTTTGGATATCAATCCTGTGCTTTTAGACTAACTTTTGTACTTTTATAACACACCAATTTTAACAATCATGAGAGGTAATAAGTTAAAAATCCGTTTGTTGATCGGACTTGCTATTGTAGCATTTGCATATTTTAAAAAATGTTCAAGTCAAGAAAAAAATCAATATACAGGTCGTACACAAACAATTAGCATGTCTACGGACGAAGAAATTGCTTTAGGCTTTGCAAATCGTGATGCGATGGCACAACAACATGGTGGATTGTATCCTGATGCTGGTGCGCAAGCTCGTGTAGACTTTATTGGAGAAAAATTAGTTGCTATGAGTATGGCTAAAGAATCTAATTATAAGTTTGAATTTCATTTATTAGCAGACAATAGAGCCATTAATGCATTTGCGCTTCCTGGCGGGCAAATTTTTATCACCAATGCATTGTATAGTAAACTAGACGATGATCAATTGGCCGGTGTTTTAGGACATGAAATTGGTCATGTATTGGGAAGACATTCTGCAGAACGAATTGCTGAAAGTGATTTTTGGAAAACAGTTTCTACTGGTGCTTCCGTCGGTGCTGATATGGGCGGAATGATTAATGGAATCGGGCAACAAACTTTACTAAAAAATGGACGTGATGATGAATTGGAAAGTGATGAATTGGGCGTTGCATTAATGTTATATGGCGGTTACAATCCTGAAGCAATGATTGAAGTAATGAAAATTTTAAAAGCTGCTGCTGGACCAAATAGAAGTCCTGAGTTTCAAAGCACACATCCTGACCCAGAAAATAGAATTCAACGCATTAAAGAAGCTATTGAAAAGTATCGTCAGTAGTTTGTTAGATGTTAGAGAAAATACTTTTACATTTTATATTTTGAGTTTTGTTGATTAATGATGTTACTAAAAATCGATAACTACAATCACTTTTTTATTTAAAATTCAACATTTAGCATTTATAACTTCCCAACACTACCATCATGATGGTAAAACAGTACTACTCTTGGAGTTTTAATAGTTATCTTGTTCATTGTTATTAACTTAAAAATCATAACCATGAAAAAACAGCTAAACCAATTAAACCTCAACAAGAAACAGATTAGTATTTTAAATCAAATAGATATTTCAGGTGGAGGACCACAAATTTCAAGACAATGCCCTGTAGTAACCATAAGAATTACTATGTGCTACGGAGCTAATGTTTGTCAAAAATGGCCTGACTAAGATTAAAATATAGTATAAAATAAAAAAGCCGTTTCTTAACAGAAACGGCTTTTCTTTTAGTATAATCTTGTGGTATTATTTCTTAGCATCTACCAATACTTTCTTTACTTCTTTTGCCTGTGCTGATACTGCATAATCAATAGCAGTTTGTCCATTGTCATCTTTTGGACCAATTCTAGCGCCATTATCCAATAATAATGAAGCAATTTTTACTCTATTGTAACGTGCTGCATACATTAAAGGTGTTTTTCCATTTGATTTTCTATTTACATTTTCTCCAAATTGGATCATTCGTTTTACAGTATCAAAATCTCCTTTTGCGATTGCTACACAAAATGGATTTACTTTCACAATTTTAGTAACTGTTACTTCGCTGTTTACTGTTTCGTTGTTGTTCTCTGTTGCGTTTACCGTAGTGAATGAAGCTCCTACTATAAGAGCGATCATAAAGATTGTTTTTTTCATTTTTGTTTGTTGTTTTTTAATTTGATGATTGTCGATTTTTGTAATTTGATTACTCTAAAGAGACGACCATCGGCATAAATTGTTGCAAACATTTTCCCATTATAACATAATCTTAACTATTCGGACAGAAATCTGTTAAAACCATCTTAAAAACAATTATTCTGTTAAGAGTTTATATAGAAATTTTTAAGAATTCCTTAATGTATATTTTTTGACGTTTTATAAGAAAAAACAGCCTTTTAGTATGAATATCATAAACCTTCATTAAAAAGAATGGTTTTTTGAGTTTGGGTTGTTATTATGTAATCAAATACACTTATTTTAGTTTTTTAAATAAGAATTATCTCGAATGAATAAGAAAGTTATTTTAATGATTTTAGATGGATGGGGAAAATCACCCAATCCTGCTGTTTCTGCTATTGCGAATGCAAATGTTCCGTTTATCAATAGTTTGTATACAAAATACCCAAACGCTAATTTACTAACAGATGGAATGAATGTTGGCTTGCCAGAAGGACAAATGGGAAATAGTGAAGTTGGACATATGAACTTGGGCGCAGGACGTATTGTGTATCAAGATTTAGCAAAAATCAATTTAGCAATTCAGGATAACACCTTAAAAGACGAAGTCGTTTTAAAAACCGCATTCGAACATGCAAAAGCAAACAACAAAGCAGTTCATTTTTTAGGATTGGTTTCTGACGGTGGCGTGCATTCACACATTAATCACTTGGAAGGACTTGTAAATATTGCAGATTCTTACGGATTATCAGATGTATTTATTCATGCATTTACAGACGGAAGAGATGTTGATCCAAAATCTGGAAAGGATTTTATTGCTAAAACAGAAGCTTTCTGTAAAAATACCAACGCACAACTAGCAACAATTACAGGTCGTTACTTTGCTATGGATAGAGATAAACGTTGGGAACGTGTTCAACTTGCGTATGACGCATTGGTACACGGAAAAGGCACATTGAGTTCAAATGCTACGCAAAGCATTCAAGAAAGTTATGATGCAGACGTTACGGACGAATTCATCAAGCCAATCATTATGACGAATGATAAGAATGAAGCTGTTGCTAAAATAAAGGAAGATGATGTCATTATCTTTTTCAACTTCAGAACAGATCGTGGACGTGAATTAACAGAAGTGTTGTCGCAGCAAAAATTTCCAGAATTCAACATGAAACCACTTCCACTCTATTATGTAACGTTGACAAACTATGACGCATCCTACAAAAATGTTCACGTTGTATTCAATAAAGAAAATATTAAAGATACATTAGGCGAAGTCCTAGCAAAAAATGGTAAAAAGCAAATTCGTATTGCGGAAACGGAGAAATATCCGCATGTTACTTTTTTCTTTAATGGCGGACAAGAAACTCCTTTTGATGGTGAAAAACGATTGTTATGTCCGTCACCAAAAGTAGCAACGTACGATTTACAACCCGAAATGAGTGCCTATGATATTCGTGATGCTATCATTCCAGAATTGGAAAAAGAAGAAGCTGATTTTGTATGTTTAAATTTTGCCAATCCAGATATGGTTGGACATACAGGAGATTTTCAAGCTGCTGTAAAAGCCTGTGAAGTTGTTGATGCCTGTAGCAAGTCTATTATTGAAGTTGCACAAAAGCATGGTTACAGCACTATTGTAATTGCCGATCACGGAAATTGTGACACAATGATTAATCCGGACGGAAGTCCAAACACTGCGCACACAACAAATCCAGTGCCTATTATTTTAGTGGATGAAGATATTAAAACTATAAAAGATGGAGTTTTGGGAGATATTGCACCAACTGTTTTAGCTATGATTGGAATTCCACAACCTAAATTAATGACTCAAAAATCACTTGTATAATGAAGAAGTTAGTATATATATGTATAGCGCTTGCATTTTTTGCGTGTAAAGACGAAAAGAAGACAGCAACGCCAGCACCTGTTCAAGAAGAAACAACTGCAACTACTGAAGAAAAAGTTTCAGAAACAGAAGAAGAGGAAGAAAAATTACCAATTTTGACAGGAATTCAAACGCGAGAAGCTATTGCCTCTGCGCCATATGACAGCTGGTTTGGTACAACATACGCAGTCTATTCAGCAGACAAAGAAACCTTAGACGCTTTAAAACCATTAACAAAAGACATAAAAATTAAAGTATTTATGGGAACTTGGTGTGAAGATAGCCAGCGTGAAGTTCCGCATTTTTATAAAGTTACAGATGTTTTAAAATTAGATGAGAAAAAAATTGAACTTATTACAGTTGATGAGGAAAAAGAGACTCCAAAACATTTAGAAGATGGTTTCAATATTACCAATGTTCCTACGTTTATCTTTTATAAAGATGGCAAAGAAATAAACAGAATTGTAGAGTTTCCTGTAACTTCTTTAGAAAAAGATATGCTAAGTATTTTATCTGGTGAAGCATACAAGCACAGTTATGCTGAATAAGACACTAATTCTTTGTAACTTTGCAGACCAAAATAGGAAGATGTAATGATTGCGAAAGAAAGCTTGTTAATAGCCGTTGATTTTGATGGAACCATAGTAGAAGATGCGTATCCAAAAATTGGTACGCCTCAACTATTTGCTTTTGAAACGTTAAAGCGATTGGAGCAAGACGGACATCGTTTGATTTTGTGGACATACAGATGCGGAAAAAAATTGAATGAAGCTGTTGATTTCTGCAAAAGCAATGGTATTGATTTTTATGCTGTAAATAATAGTTATCCTGAAGAAGTATTTGAAGGCAAAGTGAGTAGAAAAATTAATGCTGACTATTTTATTGATGATAGAAATATTGGTGGTTTTATAGGTTGGGGCGAAATATATCAGTTGCTCACCAAAGAAACACCGAACGTACAATTAAAAAAGAAAAAAGGATTGTTTTCCTTTCTGAAAAAATGATCATAGCTAAGACAAAAGAAGAAATAGAATTAATGCGCGAAAGTGCGTTAGTTGTTTCAAAAACATTAGGAATGTTAGCCAGTGAAGTAAAACCTGGTGTAACCACTTTATATTTAGATAAGTTAGCCGAAGATTTCATTCGTGAACAAGGTGCTATTCCTGGATTTTTAGGTTTATACGATTTTCCAAATACACTATGCATGAGTCCTAATGCACAAGTTGTACATGGAATTCCAAACAATACACCATTAATAGAAGGTGACATTATTTCCATAGATTGCGGTGCTATTAAGAACGACTTTTATGGTGATCACGCATATACTTTCCCTGTTGGAGAAGTACCAATTGAAGTAACCAAATTATTGACCATAACGAAAGAATCTTTATACGCAGGAATTCGTGAATTGAAGATTGGAAATCGTGTTGGAGATGTTGGTTATGCAATTCAGCAATATACAGAAGCACATGGATATGGTGTTGTTCGTGAATTAGTAGGTCATGGATTAGGAAAAAAGATGCATGAAGATCCTGAAATGCCAAATTATGGTCGTCGTGGACGTGGGAAAAAATTCATTGAAGGAATGGTTGTTGCTATTGAACCTATGATTAATATGGGAACAAAAAACATAAAACAATTGCGTGATGGTTGGACGATTTTAACACGTGATGGAAAGCCAAGTGCACATTTTGAACATGATGTTGCTATTGTAAACGGAAAACCTGAATTGTTATCTACATTTAAGTATATATACGATGCTTTAGGTATTGAAAGTGATGAAGAAAACGAATTTAGACAGTAAATCACTCTTGGAGTCATCTTCGTGAAAAACCTTTTTAAATACATACTCAATACGATTCCAAGACCACTTTTAATTAAGATGAGTTATTGGATACGTCCGATTGTTTCTTTTATGTTGAAAGGAACTAAATTTACAGATCCTATTGATGGGAAAAGTTTTCGAACGTTTTTATCGTATGGATATGCAATCAATCGTGAAAATGCATTGTCACCAAGTACATTGTCTTTAGAACGCCATCGATTGTTATGGTTGTATTTACAAAAGGAAACAGATTTCTTCACCAAACCACAGAAAGTATTACATTTTGCACCAGAACAAGCGTTTTATAAACGTTTTCGCAAACAAGAAAACTTAGATTATACTACAACAGATTTGTTTTCACCATTAGCAGATGTAAAAGCAGATATTTGCGATTTACCGTTTGAAGACAATTCGTTTGATACTATTTTGTGCAATCATGTATTGGAACATATTCCAGATGACACAAAAGCGATGCAAGAGTTGTATCGTATTTTGAAACCTAAAGGAATGGCAATTCTTCAGATTCCACAAGATTTAGAACGTGATGTTACTTTTGAAGACGACACAATTACGGATGAAAAAGAACGTACAAAAATTTTTGGTCAATACGATCATGTACGCGTGTACGGTCGTGATTATTTTGATAAACTCAGAAGTATCGGGTTCACTGTAAAAGAAGAAGACTATACTACGAAATTCTCTAAAACAGAACTAGAAAAGTACTGCTTAATGGAAGGTGAAATTATTCCTGTTTGTTTTAAATAGGTATTGAGTTGTTTGTTTTACATTTATGAATATTGAAGATTTAACAGAGTTAGCAACCTATATAATCAAAACAGCGATTCTAGTTGGAATCATGTTTTTACTGTTTACTATATATAATTTTATTGATAAAAAATTCAATGAGTACTTACCTAAATTACCGCACTTTACACTCTATATTCTAATTATAATTATAATCATTTTCTGGATCTTAGTCAAATTAGCAAAGTTTGGTATTATAGAACCGTAAGATATCTCGAATGTGTCACTTTGTGGCTTTTCAAACTAAAGTTTCATTAAACAAAAAAAGAGAATCCTCGAAAAGATTCTCTTTTAAACACTAAAGAAAGTCTTCACTTTCTCCCCTTTTTAATACTAAACTTGTTGGTTGATTATATAGGCTTTTAAAAAATATATTCAATATACTTATTAGTCCATCACTTTTGAAAGTTTCACCGTTTCGCCACACATATCACTTGTAATTTTAAAAATCACATCTCCTTTTTTACCTTTACTTGCCCAATGTACCGTTTTACCAACTTTACAAGAAATACTTGTTTTACTTCCTTTGTTTAAAGTAACATAACCAGTTCCCGTATAGATTGATATTTTGTTTTTTGTATCGTTTATTAATGAAAAACTACTTCCGTAAATTTCCTCTGTGTTTTCAATTGTAGTTATTGAATCTTGTGTAACTTCTGTAAAAGAAAGCATTGCTAATAAACTGATTGCTGTAATTGTTAATTTCATATTGATTGTTATTAAGTTAATTTTATTTAATTAAAAGAACAATCAGGTTGTGTTAGTATCAACCCGATTGTATAATTACCAGAAATGACTAGCAATTGTTGGCTTGGGTTATTATTGTTTGATGAATCTTTTGACAGTTTCAATTCCTTTGGAAGAAGTAATTTTCATAAAATATAATCCTTGTGGCAATGCAGAAATATTTATGCTTTTTGACTTACTTTTTAAGATCTGCTTCCCAAGTAATGTGTGTATCTCAATTTTTGATAGCGAGATTTCTGTTTCTATGCTTACTACATTTTTTACTGGATTAGGATAAATAACTATTTGACGCTCCATTTCTGAAAGTTCTTCAATGTTTAATGTTGTTCCGTCATCTACATCACCATTCATTGCGCTGATAGTTCCCGGACAAGAGCCAGCACTTTGCCAACTTCCAGAGGCTATATCTGGCGGATTTGGAGCTGAAGCTGTTGTACTAAAATATAAAACGCCTGTTGTATAATTTGGCGTATTTATAGGTCCATCATTATCTAGTTGTATTTCCCAGCGTGAGTTTGTATCATTCCAAATGATTCTGATTTCACAAACACCTGCCGGACAACTTTGCCCAAAGTTTAACGGTGTGCTTTCATATGTATTTCTAACTGTTCCAGCATCATTTGTTGTATCTGTAGCACTTAATACAAAATTTTGAGCTCCCAAAACAGATGGACATCCTTGAAATGTAATCTGTGCCATTAGCATACTTGTAAAAAACAAGCATAAAAGAAGTAGTTTTATTTTCATGTGTATAGTTTTCAACATTGAAAGTACTGCATTGTATAAATGATATATTTGGAGACTTTCTGAAAAGTGCTTTTTGATTGCTAAACCGAAAAAATCCTGCAAGTATCATCTGACTTACAGGATTTGTAT
This sequence comes from Kordia sp. E, assembly GCF_056033805.1. Taxonomy (NCBI): domain Bacteria; kingdom Pseudomonadati; phylum Bacteroidota; class Flavobacteriia; order Flavobacteriales; family Flavobacteriaceae; genus Kordia; species Kordia sp. E. The sequence continues at coordinate 320,706 of NZ_JBRASR010000001.1, forward strand.
ACTAATTATAAACTATAAGTTATTGTTTGATGAAACGCTTTATTGCGATGTTTCCTGTTTCATCTTCTATTGAAATTAAATACATACCCGATTTTAAGTTAGCAGTATTTAGAGTTTTTGATGTGGATTGCAATACTTTAGTTCCTACAATATTGTAAATAGTTGCTTGCTTTAAATTTTGAGGCATTTCAATATTTAAAACTGATCTTGTTGGGTTTGGATATAAAGACACTGCATTAAATTTAAACTCATCTACACTTAATATTGTTGGACAATTTACATTAAAACTTCCAGTAGGCGGAATATCCCAATTGGAGTTAGGCGTAAAACCAGCATCAATTTGCACACAATCAACAGTACTATTTACTACGTTAAAACGTGTTACGTTACTGTTGTTTCCGTTTGCCATATTTATGGCTGTAATAGCTGTAGTGTGCGCTTTAAAATCTACAAGAACTGTGAGCATACTTAAATCTAAGATGCCCGAAATACCAGTTTGTTCTATAAGTAATTGTGTGATTTTTGTGTTTTGAGACACATCAATACTTGTCAGTGAAGAATTCCCAAAAGCCTGTAAACCTGTTATTTCAGTAAAAACTTCAATTCCTGTTAAATCTTGAATATTTAAATTTGAAACTGAAATAGCACCTGTATAAGCAATTGCTTCCGTACATTGTATTCCTGTATCTCCGTTAGTATTAATTGCTGAGTTATTGACTAAATAGTTTTTAAAATTCACATCGGGAATGTATACATTTCCACTACATATTGCAGCACAATTAGCGCTATAAGTAGCTGTTGCATCTTTAGACCAACCACTATAACCACTAGGCGGTGTATATCCTGCATCAATTTGAATACAATTTAAATTTGGATTGCCGTAAAGCAAAACATTAGTCATATTTGTATTGTTTGTATTAGCAATATTTGCGCTTGTCAAATTACAGTTATACGCAGAAATATAGGTAACATTTGTGTTTTGAGAAAGATCTAAATTGGCTAGTGATGAATCTTGAGTCCAATACGTTTCTAATAAAGTATTTGACGAAAAATCTATTGTAGTTATTAAAGTTAGTGATGTGTCTAAAAACTTTAATGCTACATTTTGAGTGATATTTAATATAGTGACATCATTACGTCTTATCGTCAAATTTTCTAGATTTAGATTTAAACTAACATCTATCGTCGTCAGTTGATTTCTTTCTAAGTCAACTGTTATTAGATTTATATTTTGAGATAAATCAAGTGTTGTTAACTGATTCCTGTCTAAATATAAAACTTCTAACGCGGTATTTTGAGTAAGGTTTACGCTTACAATATCATTTCCACTCGCCCTGAGTTCCGTAAGATTCGTAAATGCTTCTATTCCTGTTAAATCTAGAACGCCTCCAGCGCTAGTTAAATCTATTCCTCCAGTAAAAGCAGCAGCTTCACTAGTTTGTATTTCGACATCTCCGTTTGTATTAATCGCAGAATTATTGACTAAATAATTTTTAAAATTTGCATTCGGAATAGTTACATTCTGTGCGTTTGCGTATGCTACTACAATTAGGAATAATAAGGGAAGTAATTTTGTTTTCATGTATCAAGGTTTTATAGTTTTAAAGTGTAAAATTAGTTGTTGTTACTAGTGAAAATTTAGTTAGTTTCCGAAAGCCTTTTATCGACTTCTAAACCAAAAAAAATCCTGCAAGCATGATAACTTGTAGGATTTATACAACAATATAAAATTATAAACTATTGCTTGATAAAACGTTTGATTGCTACGCTTCCTGTTTCATCTTTTATTGAAATTAAATACATCCCTGATTTTAAGTTAGCAATATTTAAAGTTTTTGATGTAGACTGAAATACTTTAGCTCCTACTATATTATAAATAGTTACTTGCTTTAAATTTTGAGGCATTTCAATGTTTAAAACTGATGTTACAGGGTTTGGGTAAAGCTTTATTTCATTCTTACTTAATTCGAAATCAGATACGCTTAATGTAGCATCAAACTCATACACTCCAATATCAATAGTTGTATTTACAATTCTTTGATTACCTGCTAAGTCTGTTGTTATACTTGATGGAAGCCAAGAGTTATATCCTGCATTTATAGCTGGTGAAGTTGTTTGCAATGTAAAGTCGTTATTTACTGGATCTGTCAATAGAGGATCCGCAGTTTGATTATTATTCAACTGAGTTGAACCACCATTATTATAATTAGAAAAACCATCCTCATCAATACAATGAGTTAGTTGCAAAGAGGTTATTCTTCTGTCATTTCCTCCATTAATAGCTATAGATGTATTATTGTTTGCATCTATATTATTAAAGAATATATTATTATTTATAAAACCTTGATGTGTAGTAAAGGTTGTATTGTATTTAATTAAATCTAATGGCCCTCTTATGGTACTAGGAGACGTACCACTATCTATATTATTTACAAAAGTTGAATTGCTAATACGCGTATCAATGTATGATGTTATTGATAATGGCGCCGCATATAAAACGCTTCCAGATATGCCTGTAACAATGGTATTTGAAGGTACATCTAATCGGTCAGCTGTTTTGTTATTACTAAACAAACAATTGTAAACTCTTAAATTTAATTGCGTATTAGCGCTGCGATGTGTAAAATAACCAACGCCTCCTATGCGACTTAGATTGTTATCAAATTTTGTGTTTTCAAAAAGCACTGTTGCATTCGAAGTATAAAAAGCTGAAATATTTCCTCCATTGTAACTTACATTGTTTTTTATTTCACAATTTTTTAATGTAAATCCACTCGTAAATGTGTCTTGTCCGTTTCCAACTTGTATTGCAGCTCCAAATCTACCTGAGCCAGAGGATTGATTTGCATGACCATTATTTATTTGAAGTCCGTCAATACTAATATTGCTAGCATTTATTTTTACGACACTTATAGAGTTATCAGTTCTTGTAGCATTATTAAAACTTATAATGTTATCATCATTACCATTAATATCTCCAGATAGTATCGTTACGTTATTTCTAAAGTCTCTTTGAGTTAATTGAATTTCTGTACCGTTAAAACCACCATAAAGAGTAAGGTTAATTGTATTTATATTAAATGACTCTGTATTTGAATTTGTACTTGGCTTGTATACACCTTGTGCTATCCAAATTTCATCTCCATCGTTGGCATTTGCTAAAGCATCTTGTAAATCGGTGTAGGCGTCAGTCCAAGAACTACCATCATCTATTCCTGTTGCGTTAGTATCTACATACGTTTGAGAAAAAGAATAAGTACTTAGAAGTACTAATAATAAAAGTAATCGTATTTTCATAGTATCTGTTTTATATTTTGTGAAGCGAAACTACTTGTTGCTTCTCGAAAAAAAGTTAAGCAGTTTCCGAAAGTCTTTTTTCAATTTCTAATTAAAAAAAAACCTGCAAGTATGTTTAGCACTTACAGGATTTATACAATAATGTAAACTATAAATTATTGCTTGATAAAACGTTTAGTGATTTCTGCGCCTTTATCTGAAGTAATTTTTAAAATATACATTCCTGAAGAAAGATGAGAAACATCTATTTTCATTGCTGTTGTTGTTAGCATTTCTTTCCCCAATAGATTATAGATTGAAACATTTTCTACGTTTGCATTTGTTTGAATATTGATAATTCCTATTGTTGGATTCGGATAGATTTTTACATCATCTTCTAAAAGTTGAACATCAGTTGTACTTAATGTTGCAAAGGTAAACGTACTCATTCCTGAAACTGCCGCTGCGTTAGGATCAACTACATTTACAAATTGTGCTGATCCGTTATCAATCATATCTGCTTGCATAAACGATTTTAAAGGTGTAACTGTATTTGCTAATGCTGAGTTGTTTTCTAAAATTTTCAATTCCCCATTTACTGGATTACCATTTACTGTGAATGTAAACATGTTTGAATTTGCAGCTGCAGATGGCGCTGATAACGATGCAGGACTCCCTAAGGTTTCTGTAACTAAGTATCCATCAATAGTTGGCATTGCTACATTAGTTCCATCAAAAAATGTAACACTCGCAGCTCCTCCTAATGAAGATGCTGTCGTAATGGTAACACCATCAGGAAGTATTAATGTAAATCCGTAACTCTGCACCGAAGTAGCAAAATTATTAGCACTTGCATTAGGCACTGCTTGAACTGTAAAACTATAGCCGCCATTGTGCTGTAAAGTATATGTATATCCATCTTGAGCATTTACACTGTTTGAAAACAACGTAAATAAAGCGACAATAAGGGTTATTTTTAAAGTGATATTTTTCATAATATAATTATTGATCTATTAATTAGTTTTCTGGTAATTGTTCTTGAATTTGGTATGTACTAAAGTTTAAGAAATTCCCTGGATGTGCTAATACATTTTGAAGAATGAAAGGTGTATCTGGTGTAGTTCCTGTGTATTGTATGTTACCATCCATGTTTACATCTAAAGCACTGTAGCCAGTAACAACATAGGTTGGGAAATTTAAGAAATTTCCAGAATCATTTAATACTTCCGATAAGAGACTTGGTGCATCAGGTGTTGTTCCAGAATACTGTACTATTATGTCTCCATTTACGTTTCCAGACCACATTCCAACCAAACCGCTTGGCATTCCAAAAGTAGTTTGCGCATTCGTCCCAAAAGTAATTTGATTATTTGCATCTGTAAAGTCTACTACTGTAGTTGTCCCACTTAAACTCATAGCAGTATTTGTCATAACGCCTAAATGGTTTCTATGTTTAAGCACTATATAATAATTACCAGCAGCCTGATTAAAGACTAAAGAAGAAGTTCCGTCTACTCCAACAACATTACCATCACGTTGCAATAATGCTGATTGCGAATCTACAACAGTAGTATTTGTGGTAGCGTCTCTTAACTCTACCCAAACCCAATCTACAATAGCATCATTTCCTGTTATTGTATAGACAGAAGCATTACAAGTTGCTCCATCTGCATAAGGCGATGTTGTTGGCAAGTTATTTCCAACTCTTAAATTATCGTTCATATTTCCTCCACTAGCGCTTAACATTGCGCCTTGTAAATATACACTTGGCGATATAATAATTCCTGCACTATATTCGTAAGCTCCCATGTCTACTGTAGTATTGGAAATTCTTTGATTTCTTACTATATCTAAAGTTCCTGTTACATACGAATTGTCTCCTGTATCTATTGCTGGCGATCCTACTGTCAAAGTATAATCTGAATTAACAGCATCAACAAACATAGGATTAGCACTTATACCATTGGTTACGTTTGCCGCATTTACTTGAGAAAATCCGTCTTCATCTATAGAATTAAAAACATCTGTTGTTGGTGCAGTCGTTATACCTCCCGAAATAAATTTCGATGTATTTCCACCTACAGTCGTATTGTTATAAAATATTGAATTATAAATATCTGCAGAAGTCGAAGATGGTGTTCCTCCGTTACTAATTGTTCTTTCCAAAACGATGGTAGCTCTATTAAAGTTGTTGTATCCTGTAGTAGTCCCTAAATCTTGATTGTTTACAAACGTAGAGTTACGAACATTTAAAATAACAGTGTCATAAACGTCAGATTTTAACCAAATACTACTTCCTGCTTGTCCATTACCTTCTACATTTGTAGCTATATTTTTTTCGAATAAAGAATTTAAAACATTTACCGTTGTTGTCGTTTGAGAAAGACAATAAAAAGCACCTCCACGACTATAGTTGTTTCTAAAAATGCAGCGAGAAATAGTTATTGAGCCAACTTGTCCGCCTCCTACTCTCGTATCTACAACTCTATTTATACCACTGTTATTTTCTATAATACAGTCTACTAATGTAAATGCTCTAGTTATTGCTCCTTTCGTGATGGCAGCTCCTCGGTTATAAACTCCTGTTCCATTCGCATTACCGCTTGTAATTGTCAATCTTTCTAATTGAATTCCTACATTAAGAGAGTTTACAGTTGAGTTTGTAACTAGAACACGATAACTATTATCTGCTCTTAACGCATTAGAAGTATCTATGTTGGCATCATCATTTCCATTTAAATCTCCAGATAAAATGGTTTCGTTTGTACCATACACTCTATCATTTACAGAAGTTTCTGTTCCTGCAAAGCCACCTATTACATTAATTCTTGAACTTATAGTAAATGCGATGGTTCTATCTCCATTAGCAGTTGTAGGTTTATATGTTCCTCCTACTAACCAAACAGATTCGTTTATTCTTGAATCATCTAAAGCTGTCTGTAAATCTGTAAATGCATTACTCCAACTCGTTCCTGTGTTTAGACCAGTTGCGGCTGGATTTACATAGACAATTCCTGTAGGTCTATTCGTTTTAAAGCCTACTGCTTCAGACCAAGCTGTTGTTACCGAACAAATTTCTCTGATGTAAACTTCATATTCTAAATTAGATTCTAATCCTGTTATAACATGACTACTAGTAACGTTATTAACAATTGTTGCGTTAGAAAACGGTTCACCCTGAACATGATACGCTACATCATACGTACCAGTATCATTTATATTTACAGTGGCGCCATCATTCGTAATAGAAGTTACCGAAAGTATGGAAGCGTCTGGTTTTTGACAATAATTACCAAAATCTATAATGCTTTCTACTTGCGCTTGTGTTAAAGCTTGAGAATAAATCAATAAGTTATCTATTTCGCCTCCAAACTTATTAGCTGCTGGCATATTTCCTGCTCTATTATTTCCTAGCACAACATTTCCATCAATACTATTATATGATGTTGTTACGTTTGTTGAGTTATTGTTTACTCTTGGATTTACAACATCTTCAACACCATCAACTTTAATACTTATAACCCCATATGTATCAGTATATGTAAAATCATAATAATAATCTATATGTACATTTATATTATGCCATTCTCCATCTGATATTGTTGTAGTATGATCATTAGCAAATTCTAAAAGATTAGAACCAAATCTTAAAGTAGCTCGCACTCCTATTACTCCATTTCTTAAATACACAAAATAGCCATCATAATCTGAGTCTGTATCATCTGCTCTATCTGAATCTTCAATAATAGTTCTTCTATTAGCATCATCTATAGTTGTTTTTATCCAAAAATTATATTCAACGACGTCGTTATTAGGAAAATCTACATTTATTCTGCTAGCGTCTCCAAATACTAAGCGTGCTGACGCACCTGTAGTTCCAAATCTATCTGGTGAATATAACATCAAGCCATTAGCAGTCATATTGACACCATTGGCTTGGTCTGTTAAGTCGCCATTAAATTCATACGCACCTACCAAATTTGTTATGGGGTATTGCGCAAATGCAATGCTTGTGATTAGAAGAAAAATTGAGAGGAATTTTGTTTTCATTATAGTATAATTTATAGTTTATGAAAGCAAAAGTATTTAGCTATCTACCTATATATTATTCTATCTTCCGAATGTTCATTTTGGACTTCCGAATGGTTACCCTATATTTTGAACAATAGCTAAAAACTCTTCTTTTTTGTCTTTAGATATGGAAACTGTTTCATTATTGTCCATCACAATATAACCGCCATCTTTTTTGATGTATTCTTTTATGTATTTTAGATTAATCAAGTATGAACGATGTGGTCTGTAGAATGTTTTTATTTTTTCTAATAAGGATACAAAATGCTTTAGTGGTTTACTGACCAATATTTCAGATTCGTTCGTAGTTGTGATTTTCGTGTACATACCATCTGCTTCCAGCAGAATGATTTCATTGAAGTCTACAAATTTGAATCCATCAGAGAAAGGCAATCCTATTTTATTAAAATTGGAAGATGCCAAGCTTTTTTTGAGCTCTTCTAATTTTGTGTTTATTTGTGATTTTCCAATGTGTTTTAGCGCTTTTTCAACCGATTCTTGTACTTGTGTTGCGCGAACAGGTTTCAATAGGTAATCAATAGCAGAAAGTTGAAAAGCTTTGATTGCATATTCGCTATACGCCGTTGTGAAAATGATTTCAAAATTGAAATTGTCTTTTTCTATAAAATCTAAGATTTCCAAACCAGAGTGTTGCGGCATTTCAATGTCTAAAAACACTATTTTTGGCTGTTCTTTTTTGATGAGTTCAATTCCTGAAAGCAAATCTTCTGCTTCAAATATTTCAGTAATCTTAGGACAATTCTCCGAAATTAGAATGCGAAGTAAGTTTCTTGCTTTACGTTCATCATCTATTATAATTACTTTCATGCGTTTCTTTTTTTAATATCCTGCTGTTATTATTTCCCCTTAGTTTCTCTACTCTATACTAGAAGTTGGAATTATGATACTCACTTTTGTTCCCTTAGCGTTTTTCGTTTCTTCTTCATATAAATCTTCTATCGTAACTCCTATCGGTTTTTCTTTTCCATGATTGAGTAAGTCTAATCGATCTTTCGTCACTTGCGTACCTAGTGATTCGTATGATGTATCTTTTCTCGCTTTTATTTCAAGTGCTTTTTCCCTTCCAATACCATTATCTTCTATCGTACAAATGATCATTCCTTTTTCTTCAGAAGGTTTTAATTCAATTGTAAGTATGCGGTTATTTTTTTTATGAAGTAATCCGTGTTTTAGTGCATTTTCAACATAGGGTTGAATTAACATTGTTGGAATCATGCAGATATCAGAATCTATATTACGAACGTGAATGAAATAGTTTAATTTATCCTCAAAACGTAATTGTTCTAACTCCAAATACATTTCCAAACAATCTATTTCATCTTGTACTGAAATCGCTCCTTTGTTACTGTGATTTAGATAGGTGCGAATTAAATCGGCAAATTTCCCTAAATAATCACTTGCGAGATTTTTTTTGTTTAGTATGATATATTCCTGAATTGAGTTTAGCGCATTAAATATAAAATGCGGATTCATTTGTGAACGTAAGTTTTCAAGTTTTAGAAATACTAATTCACGCTCTTGTGCTAGTTTTTCTAATTCTTTATTTTTTTGTTTTTCACGTTTTATTAGAATGCTTTTGTAATACAGAATAATCAATAATAGAATAGCAAAGACTACACTAATAATGAACCATGCTTTTTTCCAGAATGGACTTTCAATTGCGAGTTTTAATGTCAAAATTTCTGATTCCTTTTTTGACATGGTAGATATTGCTTTTACTTGAAATGTATAATTTCCAACTGGCAAACTATTGTATTTTACAAAGTCTACTCCTAGACCTACTGGAATCCAATTGTCATTGAATCCAACTAAACGACTTTGATATTTTATATTTTCTTTTGACGCAAATCCATTAGAATTGAAGTTTATTTTGATAGCGTTTTGATCGTATGGCAAATTATATTTTTGCTGAAGTAGTGTATCTTTTTCATTAATTTGAACATCTGTGAAGTATAACTCAGGCTTAGCCCCAACTTTAAATACACTTTTTTTATCTACACTAAAAACACCTTTGTTTGAAGAAAAAACAACGATGTCATTAAATATCTCAATTCCCGTAATTAGATAGGTTAAAATTCCTCCATTTTTAGATAGTGTTTCAAACGTTTCTTCCTTTGTATCTAATAATTGAATTCCTTTATCGGTAACGATCCATAAGTTATTTCCGTCACCTTTGATTTGCTGTGTTTGATTAGAGGCGAGTCCATTTGCTGTTGTGTAATTTTTCACAACACTATCATTCTTTATTCCATAGATTCCATTTTTGAATGTAGAAACCCAAATAGTGCCATCAACAGTTTGCGTGCTATGTATTGCAAATATGGATTTATCACCATTCTTTATAGCTTTTGCCTTAAGATCCTTGTCATATACTGTAAAATCATCAACATAGGATATGTAATTTTTTTTAGTAATACTGTCGTGATATCCCGTGTATGCTCTTTTCACATTTGAAGAATGATCTTTTTCCGTATAAAAATATTTAAGGTCTTTTTTATTACTAACAATTACTGCACCTGCATAACTTGTATGGAAAAAAGTATTTGCATCTATGAGAGACATGCTCCATCTATTAACAAACTTACTACTAGTAACTAACTCGTTTGTTTCTAGGTTAAAAACATAGCTTCTATTGTGCTGACTTATATACAGTTCCTTCTTATACTTATTGTATAATGCACTAGTAATTTTAGTGCTTGTTTCAAGTTTTATAAAGTCTATTTTTTGATTTTTTATGTTATATAACCCAGCTTTACCATCAGTCGTTCCAAAGAAAAATGTGTGATCATTTATTTTCTCTATACAGGTAACATGTGCTATTTCTGCTGGAAAATCATATTGTTTAATATTAATATTTGGCACTACAAAAACACCATTTCGAAGCGTTGACATCCAGTAGTTTTTATTTCTATCTATGACAATTTTAGAAACATATTCTTTTTTAAAATATCTAGTCTGATATGTAAATTTTTCGTCTTCAAATGTATAACTCCAAATGCCTTCATCAGTACTAAATAAAACAGCATTTTTATTAGATAGAATTGTTACAATATGATTTGACTTAATACCTTCTGGCAGCGTTATTTCTTTTATTTTTCCTGTATTAATATCAAAATATATTAAATAGTTTAATTCATAAGATCTAAAGAGAACATATAATTGATCTTTAATACTAACAACTCTAGCTTTTCCGTCTATGTATTTATAAGGACTATTTTTTCCATATAATGGAATTCTTGTTTTGATTTCTTGATTTTCATCCAACAGCACAATATCTTTTCCTATTGTAAGATATATATTGTTCTCATATTCACAAGGAACACCTAACGCGCTTATTTCTAAATCATTGCTATTATCAACTAATTTTAGTTCTACTTCCTTTGTTTCTAATGAAACTTTATACAGTTTTCGCGATCCAAATATTAACAGATGTGTTTCCGTTACTATGAAATGTCCTAATTGACCATTTTCGAGCTTCCCTAAATCAAAAAATGTTATTAACTGATCGTTTTCTACATAGAAAAATTGTCCTGAGATATTGGAGCACCAAATTCTTCCTTTACTATCTTCTATTGGATCAAAAACGGAAAGTCCTCTTTTTTCTGTATTTGTGTAGTGTTTAAATTCTTTTCCGTCATATCGATAGAATCCTTTATCAGCTGCCAACCAAATAAAGCCTTTACTGTCTTCCATCATATTATAAAACTCAATATCAGGCAATCCGTCTTTTTCTGAGAATTGCATGTATACTGGATCTTGCGCATTTAGAAAAATCGCAAATAACAGCACAAATATGTTAAGTATATATTTTTTCACTTCTTTAAATTAGGGCTATCAAAATTACAATTTTAAAAATCATGTTTTAAAAAACTTTTGTAGAACGCTTGTATTAACTTCTAAGTATCAAAAAATTAAGTAATAATGATCTTTTAGAGCTTCTAAAGTAATGAATATACAGAAGGATCACTTTTCGCAAGTGGTATACTGATGGTTACTTTTGTCCCTTTTGGCACTTCATTTTCATATAAATCCTCTATCTGAACACCTATTAAATTTTCCTTTCCATAGTTCAACAAATCTAATCTTTCTTGGGTTACTTTCGTTCCAAACGATTGATGCATTCTATTATTCATGGCTTTTATTTCTAATGCTTTTTTTCTTCCAATACCATTATCTTCAACTACACATATAATATTATCTTCTTCAATAGCTTTTGATAATGATACTGTCAATTTTCGATTATTTGTTTTATGTAATAATCCGTGTTTTAATGCATTTTCAATATATGGTTGAATTAACATTGTTGGAATTAATGCAGTACTTATATTTATATCGTCAGTAACATCAATTGAATACGCTATTTTTTCCTCAAACCTTAACTCTTCTAATTCTAAGTACATTTCTAAGCACTTTAATTCTTCTTCTACAGGAATCAACCCTTTACTACTATGATTTAAGTATGTTCTAATTAAATCGGCAAATTTACCCAAGTAATCACTTGCTAAGTTTTTCTTGTTGAGAATAATGTACGCTTGAATAGAGTTTAATGCATTGAATATAAAATGTGGATTCATCTGTGCTTTTAATGCTTTTAGCTCAGAATCTCGGTATTTCTTTTCTATGTCAAGTCGCTTTTTTGTTTCTTCAAGCTTTATCAATATAAGCTCGGTATTTTTTTTCGCTTTCGTTTTACTGAGGTAAAATATTGATAATAATATTATAAAAGCTGCCAATACTAATGCTCCAATAAACCGATTTCTATTTTTTTGATTTTCTAAAGTTGCAATCTTTGCTGTTTGTTCCGCAATGCCTTTTTCCTTTTCAATTTTTTCAGTTTTATATAAGGCTTCATAGTTTGCAATTTCTTTTTGTTTCTCTATATTTAGTATTGAATCTTTAATCCTTGCTTGCTTTTTAGCAAAATCTAATGATTTTTTATAGTCGCCTTTATCTTCATAAAGCGCTGAAAGCATTTCATAATTATACCACAAAGAGTTTATATTATTCCCATTTTCAAGCAATGCATTCGACTTTAACAAAAAGTATTCTGCTTCTTTATATTTTTTCAACTTCGTTAAATTGTTTCCAATATTGTTATAACTCTTCTGAATTCCATGTTCACTTTTTAAAGTAGTATAATTTTCAAGCGCTTTTTTAAAGTAGACATCTGCCAATTCATGATTTTTCTTTTTTTCATATATCGCGCCTATGTTCGTATATAAATTTGCCATGCTTCGTGGCTTTTCCATTAGCTTTAAAGCTTCTTTGGCATATTTCAAAGCTTCTTCTAATAGGTTTTGTTTTGTTTTAATTCCGACAAGATTTATACAGACAGCTCCTAACATTCTTTTCTTTGTCTTAGCTAGCGAATCGTTGTATACTTCCTCAAGATATTTTGCAGCATTTCCCCAATCTTTCATTGCTGTATAAACTCCGCTTAAATTTATTTTGACTGCTAACAAATTATACTTTGTTTTCATTCCTTGACGTTCATAGAAACCAAGTACATCATTAAAAATACTAATTGATTCTGAAAAATTCCCTTGTGCTTTTAACACATTTGCTTTCGACATTTTAGCGGCTATAATTCCTGATGAATCTTTAATTTGTTGAAACATTTTTATAGCATTGTCGTATTGTACAATTGCAGAATCTAATTGTCCTTTTTTACGATAATAAACTCCAAGTTCTCTTGTTGCTATTGCTTTTTGCTTTATACTATTTTTTTGCTCGCTTGCATTTAAGTTTAATGCCCTATTTATTATATAGTAATGTAATTCAGGATTACTATTTCTATAGTAACTCATCAGTTTATCAGATTTAACTAATCTGAGCGAATCGTTTTCTAGTTTAGAAAATACATTTTCTAAACTATCTATTTCCTTTTGTTGAGAAAATCCTAACTGAACAAAACATATAATAATGTATACTAAGGATTTATAGTTCATATGCTGTAATTATAACATACAAATTTCCTGTTTTTATTTACGAAACTTCTATTTTACCTTCTGAATACATCAAATGAACTGTTAAAAGTAACTTCTGACTATGTGAAGTAGTTATATTTAATGAAAAAGTGATTCCGTATAACTAAAAAACAGCCTTCAGTTTTTAGAAAACCAAAGGCTGTTACTTTATAAAATTTAAAATGTTTATTTGCTTAGCAAACTACTCTTTAATGATTAGGTCTTGAAATCCTTTTGTAATATATTTTTGAATATTTCCATACTGATCTCTACTTACTATGTATGCATCAACTTCAGGAAGTTTACTTAATAATTCTTTTGTATTTTCATATGGCATTACCATAAATGCAGTTGCATATGCATCCGCTTTCATACAGCTTTCTGCAATAACAGAAACACTTAAAACGTTATTTTTCATTGGATATCCCGTTTTTGCATTTAGGATATGTACGTAATGATCTCCAGTTTCTGGATCAACTCTAAATTTTCTGTAATTACCAGAAGTTGCCATTGCACTGTTTTCCAATGTTATTAATTCTATATATTGACGTTCATCGCTGTCTTGAACAGGACTATCTATAGCAACTGTCCATTTCTTAACTTTCTTGGTGTTTTTCCCTTTTGTTAAGATTTCTCCACCAACTTCAATGATATAGTTTTTAACACCTTTTTCATCAAACATTTTTCCAATTAAATCAATAGCATATCCTTTTCCTAGTGCATTGAAATCAAATGTAATTGATGGATGTTCTTTTATTACTTTTCCATCATTTGTAACACTTACTTTATCAAAACCTGTAAATGTCATAATACTATCTACTTGTCGTTGATTAAGGTTGTTAATTGGTTTTTCTGGACCAAATCCCCATGCATTCACTAATGCTCCTACACTAGGATCAAAGAAGCCATCAGTTTTTTCATAAACTTCTCTTGAAAAGTTATATACCATTTTGAAGTAATCATCAGTAATTACATCTTTTTCCCCTCGATTGATACGTGAAATATCGGAAGTTGGTAAGTATGCAGAAATTGATTGATTTACCTCATGAAATACATTTTCTATTTCATTTTGATAATCATCATTTCCATTTAAAATTTCATATTGAATCGCATACGTTGTTCCTAAGGCGAAACCTTGATTTGTACGCATCATAACACCTTCTGGTTTTGCACAGGATGTTACTAAAAAAGCTATACACATGTATAGGGGTAATGTAATTGCCTTCATTTGTTATGTTATTTGTATTAAACCATCATAATCTAATATGTATGGTTGATTTTTGATTACATCTTCTAAAGGATTGTCTGCGTTACCAAGTCCAACGCCAGCAAAGAACAATTCGGCTTCAAACTTTTCGACATGTTGTTTAAATGTTTCCATCCAAATAGCGTCATATTCTTTTGGATCTTCTGGATATGTAACAGCTTTTACAAGTACAAATTTCTTTTTATTGTTTTTGTCAATACAAACAAATTGCGGATGCTTATTGAGTTTGCTATTTACCGCTAAGAATTCGTATCCTCTTGTTTCCAATTCTTTTCCTACGATATTCATCGCAAGATTATGCAATTCTTGTTTTGTTAGCTTTTCCATAGTGTACATGAATACCATACTAACATGAGCGAAAGTATTGGTTACAATAGTGCATTTTATATTTTAGGTTCACTTTTTAATGAATATCGATAAAATACATTTTTCATCGAACAAGTGCACTTTTAAGTATTTATATTACAAAATATTACTATTTACACAAAGGTAATTGCTACTAAACTATATTCCGAATTTTATGTAATTTAATCACATAAATACATTCGTATCGTTTTATATAGTAAGAGGTTATTATTAAAACTTTCTTGAAGTCATTTTTAACACAAAAAAAGTATGTTTTACGGTTTTCCTTCCTCTAAGTCATATCCAAAGTTAATACCTTTTTGCGAACGCGGCACTCCTTTTGTCATCCATAAAGGTGCTCGCGCATCTTTTAAGTAATGATCAAAAAACTGCATCATTCTAATAGAAAGGTCTTGCTTATTTTTCATTTTTCGAAGATTATGACTTTCCTTATTGTATACTAATAACCAAGCAGGTTTTTGCAGTCTACGCATTCCCATAAATAATTCAATTCCTTGATAATATGGAACAGCGCCATCATTATCATTATGCATTATTAGTAGCGGCGTTTGCACATTAGGCAAGCTAAATAAAGGAGAACTTTCTACGTATTGATCAAATCCTTCCCATAATGTTTTACCGATACGACTTTGCGTTTTTTCATACTGAAACATACGACTAAGTCCTGAAGACCAACGAATTCCTCCGTATGCGGAAGTCATATTACTTACCGGAGCTCCAGCCATTGCGGCTTTGAATTTATTTGTTTTTGTTATTAGATATGCTACTTGATATCCGCCCCAGCTTTGTCCTTGCAATGCCATACGATTACTGTCTACATATCCTTTCTTTTCCATAGCTTCTACTCCAGAAATTACACAGTTATAAGCATCTTTCCCTGGTTGTCCTGTTTTGTAAACAATGTCTGGAACAAACATGATATAGTCGTTACTTGTAAGATATGATGGATTTACAATAGATGCGCTTGGCTGAGGAGCTCTGTATTTATTCATTGCGCCTGAGCTTCTTTCGTAAAAATATACGATCATTGGATACTTTTTTGAAGGATCAAAATCTTCTGGTTTGTATACAACACCTTCAAGTTTTACACCATCAAATGCTTTCCAAGAAACAAGTTCAGAAGTTCCCCATTTGAAGTCTTTTTGATGTGGATTTACATCTGTGATTCTTTTATGTGTATCAAAATTATCTGTAGTTATATGCAAATCTCCAAATTCTGTAAAGCTAGCTTTTCTAAATACAACAACATTCTTTGATTCCGCTTTTATGAAACTTAACATTGTATTTGCAGCTGGCTTTATTTTTTCAATCAGTTTCCCATTATCTAATAAATAAATACCATTAGCTTTTAGCTTTTCATCAAAAGCAGCCAAGAATAACTTGTTATCAACATATCCAGCAAGCCAAGCATTTTCTCTATTAAACCTTCTTGTTCTGAATACAATTTTATTCTTTCTACCAATTTTTGTAATATTTTCGGGTTTAGTTTTCCCATCTACAGAAACTTTCCAGATGTCATATTTATCATTAAATAATATATTTCCTTCATTATCCAAACCACCAGAAAAGTATGGGTCAGCCACTGTAGGTTGATCATGATCTTCATCATCAAGTGCAACATTAATGTCTTTGGTTAGATTATGTTTTTGAAAAGTTTCTAAATTTATAGACATCCAATCTT
Source organism: Kordia sp. E (assembly GCF_056033805.1). Taxonomy (NCBI): domain Bacteria; kingdom Pseudomonadati; phylum Bacteroidota; class Flavobacteriia; order Flavobacteriales; family Flavobacteriaceae; genus Kordia; species Kordia sp. E. The sequence continues at coordinate 337,354 of NZ_JBRASR010000001.1, forward strand.
TAAGATCATAATCAAAGTACACACCATACTTTCCGTCAATCGACATATCAACTCTTGTAATCGTTTTCTCGAGCAACAAACGCTTCCTACCAGTTTCTAAATCAATTACATAGTAATCACTTTTCCAAGGCAATGACCAAGTTTCTATTTGATATGGTGTTTCATCAATTCCAAACGCATATTTACTAGTGTATTTATCGTAGACATACACTTGATCTATGATATCATCTTGGAGTTGCACATACCTTCTATCTTTTAGATCAAAATAGTAAAGTCGTACATCTTCTTCTAAATTTTTTGCTAGTACTTTTTGTCGTGGCTGTGTTATTTTATCTTGCCAATTCCAAACATCTACTTGCGGAATTTCATCATCAATGAGTGTTGTATCTTTTTTGTGTTTACTTTTTATTTTTGAATAAAAATATAATCTCTTCCCATTTTCTGAGAAATAAGGACCACTTTTCCCGCTTAATGTTTGGTTTTTTCCTAAGCGTAATTCTTCATTTTCAACTAACGGAAGTAGCGTATTTTCTTTGTACACAAACAACTTCAATGGAACTGAATCTGTTTTTGCAGAATCTCTTTCAGCAACATATGTGAGTTGATTTCCTTGTTTATTTACGCTAAGTTTTGTGTAATTGTATAATGAAGTATCTATAGTCTTTCGAGTTTGAGCAGCAACGTTATACACATAGACTCCGTGTGCTTTTTTAGCATTCTTTTTATTTTTTGTAGTGTAATAAAAAGTTGTTCCTTGTTCGGGTATGACAAAATCTTTTATATCAAAAATAGTATCTTGACGCTTAGTTTTTAAGTGATATATAAGAACATAATTATTTTTCCAAGCAGGTAAACTATCTCCTTTTATAGAATCCTTTTTATTTTTGAATTTTTCGATAACAATATAGTCACTATTCTTTTTTGGTAAACGGTATTTTTTTACTCTATGTATAGAATCGTGCAATGTGTTATTAGTAGCATCATAAATGTACAGAACATCTTTTGCTTTATCTTTATCTTTGGTTTTATCTTTTTTTTCAGCTCTTTTTTTAGCATAATCAGCTGATTTTTTAAAAACTACAAAATTTTCATCTTGCGATATAGCACTTGAAACACCATTGAAATAATTTACTTTTTTTTGTGTTTCCGTATTATAAATTTGAAGATATCCATCTCCTCTAGTAGTTGCTGTCCCAATACTAGTAACAATCAACTTTCCAGTATTTGAAACCTTTGTATTATTTATTTTTTTCCATAAATCATAGTCATCATGCGTAATTGCTTTTTTTTGGGCGAAGGTGATTCCTATGGTTAAACAACAAATTAGTAATAGTATTTTATGCGTCATTATATTGGTTGAATATTTAATAATTAAATATAACTAGATTATTCTTTTTAACTAGCATTTTCTACCATCTTAACAGAATTTCTGACAAAAAAAAGATCGTTTACTGAGTAAACGATCTTTTTTAGTATATTTTGAATAGTTATTTCTATCCTCCAAAGTCATCAAACCTGATATGTTCATCTGGAATTCCGAAGTCTTCTCCCATTTTTTGAACAGCTTGGTTCATTAATGGTGGACCACAAAAATATAATTCTATATCTTCTGGTGATTCATGGTGATTTAAGTAGTTATCAATTACACAATTGTGCACAAATCCTACGAAACCATCACCTTCGTCATTGATATCTTTTTTCACTTTCCAATTATCTTCTTCTAATGGCTCAGATAATGCTAAGTAGAACTTAAAGTTTGGAAATTCTTTTTCTAACTCATAGAAATGATCTAAGTAGAATAATTCACGTTTAGAACGTCCTCCGTACCAATATGTAACTTGACGACCTGTTCTTAATGTTTTGAATAAGTGATACAAGTGTGAACGCATTGGCGCCATACCTGCTCCACCACCAACATATAACATTTCAGATTCAGATTCATTGATGAAGAATTCACCGTAAGGTCCTGAAATTATTACTTTGTCTCCTGGTTTTTGTGCGAATATATAAGATGATGCTACTCCTGGATTTACTTCCATCCAAGCATTTTTAGCTCTGTCCCATGGTGGTGTTGCAATACGAACGTTTAGCATAATTTCACGTCCTTCCGCTGGGAAAGAAGCCATTGAGTATGCACGTTCTACCGTTTCATTGTTTTTCATCACTAAAGGCCATAAACCAAATTTATCCCATTCTTTTTGGAATTTGTCTGGAGTTTCATGTTCTTCAGGATGCGCAGTGATATCCATATCACTATATTTTATTTCGCATTGCGGAATTTCAATTTGAATATATCCACCTGCTTTATAACCCATATCTTCTGGGATTTCCACTACAAATTCCTTAATAAAAGAGGCAACATTATAGTTACGCACAACTGTAGCTTCCCATTTTTTAATTCCAAATATTTCTTCTGGAATTGTAATGTTCATGTCTTGCTTTACTTTTACCTGACAAGCTAAACGTGCTCCATGTTTTAATTCTTTTCTTGAGAAATGAGGAACTTCTGTTGGCAATGCTTCTCCACCACCAGAATTTACATGACATTCACATTGAATACATGTTCCACCACCACCACAAGCAGATGGTAAAAATATTTTTTCTCCTCCTAAAGTAGTTAAAAGTGTACTTCCTGAAGCTACTTCTATTTCACGCTCACCATTAATTGTAATTTTTACAGGTCCTGACGGCGATAATTTTTGCTTTACAAATAGCAATAGAGAAACCAATACTAAAGTGATTAGTAAAAAGGCTGCTACGGTTGCTACTACTGTTCCTAATGGATTTACTGCTAATATTATCATAATGTTACTCAATTACTTTTGTATTGTTAGCGATTTCCCTTGTAGTACTGTTATCGTTTACAGTTTCAATCTGAGCTGTTTTTTCTTTCTTGTCTCCTTCTTCTTCATCTCCACCTGTTAACATTCCTCCAAAGCTCATAAATCCAATTGCCATTAAACCAGTAATGATAAATGTAATTCCTAAACCTCTTAATGCTGGTGGCACGTTAGAGTATCTAATTTTTTCACGAATAGCTGCAATTGCTAAAATTGCTAAGAACCATCCGATTCCTGAACCAATTCCGTATGTAGTTGCCAAACCTAAGGTTGCAATTTCTCTTGATTGCATAAATAATGATCCTCCTAAGATTGCACAGTTTACGGCAATTAATGGTAAAAAGATACCCAGTGAGTTGTATAATGACGGAGAAAACTTCTCTACAATAATTTCTACCAATTGTACCATAGTTGCAATGGTTGCAATAAACATGATAAATGATAAGAAACTAAGATCATAACTTGCATATTCTTCTCCTAACCAAGATAAGGCTCCAGGCTGTAAGATATATTGATCTAATAACCAGTTTAACGGAACTGTAATCGCAAGTACAAATATAACTGCGGCTCCAAGTCCAACGGCTGTGGTTACTTTTTTAGATACGGCTAGGTACGAACACATTCCTAAGAACGTTGCGAATACCATGTTATCTATGAATATTGATTTGAAAAATAATTCTATATGTTCCATATGTTTTTAGTATTGAGTTTTGAGTAATTAGTATTGAGAACTCTCAATTCTCACAACTAACATCTCACTACTATTTTTTTAGTCTTCTATTAAAGCTTTGTTTCTTGTACGTTGTATCCAAATGATAATCCCTACTACGATTAATGCCATTGGCGATAACAACATGAAACCGTTATTTTCATATCCATAAGCGTATAATCCTGAAAGTTCACCTGGAATTGGATTTCCTAATACAGGATATCCTAATAACGTTCCAGAGCCTAATAACTCTCTAAAGAAACCTACTATAATTAAGATAACTGCATATCCTAATGAATTTCCAATTCCGTCTAAGAATGCTCTCCATGGACCATTACCCAAAGCAAATGCTTCAAAACGCCCCATAATGATACAGTTTGTAATAATTAATCCAACAAATACAGAAAGTGTTTTACTTAGCTCATAAGCAAAAGCCTTAAGCACTAAATCCACAATAATTACAAGTGTTGCAACAACGATTAGTTGTACAATAATTCTAATTTTTGAAGGAATAATATTTCTCATTAATGAGATTATCACGTTTCCTATTGCCAATACAAACAATACAGATATAGACATTACAATAGAAGCTTCTAGTTCTGCTGTAATTGCCAATGCTGAACAAATACCTAATACTTGAATTGTAATTGGGTTATTGTCTGCTAATGGGTCTAATATTAATTTACTATCTTTTCCCATGACTTATTTGTTGTTTTTTAAGTTTTGAAAATATGGTAAGTACAACTTCAAATCTATTCTGATCATCGCTGTAACTCCATCACCTGTAATTGTTGCTCCTGCAATAGCATCAACTTCGTTATCTGTTTTGTCCACGTTTTTAGGATCTGCATTTCCTTTAGCCACAACGATTCCTTTGAAGTTTCCATTTTCATTTAACAAATGCTCTCCAATAAAATCATCCATAAAGAAACGTTGTTTAATATTTGCTCCTAAACCTGGTGTTTCTCCTTTGTGATCAAAATACGCTCCTTGTACAATCATGTTTTCATCTAAAGAAACATATCCCCAAATTGCATCCCAAAGTCCTTTCCCTCTAATTGGTGCGATATAAAATGTTTTCCCATCTTTCTCTCCAACGAATAATGGTAGCCTTCTTGTTTTTCCAGCTTTAGCTTTCGCTTGTTCTTTTTTTACATCTATAAGATACGCTGTAGTATCTTCAGCTACATTTCCATTTTCAATTACAAGCTGCTGCTTAATGTATTGACTAAACAACTTAGGTGCTTCATCTGTAGAAACAAATGTAGCACTTGTTCCTTCATTATTATTTACGCCCATTGCATACAAAATATTCTGCTGCTTTTCTAAACGCTTATTTTCATCAATCTTTTCTTTTGTAGCTACAAAAATTCCAGAAAGTAAAATTCCGACAACCAATACCATTCCAATGGCAAATATTACGGTATATGAGTTTTTATCTGTTCTCTTTTCCATCGTTAAGCTGTTTTTACTTTTAGACGTTTCATTCTTTTCTTTACATTTCCTTGAACCACATAATGGTCAATTGTTGGAGCAAATACATTCATTAACAATATTGCTAACATTACTCCTTCTGGATATGCAGGGTTGAATACACGAATCATAATTGATAAGAAACCAATTAAAAATCCGTAAATCCATTTTCCTTTATTAGTTTGTGATGCGGTTACCGGATCAGTTGCCATGAATACAACTCCAAAAGCAAATCCTCCAATAAGTAGATGATGCCAGAATTCAGTATTCATTAATGCATAGAACTTACTTGATTCTCCAATTAATTCTGAAGCGGCTACACCATTAAATATTAATCCCATTACTAAGGCTCCAATTACAGCTGACAGCATAATTCTCCAACTTCCGATTTTGGCAAAAATTAAGAATAATCCTCCTAGTAAAATTAGCAATGTTGATGTTTCTCCTACCGAACCTGGAATAAACCCAAAGAACATGTCAGATACACTATATGCCATTTCTTTTCCTTGTGCTAATGCACCTAAAACAGTTTCTCCTGATATCGCATCTATATTTTGTCCTGCAGCAATCATTTGATCTCTCTCAACAGCTCCATGAATCCAAACTTTATCTCCAGACATCCATGTTGGATATGCAAAGAATAAAAAGGCACGTATTGTTAATGCTGGATTCAAGATGTTCATTCCTGTTCCTCCAAAAACTTCTTTTCCAATAACAACTCCAAAAGCAACTGCTACTGCAAGCATCCAAAGCGGTGTATCAATTGGTACAATTAACGGAACTAACATTCCTGTTACTAAGTATCCTTCTTCTACTTCATGCTTTTTGATTACAGCAAATAAAACTTCAATTGCCAAACCAACTCCATAAGATACTAAGATAAGTGGTAATATTTTTACAATTCCTATCCAAGCTGCATCCCACGATAAGAAGTCTACTGGAGTTCCTAAAGCATTAAAATGCTGGTAACCTGCATTGAATATTCCAAATATTAAACACGGAACCATTGCCATGATTACCGTATTCATTGTACGCTTTAAATCGTCCGCTACTTTAATGTGCGTTCCGTTATGCGTAGTTTCGTTAGGTAAGAATAAAAACGTATGCAATGCACTAAATGCTGGCAACCATTTTTTGTCTTTATTCTTTTGTCTGAAATTATGTAATTTATTTTTTAAGCTCATGGTTATCCTATTTCTTTAAGCATTAAGTCTAAACCTTCTCTTATGATTTTTTGATGTGGCTGTTTTGATACACACACAAATTCTGTCAATGCAAAATCTTCTGGCGCAACTTCGTACATACCTAAAGCTTCCATTTCATCTAAATCTTTATACATACAAGCTTTTAGTATTTGCATTGGATAAATATCTAATGGGAATACTTCTTCGTACGTTCCTGTTGTAACGAATGCACGATGCTCACCGTTTGTATTTGTATTTAAATCGTATTTCTTATTTGGTTTTAACCAAGAAAATGTAAATGCTCTAGACACACTTACTTTATTGAAGATTGGCTTATTCCATCCGAAAAATTCATAATCGTCTCCTTCTGGAATTGCAGTGACTTGATTGTCATAATATCCTAAAGAACCTTCTGCTACTTGTTGCTTACCATTCAATACGTTTCCGCTAATGATTCGCGTATTGTCCGTATTAATATTCCCATCAATTAAATCCTTTATGCTTGAACCAGCAATTGCTGTTACATACTTTGGATTTGTAATTTGAGAACCTGTAATAGCAATTGTTCGTGTTGCGTTGAATTTACCTGTAAGTAATGCTTCTCCAATGATTACTAGATCTGAAGCTGAAACCGTCCAAACAACTTCTCCTTTGTTTACAGGATCAATTTTATTGATGTGCGTACCTACGTTTCCTGAAGGATGCGGTCCTGAAACCGTGTGTGATTGTGTTCCTGCAACATTTGCTAATGGAGAATTTCCTCCTTTTTTAGTTGCTACATGAACATTTCCTTCTGTCAGTTTTGTTAATGCTGTCAATGCCGCTTGTAATTCTGCTTCTTTTCCAGCTAATACGTAATCGTAATTTGGAGCTAACGGAGCACTATTGTGTCCTGAAACAAAAATTGCTTTTGGCGATTTACTTGGATCTGCAATAACATCATATGGACGTTGTTTGATAAATGGCCAACAACCTGCAGCTAGTAAAAACGTTTTCACTTCTTCGCCAGACATTTTTGCAGCATCTTTTTTGCCAAAATCGTGATGTTCTTGAGTTGCTGCTGCTGAAATTTTAATTTCTAAAATTTTTCGCTTTGCGCCTCGAACGATTTCTGCAATTTCTCCGCTTACGGGAGAAGGAAAAAGTAATGCTTCGTCTGATTTGGAATGAAATAGTGCCTCACCGGCTTTAATTTTATGACCAACTTTCACTAACAACTTAGGGATGATTCCGTGAAAATCTTCTGGCTTTATTACATAAACACTACTCGCTTTCGCTGCAATCGTAGTAGTTTCTGCTTCGCCTACAAGCTTAATATCTAAGCCTTTTTTTATGCGAATGTCTTTTGACATAGTTATGGATTTTTTTCTAAAAAACATGCAAATTTAAGCATTTCTAAACTCATCTAAAAACAAGTACTAAACTATAAAATTTATTTATATCTATTCTAAATTAGGATATTCATTCCAGCTTTTCATACCAATATCTATTGAATCTCGTTTAGGCATACAATTTGCATATCTTTGTAAAAACTCAAAATCAATGATGCTTCGTATTTTTTACATTTTTGTTTTTATTGTGAGCCCTTCTTTTTTAATGAATGCTCAAGTTGAACCTTTGAAAGAAGTTGCTCCTCCAAATTTCATTAAAAGTATTATCCTATCAGGATCAAATAATGGCGATCAATTTCCTGTCTTAAAATTAGGCGATCCTTTTAATATTACGTTTGATGATGTTAATGGAGATGAAGCAGATTATTATTATAAAATAGTACATTGTAATTACGATTGGACACCTTCAAACCTTTCTAAAGCTCAGTACATGCGAGGTTTTGACAATCAACGTATCATTAATTATGAAAATTCATTCAATACATTACAATTATTTTCAAATTACAGATTAACAATTCCAAATAGGTTCACGACCCTTTTATTGAACGGAAATTATATGCTTTCTATTTACAATGATGATGACGAATTGATGTTTTCCAGAAAATTTATTGTGTATCAAAACGATGTAAATGTTAGCGCAGCTGTGCATCGTACACGCAACCTCAGCACTATTGAAAAAGACCAATTGATTCAGTTTGAAATCAATTCTCCTAATCTATTTTTACGAAACCCTGAACGCGAAGTAAAAGTAGCGATTTTACAGAATTATCAATGGAACAGAGCTATTATGAATGTAAAACCACAATATACATTAGGCAAAAAATTAATGTATCGTTACAATACGGAAACGAGTTTTCGTGGAGGAAACGAATTCTTCAATTTTGACAATAAAGAAATTAGAGGTGGAAATATTAATATTGCTCGAATTGAATTACGTGATGTATACCACAATTATCTCCATACAAATGGAACTCGCGCAGGTCAACCATACACTTTTAATCCTGATGTAAATGGTAATTTTTTAATAAATACAATTCAAGGTGAAGATCCTTCTATTGAAGCTGACTATGTAATGATGCATTTTTCATTGAATAATTATATGAAGCTTGAAAATAGTAAGATTTATGTGTACGGACGTTTTAATAATTATGCATTGACTGAAGACAATCAACTATTTTACAATGCCGAGACTGATTTGTATGAAGCTGAAATTTTACTCAAACAAGGTTTTTACAATTATAAATATGTTGTCGTAAATGGCAAGAATGAGATAGAGCATGCAAAAATTAGTGGTTCTTATTTTCAAACAGAAAATGATTATTTGATCATTGTATACTTTAGAAAATTTGGACAAGTGTATGATAGTATTATTGGAATTGGAGCTACAAATTCAAGTGTAATTAAGAATTAAACCCTTTTTTATCTTACAAATACGTTAAAATTTCAGTTCGCTTTTAGAAAATGATTATAAAATTCGTATTTTTGAGTGTATTGCTTTAAAATCACTATTTGTAATTACCCTTTAACCAAATGATTCAACAAGTAACCAGAGGTATAAAAATTTCAGTAGAAACTAGCTTTGAAGGCACTTTCTACAAAAACTACAAAATGCATTTCGCATTTGGTTACGAAATCACGATCGAAAATCAAAGTAAAGATTCTGTCCAATTAACCTCAAGACATTGGCAAATTTTTGATGCTTTAAATAGCATTGAAATTGTTGATGGCGAAGGTGTTATAGGGAAAAAACCAGTTTTAAAACCTGGAGAATCGCACACCTATCAATCTGGCTGTTTACTTTCTTCTCCTATTGGAGCTATGCGCGGACATTATAATATGGTCAATTTCACAACGACAAAAAAGTTTAGAGTTGTGATTCCTACGTTTAAATTGAGTGCACCTTTTGCATTGAACTAATCTTAAGTTAATATTTATAGATCGTTTTTTAAATTTTGTTATGCTGCATTTTTAAAATGGTAGCATTAACCTTGCATTAACTTAAAAAATTCATAAAATTCTGATAAACAAAATTTTACGAATCTTTCATTTTTCAAATCAACTCACCTCAATTAGCATTAACTCTTCTTTAACCAAGGCTTAACTGTATGTGTACTTTTTTAGTATCAATTTTGTACACACAAAGCTTCACATGATGAATTATATAAAATTACTTTCAATCGTTCTCTTATTAGTTTCTTGCAACTCAGCAAATAAAGAAACTGGTAATAATCAATCAGGTTTACTTACTCAAAAAGAAATGCTTGAAGATTATAATTTACTGACTTCTATTTACACAAATGCCAATGCTGGATTGTATAAATATCATACAAAAGCAGAAATTGATAGCGTATTTACTTCTAATAAAAAGTTACTTATCGAAAAATTATCTTACCGTGAATTTTACAACATTCTATGGAACGTAATCGATTATACTGGTAGTTGCCATAATAGTTTGAAGTATCCTGATTCTTTAGATGAAAATTTAAGCAAGGAAAAAATATATTTCCCAATACCATTAAAATATATTAATGACAAGCTTTATACAAATCTTGATTATAAAGGAATTCCTATTGGCAGTGAACTAATTTCAGTGAATACTATTTCTGGAAATCAATTTTCAAGTCTTATCTCAAAATATGTCAGTACAGACGGTTTCAACACAACAGGAAAGTATGCCAGTATTGAAACAGATTGGCTTCCATTCTATATTTATTTAGCATTAGGGAAGCAAAATAATTTCGATTTAAAGTACAAAGTGAAAAACTCAGATAAAATTCAAGAGTTAAAAATAGAAAGTATTACGTATAAAGATTTTTACAAAAATTATAAAAACCGATTTTCAAAAAAGTATGAGGAACTAAAGGATGAAAATTACACCTATAAATATATTGATAGCATACATACTGGGATTTTGGAAATTCCCACTTTTGCAATTGGCGGACCAAAATCTGAAGGTCATAAAAAGTATGCTCATTTTTTAGATTCAATTTTTACACAATTAAAAACAAATAATATTCCAAACTTAATTGTAGATATTCGCGGAAATGGCGGTGGAAATGATCCTAACGATTTGCTTTTATATTCGTATTTAACAAAAAGAAGTTTTAAAGAAAACACTACTGCTTTTACACTCTTCCAAAAGGTTCCAAATCAAGAACATTATATATATGACGATATTGAAGAATTAGCTGATGAACTAAAAGAAGAACATTCAATTTTTATAGACTCTAAATATTATCAAAATACTACATTCAATAGCATTTGGAATCCTAACAAAAATGCTTTCAACGGGAAAATAACAGTGCTCATTGATCCGTTCGTGGCTTCCGCAGGTTCATTATTTGCTAGCTTATTAAAAAGTGATGGAAATGCAATAATTATTGGCGAAGAAACTTTGGGCGGATATTATGGACACACAGGACATATTCCTGTAACATATCAGTTACCAAACTCTAAATTAGATCTAACTTTTTCAATCGTTGATATAGCGCAAGATGTAAAACAGCTCGCAGATCAAAAATATGGAGACGGAGTTAAGCCAGATTTCAGAGTTGTCCAAACCCATCAAGATTTTTTGAATTATAAGGATACTCAACTAAATTTTGCTATTGAAAAAATAAGTTTAGAATCTCACAAATAATCATTCAAAATCTAACACGTTCTCTGCATCAATTAGGTATTTTAAAGCATCAATTTTTTTATACATTTTGCTAAAAAAAATACGTTGCTCCTTTTTTCCTGCACTCGATAATAGTTTTGAATTTCGCATTTGTCGCTGTAAATGCTGATCAACTTGCGTTAATGTTTTCGTATCACTTGTTTTGTAATAAGATAGAATTGTATACGGAACAAATAAGGTTTTTATGATTGGCGTTTTCACCAAAACCGTATTATTCATTAAGAGCAATTCATTATAAAACAATTGATATTGCTCATCATTGGCAACTTTATCTTCTATCATTTCTACCAACTTTTTTAAATCATCACACAATGTAATTGCCATTTCATCTGTTAGCAATGTTGATTTATAGTAGAAATGAATTTGTTTTAGCGTACTATTGATTGTAGTAATATCCCAAATCTCAGTTACTTTTAGATTTGCATACAATTCGCCCAAGCGAGAAGCCGCCGCAACTAAAGAAACGGAAGGTGCAAAATTTTCAAAAGCAATACCATTATTTTCTTCACTTAATAATTGCAACCAAACATACATTTTGAAACGTGATAACACATTATCTGAAGCTGTGTAAAATATTGGCAAATCTTTGGCTGAATAGATGATTTCTGAATTTTTCATTGCCAAAATTTGCTTCAAGTTATCATGAGAAGCTTTAAAATAAACTTCTAAATCTTCTTGCGATTTGATGATTTGTGTTTTTTCAACTGCAACAACATTCTGAAAACCAATTGCATACAGCTGATCTATAGACATATTAAAATGACGTGATAGTTTGACAGCTTCTTCTAAAGATAGCTTGCTTTTTAAGCTTGTACGTCTGTGTGCTGCATCATAACTGATATCTAATACTTCCGCAACTGTATCAATTAAGGAAGTATTTTCAGGCAATACTTCTTTTATTTTAGATAGAAAAAAATCTTGCATCTCATTTGTGATTTTCACAAAAATAAATATTCCCAATTGCTATTCCTACGATTCATCTTGTAATTATTGCAATACTTTTGAAATAAACATTAAAACATCAGTTACCATGAAACACACACACTACATACTTGTAGCGCTTGTCGGAATTTTAAGTTTATCAAGTTGTGCTTCGTTTTCGAATAAAATCACTCGCGATCAAACAAAAAAATTAACTAAAGAGAACGTCCAAAATATTGAAGGAACCTACGAAATTGAATGTTATGATTCCTATTTCAAAATGCGAAGTGGTCCAGAGATTATTCAATACGACAAACCAAATACAGGCACTACCATAAACCGCTTTACAAATACATCTTATATTGATTCAATTATCGTAAAAAAACTTGTTGTGGATATTAAACTTATATCCAACACAGAAATTAAATTCACATATCGTAATGAAGATAGAATAATTAAAGAGACAATTTTAAGAATGAAAATTCGAAGAAATGGCATGCTTCATTTAAAAAATCGAAAAACTGAAATCATGGGAGTTCCGCTTATTTTCGGGAATATACAAATCAATAAATCTAGAATTGGAATTAGCAAAAATAACGATCTCGTCATTCATAATATTCATCACATTACTGGTGGCGCATTAATTATTTTGTCTGATTCTAGAAATCATAATACTACATTTTATTTTAAACGAATACATACTTCATCATGAAAAAATTACACAAAATAATTCTCGCATTATTAGTGATTAGCCTCACGAGTTGCGCTTCGTATTCAAACAAAATTTCAAAAGATCAGCAATCTGAATTAACGAAAAACAATATTCATTCTATTGAAGGAATTTACGAATTTGAAGCATTCGAATCTTTTGTATCAAAAGGTGGCGATGTATACGAAATTGACAATGACATTGAATATCCCGACCATTACATTTTAGGAACTAGATTGGAGTTAAATCCTGCTGATGTTACCATGGCAGTAAAAATTGTATCAAAAAACAAAGTTTCATTTACGTTTAAACGCAAGAATACATTTCTTTTTGAAAGAACCATTAAAATGAAATTAAGACCCAACGGATTTATTCACTTAAAGAATAAGCATGTAAAAGTTATAGGAGTTCCGTTACTTTTTGGTGGCGTTGAAAGTAAAAAAATGCGTATCGGAACCTCTGAAAACGGAGATCTTCTACTACATTACGCATATGATATTTTTGGATCGTTCATCTTTTTTTCATCAGGCACAAGATACAATCGCACACATTATTACAAAAAAATAAATCCGCCATTATAAAACATATTCAAGCGATTTAAGCTATTCAATGGATAGCTTGTAATCTTCTTGAAAACTAAAGTAATATATAGTGTCATCTTGCAGAATATTGCAGTAAGAACAGTTAGAGTCATGAATAAATTGATACGGTTTTTCAAGATCAAATCTTGGATCACTAACCTTAAAAATTCCATCAACATCCACGTGAGCATTCGGAGAAATTCTTCGAATTCTATAACAATAAGTAACCGCTGGAAGTTTCTCTATTTCAAACCAAACTCCTGATCCTATTCCAGACAACCATTGTGCATTTTCAGATATGTTGCTAATTGATTTAGGAGTTAGCGTTCCTTCTAAATTTGCTTGATGATTTTTTAATCGATCAGAAAAACAACGCACTGTTTCTTTCCGAGAAGTTGATGTAAATTTGCTAACAGTATCGTCAACAACTTCATATACCTGTTCTGTTGTGCTTGCCAATATTACATTCTCAACGGTGCTTGGCGTAAACCATGTTGATTTTTTCAATCGTTTTTTTACTTTCAGATTGGTCACAGATTCAATGAGTGTATCTGTTACAAATCGAGCACAATTAGATGCATTTTTCAAAAAAGCCGCATACGTTGTTGATCCTTGCCTTAGGCAAAAATCGATATAGTTTCGTGCTTTTGTGTAATCCACTTGATCGCATACCGAAGCAATCATTTTTCCTTCTCCATGTGTTAAATGCGGATTGTTCCCAAGAAATAACAACAATTCGTCTAAGTTGACAATTTTACCATTGCGTACAATTGCTTTTAGTGGGAAATCGAGCTCACGATCTCGCTCTTTAGACCGAACACGTCCGTAAGATAATTTAGTAACATACCGTCCATAATCATGATAATCAATAGTTCCTGTTGATTTTTCTATCAACACTAATGCCGCATGTCCTGCACGAATATAATTCTTCTTACCGATTCCGATAAATCTAAGAAATGGCGAATACCATTCTTCTGCAGTTCTTACAATAGTATCAGGATACGCTAATATTAATATAGTACCAGTATTACTCATGCACAGTTTCTAGTAAATTTAAAGATATTACACTTTTTCAGATAAATCATTTTTGCTCTGAACATTTCATAAGTAGCAGGCAAATTTGTAGCATGTGTTAGCGATTCTTCTAAATTTGAAGTCAATATAAACTCTTGATTTCCTTTATAAATAAAACCTACTGTACACATAGAAAACTTTGTCTAACTTTAGATGAACAACTTACAAAAATTTTCTGTAGTTGTGGTGTAATAATACAAATGTATGTTTTTTAATAAAAAACGACCAACACAAGGTAATTATAACAAAAAATGAACTGCTTTTTACGGTACTTTTTTTTGTATCTTTGCAACCTAAATTTTTAATCAATACACAATTAAATATATCACCTATGGGAAAAGGATTTTTTCAAGTTCCGACTGCTATAAATGAGACTGTAAAATCATATGCACCAGGAACACCAGAAAGAGCTGCTGTGACTGCACAATATGATACTTATTTTAATGGAAACGTAGATGTTCCTATGTACATTGGTAGTGAAGAAGTAAAAACTGGAAACACCAGAACAATGACACCTCCACACGATCATAAACATGTTGTAGGAACGTATCATTTAGCAGAAAAGAAGCATGTAACTCAGGCTATTGAAACTGCTTTAGAAGCTAGAGAAAAGTGGGCACAATTAACGTGGGAACAACGTGCAGCTATCTTTTTAAAAGCTGCTGAATTGATCGCTGGACCTTACAGAGCAAAAATTAATGCTGCTACTATGATTGCACAATCTAAAACTGTGCAACAAGCAGAAATTGATGCTGCTTGTGAGTTGATTGACTTTTTACGTTTTAACGTAGAATTTATGTCTCAAATTTATGAAGAGCAACCAGATTCAGCAGAAGGTATTTGGAATCGTGTTGAATACAGACCATTAGAAGGTTTTGTATATGCTATTACACCATTTAACTTTACTGCAATTGCAGCTAATTTACCAGCAAGTGCTGCAATGATGGGGAATACTGTTGTTTGGAAACCAAGTGATAGTCAAATTTTCTCTGCAAAAGTGATTGTAGATATTTTCAAAGAAGCTGGTGTGCCAGATGGAGTAATTAATGTTGTCTATGGTGATCCAGTAATGATTACTGATACAGTTTTAGAAAGTCCTGATTTTGCAGGAGTTCACTTTACAGGTTCTACACATGTATTTAAAGAGCTTTGGAAAAAGATTGGAAACAACATTCATACTTATAAAACCTATCCAAAAATTGTTGGGGAAACTGGTGGAAAAGATTTCATCATTGCACATCCAAGTGCAAATCCTAAACAAGTTGCTACAGGAATTACACGTGGCGCTTTTGAATTCCAAGGACAAAAATGTAGTGCAGCTTCAAGAGCATATTTACCAAAATCAATGGCTGATGAAGTACTAAACTATGTAAAAGAAGATATGGCCACTTTCAAAATGGGTTCACCTGCTGATTTAGGAAACTATATTACAGCAGTAATTCATGAAGGTTCATTTGACAAATTGGCAAAATATATTGATCAAGCGAAAGCTGATGCAAACGCAGAAGTTATTGCTGGTGGAAATTATGATAAATCGAAAGGATACTTTATTGAACCAACGCTAATTGTTGCTAAAGATCCAAAGTATACAACAATGGAAACAGAGTTATTTGGACCTGTTATGACTGTTTATGTATATGAAGATGCTGATTGGTCAGAAACATTAAAGCTAGTTGATGAAACTTCTGAGTATGCATTAACAGGAGCAGTTTTCTCTAGAGATCGTTATGCAGTTGATGAAGCTACGAAAGCATTAGAAAACTGTGCTGGAAACTTCTATATTAATGACAAGCCAACTGGAGCTGTTGTAGGACAACAACCATTTGGAGGTGCAAGAGCATCTGGAACAAATGACAAAGCTGGTTCTGCACAAAACTTACTTCGTTGGGTTTCTCCACGTTTAATTAAAGAAACGTTTGTTACACCAATAGATTACAGATATCCATTCTTAGGATAAGAATTATAAATATATTAGTGGAAAAGCTGAAGGTAACTCTTCAGCTTTTTTTATTATAACCTCTCACCTATTTTATTAATTTTCAACATTTAAGGGTTTAAAAATTCATATTTAACAATAAATATGTTAATTTTCTATGTTTTTTCAAAAAACCCCTAAATTATAACACATGAAGTTGAAATTATTTTTATTTCTATTTCCGCTATGTCTTTTTGCGCAAATAAATACGAATTATGTCGAATTAAGTTCTATTCCTAAACAAACCGAAACACTTGTATTGGAAACGGCTCCATTTTCTATTCTGAAAAATCATTCTGAATACAATAGCATGTATAGCTTACTGCAAGCTTCAAAAGAATTAACGCATGCTGGGAAAACAACTCCTTTTCTTTCTATTGAAAATAACATGAGAGTTACTTCATATAATGAAACCATAAAAATTGGAGGAATTTATGCTGAATATGAAATCATCAATCCAGAAGCTGCTGTTAATGGTGATATCATTCTAGAAGACAATACATATAAAGTTCATCAAAATGCCGTAACAACTATTTTTATTCAAAAAGAAGAATTGATCATTGCGCCTTTGAGCGTTCACAAACATGGATTGCAAACTTCTTTTTATGTAGATCGTTCATTATTTAACGCTGATGCGGAAACAAACATTGCGCAATTTTTTATTGATTTTGATACTGGTGATGGTTTCACTCAAGTGAACTTTGATCTACCAATTCCCATAAACTATACAACTTCTGGAAAGAAACAATTGACTTTTAAAGTACGACTGGCTTCTGGTGAAGAGAAAATTACCTCATCACATATTATCATTCACGGTCGTCCACAAACAGAAGATCAAGAGAATCCTCAATCAATTACTGCCTCTATAAGTCCTGATTTATCGATTTATTCTGGTGCTACAAGTTTTGCGGGTATGGGAGAATACCAAGTCTTTTTAGGCGCAAACAATACTGACATAGTCAAACCTATTATTGTTATTGATGGCTTTGATCCAAGTGATACACGTGATATTAATTCTGTTTACGACTTACTGACGTATACTGACAACAATGGAATGACACAAAATTTAGCAGATCGTATTAGAGCAGAAGAAGATTTTGACATTATCATCTTAAACTTACCACAATATCTACGGTTAGCTGATAACTCATTAATATTACTGAGTCAAGTAATGGATACTAATAATGATATGATTATTGATGAAAATGATTATCCCGCAGGAAGTACTTTAGTTGATGGCGGTGCCGATTATATAGAACGTAACGCAATGATTTTAGTAGAACTCATCAATACCATAAATAGTCAAAAAGTAGGGAACGAAGAAAACGTTATTATTGGCCCAAGTATGGGCGGATTGATTTCAAGGTATGCTTTAAACTATATGGAAAGTCAACCTTCACAAAATCATGATACACGCTTATGGATTTCTTTTGACTCACCACATTTAGGGGCGAATGTTCCTATTGGATTTCAACACTTATTCAACTATCTCGCATACGGATTAGATACTTGGGTTGGGGATTTTAGCGTAGAATCTTTACGTCCAATTGTAGATGGAATGCTTAAGTCTCCTGCTGCTAGACAGATGTTAACAGATCACATGGAAGCACATTTACAAAGCGGGCAAATTGCAGAGTTTGATAATAGTATTGTATTACCAACTGCTCATTCTTTTAAGGACTTATTTTTTAATAGACTTAACGGTTTAACAACTTCAGGATTCCCTGAAAACCTAAGAAAAGTTTCTATCATAAATGGAAGTGGAAATAGCGCTCCATATCAAGATAAAAACGGAGGGAATATATTGCCCGGAAGACAAGTATTAGACATCACTATTAATGACGTAGCTTTCTTAACAGATGCGCATTTAAAAGTTTGGTATACACATGCCGCCAATGTAACAGATGAAGTTAGTAATATATGGATTGATGCGCCTTTTTTATGTTTTTGTGATATTAATGCAAATGCAGATTCTCGCTCTTACAGTTATTCTAATGGAATTGATGCCGCAATGGGCGGATTGTTTGATTTAGGTGCGTTATCTGGAAGTTTTGCTGGCGGTGATCCAACTATAGATGCATTTTTCGCGGGATTACAAACAGATTACTTCAACTTTATTCCAACAATAAGTGGCATGGCGCTAAAAAACCAAAATGATTGGTATGCGACTCCAGACCCAAATAATGGAACTACTGCAAACGAATCTCCTTTTGATGCTTGGTATATGCCACCAACAAATGAAGGACATGTTATTCTTACTGATCCAAACGTACAATTTGCTTGGAATGAAATTGTTTCTTCTACATTAAGTATTCCATCAAATATTGAAAATAACACAATACAATTAGCAGAAAACCCAATTAAAAATGAATTGAAATTAATCGTTCAGAAACCGATTAATGAACTTAGTATTTCAATCTATGATATTTCAGGAAGAGTCGTTTTAAACACAAAAAAGACTGCATTGCAATCAACATTAAATCTTCCTATTTCACTTCAAGCTGGAATGTATATGTTACAGTTGAAATACGATAATAACATTCAAACAGAAAAAGTAATCATTAAATAAATATAAAAAGCCAGTATTATAAAAGTACTGGCTTTTCTATTCTTTATATTATTGTTATTTATGGTTAAAATCAGTTTACAGATTTAACATGGTCCAAAAAAAGTACAACACACATAGTATCCATCTTCATCTTGATGCCATAAATCACTAAGCGCTCCTCCTTTTAATTCTTCAACTTTAAAAGTTGAAACTACTTTTTTGTTTAAGCTAATTTTCTTTAAATTTCTTTTTTTCATGATATGTATTTTTTGATTTATACCTAAAAATACATACTCATAATCATTTTTCGGTACGGTTTTACCATAAGAAGTTAATAGTCAATAGTGGGTAACAAAAAAAAGCGACTCAATTGAGTCGCTTTTTATATTTAAGAATTTAAAAAAATTCCCGCTAATTATAATTATTAGGTTCCGCTATAGTCTTTATCTACTCCTACATGCGCACCATTCACATTAAGTACTTTATCATCTGGTCCTACAATTAAAACCAAAATAGACATTTTACTAGAATTGTTTACTGTATTTGGAACAGTAAGCGTAAATACATCTTCGTTCTTTGAGCTAGCACCTGTATTTGCAATAGCATCTCCTAAAACATTCGTAACTGAATGTCTTAAAGTATGATTGTGCTCAAATTGTGGAATTGGATCTGCTGAGTCATAATAACTTGTATAGTTTGCTTGAGAAGCAACAATTCCGTCTTCAAGAATCATTACTACTAATTTAGCTCCTGGTGTACTCTGTGAAAATGCAGAACTTACATATATGTTTAATTCATTTCCTGTTAATAAAGAGTTTATAGACAAACCTGAAGTTGTATATCCTGTAGCTAAAGCTGTAGCTTGCGCAACATTACTTGGCTCTGGATACGTCCAATCAACATCTCTATTTAATACTGCAGTAGGATATCCTGAAGTTACATAGATATTATCTAAAGTAGCACCATAAGGATTCTCCATTGGGTCACCACTATGTACAGCATTAACAAATACCTTATCAGACTGAGCTTCAACAAGCTCAATAGCATATGCTACTCTTGGACACCATCCACACCATGTTCCAGTGTAATCTTCAATTAATGCGTTTTTAACAAATGATGCTGGCGCAGTTTCATCTGTTACAGGAAGCATAAATGCATCTGATGTTACGTCATCTTTTGTAGCGACTGCCGTAATATCTCCTAATGTAGTAACCATAAATCTACTTCCAGTAATTGGAGTTCCATTTACTGAAATATTAGTATCGTCAGTAATAGTATATTCATTTCCTAACGCATCAGTTCCGATTACGATAAAGTCAGCAGTATCTCCTACTTTTAAACTTGTAACAGCACTTTCAACACGTAATGCAGTAATTGGTCCCGCAGTTACTTCAACAAAAAGTTGAGTACTCGTTAATTGCTCATACGTAGCTTTAATTGTATACGTACCTGGTGCATCTGGCGTATAAGAAGCGCCTGTAATACCAGCATTGTTAACTAAAATAGTAGAACTTGATGTAACATTAGTTCCATCATTTCCAGTTACAGTAAATGTAATTGGATTTCCAACTTCAACTGAATTGCTACTTGAAGCAACCGTTATTGAAGTAATCGCAGTACTTCCGCCTGGATCTGTAGTTGTTCCTCCGTCACCATCTGAATCGCTACCACATGAGTATGCAAATAGCGCTGCAACAGCAACTAAACACTTTAAAATGTTTTTTGTTTTCATAAGATTTTTTTTGTTTATAAAGTTTGGTTTTGGTGTAATAGGGGACTAATTTATATTAAATTTTTGTTAAAAAAAAGAAAAATCTAATAAACAGTAAACCAAACAAATAGCCTAGTACACATATAGAGAATGTGTAGAAAATGCTAAAAACGAATTATTTTATTTTTCTTGCTTTTTTAACGTCAGCTTTTATATATTTACGGCAATCTCACTATTAAACTAGATATTATGAAGTCAATTATGAGTATTGTTGTTGTATTCCTATTATGCACAATACAAGCAAATGCACAGAAAAAAATTCCGAATATTACCGTAAAAAAGTTAAACGGAACTTCAATTTCAATGGACGAAATCACCAAAGGAGAAGGTGTTAAAATAATTAGCTTTTGGGCTACTTGGTGTGTACCATGTATTAATGAACTTGATGCAATTAGTGACGTATATGACGATTGGAAAGATGAAACAAATGTTGAATTGATTGCAATCGCTACAGATGATGCTAGAACTAAAAAAAGAATTAAACCATTAATTAACGGTAAAGGCTGGGAATACAATATCCTTTTAGATGGAAATCAAGATTTACAACGATCATTAAACATCTCAGTTATTCCACATGTAATAGTTATTAAAGATGGTAAAATTGTTTGGCGTCACACAGGATATCAACCTGGCGCAGAAGATGAACTATATGATGTAGTTAAGAAAAACGCCAAGTAAAACTGACACTGGCTTAACGAACCAACCAAAATTAAACTAACTAACACTATTACATGAAAAAATTACTATATCTCTCTTTTGCATTGGCATTTTCTGTTGCGTTTGCACAAGATCAGGAAGAAGAAAAAAAGAAAGATTGGGGAACACTCTCTGGTGGATTTGAATCAAATGTACAATGGTATAATGACGATACACAACTGGGACCTTTTACAGATCCACTTTTACAACCTGGTGAGCCAGACGAACATTTAAGATCTAACAATTATTTAAAATTAGATTACAACTACGGAAATTGGTTCGCAGGAATTCAAGTAGAAGCATATCTTCCAAAACCGCTATTGAATTACTCTCCAAAACTAGATGATACTGGCATTGCAACATATTATGCAATGTATAAATCAAGAAAACTTGAAGTAACTGCTGGTTATTTTTATGAGCAATTTGGAAGTGGACTTATTTTAAGAGGCTGGGAAAATAGACCTTTAGGTATCAACAATTCCTTTAGAGGAGGAAGAGTTAAATATGAACCATCAAACTCGCTAGCATTCACAGCAATGTATGCAAAACAGCGTGATGGGTTTAAAGTTTCTGATGGAGAAATTTTTGGATTTAACTCAGAAATTGATTTAACAAAAGCATTAAGCTTAGATACTTCAACACTTTCCGCTGGATTCAGTTATGTTGGAAGAAAACAAGATATTCCACAAGAATTTCAAAATACTGGTTTTGATGAAATGACAAATGCATTTTCTGCAAGACTAGATTATTCAGGAAGTTCTTTCTATTCAGGAGTCGAATATATTACTAAAGGAAAAGATGCCGTTGTAAATTCACAACGATATATTGAAAATTTCGTAGAAAAAGGAGGCGCACTTTTAGTAAACGCTGGATATTCTCAAAAAGGATTGGGAATTGACGCTACTTTTAGAAGATTAGAAAACATGACCTTCTTTTCAGAAAGAGAAGCTTCAGGTAATGTATTCAATGAAAATATTATGAACTATTTACCTGGTTTAACAAAACAGCACGATTATTCATTGACAAACATTTATGTGTATCAAGCGCAAGCTGCAATCTCTGTTCCTGACCCAACACTAAACAAGTTTGGAGAAATTGGTGGACAAATAGATATGTTTTACAACTTCAAAAAAGGAAGTACACTAGGAGGTAAATACGGAACTAAAATTGCTGTTAATGCTTCATACTGGGCTGGATTAAAAGGAGACTTTGATTTTACAGATAGAGATGCTGAAGTAGAATATTTTGGCTTTGGAAAAAAATACTTCTCAGAATTTAGTATGGAAGTTCGAAAAAAATGGAATAAAAAATGGCAAAGTATCTTTTACTATGTAAATCAATATTACAACCAACGCTTTATTAATGATGAACGCGGTATTGTAAACTCAAATATTGCTGTTGCTGAAGCTATTTATAAAATAAACTCAAAAAGATCAGTTCGACTTGAATTACAACATTTATGGACTCCAGATGATGACAAAAACTGGGCAGGAGCTACAGTAGAATTCAACGTAACACCAAGATTATCATTTTACGCAACTGATATTTACAACTACGGAAATGATGTAGAAGATGAACAAATTCACTATTACAATGTAGGAGGAAGTTATGCAAGAGGTGCATCAAGAATTGCACTAAATTACGGAAGACAACGTGGTGGACTTGTATGTGTTGGAGGTGTTTGTCGATTTGTACCACAAAGTACAGGTTTGACCGTAAATCTTACCACAGCATTTTAAAAAAGAAATAAAGACTCTCAATAACCAAACCAACCAACTAAACACGAAAAAGCCCTTGCTAAATTTTTGCAAGGGCTTTTTATTTATGGTTTATATTTTAATGGTACATGTACTACTTTTTTAGTTTCAAAAAACTCTTCTTCAAAATAATCTGGAATTGAAAATAGTTTTGCTCTTATAAAATCTTTTAATTCTTCGGTTAAATCACCTCCTTTTAGATATAAGATTCCATTTTTAAGTTCGTGTTTTTGTTTTTTAGCAACTTTCTTTCGAACCCATTTTACAAAATCGGACATATTTGTAACTGCCCTACTAACGATAAAATCAAATTCGCCTTTTACTTTTTCAGCGCGCATGTGATGTCCAGATACATTTGTTAAGCCAATACTTTCAGCTACAGCTTCCACCACTTTTATCTTTTTACCAATGGCATCCACTAATACAAATTGTACTTCAGGAAATAATATTGCCAATGGAATTCCTGGAAATCCGCCGCCAGTTCCAACATCTAAAATTCGTGAACCTGCAACAAATGGCTGCACTTTTGCAATTGCCAACGCATGCAATACATGTCGTATGTACAATTCGTCTATATCTTTTCGTGAAATGACATTAATCTGTGCATTCCACTCTTTGTATAATGCTTCTAACTGACCAAATTGCTCAATTTGTTCGTCTGTTAAATCAGTAAAATATTTTTGTATAATTTCCATATCTGCGACAAAACTAATCTTTATTTGTGATTATGTAAATTTATTATTTTCAAATTACGATATTTGCAATATAAAGTAGCGTATTTCGTTACCAATTTAAAGATTAAATAGTTCCTCCATGACGCAACCAAATGTTGATCAAGAAATTAAAGACGCTCTAAGAAATTGGAAGTCAATGATTGCTAAATACAAGAAAAAAAGTACTAAAAAAGCCATTGGACAAATAGCTTCTTCATTTTTACCATTCATAGCTGTTTGGGTTTTAATGTATTTTACACTTGATTTTTCTTTAATCCTTACCTTTCTATTAGGTATTGTAAACGCATTCTTTTTAGTTAGAATTTTTATAATTCAACATGATTGCGGACATAATTCATTTATTAAATCGAAAAAAGCAAGTGACGCTATAGGATACATTTGTAGTGTATTTAGCTTTTTACCTTTTAAATATTGGGCAGAAACACACACGTTTCATCACGGACACAACGGACAACTTGAAACTAGACAAATTGGAGATTTACCAACAATGACTGTTGAAGAGTTTCGTTCAAAAAACTGGTGGGGAAAATTTAAATATAAAGTATTTAGAAGTCCTATTGTGATTTTTGTAATTGCACCTGTGTATTACTTAATTATTACTACAAAATATCCGTTTCTTACATTTAACAACTGGAGAAGAACAACCTACCTTCTATTAAAAGATAATATTGTAATTATTATTCCATATTTAATACTAGGTTACTTAACAGGTTGGGCAAACTTTTTTGCGGTTCAGTTTATTATTTTATTCTTCTTTGGAATCATTGCTTTTTGGTTTTTCTACATTCAACATCAACATGAGTTTTCATATAAAAAGTGGAAAAAAGATTGGGATTTCTTACTTTCAGCAATTAAAGGAAGTTCGTATTTAAAGTTACCAAAAATCATGGAATGGTTTACTGGACATATTGGAATTCATCACATTCACCATTTAAATAGTAGAATTCCAAATTACAACTTAAAGAAGTGTTTTACAGAAAATAAAGTCTTATCAAAATACGTTACAACACTTTCTTTTAAAGATGGTATAAAAATGATGTTCCACAAATTGTGGGATGAGGAACAAGAACGTATGATAACCTTCAGAGAATACTATAGATTAGAAAAGATGCGCTTTTCTAACTAAGTCAAAAAAATAAATACAATTTTAAAAAGTCTACTTCTATGTAGGCTTTTTTTATACTATAGATTATACAAAATAATTAATCCAACAATTGTAATAAGCGCTGAAACAAGACATAAAACAAATGCTTTATCAGCTAATTTCTCTCTGTATTTTCGTATAGAACTTATAAACCCATAATACAGAATAGCATACAAAACGCCTACTAAAGCTACGGCAGCAAATTTATAATTCCCTTCACAGATACGAAATACATGCACTATAGAAACCGCATGCGCAAACATAAAAATTCCAATCAATATAATAGCTGAAGGTAAGCGTAGGTCATTTTTTGAGATAAATAATGTATAGAAAAATTCGTAAAACGAACTAGGAATTACAGTTCTTGAAACATAATGTAATTTGTTTAATTCAATTTCATCCGCTGAAGCTTCTTCTGTAAATGGTACATAACCAGCTTTATAATTTTGAATCAAAAAACTGTTGTCCACTAAGTAATCATCAATTTTTTTTCTTTTGGTGATATAATCAATAAACTTTGAACCTATTAATGCAAATACGCCCAACAAGCCAAAAATAATTCCTAGATGATATCCTAATGGTGTAATTTTAGAAATTACCAAATTGAAACTTTCTGGTGGATTTTCATAGTAAATAGCACCAATAGCAATCATTAAGATTAAAAGAAACACCAATCGATCTAGTCGTTTCTTAGTTTCTGATATTTGTGTTGTTACAGTTTCCACAAAATACTCTTCTGAGTTCAACTTTTCTTCGTTTTTCATTTCTTATTGTTATTATTGGCAACTATTTTTTATCCTTAACCAAAAATAACTAATTTCGCACAATTCAGTTATTAAATACAGATTAAACACAACACAACAATGGCACTATTATCTGAGCGTGTTTTAAACATGGCTACTTCAGCAACACTTGCAATGGCTGCAAAAGCAAGAGAGTTAAGAAATGAAGGAAAAAATATTATCGGTTTAAGTTTAGGAGAACCTGACTTTAATACACCTGATTTTATTAAAGATGCGGCAATTCAAGCAATTAATGACAACTACAATAGCTATACGCCAGTAGATGGATATGCAGACTTGAAGAAAGCCATTATTAATAAATTTCAACGTGACAACCAATTAACGTATGAAGCTTCGCAAATTGTAGTTTCAACAGGTGCAAAACAATCGTTAGCAAATATTGCGATGGTTTTATTAAATGAAGGTGATGAAGTAATTCTTCCAGCTCCATTTTGGGTAAGTTACAGCGATATTGTAAAATTAGCTGAAGGTGTTCCAGTTCAGGTAACAACATCTATTGATACAGATTTTAAAATGACGCCTGCACAATTGGAAGCTGCAATTACACCAAAAACAAAAATGATTTGGTTTAGTTCACCTTGTAATCCAAGTGGTTCAGTATATAGCGAAGCTGAATTAAGAGCATTGGCAGAAGTTTTAGAAAAGCATCCAAATATTTATGTAGTTTCAGATGAAATTTACGAACACATCAACTTTACAAAAGAACATTTCAGTATTGCTCGAATTCCATCTTTGTATGATAGAACAATTACCGTAAATGGTGTTTCTAAAGCATTTGCAATGACTGGATGGCGTATTGGCTATATTGGTGCTCCAACTGCAATAGCACGCGCTTGTAATAAAATTCAAGGACAAGTAACAAGCGGAGCTAATTGTATTGCACAACGCGCTACAATTACCGCTTTGGAAGCTTCTAAAGATAAAATCCAATACATGATGGATGAGTTCTTAAAACGTAGAGATATCGTTTTAGGATTATTAAGAGAAATTGAAGGATTCAACGTAAACACGCCTGAAGGCGCTTTTTATGTATTCCCAGATATATCAGCATTCTTTGGAAAAACGTTGCACGGAACAACTATAAACAACGCTACAGACTTTTCATTATATCTATTAGAAAAAGCAAATGTTGCTACAGTAACAGGTGATGCATTTGGAGATCCAAACTGTATTCGTATTTCGTATGCAGCTTCTGAAGCACAATTGAGAACTGCAATTCAACAAATAAAAGACGTTCTTTAAAAAAGATAAAATAACACATCATAAAAAAAAGCTGTTTTCTTCAGAAAACAGCTTTTTTTGATCGTTAAACTAAAGTATTCTCGCTTTACGAGAATGGTAATACATAAGACAAAAGATATTTGATAAGGACATCTTTTGCCTTAATTGAGACTAACTATATAATATTAAGTATTAAAAGTGAAATCGTTAATATAATACCACTAGATAAAATAATGGTATTTGGAAACTTTCGTTTATATCGCCAAAAAAACTCTTTAACTCCGAAGAATAAAAATAAATTAAAGGCGTAAAAGATAACAATGCAATAATTTAAATCGATACCGAACAATGTTCGTGACACAGGCATTTCAACAGAAACATCCATATTTGTAAAGATCATCACTACACTACTTGTTAATAAAAGTATTGTTGCTAATAAACAGAATTCCAGAAAGTTAAATGTTTTTCGCATTGTGTTTTAATCTCTTTTTTTTACTGATGTAAAGATGACCAAAACATTTGAAGTTAAAAAACCCTTTTATAGGGGATTTTTCCCCTTTTTTTTGAGAATCTCTATACGAAAGCGATAAGATACGCGATCACAAATACTGAAACTTTAAGAATTGTTCCTGTTACAGAAGTTAATTGATGTTGATTGGTTTTAACACGTTGTTTTAAACCGAATAGTGAACGACCTGTAAAATTTGATCGAGTTTGTTGTTTATAATTTGAATTTAATAAACCTCTTTGACCGTCTTCGACGGGAACTGAATTTACGTTTAATTGGTGTGTAGTTTTCATAATATTGTTTTTGATTGATTACACTTGTATGACGCATCAAAACAAAAAATGTTACACAACTTTCAAAAAAAAATTAAAAACTTACTTTCTCAAAACGCTAAAAACTAGCGATTTCGCCAGAAGAATGGCGTTAAAAGAATTAATACCGTAAATAATTCTAAACGTCCAAGAAGCATCAAAAATGTACACCACCATTTTCCAAACGCAGGAATTCCATTGTAGTTTTCAAGCGGATTTAACGAACCTAAAGCTGGCCCTACATTTCCTAAAGAAGATGCAGCTCCACCAACTGCTGATTCAAAATCTAATCCTACAGAACCTAAAACTAAGGCGCCAATAATGAACAACAACATGTATAGAATGAAGAATCCTAAGATGTTATATACAATATGTTCTGATACTGATTTACTATTATAACGCACAGGAATAATTGCTCTTGGATGTAATGTTCGTTTAAACTCTAACAATCCATTTTTTATCATTAATAAATGTCGAACTACTTTTACTCCACCAGAAGTTGAACCTGCCGAACCTCCAAGAAACATTAAACCGAAAAAGAAAATCGTTAAAAAGGTTGTCCACGAAGTAAAATCTGCCGTTACAAACCCAGTTGTGGTAATTACTGCAATGACTTGAAATAACGAATGTCTAAAGTCGCTTTCCAATTCGCCCCAAACCATCGGATGATATGCTGAAGGTTGTACATCAACTTGCGTGTAAATAATTACCGTTGCGATTACCGTAAATATAAGTGTAAGAATTGTATAAATTTTAAATTCTTCATCTCTGATTATTTTTTGAACTTTTCCTTTAAAAGCAAAATAACTTAAAACAAAGTTTGTTCCTGCCAAGAACATAAATACAATAATAATATATTGAATAATTGGCTGCCCATTCCAATGTGCAACACTAGCATCTTTTGTAGAAAACCCACCTGTAGATAAAGTACACAACGCATGGTTTATTGCATCAAAAAAGGACATTCCTGCTAGATTCAATAGAATAGTTTCTGCTACCGTATATCCAACATAAATTAACCACAAACGCTTTGCAGTGTCTGTAATTCTTGGATGTAATTTATCAGCACTTGGGCCAGGCGCTTCTGCTGCAAATAGCTGCATTCCTCCTATTCCTAGCAATGGTAAAATAGCAATTGCCAATACAATAATCCCCATTCCTCCTATCCAATGCGTCAAACTTCGCCAAAACAATACACCTTCAGGCAAACCTTCTATTTTTTCAAGAATAGTTGCGCCAGTAGTAGTATAACCGGACATTGTTTCAAAAAATGCATTGGTGAAATTTGGAATAACATCTGTAAATAAATACGGAAATGTTCCCGAAAGGGACATAAAAATCCAGCCGAAAGTTACAACAATGTATCCTTCCCGCTTTTTAATTTCTTTTTTATGATCACGTGTGGTTAACATGAATAATAAACCACCAATAATTGTCACCAACCCTGCTAAAAACAGTTCTAGCGTTACACCATCTTCATATATAAAACTGACTAACGTAGCCAAAAACATAAAACCACCATTACAAAGTAATAATAGTCCCATGAGGTGAAAAATGATTTTATAATTTACTCTCATTCGTGACAGTTATAGAAACATTTGTTCTACTTTATTTATTGATCTTGGAAGACTACAGACTACAACTCTATCACCTTGTGCTATTTCAAAATCACCTAAAGCAATCAATCCTTCGCCTTCACGAATGACACCACCAATAATGGCTGATCTTGGAAAATCGAGATCTTTTATTTTTTTTCCGCATACGCGAGAAGTTCGCTTTACGATAAATTCTAGCAATTCTGCATTCATATTGTTCAATCGTGTCATATCAACAACTTCACCTTTACGAATGTGTCTAAATATATTATTTGCCGCTAGTAGTTTTTTATTGACCAATGTATCAATTCCAATAGATTGTGATAGTTGGAAGTAATCCATGTTTTCTACGAGCGCGATTGTTTTTCGAATATTCTTAGATTTGGCAACTAAGCACGACATGATATTCGTTTCAGAGTTTCCAGTTACCGCAATAAAAGCATCCATATCATAAATACTTTCTTCTTCAAGCAGTTCTACATTTCGTCCATCACCATGAATAATTAAAGCGTTTGGAAGATCATCTGCCAACTCAAATGCTTTTGATTTATCTTTTTCAATCAATTTTACATTAAATCGATTTTCACATAAATCAGTTGATGTTTTGATTCCAATTTTACTTCCACCAAGAATCATTACATTCTTGATTTCTTCTTTTACTTTTCCAATTAATTTATATAATTCTTCTACACCACCTTTTGAAGTAATAAAATATACTTGATCACCTTCTTTAAATAATGTATCTCCACGAGGAATTAATGTGTATTGCGTTCCATAACGCTGAATAGCAATCGGCACAAAATGTAGTTCTGGAAAAACACTTGCAGCTTCTTTTACACTTTTCCCAACAAATGGTGCTGTACGTTGTAAAGTGGTTCCAACCATTGTTAACGCTCCATCTTCAAACTCATAACTATCGTTAAATGCAGATTGATCTAGTAATAATTTTATTTCGGCAGCAGCCAACTTTTCAGGAGAAATTAATTCATCTATTCCTAAATCTGTAAAGCGCAATTCTTCCTGATTATCAATAAATTCAGTATTAGAAATACGTGCAATAGTACGTTTACAACCCAGTTGCTTTGCTAATACACAAATAGTAATGTTAGTTGTTTCAGAAGAAGTTACCGTAATTACTAAATCCGCTGAGGCAACTCTAGCTTCTTTTAAAACATTGATTGAAGTTGCATCACCTTTGATAATACGAATATCTAAATGCGCATCTGCATACGTAAGATTTTCCTTGTTGCAGTCTATTAGGGTAATATCTTGAGATTCGTAAGAAAGGAGTTTTGCTAAATGATATCCTACCTCACCAGCTCCAGCGATAATAATTTTCATTGAATAATCTATTGAAAAAAGAAGACAAATATACGATAAAAAAGCAATTAGTAAGGTATACTTTGTCTATTGACTATCAGAATCGTATATCCTACATAAATTATAGGCTTTGCAATACTACATTCATCTTAGGAATGTTTATATTTGCCAAAATTTTCTACATGTCGAAGAATGTAACACCATACAAAGAGTCAAATCTTGGTAAAAAGGAACAGGTAACGGAGATGTTTGATACAATTTCAAAGAATTATGACGGTTTGAATCGTGTAATTTCTTTTGGTATTGATATTAAATGGCGAAAAAAAGTAGTTCGTTTGGTTGGTGACAAAAAACCAAAAACCATTTTGGATATTGCTACAGGAACTGCTGATTTGGCTATTAATTTAGCAGAAACGAGCGCTGAACGCATTGTTGGATTAGATATTTCGCCAGGAATGTTGGAAGTTGGAAAACAGAAAATTAAGAAGAAAGCGTTACACGAAAAGATAGAAATGGTTTTAGGCGACGGTGAAAAACTTCCGTTTGAAGACAATTCGTTTGATGCAATTACTGTTGCTTTTGGCGTGCGAAATTTTGAAAATTTAGAACAAGGATTGCAAGAAATTCTAAGAGTTTTAAAACCTAGTGGAATTTTTGTAGTGTTGGAAACGTCGGTTCCTGTAAAAACACCTTTTAAACAATTCTATAACTTTTACACAAAAAACATACTACCATTAATTGGAAAACTCTTTTCTAAGGACAATTCTGCATACGGATACTTATCAGAATCTGCTGCTGCTTTTCCTTATGGTGAGAACTTCAACAATATTTTACGAAAAATTGGGTTTATAGATGTGAACGATAAACCACAAACGTTTGGTGTAGCGACTATTTACACCGCAACAAAATAGATTTTATGAAGAAGTTTTTGGTAATCATATGTTGTGTTTTTGCAATACAGTCTGTTTCTGCTCAGTTATTTAGCAAGAAAAAAGTATTAAATGATGCAAGTGGAGGAAAAGGACAAATTGATAATAACTTACTTACTTGGGGTTATTTTTTAGGATTTAATAGTTACGATTTTAAATTCACCTACAACAATAATGCAGATGCAATTCAATTAAAACCTTCTACAGGTTTTAATGTTGGATTGGTTGGTGATGTAAAATTGAATAATTATATGAACTTGCGTTTGGAGCCAGGAATTTTCTTTTCTACACGTAATTTAGAATATCCTGAAAGTTATGGCCTAACAGATCTTGTAGATCGAAAACGTGAAGTAAAATCTAGTTATGTACACATTCCATTACTTTTAAAAATTGGAACAAAACGTATCAATAATATAAAACCTTTTATCGTTGGTGGATTTTCAACTTCTTTGAATTTATCTAGTAATGAAAGTAATCCAGATGATAATAGTAATAATCAGTTTCGTATGAAAAAAACGACCTATTATTACGAATTAGGTTTTGGAGTTGATTTCTATTTGTATTACTTCAAATTTACACCTTCTATTCGTGGAGTTTTTGCATTAAATGATGAATTGGTTCGTGATAAGGACCCAAACAGTCCTTGGACCAGTAATATTCAGAAAATGCAATCGCGTGGAGTTTTTATTAATTTTACGTTTCAGTAGCATCTCGACCGCACTCAATGTGACACATTTTGATAGAATCTCTAGGAATTTTACATATGAAATATACTAATGAGAAAATAATAGCACAGCTAGAAAAAGGTGATAATTTAAAGTTCTTATTTTTTTGGGGACATAAAAAATCTAATCAAATCACTAAATCTTGTTTTAGTCAATGGTATGAATCTTCATTCATAATTAACAGAGTTATATTTAAAACTGCTGAACATTATATGATGGCTGAAAAAGCTTCATTATTTAAAGATCAAGAAATTTATTCAAAAATAGTAACATGTAATACGCCTGGAGAAGCAAAAAATCTTGGTAGAAAAGTTCGTAATTTTGATCAAACAATTTGGGAGGAACATAGGTTTGATATTGTTATCAAAGGAAACTTTGAAAAATTTAGTCAAAACCCAGCCTTAGCAGAATTCTTAAAAACTACAAATAATAGGATATTGACAGAAGCAAGTCCTGTAGATCATATTTGGGGAATTGGTTTGGATCAAAATCATAAAAATGCTAAAAACCCACAACTTTGGAGTGGTTCAAATTTACTTGGTTATGCACTCATGGAAGTTAGAGATATACTAAGACAACACAATTAAGCAAACATACTTCTTTTAAACTCATTCAATAAAATTCCTGTTGCCATTGCAACATTGAGACTTTCAGTTTGTTGTATTTCTCCAAATCGTGGAATTGCTATTTTTTCAGTAATTAAGTTTGAAATTTCTTCCGAAACACCATTTGCTTCATTTCCCATGACGAGAATTCCATCAGTTGGCAATTCGGCTTTATACACATTACTTCCATCCATAAACGCTCCAAAAATTGGTAACTTTGTTTCTGATAGATAATTTTTTAAATCTGTATACACAACATTCACGCGCGTTAGTGAACCCATGGTTGCTTGAATCACTTTCGGATTGTAACAATCAACAGTAGCTTCCGAACATACGAGCTGTTTTACACCAAACCAATCACACAAACGAATAATAGTTCCTAAATTTCCAGGATCTCGAACATCATCAAGCATCAAAATCAATCCATTTTGATCAAGAATACTAGCTTCAGAAATTTTAAAAAGTGCAAGCGCTTTGTTCGGTGTTTTTAAGAAACTTATTTTTTTAAGTTCTGCTTCAGAAATTAATACTGCTTTTTTATCTATATCAAACAGATTTTCATCAGTAGTAAACAACGTATCAAGTTCAAAATTAGAGTTTAGAAACTCTTCAATGACTTTTTTGCCTTCCGCAACGAAGAGTCCTGTTGATTTTCGGTACTTTTTTTGATGTAAACTCGTTATTGTTTTGATTTGTCTTTTGCTAATCATGCAAATAGTTTAATTTTGAATTCGAAAAACACCTCTTATTGAAATCCTTTTTAGCAAAAATATCATTATTTATTATAATTGCCACATTGTTTAGCGCTTGTAATTCTATCAAGCGTGTAAAAGATGGTGAATTATTACTAGTAAAAAATAATTTGATTGTCAACGACGAAAAATCAAACGATGTTAATGCATTGAGTCAAATGTATCAAAAACCAAACAGTCGTTTTTTAAATTATCCGTTACGACTCAATATATATAATCTTGCTGGACAAGATCCTGACTCAGTATTTAATGCTTGGATTAATAAAGATCCTAAACGCTATGAACGCTTAAAAAGGCGCTACTCTAATAAACAAATTAGAGAAATGGCGAATTACAAAAGAGGTTTTAATAATTGGTTGAAAAAAACTGGAGAAGCACCTATAATTATTAATGATCGAAAAACGAAAAAAACGACCAATCGTTTAAAAGTATACTATCAAAATAAAGGATATTTTAACGCAACAGCCAAGTATGACATTATTCCTTCTAAAGAAGAAAAAAGAGCAAGTATTGATTATACTGTAAATACTGGAGAACCTTATAAGATTGACAGTTTACAAGTAACCATAAAATCATCCGATTTAGATTCTATCTACAATCTTAGTAAAGACAAATCTTTTATCAAAATAGGTAATCAGTTTAACACAAGTGATTTTTATAATGAACGTGAACGTTTAACTGTTTTATTTAGAAATTCTGGAATTTATAATTTTCAGCTAAACTCCATTAAGCCAACTGTCGGACTTGATACGATTAATAAAGATTACGATTTGGCAGTTTCGCTCAAAATAAACAACTTACAAGTTCGAAAAAGCGATTCGATTGTTGAAGAAGAATACAAAGTACATCGTGTTAAGAAAGTGAATATTTATACGGATTACACGTATGAAAATTCTAAAAAAACATATACAGATTCGGTAACATACAAGAACTTCACCATTTACTCGAATGACAAATTACGTTTTCGCCCAAAAGCAATTACAGATGCAATTTTCATCAATCCAGGAGAAATTTACCGAGACAATGACCGAACATTAACGTACAAACATATTAGTAATTTACGAACGTTTAAGTATCCGAATATTCAATATAAGTATGAAAATGACAGCTTAACTGACTTGATTACTGATATTTACTTAACACCTAGAAAAAAGTTTTCTCTTGGTTTTGATATTGACATTACACATTCTAACATTCAAGATTACGGGTTTTCATTTAGTACATCGTTAATTAGCAGAAACATATTTCGCGGCGCAGAAACACTTGAAATTTCTGCACGTGGAACACTTGGTGCTTCCAAAGATGTTGCTGATTCGGAAGATCAATTCTTTAATATTTCTGAAATTGGAACAGATGTAAAACTAAGCTTTCCACGCTTTTTCTTTCCATTTAATACAGAACGAATTATTCCAAAATATATGCTGCCAACAACTGTCATTTCATTAGGAACAAGTGTGCAGCAAAATATTGGGCTTGACAGACAAAACTTTACAGGATTGATTCGGTATAATTGGACACCAAGTAAAAAGAACTCATTTAGTTTTGAACTTTTCAATTTGCAATTTATCCGAAACTTAAATGCAAGTAACTATTTCAATGTATATCAAAGTTCATATGATCGTTTAAATGCAGTTGCTCAGAGTTCAAATTATATTGACTCAGATGCTTCATTAAATATCGCTTCAGGCGAAACGGACACGTTTATTAATGATGTTGTATCTAGCAATCACGCTGTAAGTTCAAGTGAGCTTTCAACAGTATTAAGTGTTGCACAACGACAATTCCGATTGACGCAAGACAATTTAATTGCTTCATCAAAAATCAATTTTACACACAACAACAAGGAAAACCTTTCTGATAATAATTTCTATCAATTTAGAACCGAGTTGGAATTAGCAGGAAACTTATTATCTACGATTGCAAGTAGTGCAAATCTTCAAAAAAATGATCGAGGGAAATACAAGTTATTTGGCGTTCCTTATTCGCAATATGTAAAAGCAGAATTTGATTATATCAAACATTGGGAACTTTCTGGAAAGCAAGATGTA
This sequence comes from Kordia sp. E, assembly GCF_056033805.1. Classification (NCBI taxonomy): domain Bacteria; kingdom Pseudomonadati; phylum Bacteroidota; class Flavobacteriia; order Flavobacteriales; family Flavobacteriaceae; genus Kordia; species Kordia sp. E. The sequence continues at coordinate 373,357 of NZ_JBRASR010000001.1, forward strand.
TTAGCATTTCGTACATTTTTCGGAATTGCTATTCCATATGGAAACTCAGACAACATTCCGTTTGCACGAAGTTACTTTGGTGGTGGATCAAACGACAACAGAGCTTGGAGTGCATACCAATTAGGTCCTGGACGTTCGGCTAGTATTTTAGACTTTAATGAAGCAAACTTAAAAATAACGTCAAACTTAGAATATCGTTTTGACTTATTCGGAAGTTTCAAAGGCGCATTATTTGCTGATGCTGGAAACATTTGGAATGTATTTGATGATATTGAAGACACCGATAGAAAATTTAATGGTTTTGAATCACTACAAGATATCGCGCTAGGAACAGGATTTGGATTGCGCTACGACTTTAGTTTCTTCGTACTACGTTTTGATGTTGGTTTCAAAACCTACGATCCAGCGTATGACATTGGCAATCGATGGTTTAAAGATTACAACTTTGGAAACGCTGTTTACAATATTGGAATTAATTATCCCTTCTAAAATTCTTACTATATTTGAATCTAATTACTTATTAATGAATGATATCAAATATTACACTTTAATAGTATCCATATTTTTTCTCTCTTGTAGTAATCCTGAAAGAAAAGGACTTTCTGAAAACGCACGAAATTATGTAGATTCTTCTATTGACATTGTATGCAAAGATGATTCTGGCTATCCAAGTGATTTAATACTCAGACTGGAAACTATTGATTTGGATAAAATAGCTACTAAAATCATTTCCGCTTCTGACAGCTTGCTTGGAAAAGGCTTTATATCAAGTACTATTAAAAATAAAATAGAGAAACACTTCTTTCCTTTTGAAAACGACATAGCTGACGACGTACTACTTCTAGATACCGTAAATCTATGGAATATTAAAAATGCTCGCGAATATTTTGATAATGACATAATCACAGCTACTGAATTAAATTGGAAAAAACTACTCTTAAACAATGGAAGATTAGATATCAAAGATGAAATTGGCGAATGGGAAATTACTCATGAAATAGATATCTGTGTAGATCCGAATTGGAAACAAATTGGGCAATTCAAAAAAGTAAGGAAATCGAAATCTATGATTGAGACTGTTCCCGATTACGGATATGAAATGGATATTAAAATCATTTATAATTTAAATCTAAAAAACACTTCTAATAATACATTTGAAAATTATCAAGTACAACTAAAAGAATCTTGTATTGGGTTTTCTTCAGCAGATCTTGAAACATTTTTAGTATTACATGGTAAAATAAAAAGTTCTGATTTGAAAAATCAACACAAAAAAATAAAGGTTGTTAGAGAAACTACTTATAAATAAATCACGAATTGCTAGCAAGTGAAATACAAATTCTAATCAAAAGAAATTTCAACAAACACAACTAAAACGTTTGCGTTATCAAACCATTACTAAACAGCGTTTTATTTCTTTCAAAAACAAATCAATAATTCTATAAAAACACAAACATTTCCACAGGAATACAAGGTTAAAAACGGCTAAAATTATCAAATTCGTAAAAGTCATTACTGTTTCGCTTCTAAAATTAACAACAACCTAAAAACTCATCACATTTTTATTACTTTTGTAAACCAAACAAAAAAACTAAAATCGATGAGTCATACAATTAAGGCAGGAGTTGCTACTGGAGATGAAGTACAAGAAATATTTAAGTTAGCCAAAGAAAAAGGCTTTGCTTTACCAGCAGTAAATGTTGTAGGTTCTAACTCAATTAACGGAGTTTTAGAAACTGCTGCGGAACTAAATGCTCCTGTAATTATTCAATTCTCAAACGGAGGTGGACAATTCAATGCAGGAAAAGGATTGAGCAATGAAAATCAAAAATCTGCCATTGCAGGTTCTATCGCTGGTGCGAAACATGTACATGAAATGGCTGAAGCATATGGAGTTCCTGTAATTTTACACACAGATCATTGTGCAAAAAAATTATTGCCTTGGATTGATGGTTTATTAGATGCAAGTGAAAAGCACTTTGCTGAAACTGGAAAGCCATTATACAGTTCACATATGATCGATCTTTCGGAAGAACCATTAGAAGAAAATATCGAAATCTGTAAAGAATACTTAGCACGCATGAGCAAAATGGGCATGACGCTAGAAATCGAATTAGGAATTACAGGTGGTGAAGAAGATGGTGTAGACAATAGCGATGTTGACGATTCAAAACTATACACACAACCAGAAGAAGTTGCGTACGCATACGAAGAGTTAATGAAAGTAAGTCCAAAATTTACAATTGCGGCAGCTTTCGGAAACGTTCATGGTGTATACAAACCTGGAAATGTAAAATTGACTCCAAAAATCTTAAAAAATTCGCAAGAACATATCTCTAAAAAATACAATGTTGAGCACAATCATATTGACTTTGTATTTCATGGTGGATCAGGTTCTACGCTAGAAGAAATCAGAGAAGCAATTGGGTACGGAGTAATTAAAATGAACATTGATACAGATTTACAATTTGCATTCATGACAGGAATTCGTGACTACATGTTAACGAAACAAGATTACTTAGCAAAGCAAATTGGAAATCCTGATGGAGATGACATTCCTAACAAAAAAACATACGATCCAAGAAAATGGTTACGTGAAGGTGAAGTAACATTCAAAACACGTTTAAAGCAAGCTTTTGAAGACTTAAACAACGTAAATACGTTATAATATTTGGGCGTTCCCTAAAAAGGTCGGGCTTTCGGCTATATCTTTTTATAAAAGGATGCCGCTTCAATCCCTAACGCAAACAAAATAAACTTCGTTGACACTGAAAAACAATGTGTTAGCGAGGTTTTTTAATATCTAAAATATTCGAATCGGCAGATAGCAGTTTCAAATTTTGAGTTTCATTAATAAAAACAGTAATTTTGTAGGCTAGTAAAAAACGAAACTAACTAATTGATCGCAACAAAAACGATTGTATTGCAACCACAATCCTAACATTGTATATCATAACTCATAAATCATATGGCTTGGTTTAAAAGAAAAGAAAAAGGAATTCAAACTTCCACAGAAAATAAAAAAGACACGCCCAAAGGACTTTGGTACAAATCACCAACTGGAAAAATTGTTGATTCTGAAGAATTAGCAAAAAACTATTACGTAAGTCCTGAAGACGGTTATCACGTTCGTATTGGAAGTAAAGAATATTTCGAAATACTATTTGATGAAGGGAAATTTAAAGAGCTAGACAAAAATCTAACTTCAAAAGATCCTTTAAAATTTGAAGACAGTAAAAAATACGTTGACAGACTTAAAGTTGCCAAAGAAAAAACTGGATTAAAAGACGCTGTAAAAACTGGTGTTGGAAAATCGAAAGGAAAAGACTTAGTCATTGCTTGTATGGACTTCTCTTTTATTGGAGGATCTATGGGAAGTGTTGTTGGAGAGAAAATTGCACGTGCGGCAGATTATTCTTTAAAAAACAACATTCCATTCATGATTATCTCTAAATCTGGTGGAGCTCGAATGATGGAAGCAGCATTATCATTAATGCAATTAGCAAAAACATCTTCAAAATTAGCACAATTAGCAGATGCTGGAATTCCATACATTTCATTATGTACGGATCCAACAACTGGAGGAACAACCGCTTCATTTGCAATGCTTGGAGACATTAACATTGCAGAGCCTGGTGCATTAATCGGATTTGCAGGACCAAGAGTTGTACGTGATACAACAGGAAAAGATTTACCTGAAGGTTTCCAAACGTCTGAATTCTTACTAGAACACGGTTTCTTAGATTTCATTTCACACAGAAAACATTTGAAAAACAAAATTAACTTATACATTGATTTAATTCAGAATCAACCTGTAAGAGCATAGTTTTATTTTAAACATATTTAAAAAAAGGCATCCAGTTGGATGCCTTTTTTCATTACGCTTCTCACTATTTATCAACACTTTAAGATTAAATACGGTTAAAAAAACGAGTATTTACACGCTATGATTTTTTACATGAAAGAATTAAATTCGTTCACTAATCTTTAAAATACTAAAATCATGGCACAGTATTCACTAAACATTCAAAATAATAGCGATCAAACAGGAGATTTTTGTTTATTCCAATTAGATTCAAACATAAAAGATCCAAATATAATGTCGCTAGCATGGTTTTCTAAAAGCGCACATCCTAATACATTTTTAAACTACAAATGGGAGACTGAGTATATTTTTACTTGGGCAGAAACTGGACTACTCACTCCAGGTGTTGTATTTGAACCTAATCAAATCGTAGATGGAGGTTTATCGCAAAACAATGACATTACATTTACCCAAGAAAACGGAGTATATCAATATAAAGACCTTACTACAAATCCAAACTACAACGGTTTGCAACATATTGAATGTGATGCTACAATAGTACAGAAACAAGCGGCTATAGGAACTGGAATGTCTGGTTTTGCTGCATTTGCGCGTCAAGCAGAACCAAACATGGGCTTTAATTTTTCTCCCGAAATAGAATACAGATTAACTTTTGGATATTATGAACAAGGAGAAGTATTAAATATAAATCAAATTTCTCACTTTGCAACTATCGAATTTCCTCCTGGTATATATGATATGACAGCGATACTAAATCCTGATAATACTTGGACTATTCAACCATCATGAAACCTATAAACTAATCAAGTACTAAATGATTTCTAAGCACACTATATGTACTGCAAAATGATACACTTCAAAAAGACATAATAAACAATTCATTTTAAAAAAATAGTAGTATATTTGCCGCTTGATACGATAAACGTATTAATACATAAAAATCATTAAAATTAATATTGGCATGTACTTAACTAAAGAAGTTAAAGCGGAAATTTTCGCAAAGCACGGGAAATCTGCAACAGACACTGGAACATCAGAAGGTCAGATTGCATTATTTACACACAGAATTAATCACTTAACTGAGCACTTAAAAAGAAATCGTAAAGATTACAATACAGAGCGTTCTCTAGTAATGTTAGTAGGTAAAAGAAGAAGCTTACTAGATTACCTAAAGAAAAAAGAGATCAACAGATATCGTGCGATCGTAAAAGAATTAGGATTAAGAAAATAAAACTAAAGAGGCTTCGTGCCTCTTTTTTTAATATATATAAGTACACTTTTCACAATATTGAAAAGTAATAAAAAGCTATTATTACTGGTTTTTCATTGGGTCAAAACAACAACTACACACACAACAACACAACGACCTTTGTTTAATTAGAATTAAAAAAAATTTATGATTCCAAAAGTTTTTAAAGAGGTCATAGACCTTGGTGATGGAAGAGAAATCTCTATCGAAACAGGAAAGTTAGCAAAGCAAGCACATGGATCTGTGGTTGTACAGTCGGGAAAATGTATGTTATTATGTACAGTTGTTTCGAACTACAAACAAAGTGATGTTGACTTTTTACCCTTAACGGTGGATTACCGTGAAAAATTTGCTGCGGCAGGTCGTTATCCTGGTGGTTTCTTCAAAAGAGAAGCAAGACCAAGTGACGGTGAAGTATTAACTATGCGTTTAGTGGATAGAGTTTTACGTCCATTATTCCCAAAAGATTATCACGCAGAAACACAAGTGATGATTCAGTTAATGTCTCATGACGAAAACGTGATGCCAGATGCAATGGCAGGTTTAGCCGCATCAGCAGCTATCCAATTATCAGATTTCCCATTTGAATGTCCTATCTCTGAAGCAAGAGTAGCACGTGTAAACGGTGAATTTGTAATTAACCCAACAAGAGCACAATTGGCAGAATCTGACATCGATATGATGATTGGAGCTTCAGCTGATTCTGTAATGATGGTTGAAGGTGAGATGGATGAAATTTCTGAAGAAGAAATGGCAGACGCTATCAAGTTTGCACATGAAGCTATTAAAGTACAATGTGCTGCACAAGTTCGTTTAGCAGAAGCTTTCGGTAAGAAAGAAACACGTGAGTACGATCCTGAAAGAGAAGATGCAGATTTAGAGAAGAAAGTTTATGACATGGCATATGACAAAGTATATGCAATTGCAAAAGCTGGTTCTGCTAAACATGAAAGAAGTACTGCATTTGCAGAAATTAAAGAAGAAATCAAAGCTACTTTTTCAGAAGAAGAATTAGAAGATTTCGGAGATTTAGTTTCTAAATATTACAGAAAAGCTGAAAAATCAGCAATTCGTAACTTAACCTTAGATGAAGGTTTACGTTTAGATGGTCGTAAAACTGACGAAATTAGACCAATTTGGTGTGAAGTAGATTACTTACCATCAACACATGGTTCTTCAGTATTTACACGTGGAGAAACGCAAGCATTAGCAACTGTTACTTTAGGTACATCAAGAGATGCAAACAAAATAGACATGCCATCTTACGAAGGTGAGGAGAATTTCTATTTACATTATAACTTCCCTCCTTTTTGTACAGGTGAAGCAAGACCGTTAAGAGGAACTTCAAGAAGAGAAGTTGGTCACGGAAACTTAGCACAACGTGGTTTAAAAGGAATGATTCCAGAAGATTGCCCGTATACAGTACGTGTTGTATCTGAAGTATTAGAATCTAACGGTTCATCTTCTATGGCAACTGTTTGTGCTGGTACAATGGCATTAATGGATGCAGGTGTACAAATGACACGACCAGTTTCGGGTATTGCAATGGGATTAATTTCTGATGCAGAATCTGGAAAATATGCAGTATTATCTGATATTTTAGGTGATGAAGATCACTTAGGAGATATGGATTTTAAAGTTACTGGAACTGATGCAGGTATTACAGCTTGTCAAATGGATATTAAAGTAAAAGGTTTATCATACGAAATTTTGGTAAATGCTTTACAACAAGCACGTGAAGGACGTTTACACATTTTAAGTAAATTGACTGATACAATTGCTGCACCAAATGCTGATGTTAAAGATCACGCGCCAACAATGGTTACACGTAGAATCCCTAATGACTTTATTGGAGCCTTAATTGGACCTGGTGGAAAAGTAATTCAAGAGATGCAAAAAGAAACTGAGACAACAATCGTTATTAACGAAGATCCAGTTACTGAAGAAGGTATCGTAGAAATTTTAGGTGTTGGAAGAGAAGGTATTGATGCAGTTATGGCAAAAATAGATTCTTTATTATTCAAACCTGAAAAAGGAAGTATTTACGAAGTAAAAGTTATCAAAATGCTAGATTTTGGAGCTGTTGTAGAATATACAGAAGCACCAGGAAACGAAGTATTATTACACATTTCTGAGTTAGCTTGGGAACGTACAGATAACGTAAGTGATGTAGTAAAAATGGGAGACATTTTAGACGTGAAATATTTTGGAACTGATCCAAAAACACGTAAAGAAAAAGTATCTCGTAAAGCTATCTTACCAAAACCTGAAGGATATGTTGCAAGACCACCAAGAGATGACAAACGTTCTGGTGGACGTGATAACAGAGGAAGAGATAATCGCGGACGTGATAATCGCAAACCAAGAGAAGACAAGAAAGAAAGTTAATTTTTTCAATTCTTAATATATATAAAAACGCCTCGAAATTTCGAGGCGTTTTTTTTAGATTTATTTCTATTCTCTATTAAAATTTAATTGGAATATATACCCTTACTTTAACAGGTTTTCCTAAATAAATACCAGGCTTCCATTTTGGCATTTTTTTCAATACATTAATCAGTTTATTATTAACTGTTTCGTTTGTTTCTCCAGTTTTAATAGCACTAATTGAACCATCTTTTTCTACTACAAATCCGACATATACCTTATCTTTTGTTGTATTTATATTTTTTAAATTATGGCTTAAAAAATCTTTAAGAGAATTTTGTCCTCCCACAAATTTGGGAATTGTATCAATTTCTACTTGAGAAAACACATGTCCGTTATCAATTTTTTCCTGAATATAATTTTTATAATGAACTTGAGCTTCAGATTTTATTTTTTCATGTATATCTTTTCCAAATTTCCCTAAGACAAGTGTTTTCATCTTTTTCGAATAACATTCATCTTCCTGAGACTCAGTAATGAGAATTCCACAACTTATACTCTCCATTTCTACCGCTATTCCGTATTTATTTAAAACAAAGCTCCTGTATGACTTATTAAATTCAAAATCAGAATCGTAACGCAATCCATGTGATCGAAGTTTGTAGTTTCCCTTTTCAGCATCGGAAACTGCCTTTTCTATTCCACTATCACAATCAGTATTATTCTTTGCTTGAGATGATGAGTCAGATTGGTTACAAGAATAAATCGATATTGAAAGAACTAAAAGTGTTGCTATATATATTTTGAACTTCATATTAACTATGTTAAATCATTATAATTTAGTATTATTTTTAAAGAATTTTAATAAAGTGTAAACCTAATCTATATCTATATTTTAGATATCCGAAATACGCTTTCATCTATGAATTAGGACATTTTTTTAACTTATTTAGCTGATTACTTCTTGTAATCTTCTAACAATTGATTTTTGTTTTGCTAACAATACAGCAAACTCAAATCTCAACCAGAAACAGAAATACTCAGGTTTTTAAGTGCTATAAAAACTGCAATCGTTAATACACCAACTAAAGAAAGTAATGTTGTATACACTATAGACAACGCATTATTTTTTAAACGCAATCGTTCAATATTAGATGTATTAACTTGAACCGTATCTCTTTTTTGAATTCCATAATACAATCCTTCTTTTTTAAAGATTCGTTTGTACCGAATACGTTTTCCTTCATTTGTATGAATCTTAACTCTTCTATTGCTTGTTGCAGCTTCATCCAATGTGGAAGATTCTGGTGTGTACACATTACAACTATGAAATAACAACAACATCATTAAGAATATACTAAATAATCGGGATTGCTTTTTGAATGTTTTCATACTATATAGTTTTAGAATTAGTATGAAACGAATGTAGTTTGCCTATGAAAATGTTGCATCCGAAATCTTCATCAAATGAAAATTTAAGACACTTTAATGTGATTTACGATACTCAGAAGGTGTTTGATTTACAAACTTTTTAAACGCTGTATAAAAGGTAGACCGTGAATTAAATCCACATTCCAAACCAATAGCCACAATGGTATAGTTATCAAAATCATCATCTTTCAATAAAGCTTTCGCTTGCGCTACTCGTAATGAATTGATATAGTCTGAAAAGTTATGATCGCTATATGTATTGATTAATTTTGACAAATGTCCCGAACTAATATTCAACTCATCTGAAAGTTGTTCTAAACTCAAAGAAACATCTAAAAATCGCTGTTCATTTAGTATATAATTTGCGATATTCTCAAATGACTCCTGATGTTTTTCAGACAAACTATTCTCTTCTTGTGGTACTATTTTCTGGTTCGTTTCTGGCTTTAATTCGGCTAATTTCCCTCGTAACAAAATACGATCATTCACCAATGTATACCTAAAAAAACCTTGATAACCAATCCAATATAACAATATAGAAGTTGCCAATCGTAATGGATAATATGCTCGTAAATCATTAAAATAATTATTCAAGACAATAGCAAAAATCCAAAATCCTAACACAAGACTTCCTAAAATCAAGAAACGTTTTATCCAAATAATGTCATCATAACTTACAATAAAATCGAGCAACTTATTTTGTTCAAATACAATTTTAAGACATTTTATAAAAAGAAAAATAGCAAATGCGGCATTCACGATTTCTTCAATAGATGTATATCTTTTTATCGCTGAAACATCATCTTCAGAAGCATTTAAAATAAAATAAGTACGTGCAATCAATTCGATCACAAAAAGTATTACAGCAAAATTTAGAAAGCCTTTTACACGATCTTGAATCTTCAAATAATGAATCAAAAACATGTAAAACATTGGCATAATAAACATATACCAAGGCACTAAAAATTGTCGCAAAAAGAAAATATCGAATCGAAATTCTTTCGCAATTAACCAAGCTTGCAAATTGTTAAGTGATAAAAAGAAAACTGTAAGATTCAAAAAAATAATAACCTTATCAACTTTTTTCTGTGATAGTAATGTAACGCCATTAAAGATAAATCCTTGAATCGCACCTGCAATCAGTAAAAAATTAAAAAAATTGGAACCCATTCATTTTATTTGTTGTGAATGTAGGAAACTCAGACTGAAATTGAAAAAATTTTGAGTTTTATTTAACACTAAAAATTTCAAGAAAACCAGTATTTATTTCACTCGCTAACAAAAATTTGTCCTTTTGCTATTTAATAGTAAATTTTAATTTTTTATTAAAATTTACTATCCGAAATATAGCTTTGATGAAGATATCGGACATATTTATTTTCTTGTAAAAAAGAAAAAACACAGCATTACTTAGAATTTACAGGAACTTTAAAAATATAGCTTTTCAAAAGTACCAAACTAATCAAAGCTGTTGACAACAAACAACAAATCCAAACAATGCGATGATGCAGCTGTAAAGTTTCAGACAAAAACCAATTCAAACTTGCACTAAAAAATAATGCACCAATATCTACAATGTACGCTTTGCGCAAACTTTTAAAATAAGATGTTTTATCATGAAAAGTAAAATGTCTGTGAAGCGCATGTTGTCGTGCAATTCCGAGTAAGAAAGCAAATATCCAACTTATCGTAGCTTTTGGAGCAAACGGATTTACATAATATATAATCTCATAGGTTATGAATCCAAAAATCACACCTACAATTGCGATACATAACATCCGAATCGTTTCTGATTGTTTATAAATACTGAAAGCCATCTTATTCGTAAGAAGTTTGATGCGTTATTTCTTTACGCTCCTTTAAAACCCAATACAGTCCTTTTGCGTCCGTTTTCATTTCTTTAGAGGTTAGTAAAATGATGATTTCTTCTATGTGTGAAATGTATCCAAAGATCATGGCGACATAAAAGAGATATTCGTAATAATCAAAAGCAAATAAAATGAAAATAAAGATTCCTTGTACGTAACCACCAATTTTTGTGGTGTATAAATGTAAACTAGGATATTGCTTGAATTTGGCAAAAGAAACGAGTAAACCAGCAATAAAAAAACCGATAAAGAGCCAAAGCATCCAAATAGATTCAGACATCTCGTTGAGTTTAAAAGTAAAGATTCCGATAAACGCAGCAATGAATGTTCCGTTGTCTGCCAATGAATCTAGCTTTGCGCCAAATTTTGTTTTCAAATTAAACATACGTGCAATTAATCCATCTAAAATATCTGTGATTAAATTGACACATAAAAATATCGCGAATAAGTTTTCTTTTCCTGCATAAATAAACCACAAGATTAAAGGAAATGTGAGCAATCTGTAAAAACTCAAAAAATTGGGAACGTTATATATATTTTCTTTTTTTTTCATGCGTTTAAATTTTAATAATTATTTGGCTAACTTTATTATAAAATTAAGAACGCATGCAATCACTGCGTTTTCAGATTAAAAATTTTAAATATTCATTTTATGAAATTGCTATTTAAATTTTATTAATTCTCGTTTCATATTAAAATGATTTTTTAATTTGTAATTGAACTAATACTTGACTGATGATAATGTGTGTACAACTGCTACACACAAACAACAATAGTGCATATTGATAGTTTACAAAACCTAACAAGAAATACACTAGATTCACGCCAAATGCAGAATCCATTTTGTCAATTAATACGAATAGAATTTTGTTTGATTTTGCCTGTTTTCCAGATTGAATTCCTAATCTTCGTTTCATGAATGAATTTGGCAATTCAAAAATCATATATGCAAAACCAAGCATGCAACCTAAAAAGAATGCATTCGACAGTTTGAATCCAAAAGCTAAATCTAGTATGTATAATAGAAAAGCATTCACTAGCGAAACAAACACAAAACCTCTCCATGTTTTGTTTGCTCCAAATAGTTTCTTGGAAATTGGACGTTTTAACCACTGAAATGTATTTCTCTTAATAATGATCATATGCAATACATTTGAAATGATCAATGGCACTAAAACAATGCAGATATGTTGTAAAAAACTATACATCTTCGCTCAAGTAAGTTAACATTGAAAGTGCTGTGTTTAATACACGTTTGGAGAAATCATACGGAATCAAAATTCCTGAAACTTCATAAAACGAAAGTCTGGTGATGATATACACTTTTAATGAATATTTATACGCTTTTAACCATTCATTCCAATCAGCATTTTGGTGTAATTGATAGTGTTCTTTTAGATATGAATAGAATACTTCTTTTGTAAAATTTTGTGGTAACACAAAACTCAAAAACTCTATAACATCTCGCTGCGGAAAATCGATTACGGCTAATTCCCAATCATAAATAATAGGAAAATCATCGTTTCTGACAGCAATATTTCTTGGGTTAAAATCGTTATGGATAACTGTTTTTTCAACGCTTAAAGCATTTGCTTCATTTTCTAAATGATCAATTTCATCGTGCAACGCACACAAAGCTAGTTGATGTGTTACATCTGCACATTCTGTAATTAAAATGTGCATCATTTTTTTGTATAATTCGGGAGATTTCCAAGGTTTAAATTCTTGTACATGCTTCACATCTATTATAGATACATTTTGATGAAACGTTGTAATCGTTGTAATTAGAGAACGAATAGTTACGGGTTTCCAATGTTCAGGGTGATTTTCTGAATTTAGAATTTTCATGTCTGAAACATCCAAAAATTCCTGAATCAACATATAAATCTCTCGTTTTGAATTTACACGTTTTCCATAATAAGCAGGCATATTTTTAAATCCACTTTTATTCAAATATTCATACAATTCAATTTCCTTCAAATGACTAGCATGGTATTCTAAATGTCGCTTGGACGTTCTCAACAAATCTGAAAGTTCCGGATTTATAGAAGCCGCAATTGTATGCAAACCTTTAATAACTTCATCATCTAAGGGTTTAGATTTGATTAATATGTTATTCGTTCCAAACCTATTATTTTCTTTGTAATCAACTTGAAAAGGAATAAATCCTATGATTTTCTTATTAACTTTTGATGCGATATTGGTCAGAATTCCATTGGCTAACAAATCACATTTCTTCGATTGTATGGATTGAATATCTTTATTTTCAAAAAAACCATTCAAACTCGATTCAACAAAATCTGGCGTAATTTCTGATTTCAACAACCATTTTACAGGTTTATTTCTTCCTAACTTTTCATGCGCTTTTGCAAATTCGCCACTTACAATTGCAGCATACGTAGATATTTCTAATCCTAATGCAAAACCAGCAATAAGTTTGGCAAATCGATTCACTTTTCCCGTTCCGTAACAGTTCATAATCTCCAATGCTTGCGATTGTTTTGGCAATGAAGTTCCGCCGCCAACACTTCCAATGACTAAGTTTGGTAACGTAAGCTGCATATATAAACCACCATTTTTTTGCTCTAAATGTAAGATTCCAACACTCGATTCGTGAATGGACGCTAAATCTTGTCCTGTTGCTACAAAAATTGCCGCAATAGCATTGGCTACATTAATATTATAACCAACCATTCCGTCTTTTTTGGCAAGTTTTTTAGATGGATGAAAACAATTCATCAGCTTATCAGAAGTCGTTCGTAATACCTTAGTGATGATTTCTTCTGGAATAGTACATTCGGCAACGACATGAATTCCACGACCACTATCTATATTATAGTGTGAAACTTTTTTGTCAGAAGCGCCATTTCCTTCAATCACAAAATCAACAGGAACAATATCAGTAGCATTTTTAAACTGTTCCACAATAGATAACATCGCATGCCAAGTACATGTGGTTGTCATATTTTGTCCAGATGCATCACCTGTTTCATATATAAATTTCAAATGCACAACTTCATCATGTTGAATGCTTTCTATTTCTACTAATTTCGCATGATTGGAATGTGATTCTGCGGCTTTTTTAATGTTGGAAAATGTATCTTTTACATACTTTTTAAAGATTGTTGCTTCATTTTCTGTTTCAAAAATGAACATTGGTGAACGTGTCATTTTTTGCCATTTTACTTCCGCAGAAAAACCATTGCTTTTACTAATCACCTTTGCGCCTCTATTCATACTTGCAATCAGAGCGCCTTCTAAAGTTCCTGCAACACAATAGGTTAATTCCTGTTTTTCGGCATCGTTAAAAAGTAATGGCCCAACAATTCCTAAAGGAATTTCTGTACTTCCTATATATGACTCAATATTATTTCGAATGTCTTGAAAGTCTAATCGTGCATTAGAAATTAAATTCGTTTGTATATTATTGGTCTCTAAAAAGTCCAAACGCATATTTGTAGCTGTGCTTGTGACCAATCCTCTTCCTGGTATAATCGGTATATTCATAAATTAAAGTTTTAAATGCTAATCAAAACTATTGCTATAATCACATCGAAATAAGGAAACAACACAAATACCTAAATTATTTTTTGCGATAATCACAAATAACTAACATATTAAGATTCAATTCTATATAGTTTTGTCTCTCAAGTAGGAATACTTTAATTTTGCATTCTACTTTTGAAGCATCATTTATGACAACATTGAAAATTGCAAATCTTGACGGGAAGCCCGAAATTTTTCATTCTATACAAGGAGAAGGAAAAAATATTGGACAACCAAGCGTGTTTATCCGAACATCGCTTTGCAACTTACATTGTATTTGGTGTGATACAGATTATACATGGAACTGGGAAAAAACACGTTTTGCACATGTAAAAGATGCAGCTCCTGATTATAAAAAGTATAAGATGGATGAAATGATTATTTCGCTTACGCTGGAAGAAATATATGCCGAAGTTTCGAAAAGTGGTTGTAAAAACATTGTCTTAACTGGTGGCGAGCCAATGATGCAATTAGAAGAATTGTCAGACTTAATGAAATTTTTCAATACTAAAGCAGATGATTATTTCTTTGAGATTGAAACCAACGGAACACTTTTGCCTGATGCAACTTTTGAATCCTTAATAGATCAATATAATGTATCACCCAAGTTGGCAAACTCAAACAATCCTAAAAAATTACGCGAAAAGCCAGAAGCATATACTTATTTTTCGGCAAACAAAAAGGCAGTTTTTAAGTTTGTAATTGCCTCTGAGGACGATCTCACGGAAGTGTTAGAAATTTGCAAAAACTACAACATTCCAAATCAAAAAGTATATTTAATGCCCGAAGGAACCAATCCGGAAGCATTGCAAAAAAAGCAACAATGGTTGATTGAAATCTGTAAAAAACATCAATTTAACTATACAGATCGCTTACATGTGCATATTTATGGTGATAAAAGAGGTGTGTAATTCATTAATTATGAATTATTTACACTTTTATGTAAACTTTATTTTAAATAATTTGTAAACTTCTGTAACATTTTAACGACTTCATACGTATAACTACTAGCGTAAGCACAATGATTAAAATCCCAAGTAGATTACATGAGACAACTTAAAATTACCAAGCAGGTTACCAATAGGGAAACTGCGTCCTTAGACAAATATCTTCAAGAAATCGGTAAAGTTGACCTTATTACAGCAGACGAGGAAGTAGAATTAGCACAGAGAATTAAGGCTGGCGATCAAATAGCGCTAGAAAAATTAACAAAAGCTAACCTTCGTTTCGTAGTTTCGGTTGCAAAGCAATATCAAAATCAAGGACTAACACTTCCTGATTTGATTAATGAAGGGAATTTGGGTCTTATTAAAGCCGCTCAACGTTTTGATGAAACACGTGGTTTTAAATTTATTTCTTATGCTGTATGGTGGATTAGACAATCTATCCTTCAAGCATTAGCTGAACAATCACGTATTGTTCGTTTACCATTAAACAAAATTGGTTCTATTAACAAGATTAATAAAACCTTTGCATATTTAGAACAAAGTCATGAGCGTATTCCTTCTGCAGAAGAAATTGCAAAAGAATTAGACATGACAGTGAATGATGTAAAAGAATCGATGAAGAATTCTGGAAGACACGTATCAATGGATGCGCCACTTGTAGAAGGAGAAGATTCTAACTTATATGATGTATTAAATTCTGGTGAATCGCCAAATCCTGATAAAGAGTTATTACATGAGTCTTTAAAAACAGAGATTGAGCGTGCATTAGAAACGTTAACACCAAGAGAAGCAGATGTTATTCGTTTGTATTTCGGATTAGGAAACCAACATCCAATGACATTGGAAGAAATTGGTGAAACTTTCGACTTAACTCGTGAGCGTGTACGTCAAATTAAAGAAAAAGCGATTCGTCGTTTAAAGCATACTTCACGTAGTAAAATATTAAAAACATATTTAGGATAATCTCCTAAAACAGCACAGCAGTTTAGTTTTTATAACATAACTGTTCGTTTTTTGATTGATGAATGACGCTCTCGCATTGCGAGAGCGTTTATTTTATACTACTTTTGCGCAAACAACAACACTACAAATTATAGATTATGTCTACAAAACGAATTGCGCCTTCTATCCTAGCCGCAGATTTTGCCAACTTGCAACGTGATATTGAAATGGTCAACCAAAGTGAAGCTGATTGGTTTCATATTGATATTATGGACGGCGTTTTTGTTCCAAATATTTCGTTTGGAATGCCTGTTTTAAAAGCAATTAGCAAACATGCTACAAAAACGATTGATGTACATTTAATGATCGTTGATCCAGACCGTTATATTCAAACTTTTGCAGATTTAGGTGCAAATGTATTAACAGTTCATTACGAAGCATGTACACACTTACACAGAACGCTTCAAGCAATTAAAGCTGCTGGAATGAAAGCTGGAGTTGCCTTGAATCCTCATACAAGTATAAACCTGTTAGAAGACGTTATTAACGATATTGACTTGGTGTGTATTATGAGTGTGAATCCTGGTTTTGGTGGACAATCGTTTATTGAGAATACATATGACAAAGTAAAAAAATTAAAAGCATTAATTACAGAAAAAGGCGCTTCAACAGAAATTGAAATTGATGGTGGCGTGAATGATAAAAATGCAAAAGATTTAGTAGACGCTGGCGCTGATGTCTTAGTAGCAGGAAGCTTTGTTTTTAAGTCTGAAAATCCAACAGAAACGATTCAAAATTTAAAGAAGATAGTTTCTTAAAGAACTCTATTTTATATAAAAATAACAAAGCAGTATTGGTGAAATACTGCTTTTTTTATGCTCTTTATTGATTAAAATAATCTTTTAATTCTGTCATGTTTCACTGCACAAGAGGTATCAATCTGCATTTTTTTTATTTTTTTGACGGAAGTCAGCGCACGAAATTCATGAATTTATACTGCGTTTTCACGGAAAACGCACCTCATTTTCGGGCAGTTGACAGAACTTTATCAAAAAACACTCCATTACATTCAATTACTTAATTATCAATATATTACTTTAAAAATTGCATTTCTACTTTCCGTGAAAATAGAGTATTAATTCATGAATAAAGACAACATCCAGTTGTTTGACAAGTGTAACAAGGCTACATTTACATATACCCATTAAGTAGCCAACAAACCCAAAGTAGTAGAATTTTTTAAACCTTTAAATTTATTTTCACATGTCTACACACGAATTAGCATTAAAATATGATCTTCTGAATTCTCAGATGAATCCTCATTTTATAAACAATGCGATTCAAAGCATCTGTAATTCGATCACAAAAGGAAATGTTGCACAGTCTATTAATTGGCTTAATAGACTTTCACATTTGTATCGTTTGGTTCAAAAATCGACCAAAACAAAAATGATCACATTACAAGAAGAAATTGAAATCTCTAAACTTTATATTGAATTACAAAAAGATTTGTTTGATCGCGGTTTTTTGTATTCTATTAAAATCAATAATCTATTGAAAGATGATTTGCAATACACAAAAGTTCCACCGTTAATTTTACAACCATTAATTGAAAATGCAATTTTACACGGTTTAAAAAGTAAAAAGAAAACTGGAAAAGGTGAGTTACACATCACAATTGATGTAGAAGACGAAATGCTATATGTATGCATTACAGATAATGGTGATGGGATTTCTGATACACAAGAAAAAAGTAATGAAGCTTCTGGAATTTCTCTAGAAAATATTAACGAACGCCTAAAAATTATTAATGGTGATGATTGTGAAAAAGAGCTTTTAAAAGTTCAAAACATTAAAACTGATAAAGGAATAACAATTGGAACGAAAAGCTGTCTTAGAATACCGTTAATTCAGCTTTAAAAGCCAGCGACATTCATATGCAACATTAATTTTACACGATTGTAAATATTAGGTAGTTTGGCACGAAATTCTTCAGGAGTTTCAAAAAAGTGCTCTACTAATACAGATAAAAATTCATATTGATTTTCAAAAGCATAATCACGCAAATAGTTCATTTCAATCAACCGTTTTTGAGCTTCTTTATTTTTTAAGGAGCGTAATAACAACTTGTAATGTTTCAAGAAATGTGTTGCACTATAACTTTTTTCAGTTAGAAAACTAAAATGTACTGCATGTGTAAGTTCATGAATTCCTAAATTAAGATTGTCATCTTCAATTTTAATTCCTTCCTCAAAATCTTCCCAAGAAAAAACAATTGTCTTATATGACGGATTTGCTTCTCCTTTATGATATTGCTGTGTTACATTGGAAAAATAATCTTGTGGATATACTAAAATCGTTTCAAACTTAGAAAGCAAATAACGATCAAATCCAAATGTTACCATAATAGCTGTCGCTGAAATCAACAATTGCATGCGTTCAGTAACAAATAAATCTTCTCTACCAACAAACGTATGATATTCTATAAAACGCAGTACTCTGTGTTCAAAAATGCATTGTTCTTTAGGTGTTAACTTATTATAAAAAGAAAGCTCCTCAACAAGTATAGCACGTTGATTTTTAGTTAATTTTTTCGGAAATAACACAAAACGAAATAAGCTTGTGTTTTTGTATAGGAATCCTTTAATGTAATATGCGAGCAATAGTAGTGGTTTGATTAATAAACAAGGTAATACTTCAAATATTGATTTGTAAAATAACGATTTTAGCTAAAATAATTATTCTTACGCATAAAACGTAAAATACTTTCAATAATTACACATGGTTCAAATTATTAAAATTTTTCATTAGACCGAAAACAAAAAATACAGTCTGAAATAGTAAGGTTTTTGTTAAAATTTTGACTTAACTTAAATCTACTTAGATTCAAAAATGAAAAGCCATTATATTACAACGGGATTTCTTCAATAATTCCATACATTTATAAAATAAAAAAAATGACTATGAAATTACAATCAACCATAAAATACTTTCTTTTTGCGAGTGTATTAGCTTTTGTAAGCTGTTCTGGTGATGACAATATACTAGCACCAACCACTGGTACAGATCCTGATCCAGATCCTATTGTACTTGCTGATGAAGTTGAGATTTATGAAGCTGATAAAATTCACAACAACCTTACGCTTGCTATTGTAAATGGTTCGGATCATGCTTTTTTACTAGACAAAACAGGCGAAAAGTTACACGAATTTAATTTCCCAGATAGATTAGGAAATGATTTAGAAATTTTACCAAACGGAAAATTATTAGGGATTTTTAAAGATGAAAATGCTGAGATTATTTTTGGTGGTAGTGCCGGAATTGCACGACTTATGGATTTGGAAGGAAATATAGAATGGGAATATACACTAAGTAATGCTGACTTTATATTGCATCATGATGTTGAAATGTTACCAAATGGAAATATATTATTGCTTGTTTGGGAACGTATTGATGAAACAATTGCGGAATTACAAGGCTCAACAAGTCCTGGAGATATTTATCCTGAAAAATTAATGGAGATTAATCCAGTAACAAATTCAGTCGTTTGGGAATGGAGAAGTTTTGACCATATTATCCAAGACGAAGATCCAATGCTTCCTAATTATGGAAATGTAAGTCAGAATCCACAATTGGTACACATCAATTATAATTTACAGGCAAATGGAGATATTATGCATGCCAATGGTTTCGATTATGATGAAAACAAAGATGTTATTTATTTAAGTGTAAACTTTTTTAATGAAGTTTGGGTAATTGATCACAGTACTACATCTGCTGAAGCAGCTACAAATAGTGGCGGAAATTATAGCAGAGGTGGAGATATCTTATATCGCTTTGGAAATCCATTAGCATATGACAATACAGTTGGAGAAGTAAGAAGCGATCGTAATCATTTCCCAAATTTACTTGAAAATGGAGTTCCTGGTGAAGGAAACATGTTATTATATGTCAACGGAAATACCGAAGGAGTTTCAAAGATTTATGAATTGGAAATGCCACAAAACTTTACGCTGACTCCTGATGCAGACAACGAACCAAACCTAGTATGGTCTTATATTAATCCAGCTATATACTCAAGTAAAATATCTGGTGCGGTACGCTTAAATAATGGAAACACTTTAATTTGTGAAGGTGATTTCGGGTTTTGGGAAATTACACCTGCAAAAGAAATTGCTTGGCGTTATAATGGTGGCGATGGCGCAGGTTTTTGGAGATGTTACGACTATGAAGCTGATGACCAAGCATTAAGCGGTTTAGGTTTATAGTTATACTAAAAAACAGTTCAATATACAGCCTTCAGTTTCACTAGAAATTGAAGGCTGATTTTTTTAAAAAAATAATACTGATTTTGTGTAACATACAACCCCATTTTTGCACTAACAGTTAGTACCGAAGCCAAAAAAGAAACGTATGACCAACACAACGCTATTCAACCGCAACTTAATACGATTTGGAATTCCAGTTCTACTACTTGTTACACTTATTATTTTTGTAAAATCATCTTACTTTCAAGCAGATTCAAATGCACTCACGTTGGGAATTACACTTGATTTATTACTCACAATTCCTTTTATTTATTTCTTATTAATTCGAAAAACAAACATTCCCAAAACGACAATCGTTCCAATGATGATTCTAGGTTTATTGGTCGGAATGTATATTTTACCAGAAAGCAATCAGCATTATTTACAAATTTTTAAATCGTGGTTTTTACCAATCATAGAAATTAGTGTTGCTTCATTTGTAGTTTATAAAGTTCGAAAAGCTATTTTATTTCATCGTACACAAACAGCTACTTCATTAGATTTTTTTACAACTTTAAAAAAGACATGCACAGAAATTTTACCCAAACCAGTTGTTGTTCCGTTTGCAACAGAAATCTCGGTTTTTTATTATGGCTTTGTGTATTGGAAAAAAAGAAAGTTAGCAAAAAACGAATTTAGTTATCACAAAGAAAGTGGTTCTGTAGCTCTATTATTTGTACTAATAATGCTTGTTGCGATAGAAATTACGCCAATTCATCACTTGCTAGCCAAATGGAATACAATTGCTGCTTGGGTTCTTACATTACTAAGTGTCTATTCTGGTTTGCAAATATTTGGATTTGCAAAATCATTAATGAAACGACCAATTGAAGTGACAGAAGATAAGCTATTGTTACGTTACGGAATCATGCATGAAGCAGAAATTCCTTTGAGTGAAATCAAAGAAATTCGACTTTCTAAAAAATCATTTACAAAAGAAGATGACATTCTTCGTTTTGCTTTATTAGGTGAATTGGAAAGTCATAATGTTATTATTGAAACACATACTGAACAAGCACTTCATGGTTTATTTGGCATCAAAAAACCATTTACAAAATTAGCTTTACATCTTGATACAGCTAATGAGTTTAAAACTACTGTAGACGCAGTTATCCAAACACAAAAAGATACTTTTTAGAAAAAAATTAAACTTCCATGTAATAATTGACATTTTGAGCCACTAACGAAGTGTACACCATTTGTATCAACATAAAAAGCTCAACAATGTTATTGTATCTTTCTTTTCATAAAATACTTCTTTACATAATTCCAATCATTATGAGTGATGGAATTAACGTAGGTATTGTAACAATATGCTGTTGTATATTTTTTAGTTATCGTATTTTAAAATATATACAAAACCATTTGAAGCGTACTTTTTAGATGAGTCAAGATTTTTACATATCACATATTCTTCCGCATGCAGCAATTATTATAAAAATTTGTCGTGCATATAGTAATTCTCAAGAAGATTTTGAAGATTATTATCAAGAAGTCTGTTTACAGATTTGGCGAAGCAAAACTAATTTTAATGAGAAATCAGCTTGGTCTACTTGGATTTATAGAATATCGTTGAATGTATGTCTTACGCTGCTTAAAAAGGACAAAAAAAACGGAAATACGTTTGCTTCCGATATAATTCCGAAAGAAGTCATGGAAGATAGTCAAGTATTTTTTGATCAAGAATCTTTGAATGAATTATATAAAGCTATTAAACAATTAAATGAGATTAACAGAGCTATTATTTTGTTGTATTTAGAAGAAAAATCATATGATGAAATAGCAAGCATTATGGGAATGAAGGTTACTACAATTGGCGTACGCATCAATCGAATTAAAGAACAGCTTAAAAAATTATTACATGGAAAAATCAATTGAACATATTTGGAAAGAAGGATTTATGAATACGGAAGCATTAGTAGCGCCAAAAATTCAAAACCTATACAATCAGAAATCGAAACATTTAGGCGATAAACTCATGCGAATGCTAAACACAGAACCAAAAGTATTATTGATTATGTCTGCTGTTTTCCTTATCGGGAATTATGCTATTGGCAATAGTTTATGGTCGGGAAGCATTGCTTCAATTTGGTGTATTATTTGGTATTTTATCATCAAAAAACAAATTAAGACTATTGAAAATGCATCAAAAGAAACGAATTGTTATGATTTTTTAAAATCGTTACATACACTTTTATTAGCGAGTCGAAATTCAATCACAAAACTACTTTGGATTGGCACGCCAATGTTGGTATTACCAATGGTAATTTATACATATTACAATCAATATAATAAAACATTTGGTGAAATTTTTGGTGTGGAAAGTTTAGCATATCCAAACGAATTACTATTTGCTATTGTACCACTGGCAACCCTATTTTCAGTAGTTTTTTATCGTATTTCTTTTAAAGCCGGTTATGGCTCAATTGCGAACAAGTTGAAACAACTAATTTCGGATATAGAAACTTTACAACAGTAATGAGATTCTGAATCAAGTTCAGAATGACGAATATTATTTATTTCAGAAAGTATATATGACTAACCTTTCACAACTTCCCACATTTTATCAGCATTCAAGCGGAAGCTTTCTACATAATCAAAACGACATTGATTTGGTCCAATGATAGACAAAAAGGGTAATTGTTTTTTATCGCGATATAAATGATAGATTTCTCCAACAATAGGTTCAAAGTTAAATTTCGCACTGTAGATTAGATTGTTGTATTCAAATTTTTCCATCAACGCATCATACTCAGCTTTGAGTTCATCATATTTCGCTTTGACTTGCTTATTGACCTTATCAATATTTACATTTTTCCACGTAATCGTATCTGGCGTAGTAATTACTGGCGCGCCTACATTCGTTGCATATGGCATTAATGCAGCATTATAACTGTTGCTTTCTTCGTCAAAAACGACATTATCTGGTTTTTTATCTTCTTCTTGCTCTTGCATGTTTTGTTCTTTTTCTATTAGTAATCATCAGGATTTGCAATGATTGCTTGTGCTCTATTTTTTAATGCTGTTAACTTTGTATTGTCCATTTTATTCAACAAATTCATCATCATAGACATACGTTGATTTCCTTTGAAATATTCGCGTTTTTCGTCTAAGAAGTTCCAATATAACGAATTGAATGGACACGTATCTTCTTCCGTTTTTTTAGATACTTTATACGAGCAACCTTTGCAGTAATTACTCATTTTATTGATATAGCTTCCGCTAGAAACGTATGGTTTTGTTGCCACTAATCCACCATCTGCAAACTGACTCATTCCACGTGTATTGGTAATTTCAACCCATTCTATCGCATCAATGTAAATTCCTAAATACCATTCATCAACCGCATCAGGATGCATTTGAGTTAACAATGCAAAATTTCCAGTAATCATTAAGCGTTGAATGTGATGTGCATAGGCATTTTCCAAGCTTTGTGTAATAGCATGTTTCAAACAATTCATCTTCGTATTTCCTGTCCAAAAGAACTCAGGAAGTGAGTTTGTATTGTTTAATGCATTCAAAGTTCTATAATTTGGCATTTCTTTCCAATACATTCCACGCATATATTCGCGCCAACCCAAAATTTGTCGCACAAAACCTTCAACTTGAGAAATATTGATGGTTTCTTTATTCGATCGCCAATAAGAAATTACAGTTTCAATCACTTCTCTTGGATGCAGCATTTTTGAATTCATTGCAAATGATAATCGACTGTGAAATAAAAAGCGTTCTTCTGTGTGCATGGCATCTTGATAATCGCCAAAATGCACCAATAATGTTGAACAGAAATAATCTAATATTTCTAAACAAGCTTTTCTGTTTGTTGGCCAATGAAAATTAGCGACATCAATGCTTCCAATCGTTTCAATTTTTGCTTCTTGAATCATTTTATAAATTCCAGCTACTGAATTTTCAACTTGTTTTATTGCTGGAATTTCAGGTGAACCTTTCCACTTTTTACGATTGCTATGATCAAAATTCCACTTTCCTCCTTCTGGGTTTTTAGCATTGATCATCATTATATCATATTTCTTTCGCATATCGCGATAAAAATATTCCATGACCATTTGCTTTTTCCCTTTGAAGAAATCTGCAAAATCAGTTCGTGATGTTAAAAAATGTTCCGTATCAACAGCTTCACTTTCAATATCAATTTCTTTGCAAAAGTTGTTTAGTTGTTCATCCAATCGATACTCGTCAGGCAATTGATATTCAAACTTTTCTATGTTATATTCTTGAATAAGTTGTTTTAAATTCGTACTCAAACCATGTTGATTCTTTTCTGTATCAAATGTATAATACACAACTTTATGATGTTCACTTTCAAGCCAACTTGAAAACGAACGCATACTTTTAAAAAACGCTACTACTTTTTGAATGTGATGTTTTACATAGCTCGTTTCTTGCTTCATTTCAGCCATGAAATATACAACATCATCATTCGCAGTTGCATACCAAGAATGTTCGTAATTTAGTTGATCGCCAAGTATAAGTCGAAGTGTTTTCATGTATTCAATTGTCAATATTTCATTTAAAATAAACTTGTTTGCAGCCACAAATTTTGAAACTTGTTATTTGCATCATAACGTTCTGCTTGCAACTTTACATTAAAGGTTCTATTCCTCGGATCATTTCCAACACCTGAAACATACAACCAATTTCCGTAGTTACTATGTACATCATAGTCGAGCAACATGGACTCAAAATATGCAGCGCCAATTCGCCAATCTAATTTTAACGTTTTAGCAAAATAAGAAGCTACATTTTGGCGTCCGCGATTGCTCATCCAGCCTGTGTGTTTTAGTTCAAGCATATTTGCGTTTACGAAAGGTTCAGCAGTTTCACCATCAATCCATTGCTGAATTAATTTTTCATCTCGATTCCAATCGTGTTGCCGCTGCAAAATACCTTCTAGCTTGAAAATATCGTTTCTATACTTAAGGGAGATATATTTAAAAAAGTCGCGCCAAATCAATTCAAAAATCAACCAATAAGTTGATTGGTTTTTGATGATTTGTGACTCATATTTTTTGACTTCATGATAAATCATGCGTGATGACAAACTTCCGTTTGCTAACCAAGCTGAAAATTTTGAACTGTAATCTGTACCAACCAATCCATTGCGTGTTTTTTTATAGTACGATAACTTTTTGGTTTCAAAACTGTAATTTCTTAAACGCTCCAAACCTTCTTTTTCGCCACCTTTAAAAGGAAAAGCGGTTCGTGTATCTTGTTCAAATTCTTCTAAACCTAACATTTGTAAACTTGGCACTTTCGTGAGATGGTCTACTCTATTTTTTTCTGGCATTCCAGAAATCGTCTCTATTTCACGAATACTTGCATATTTTTCACACTGTTTCCGAAACCCTGTAAAGACTTGTGGTATTTTACTAATTTCATATGGAATATCTTCTGGATGATATAAAAATTGATCATAACTTTCAACCCAATTCACATCATCAGAAACAACTTTTTTTACTTTTTTAAGCACACATATTTCTTCAGAAGTCCATTCTTTTTGCAAATACACAGAAGTTACTTTATGAATTTTTACATATTCAGAAATGACTTCTTCTGGCTTTCCAACATGGACAAATAATGTAATATTCAAGTCGTTTAATTCTTGCTGTAAAGCATCAACCGTTTCAATCAAAAACTGCGCACGATACTTATCTGTTTTCACAAACCCAAACCGATCTTTTTCAAAATGATGTGGGTCAAAACAGTAGATAGCTATCACAAAATTATTTTCTTTAGTGGCTTTTACCAAAGAAGTTTGATCGTGTGTACGCAAATCATTTCTAAACCAAACCAATCCTGTGTTAGTCATGCTGCTTATTTTTGTTTCTGCGACAACGTTCACTACAGTATTGAACTTCATCCCAAACACGCTCCCATTTTTTACGCCAATTAAAAGGTCGTTGGCAAACTTTACAGACTTTAGATGGTAAGTGTGTTTTCTTCATATTCTATTTTGTTTAACAAATATACAAAAATATTAAACAAAAATATTTTATGCTGCTCGAAATTGAACCTTTAACAAGCTAATTTGAAATGATTATGAATATACGCTTGCGCGATAGTTTCGGTTCCATTGTTGTCACTTTTATATTTTCAAGGAAAGAGAGTTCGTAAAACGATTCTACAATTACACCAAGTAATAGAGATCGAATAAACTCATAAGTGATTGAAAATGAACTATTTTCATTAACCACTATTAACAAAAAACTATTGCGTTTGACGATTATGTTAAAGAACAACGGATTCTTACTTAAGTATATTCAATTTATATTTTCTTCCGAAAGTTATTCCGAGTTGTATTCCATAAAAGGATTGTTTTCCATTTAATTGTGCAAAAGGAGAAAGTGCTAAGACTGTTCGTTTTCGAAGTCGCACAATTCCATTCACTCTAAAATAAAGACCTACATCTAGCGTACTAGAACCTGGAATTTTACTTGTATTTACACGAGGTGCATCACCTGAACTGAAAAGACTTCCTGAAGTTCTAGGCTGATAAGTATATATATAGGTGTTTCGCTTCATTTGATATAATGAAAAACCCGCTTGAAAATCAATTACAAATCTATTTGTTGGCTTAATTCCTTTCGATAGATAAAAGCTATATGCTCTAAAACGATCTTGGGTAGGAAACCCATTTGAATTCACCTTATCGTAAAGTTCATCAACGCCTTCCGTATAATTTATAATCATACTTGATGATGGGTTTTCAGTAAAATTAGCACTTCTAGGGCTTATAATTGTTACATCAAATCCAAAACCAAAGCGTTCTTGTCCTTGAAATTGCACATTGGCACTAAAAGTACCTTCAGGTTTATAACCGTTGGAAAAACCTTGACCAACAAAAAGATGTGTTGCAAAATATAGTTTTTGCTTTTTAACATTCGGTATGCTATCATTTTGAGCATATAGTATAAAAGGAACTATAGTCGTTAGCAAACATAATTGTAGTAGTGTTGCGAATGGTTTCATAAGAATCGATTTAAAATTAATATGAAACAAGTGTACTTGATCTTGTCTGTTTTAATGTCCGAGATCATTCATAAAGCAAAAAATCGGACAATTTCAGTATGATTTTCAGGAATCATTAGATTTTTACGTTGAAGTTCTATATTTTAGAAACTTATAACCTTTGTACATGTAAAATTCCGCCTAATATATAATTGAGTAGCCAACTTAAATTAAACCTATATATTTTATTATGGAAAATGAACAACCAGAAACATCTAGTTTTTTAAAGAAAATAATTAAAGGAGATATCCTAAAAATAGGATATGTTGTCTTGGTTACATTAATTGTGCTCATTGCCTTTATTATAACCATTCGTTTGTATGATACTGCAGCTGAAACTATGGTAACTTATTTTGAAAAACGAGATGGCACGATTCAAAAGGCGCTAGACACTACTACAAGTAACCTTCGTGAAGTTGCGCAATTAAAAGAACAATTTCTCATGATTGCTGACATTAAAGAATCATACTTATATATTTTTAAAACATATAGCGCATATAATTATACATTTTCAGGCTTTTTCACCTTCTTTTCTGTGCTTTCTGGAATATTAGGTTTCTTAGTCTTAAAAGGAGGTTGGGACAACACCAATAACTTCTATTTAAAAGCTACTTTTATAGGTGTCTTTTTCTGTTCTACACTTTTTGGAATTTTGCCAAATGTATTCGCTACAAAAGATAATATCAAAAACAATTTAGCTAAATACAATTATTACAGTGGTTTACAATTGGATATTTATGATTTAGTGAATGATAATCAAGGATATATCAAACGAAATACAACAGGTTCACTTGACACATTAAATATGAAGATTTCTGCAATCACAAAAGGGATTAAAGAAAATCAAAGTTTACATTTTGAAATTAATATTGATCAAGTTCCAACCGACATTCAACCTTTGCAATAAAATAATTAAAAAAAGTGTCCTCTTTTGTCTTTTGAAAAACGTCTTAGAGGTATAACTATAAAAAATATATACTTATGAAAGAATTTATGATGATTTTCGTCGGAGCAGATTATGCTGATTTAGGGCTTTCGCCAGAAGAATTACAGAACCGTATGGGAAAGTGGTTTGCTTGGGGAGGCAAAATGGAACAAGCAGGAGTTTTGCGTGGAGGAAATGCATTGAATCCTCAAATTCGTAGAATTGTTGGCGAAAATCGTACCGTAACCGATCTTTCTTCTGCTGAAGTAAAAGAAATTATTGGTGGTTATTACTTAGTAGTTGCCAAAGATTTTGATGCGGTTCAAGAAATTGCACAAGATTTTCCAGATTACGATTTAGGTGGAACAGTAGAAATTAGAGAAGTAACTGTTTTTGAAGATCGCGACTAATGGAATCAAAACTCATAGACCATTTATTCCGCTATCACAGTGGAAAAATGGTCTCTGTACTTACGCGTATTTTCGGACTATCGCATCTTGATGTTATAGAAGATGCTGTTCAAGATACATTTATCAAAGCCAGTATTTCTTGGCGAAAACAACAACCTCAACATCCAGAAGCTTGGCTTACACAAGCAGCTAAAAATAGAGTTTTAGATATCTTCAGAAAACTCAAAACTGAAAAAAACAATTTACCACAGTTACAGCAAAGTCGCGATTTTATTGCCGTGAATGAACTATTCTTGGACACTGAAATTGAAGATGCACAATTGCGCATGATTTTCACCGCGTGTCATCCTAATTTAGATCCAAGAGACAGAATTTCGTTTGCCTTAAAAACGGTTTCAGGTTTTAGCATTAAAGAGATTTCTTCTGCTTTATTGACAAAAGAAGAAACCATAAAAAAACGATTGTTACGCGCTCGAAAAACAATCAAATCATCAACTATAAAATTTCATATTCCGCAAGGAAATGCGCTTCCACAACGATTGGAAAGCGTGATGGAAGTTTTGTATTTAATTTTTAATGAAGGTTTTCATTCCAACACAAAAGAAAATTTAATTCGAAAAGAGTTGTGCGGAGAAGCCATGCGATTGTGTAAAATGTTACTCAAAAACACACATACACGAACTTCTGCAGCATATGCATTATTTGCGTTAATGTGTTTTCATTCTGCACGATTAGAAGCAAAAACAAATGCTTCTAATGAACTTCTCGATTTAAAAAACCAAGATCGAAGTTTGTGGCATTTTCCATTGATTGAATTAGGAAACACAATGATGAATAAAGCTGTTACAGATCCGGAATATTCATGCTATCACTATGAAGCTGCAATTGCTGCCGAACATTTGCGTGCGGCAAGTTTTGAAGAAACCAATTGGAGCAAAATTTTATATTGGTATACATGTTTATATACCATTCAACCCTTACCAATTTATGTTGTAACAATGGCAGTTGTGTGCTTGCAGAATTTAGATTTCACAACAGCAAAAAAATATTTAGATCAAGTGGAAGCAAGCGATTTGGCACAACGTAGTTATTTGTATTACGGAACACTTTCTGATTATTATTATGCTATAAAAAATACAGAAAAGGCAATTATCAATATTGATTTAGCGTTAGCAACAGTGACAAATTCACTTGAAAAAGAGTATTTAGAAAAGAAACGTTTAACTTTAGTTACCATCAAAAAAGTATAATTTCCATGAATATATTCCAAAGAATAGCTCGAAAAATCATTAAGAAATCATTTAATTTTTCAGTCTTTCTGATTGAATCATTTAGTGATATGAAACCATACAAAGATAAAGTTATTGCCTTAAGGAAGCTTGAAAATGGAACATTAGGAAAAGAAATTGCAAACTGCTTGGACCATTATCAACTCAACTTGGTTCCCAATTATGAAAGTCACGATTTAAAACATGTGTTACTTGATTACGACATGACACCTGAAGGCGAAATTCGCATGCAAGCTTTTATGATTGGAAATGGGAACTACTCTATTCCTTCATTTGCAATTTTACTTTTTGGAGTTTTCTTATTGCCAGATTTATGGAAAACATTCTATACTGATTTTAAAAAAGGTAGAAATACTATACCTGTGTCAAATTGGACAATTAAAGCGTATGCATGTAAGAATTTAGACGATTTACAAAAACAACTTAGTCAATCAATTATAAATTCAAAACCACTTTTCCAACCCCAACAACTTATAAAAATTGGTGCTTTTACAGCAATTATTACTGGTGTTTTTGGCATGTTTTTTTGCCTTCCATTTTTATTTTCTTCAAACATGGCAGATATCGTCGGCGCTGGATTTCCTTTTGTCGGTGGAACCATTTTAGCAATTGGTGGGCTTTTAGTTTTATCAAACTTAGTACAAGTAAACAAAAAACAAGTAGCAGTAATATCTTAATATGAATAGTTCCCTAAAACAACTTAGCATTACCATCTCAATATTACTCTTATGTGTCGTTTTTTATGACTTTTTTGTATTAAATGAATATCATATAGAAAACGGAGCTTTGATTGGAATTTCTACTTTACTATTCATTAATATTTTTAGGCATTTCAATTCTAAAATAAAATTGAGTACTTGGATTTTAATGTTCTTATATGTTGTGATCCTTTTCGTTGGACTCTTGTCATTTTATATATTATTACTTTCTAGTTTCGGGTTTGGCTTTACGGGAAGAACTACACCTTGGAATCATATTTTTGCAGTCATTTTAAATCTGGCATTGATGATTGTTACAGTGATAGAATTTCAAAGATTGATAAGTAAAAAGTAATTCGAAAATTCAAAATAACATTTATAAAACATTCACTTAAATCTTCACGTGAACGTTTTATATTTTCTGAATTAAATTGTTCTGAACAATTTAAAAACCTGTTCTTTTTGCGATTTACTTACAGGAATTTTATGCGTCCCTACATACAACATGTTTCCTTCAAACCCTGAAACTTGACTAACATTAACAATGTAACTTCGATGTGTTCGAATGAAGTTTGCCGTTGGCAATTGCAGTTCTACTTTTTTCATGACAACAGCATATACAAAACGATCCGATTTTGTATAAATAGTACAATAGTTATTATCGGCTTCAATGAATAGTATTTCCGCCAACGGAACACGCTCAAAGTGATGATTCTTTTTTAAGAACAAACTGTCTTTGATTTGCAATACTTGTGAAGCTTCAGCATCTGATTCTTGACTTTCAAACACATCTTTCCCTGGTGTTTTGTTAGAAAAATTCATCAACGCTAATTCAATTGCAATTTTTACTTGTCGATCATTGAAAGGTTTTAAAATATAAGCATACGGATGCACTTTTTTGGCACGTTCAACTAATGAAGTGTCTGCATGTGATGTTAAAAATATAAACGGAATATGATACTTTTCATTGACAATTTTTGCCAATTCAATTCCATCTTTATCACCTTTTAAAATAATATCAATCATTATAATATCGATATCATTTTGTGCTTCCAAAATTGTAACGGCTTTTGCTACCGAAGGCGCAATTCCGACAACTTCATAAGTCATATCTGTTAAACGATCACGAATATCGTGTGCTAAGATAATTTCGTCTTCTACCACTAAAACTTTTACAGTTGCGCTCATTAATTCAATTTTATTTTCATTTCCCAATGTGTTCCTTTTGTATTGATGCGCTCCATAGAGCCTTCTAATTGCTCAATTAGCGACGTAATTAACTTGATTCCAAACGAGTTGTTTTTTACATTGTCAGTTTTTGTAAATCCAATTCCATTATCAATCACTTGAAGGTGTAAATCTTCCGCAGTTTCTTGCATGATTACAATTTTCAATAACGGATCTTCAACATCCTTATAAGCGTATTTTAATGAATTAATCACCATTTCATTGATGATTAATGCCAATGGAATTGCTATATCAATTCCAATACTAATATCTGCAATAGAAAAACTTGGTTCAAACTTCGTGTTGTAAGCTTCAAACAATCCTAACACTAACTCTTGAATGTAATCTTTGAGTGGAATTTTCGTATCAACACCTTCTTGATACAATTTACGATGCACCAAGGATAGCGCTTCTACTCTATGTTTTCCTGACAAAATAGCTTCTTGTGCTGGATGATTTGTCAATTCTCTACTTTGCAAATTGAGCAAACTTGCAATCATTTGCAGGTTATTTTTCACTCTATGATTTAACTCCTGTAACAACAATGCTTTTTCTTGTTCACGTTTGCTAATCAGTTCTTTTTGATCGGATAATACTGTATTGGTTTTCTTTACTTTTTGATTGATTCGATATAATAAATAAGCCAAAAATAATAAGACTACAAATCCAGAAATTAAAGCAATTACCCACCTTTTTTGATTTGCATTCGTAATGTTTAATATGTTTATTTCCGATTCTCGTTTTGATACTTCATAATCAGCTTTAATTTGCTCATTCTTTTGAATATTTTCTTTATTGACTAAACTATCTTGATATTGCTGATATATTTTTTGATAGGCTAATGCTTCCGAATATCGATTTGAATTTTCATACAAATTGGTTAGCGATGCACTAAAATCTCTGATTTGCTCTTTTAAACCAGCTTCTTTTGCCATTGCAAAGGCTGCTAAAAATTGTATTTCTGCCAATTGTATATTACCCTCATTTTTATATAAGTTTCCTAATTCCGCTATATATACAGAAGTTGAATTTGCATCTTCTAATTTCGCAAGAATTGTGATTGCTTCTTTCAAATTATTTTTTGCTTCCGTCAATTTATTTTGCTTTGCATATACCATTCCCAGATTTCCTAAAGCATATCCTTTTATTGCGTCATCTTTAAACGATTTGCTCAATTGCAAAACTTTTATATTCGATTCTATGGCGCCTTCTAAATTATCAGATAAGCGATATGCTTCTCCTAAGTTAATAAGTACTAATGCTAAGTATAGACTATCTTCAGCTTCTTCATATACTTTTTTAGCCCTTTTAAAATATTTTATTCCAGCTATGTAATCAGTTTCTCTAACATAATGACTTCCTATTTGAGTATACGGAGCTCCTTGATTTTGTTTTAAATCTAACGAATCATATATCTGTAACGCCTTAAACGCAGCTTTTAAAGACGAATTTTTATTTCCCAATTGTTGTTCAATAGCACCTATTTCTTCCCAAGCCTGTCCTTGTAAAACTGGATCATTAATTTCGGCAGCTATTTCTAAAGATTGTTTCGCATAATAAGATGCTTCGTCTAGTTTAGGATGGTTGGAAGCAATTTTTATTAATATGCCAACCTGTTCCTGTTTAGATAATTTTTCATTTTCAAGTAGCTTTAGTAAACTATCAGTTATTTGCACATTTTGTCCAAAACAATTTAATGTTAGCAAAAAAAATATGAATAATATAATGTGCTGTTTATTCATTAAATATTTTTAAAAAAATTAAGACCTTCTTCCTCCTGATGTCACTTTAATTAATGGGTCAATCACAAAATAAAAAGTTCTGAGTTTACTTTCTCCAGATGGTGATATTACATTAATTGTTGATTTAAAAATAGCTTTATAGGAAAGGAAAGAAGTTAGTGGATCAGTTCCAGAATCTTTAATTATAGTAATAGCACATATATCATCAACAGGCTTTATACTTATAGAGCTGTCAGGAAGTTTTAAAATGTTTTCTGGACTTGTATCAAATATATTTTCCCAAGGATTAGGAAGTGTTACAAATTGTGCATTAAAATCTTGCCCTACATTGTGTATATTACAAGCAACTAATTCTAACTCCATTTTTTCACATGCTGAACCATCAGCCTCAACTAACTGAAATGCAATCGTTTCACCGCTTTTAAATTCGTATAAATTGGGATCGTTAATGGTAACAAAAGTATCTACAGGAATTGGTTTTGCAGAAGTTCCTAGAGCGATATCAGTTTTAGTAATCGCTTCATATAAGCGTTCTACCTGAACTTCAAATGAAATTTTATTAGTACCTGAATATGATGATGTAATTAACATAATGAGTTGTTTTTTTAAGTAGTCTCTAGTACATGTTTGTTTGATAAAACAATTAATACTACTTGCTACAAGTTAATAAAAGTTTATAAACTATTTGATTATTCCTTAAATGTGAGTGATTACAATCCTAAAAAGAAAAAAAATGAGTGAATGAATATATTTGTATAGTGAATGTTTTCTTTTTTGAAGTCAGTCATTATGTAAAGAAGAAATATTCCTTACATTGAAACTAAATTCTAACCAACTAACAATCGAATGAAAATTTATTCTTTTATCTCAAAACTGTGCATGCTTTGTTTTATAATTTTGATGGCTTCTTGCGGAGCCGATTCTAAAGAAAAACCAAAAACAGACACTACAACTACCACAACAGAAACAGAAAAGGCTGTTGAAACTCCAAAAGAAGACAATACATATTACATTTGGGTTGACAATATTAATGTACGTGATGCTTCAAATACTAAAGGAAAGGTAATTGGCACATATAAACCACAAGAAATAGAATTTACAGGAACAACATCTGAAAACAAAGATATTATTGTACTTCGTGGTGTTGTATATGATTCATATTGGTTTAGAGTAACAACCAATGACAACAAAGAAGGTTGGGTTTATGGAGGTGCCGTCAAAGAAGAAGGTGCTGATGCAGGAAACGAAATTATTACAAATGAAAAATTTGATTTCCCTCATTTTGGAAAATTCGATCTAACTACTTGGAAAAATATTGGTGTTAAAAATGAAGAAGCAGGTGACGCAGAAACACGAACAACAACCTATTTTAAAGATGGACAAACTTTAGAGGTAAGTAAAACTGATGTTGGAGAATACGGTTACTATCATAAACATGTTTTAAAAAATAGTAAAAAGGAAATACTAAAGGAACGTGATTTTGGCTTTACCGTTGACGTGGGCGAAAATGAACGCATTATGGAGTTAACTGAAATTGTAAAAGATCATACTAAAAAAGTAAAGTATACACGTTCTCAAAAAACGAGCAAACATTTTATGCAAATGAACGGCAAACCACAAATGGTAAATGGTACTTGGGAATCGGTTACATTAAAAAGTGACGAATAATGTTAAGTGTTTTTTAAATATGAATATAAACAATTTAAAATTTGAAAAGCTAAATTTAGATGGTGTAAAAATACTCGCATCTTGGGCAGAAAAAGAAGGTTGGAATACTGGTTCGCATGATGCAGAAGTATACTTTGCAACCGATCCTGATGGTTTTTATGGTTTTCATTACAATGGAGAACTTATTGCTGGCGGATCCATTGTTTCATATGATGGAAATTTTGGGTTCATGGGATTTTTCATCGTAAAACCTGCATATAGAGCACATGGAATTGGCAGAAAGTTATGGTATCACAGACGTGATATGTTGCTTTCTCGATTGCACAAAGATGCAGCTATTGGACTTGACGGCGTTGTGGACATGCAACCATTTTACCAAAAAGGTGGTTTTGAAATTGCCTTTAGGGATGTGCGTTATGAAAAAAAAGGAATTCCTTTTAACATAGATCAACATATTTCTTCAATAACGAAAGAAGATTTTGAAAACATCTTAGCATATGACAAACAATGTTTTGGATTTCCGCGCCCACAATTTTTAAAACCTTGGTTACAACTTCCATTGACAAAAACATTCAAATATGTTGAAAATGGCCAACTAAAAGGGTTTGCTATTATTCGAAAAGCCACAACTGGTTACAAAGTTTGTCCATTATTTGCTAACACTCCTGTTATTGCAGAAGCATTGTATAAAGCGTGTTTAAATGCTGTTATTGGCGAATCACTCTTTCTTGATATTCCTATGAAAAATGAAGCTGCTAAAGCACTTGTAACAAAACACAAAGCAACTTATATTTTTGAATGTGCGCGGATGTATTTAGGCACACCACCAACGGTTGATCTCAATAAAATATTTGGAATTACAACTTTTGAATTGGGCTAATATCATTAAACTAAAAAACATATGGAACACACACAAATAGAAGAAGCGTATAACAATACATTTTCTGGATTGACCATGTATTACAGAGATTGCGAATTGAATCCTGATTATATTGCTTCATACATTCCTTTTCAAATTATACTAGAAAGAGGTTTCACTGATGTTTCATCTTTTGCAGAAGGACTCAGTTCAAATTTGAGATACGCAATTGCGTCTAACAAAGCCGTAAACATGTCACAAGTAAACCCAACAGTTGCTAAATATGGTTTTCATTTAATTTCGGCTCCTTCGCATTATAAAGTGTTGGATATTTATAAAATTGGAGAACAAACACAGATTTTATTACTTCATTTCGATGAAAAATTTAAAAGTACATTCAATGCTACAACTTCAAATATTGAAGAAAAAGTGATTGGAATGGGACGTGATAGTTTTGATAAAAAAATACAATTAAAACCTAATGAAGTGTTGCATGAAAACGAATGGAGAGAACGCACACAATTTCCTATTGGAATGTCTGATAAAGGTGAGTTTTTCTTGACTTCCACTTCCGTAGATAAAACGCAGACAACAACTATAAAATCTCAAAAAACAACGACTATTGAGACTTCAAATGAGCCTCAAAAAGCAGAAAACGAAGCAACAGAGAAGAAAAGTTTTTGGAAAAAATTATTTGGATAAAAAATGACAATTTTGAACTTACCTAATAAAAATTAAAACCTTAATGAAGAAGAGGAACTACCTATTGCTAATTATTATTTCAACGCTTTTTTTATTTAGTTGCAAAAACGAACAAAAAACTGAGTCAAATCCACAATGGAATTATGAGTACATAAAAGGTTTTGGGGAATCTAAAAAAAGTACCTTTACATTTTGCGCTATTATACCAAAAATAGTAGATTATGATTATAAAGTAGGAACTTGGGCTTTTTATTCACCACAAAAAGTAAAAATTGCAGAAGGAGTATTTGATATTGAACTTGTTGAAATAGGTGATCGTGGAGGTTGTCCTTATTCTTTTTATGAAAATACTGCTGATCCTGAAAAATGGAAATTTTGGAATAGTAATGGAAAATCAATACCTATAAATAAAAGAGATTTGAATTTTATATTAGAGTATCAAAGTAGTTCTGAATAAACTAGCAAAAATTATATAAAATCAACTAGCAATCAATTTAAAATCTTGATATAAAACACGTAGCTCTTTGTAGCCTTTTAATAACGAAAAGAGGATTCGTGCCCAACCTAATAATCCCATGGAGAGATTTTTAAAAATATTGAATATCCATCCTACTATTTTACAACCAAGCTTAAAAGCTGTAGCTTGTTTTACTAGTGCAAACGAACCAGCTTCAGAATTTTCAGCACTTATATTTTTATCAATATATACATAAGTATCCATATCTTTTGAAAATTTGAAGAACATATCATCAGTCACCATTCCACCTCTAATGTAAACTCCAATAGATTTTACAATAGCGCCAATTCCTCTTGTAACAATCTTAAAAGACTTGGAAACAAACCGATAAAAACCTTTAAAAAGATTGTTCTTCACAAACGCAACGACCTTCTTCCCTATCTTTTTAATCCAGCGCCAAATACGTTTCAATCCATCCCACAAACGCATGCCTTTTTCTTTTACATAATCCCAAGCTTTTTCTATATTACTTGTGGTTTCGGCAACATTATTTTTTATAATAAGTTGTTGTGCAATTTCTTCACTTGCATCATCAGCTTTATATGATTCTTCTGATTTTAAAGCATTTCCGACAGTTATGAAAAAACTAGGTGTAATTTTCATTGCCAATTTTCTTGCTTCAGCAGCACTTTTGCCTTCAAAGTCTTGATAATACTTAAAAACTTCTTTCCAAAGATCGCCTTCAACTTCATACCTGTAATTATCATTTCCATCAATAACTACATCATATCCTAAAAGCCAAAGTTCAATTTTTGCACAATTGATCATAAATACTTTCGAAAGTTTTCGTTCAGCATTTCTTTTTGATTCTGTTTCTTTTGTTAATTTCAAAAAGAAAGAACCGCTTGTTGGTTTTGATCGTTTTGTAATAGCGTACGTTAATTCTTCTTGATCAAATAATAGCTCTAAAGTTTCATAGTTAAAACCAGCTGCAAAGCTCTTTTTTCGCATATAAAACATACGAACGATACTTCCAAACTTGATTAAACTTCTACTACTTAACAATTTAGAATTTGGTCTGGGTTTTTTATGAAACAAACCTAAACACCAAAGTCGCAACTGTATAGCTCTATGCATTACATTCTGCACTTCTGGTTTAATATGTCCATCCACAAACCACTTTTCATAAGTAAAAGATGATTCATAGCTTACCAATTCATCAAGCGCATACCAAGTTTCATCGCCAACCCAACTGTCTTGTGTTAAATTTGCATCTCGTTGAAACGCTAAAACAGCTTTTTTAATTTTGTCAATTTTTCTATGTATGCGCTTGGGGTTAAATTTTCTGCGCAGATATCCTAATAGATACAATCGTGAAGCAATAGTTTGAACTCTAATCTTTTGATGTTGCATGTCAAAAGCTTCTGTTTTATTTACAGGAACTTTATTGACAAAGCCATTATTTTCAACACCATGTAAAATAGTTTCAAAGTCTCCTAATTGTTCTACTTCAGTACCAGAAACTTTCGGATACGTATATGCAGGAAATCCGCTCATGTAGA
This sequence comes from Kordia sp. E, assembly GCF_056033805.1. Taxonomy (NCBI): domain Bacteria; kingdom Pseudomonadati; phylum Bacteroidota; class Flavobacteriia; order Flavobacteriales; family Flavobacteriaceae; genus Kordia; species Kordia sp. E. The sequence continues at coordinate 412,408 of NZ_JBRASR010000001.1, forward strand.
TTGATTATTTAATTAATCCCTTAAACAATCCTAGCAAACCAATACGCGTTTCAATTCCTGCTTTTACAGCATTTTTGTGTACTTCTAAGGCAATACTAGGAACATCATCTAAATCTTTTTTTACAAAATTATAGGAATCACCATCAAATTGCGCTAGCGTTTCTGCTACCAAATCAAGTTTTCCATCTACGATGGCTTTGTCAACTTCCGTCTTAAGTGTTTTATATCCTTTATTAGTATTTATAGTGGCTTTTATTTCCCCTGAATAGGTTTGCACATGTAAAGATGTTAAATCTTCAATTGCATTATTTAATTTGGTTAATGCCTGTTTAAGTCCTTTTCCTTCTGCCATAATGTAATGTGTTAGTTTTATTTGATTAATTAATATGTGTTCTAATTATTTGTTCTATAATATTATCAATGTTATATGTAACATCTTTTTCTTCAACAAAGTCACGACTGCCTTTTTTTGGACTATGTCTGTATTGGTAATATTTGGTATGAAAAATTTCGTGCCCTACATGTGATGCATATATAATTAAACGTTCTTTTTCATTTTTATTTTTCAACCACCAATTATAGGTTACAATTGTATTACCATTAATATTTGTTTCTCCTTTTGTATGATATCCATATCGCTTAAATGGATTCCATAATTTCTTTACGTGTAATTTCAATTCAATATGATCAATGCTCATTAAATCATCAAATACAGCTTGTCCTGAAATGGTTTGATTAGTTCCGCATAATGACGGTTTGTTTGAGCATGTAAATGAATTATCTATTACTAAATCCCTGAACTCTGTTGAATTAAAAACCCTATTCAGTAATTCAATAGTCTTCTCCATAATTGATGTATCTATCGGGCGTCTTAAGCGCTTTGACACAAGTATAATTCGAATTCTTTGATCGTCATTTTCAGGCATATAAATAGTATAAAAAAATTTACTTTGAAAAGATAGGAAAAAACCATAAATCTAACAATACGAATCAGAAAAGTAATTACATTATAAGTACTTTTACTCACTTTACAAGTAACGTATTTGCACGCTCACACAAATTAAAAATTTATAAGATATTCAAAACTAAACAAAAACTGAATCCTATGAATTTTTCTGAACAAAGAGCCAAACTACCTGAACAACCTGATCTAATTTTAATTATTACAGATCAAGAACGTGCAACTCAAAACTTTCCAGCAGGCTGGGAAACTGAAAATTTAAAAACCATGACCTTTTTAAAAGACAATGGCTTTACATTTAACAAAGCATTTTGTAATTCTTGTATGTGCTCTCCAAGTAGAACAACACTTTTTACAGGCGTGTATCCTGCACAACATGGTGTAACACAAACACTGACTTTTGGCGGACGTTATTCGGATGCTGAAACACAACTTGACCCAAGAATATACAATATGGCACGAATGCTTTCTGGTGATGGTTACGATGTTCAATATCGTGGAAAATGGCATTTGAGTAAAGGTGAAACTGAAAACGGTTTAACAGCTTCTGAAATTGCTCTTACTGGCTTTAGAGGTTGGATTGCGCCTGATGCTGGAGAAGATGTAAAACCACAAAATTTTGGTGGCGGTTACGCAAATCATGACGAAATGTACATTCAACAAGGAATTGATTTTTTACAACAAGTTCGTACAGAACGTGAAAGCGGTAAAGAACGTGTTCCATTCTGTTTGGTGCTTTCATTGGTAAATCCGCATGATGTATTAGCATATCCAAATGGTGTAAATTATGGGTATTCTGAAAAAGATTGGCTTGGCAGAAGTGTTGGATTGCCATATTCGGTCAATGAAGATTTATTAAAGAGCAAAAAACCAATGGCGCAGTTTCAAATTGTACAATCTGCAAATATCCTTTTAGGAGATTTACCTGATGATGAGAAAAAACTAAATTATATTAACTTTTATGCACATACACTCACAAAAATTGATAAACAAATTGGAGAGTTTATTGATGAACTCTATCGTGTAAGTGAAAGTGGAAATCGAATGGCAGATGATGCACTCTTAATCCGTATTTCTGATCATGGAGAAATGGGCTTAGCACATGGTGGTATGCGACAAAAAGCATTCAATGTATATGAAGAAACACTAAATGTTCCGATGGTGTTTTCAAACCCAATACTATTTCCTAGTCAAGATGAAAATGGAACAGCAATTCCACAACGTATTTCAAACGAATTGGCAACTTTAATAGATATTATGCCAACAATGGCAGAAATTGCAAATGTGAAACATCCTTCAAAAGCATTGCAAGGAAACAACTTGTTACCAATTATTACAGATGGAACTAGTGTTCAAGATGAAATCATGTTTACGTTTGACGACACCAAAGCGAGTTCGGCTGATTATGCTTCGGCAGTTTTAGCTTCAAATCGTATTCGTTGTATTCGTACCAAGGAATGGAAATTTGCCTATTACTTTCATGCTTTAGGAAGTTATCCAACCATGTACGAATTGTATAAATTGACAGATAATGAAGATAACGAAATGGAAAACTTAGCATACAATCCTGAATATAAAGCGGTCAGAGACGAACTAGCAAAAAAATTACATGAAGCGGAAAAACGTCTCTTACTTCGTAATGCAATTTCCGATGGACCAATTGCGTTAAATCAAAATCTATAAAATATATTTTTTACTATTAAAGGCTACTTATGAAATATAAGTAGCCTTTTCTATTTACAAAAGAAACTAGATATTATTTTAAACGATTCCTTCTGATTTACAATTCCTTATTCATTCTTAATATACTTATCCATTTATAAATCGGCACTTCTACTTATTGCTTTCAAAAGGTCAATCGTATACATTTACCATCTAATCTTTAAAACTTTATATCATGAAAAAAAGAAATTTAAAAGCATTAAAACTCAACAAAAAATCTATTTCTAGTTTTAACACATCTACGATCAAAGGAGGAACTATAGAATCGATTATTAATCCGCTACTTTGCGCTGGTTCAGAAGGTGTCTGTGTGAATACATATGATGGAGTTGTTTGTGATTTACAAACACCAGCACCAAAACAATAAATAAGTTAGTAGAGTGTTTAAAGCGAACTTCGGTTCGCTTTTTCTTTTTAATCAAAATTCAGGCTTATAAACATTTAACAAGCAATCTTCGGATTGCTTTTCTTTTAATCTTTACGATTACATTTTCATAAAAATCCTCATCGGTCATTAAAAATATTAGTCCTTACTAATCATTTAACGAATTGAAATACACTACATTTGCGCAAAATTACACAATATGTCTACTTTTCAGGATTTTGACTTATCGAATCAATTGCATTATGCCATTGAAGATTTAGGTTTTACAACGCCAACACCAATTCAGGAACAATCATTTTCAGTAATTCGTTCTGGGAAAGATGTGGTCGGAATTGCACAAACTGGAACAGGTAAAACATTTGCATATATGTTGCCTTTGTTGCGCGATTTGAAGTTTTCAAAGCAAGTTAATCCGCGAATTTTAGTCTTAGTTCCAACACGAGAATTAGTAGTTCAAGTTGTGGAGCAAATTGAATTGTTTGCCAAATATATCAATGTACGTACTGTTGGTGTATATGGTGGTGTAAATATGAACACACAAATGCAAGCATTGCAACAAGGTGCTGATATAATAGTAGCTACGCCAGGACGTTTGTATGATTTAGTATTGAGTAGAGCATTGCAACTAAAAGCGATTAAAAAGTTAGTAATTGATGAAGTTGATGTAATGTTAGATTTAGGTTTTCGATTCCAGATTACTAATATTCTTGAATTATTACCTGAACAACGTCAAAACATTATGTTTTCGGCAACGATGACAGATGATGTACGTGTATTGATTGATGATTTCTTCACAACTCCACATACAATTTCTATCGCGGTAAGCGGAACACCATTAGATAATATTTCACAAACATGTTATCCGGTTCAAAACTTTTACACGAAAGTGAACTTGCTAAAGCATTTATTAAAAGATAAAGAAACCTATAGTAAAGTATTGGTTTTTATTTCGAATAAACGCATTGCTGATCGTTTATTTGATTGTTTGAAATCTGACTTCGGAGAAGAATCGTGCGTAATTCACTCCAACAAAACACAAAATTACCGTTTGCGTTCCATCAATCAATTTAATGAAGGAATGAATCGAATTTTGATTGCTACTGATGTTATGGCACGTGGATTGGATTTAGAAATGATTACACATGTATTTAATTTTAATACGCCAAATTATCCTGAAAACTACATGCATCGTATTGGTAGAACTGGTCGTGCAGAAGCCAAAGGAAACTCTATTTTGTTTTATACAGCAAAAGAAAAAGAAGACAAGGAAGCAATTGAAACCTTGATGAATTATGAAATTCCACAACTAGAATTCCCTGAAGAAGTTACTATTTCAAACGAATTAGCACCAGAAGAACAAACACACATTCGCGAGATTAACAATCCTTCAAAAACTACAGGACTCGAACCCGGTTTTCACGAAAAGAAAGAGAAAAACAAGAAGACAAATCAAGGTGGTTCGTACCGAAGAGAAATCGCAAAAAAGTATAAAAAACCTAAAACGAGAGGTGATAAAAATTACAATCTGAAAAATAAGAAGAAGAAACGGTAATTCTTTAGCAATTCATACTATAACTCAATATACTTTTTGAGTATCAAATTGCTACATTATCAAACTTGCTGTTATAGGGAAAAGAAAAACGAGCCGAAGCTCGTTTATAATTTTAAGGCTGTGTATCCTTATCTGCACTCCAACACCAACAATCTGAATATGGTAAGGATAAATACGTTGGATATCCTCTTCCTGCTTTAATTACCTCACTAATTTTAGAGACAACTTTTTTGTTAAGATCTAAATTCTTAAGATTCCTTTTTTTCATAACTAAATGATTTTAAAGTTAATAATGACATGAAATTAAAACAGAAAAAAGCAGAAAACAAGAATCACAACCTTCGTTTTATGAATTAGAGGTTCTTAAAAACGCTAGTATTAACGGAACCTGAAAGCATTTGATTTCTTCATAATTTTTGATGATAAACGAAATAATATGCTACGCTATGAATAATATTTAAAATGTGTAAAAAGTAGACTAAAACATATAGAAAACTATATAGAAGAGAAATAAAAAAACTCCTTAAAACATAAGTTTTAAGGAGTTTTCTGTATCTAAAAATTATATATTTCTATAAAGCATTATCTTTGATATCTTGTACAACCTCAGGATTGAGTAATGTACTGATGTCTCCTAAGTTTTCTGCATCTTTTCCTGCTATTTTTCGAAGAATACGACGCATGATTTTTCCAGAACGTGTTTTTGGTAATCCATTTGTAAACTGAACTTTGTTTAGTTTGGCAATTGGTCCAATTTGTTCTGTTATAATCTGATTGATTTCTTTTCGTAGATTATCATGATTTCTACTTTCTCCCGTTTCTTTCAACGTTACATATCCGTATAATGCATTTCCTTTTACATCATGTGGAAAACCTACTATTGCCGATTCTGCTACTGCAGGATGTTCGTTAATTGCATCTTCAATTGGTGCCGTTCCTAAGTTATGTCCAGAAACAATAATGACATCATCTACTCTACCTGTAATTCTGTAATATCCAACCTCATCGCGCAAAGCACCATCTCCTGTAAAGTATTTGTTTTCATAGGCTGAGAAGTATGTGACTTTATAACGTTGATGATTTCCCCAAATGGTTCGTGCCATACTTGGCCATGGAAATTTGATACACAAACGTCCATCTACTTGATTTCCTTTAATTTCTTTACTGTTTTCGTCCATCAATGCAGGTTGAATTCCTATAAATGGTAAGGTTGCATATGTTGGTTTGGTTGGTGTTGCAAATGCAATTGGCGTAATCATTATTCCACCAGTTTCTGTTTGCCACCATGTATCTACAATTGGTGCTTTTCGTTTCCCTACATTATCATCATACCAATGCCAAGCTTCTTCATTGATTGGTTCTCCAACTGTTCCTAAAACTTTTAAGGAAGATAAATCGTGCTTTTCTACATGCGCTACACCTTCTTTTGCTAATGCACGAATGGCAGTTGGCGCTGTATAAAACTGACTAACTTTATGTTTTTCTACAATTTCCCAAAAACGTCCAAAATCAGGATAACTTGGTACACCTTCAAACATAACTGTCGTTGCACCATTACATAACGGGCCATATACAATGTAACTATGTCCGGTAATCCAACCAATATCCGCCGTACACCAATACACATCTTGTTCTCTGTATTGAAATACATTTTTAAACGTATATGCAGTATATACCATATAACCTGCCGTTGTATGCACCATTCCTTTTGGTTTTCCTGTAGAGCCAGAAGTATATAGAATAAATAATGGATCTTCCGCGTCCATAATTTCAGGATCACAATCGTGATATGCTTCGTCTAACAATGGTTGCAACCAATGATCGCGACCTTCTTTCATTTGAATATCAGAGTTGATTCTTTTGGCTACCAAAACCGATTCTACACATTCACAATCTTCCAAAGCATCGTCAACAATTCCTTTTAGATCGATGGTTTTTGCGCCTCGATATGAACCATCGCTCGTAATCACCATTTTACAATCACTATCATTAATTCGTGTCGATAAAGCTATAGAAGAAAATCCTGCAAATACTACAGAATGAATTGCTCCAATTCGCGCACAGGCTAAAACTGAAATTGCTAATTCAGGAATCATTGGTAAATAGATACAAACACGATCTCCTTTTTGAATCCCTTTTTCTTTCAACACATTCGCAAAACGACATACTTTTTCGTGCAATTGTCGGTACGTAATGTGTTGTGCTTCTTCACCTGGACTGTTTGGTTCAAATATGATTGCTGTTTTATCGCCTCGTGTATTTAAATGACGATCTATACAGTTTTCAGTGATGTTTAATTGCGCACCTTCAAACCATTTTACTTCTGGTTTTGAAAAATCCCAACTTAGTACATTGTTCCACTTTTTTCTCCACATAAAGTGTTCTTCCGCGATTTCTTCCCAAAACACTTCAGGATTTCGAACAGATTTTCGATATACTTGATAATATTCTTCTAAGTGTTTTATATGATAATTACTCATGGTTGGTTTGTGTAGTTTTGAAGGTTTACTTTTTTATTATTATAAATTTCTGTGTGATAAACGCTGTTACTAGTTGTTGTTTTTTAAAGTTGCGGATTAATTTACGAAGAATTTTTCCACTTCCAATTTTAAATTAAGTTCTATAACATTCTTCTTATTTTTGTTATATCTGATTAATGACTGGAAGCTTCTCCTGCTCCAGAAGGTATTCTGATATTTTCTACGAGTTCTTGTACTTCTTTTGGTGGTGCAGCTGTAAATCTTGAAACGACTACGGAAACGACAACATTAACAATCATAGCTATTGTTCCAAAACCTTCAGGTGATGTTCCAAACCACCATTCGCTCGCGGGTCTTGGATCAAATGTCATCCATAGTCCTGTTTTATATCTGATCATATAAAACAACATCAATACAATTCCGACCACCATTCCTGCAATCGCACCTTCTTTATTCATTCGTTTGTCAAAGATTCCTAAAATAATTGCTGGAAAAAATGATGCTGCCGCCAAACCAAACGCTAAGGCGACTACGGCGGCGACAAATCCTGGTGGGTAGATTCCGAATAACCCTGCAATGATAATGGCTACTAATATTGCAATACGTGCTGCTAATAATTCTCCTTTTTCTGAGATATTTGGTTTTAATTGTTTTTTGATTAAATCATGTGAGATTGATGTTGAGATTACTAGTAATAATCCTGCGGCAGTTGATAGTGCAGCGGCTAATCCACCAGCAGCAACTAAAGCAATAACCCAATTTGGAAGTTTTGCTATTTCAGGATTTGCCAATACCATAATGTCTCTATCTACATATAATTCATTTTTAGCGGTACTTGCATTTGCAATTAAACGTTCTCCATTTGTGCCTCTTTCTTCTGTAAATACTGGCTTTTTTCCATCTAATGCGTTTCCTGCAACATATTGTATTTTTCCATCTCCATTTTTATCTGACCAAGCTATTAATCCTGTGTTTTCCCAATTTTTAAACCAACCTGGAATTTCTTGGTATTCTTTATCACTTACTGTTTCTATTAAGTTTGTTCTTGAGAATACTGCAATTGCTGGTGCAGTTGTGTATAAAATTGCTATGAAAAGTAATGCCAATCCAGCAGATTTACGTGCGTCTTTTACTTTAGGAACCGTAAAGAAACGTACAATTACGTGTGGTAATCCTGCTGTACCAACCATTAAAGCTAATGTGATTGCAAATACATCCCAAGTTGATTTCGTTCCGCTTGTGTATTCGTTGAAACCGAGTTGTGTATGCAATGTATCGAGTTTATCGAGCAGAAAGGCGCCACCTTCTACCTTTCCTCCCATTCCAATTTGCGGAATGATGTTTCCTGTCATTTGCATGGAGATAAAAAATGCTGGCACCATGAATGCAAAGATTAATACACAGTATTGTGCAACTTGTGTGTATGTGATTCCTTTCATTCCTCCTAAAAAAGCAAAGATTAAAACTACTGTCATTCCTATGATAACTCCAACAGTAATATCTACTTGCAAGAATTGAGAAAATACTATTCCCACACCACGCATTTGTCCTGCAACATAGGTAAATGATACGATTAATGCGCAAATAACGGCTACTGTTCTTGCTGTGTTAGAATAATATCGATCTCCAATAAAATCGGGCACTGTAAATTTTCCAAATTTCCGTAAGTACGGCGCTAATAGTAACGCAAGTAATACGTAGCCACCTGTCCATCCCATCAAAAATACAGAACCATCATATCCCATAAAAGAGATCAATCCTGCCATACTTATAAATGATGCTGCGCTCATCCAATCGGCGGCTGTTGCCATTCCATTTGCTAATGGAGAAACACCTCCACCAGCCACGTAAAATTCTTTTGTTGAACCAGCTCGCGCCCAAATTGCAATTCCAAAATATAGGGTAAACGTAATCCCTACTAATATCCAAGTCCACGTTTGTACACTCATAGTTTCTTGTTTTTAGTTTAGTTAGGGTTACTCATCGAAACCGTATTTTTTATCTAGTTTGTTCATTAATCGTACGTAAATGAAGATGAGAATTACGAATACATAGATAGATCCTTGTTGTGCAAACCAGAAACCCAGTTTGAATCCGCCAAGTCTGAATTGGTTGAGTTCTTCTCTAAATAGAATACCGCAACCATAGGAAACTATAAACCAAATAGATAATAGAATTATCAAGTATTTTATATTTTCTTTCCAGTACGCTTTTGCACGTTTTTTTTGATCGTTCATAGGTTTTGGGTTGGTTTTGTATGATGTCACTAAGATATGTATTTATTCCAATACTAAAGAAAGTTGTAGTGTTAGCAATAGTATCAATTTTTCTAGCATTAAATTATATGCGCCATTGAAATTTTCTTGTTTTTATTTATAGAGAAATCCTAAAAGCAGCGTTACTTGAATTATTTTTCTGTTTGAAAATGCATGTTGACTCAATAAGAACAACAACTGACTCGTTTTATCTATTATATATAAAGGTATTACATTAGATTTGAGTAACCAAAACACCAAAGAATGTTAAAAAAGAGTATCATATCGCTCTGCTTTTTGATTACATCAAGCGTATTTTCACAATCAAAAATATTTGATTTTCTTGATTATAAACTCCGAAAAGGAGATGTGAAAATGTTGTATGAATTAGCAGGTTTTTTTGACAGCAAAGAAAAGTACATTGAAACTTTAGGATATCACATCATTCACACTACCGAATCGAGTGTAGCTAAAAGAATTGTTCGTGAGAATTGTATGTTTTTAACTAATGAAATCGTGATTGACACAACAACTTCAAGTCAAGATTTTAAAAAATTCCTCTCAGATAATAGTTCAAAATTAACTTTTTCCAAATTGGCAAATGCTTTTGTGATTACACCTTTTTCAGCACGAAAAACATCGTATGAAGTTGTTGCATTAACGCCGTTCAAAACACAAAATCTAAAGAAAGAGAGAGATGAATTACTGAATTTAACTTGGGTAAAAGACAATCAGATTGATCGACTTATTGCAGATAAAAATCCGCGCGCTTTGTTGGAGATTGCTGGTGTACTTGTAAAAAGACGTTATCGTCATGATGAATATTCACGAGATCAAAAAGAAATGATTGATTTGCTTTCTTTATTGACCAATTCATCCATTGCTGTACCACACAAAAACAATGTGATGAGTTATCATATTGAAAATGATTTTCTTGAAACGTCTAAAGTGAATTTATTAATCTTTTTTGCGAATCATTATAAAGATTATCAGTGGAACGAGACTTTACATATTTTTGAGAATCCTTCATTAACTATTAATAAAATTGATGCTGAAACTAATTTGTTTGAAAAATTAGTGTCTGAAAATGATTCTATCTCGCTTGACGCTTTTATACAATTGACAACTTCTAATGCTGAAAAAGTAACTAAACTCGCTAATGAATATAATCGTTCAGGAATTAGAGCTAATTATAGTATTCCTGCGTTTCCATATCGTTTTTTAAAGCAACTTGTTTTATTTACTGATTATTGTAAAAAGGAACAAATTGATTTTACAGGAAATAAAATTCTAAAAGATAAAATTCTAAAACTACAAACCAACTTATCTTTTAGAGAACGTAGACAATTGGAAAACGAATTGGTTGTTTATCTAACGTTAGACAACATTACGGCTTTTGAATATTGGTGTGTTATTTATTCGACCAAATGGAATTTCACTTATTCAGCAGGAAGGATTCTTGATAAATTTTATTCCAAGAATTGGAACGAACTTACGAGTTCAAAAAAGCATCTTAAAACCTATTTATTAAAAGCAAGATGGTTTGATAGATTAGGAATTATAGGGTTTTGCAATAACTATTTGGTCAAATTTACGGGTGCAACTCCCTCGATTTTAAAAATATTACTGGAACTTTCTACGAATATTGAAATTTCACCAGAAGTTACCGAAGCCCTTAGAATAGCAAAAACACCTGTTGTATTTAATGAAAAGGAAAAGAAATCATGGAAAGGAAATTCTTTTGATAGAATTGATAATTTTCAGAGTGAATTCCAAAAAATTATGGAAACTCAAACTGATAAGAAACAACTTCAAAAAGAACTCGCTCGTTTAATTTCAAAAATAAAGTTTCAACAAATTGGAGAAGCATTAGAAGCAATTGAAGATATCCCTTTTGATTATCTTCATAGCAAATATTCATTTTTGACTCGTGATTTTGGACTTTCACATATCCCATCAATAGAAGACGCTAAAAACAGAAGTGATTTCCTTAAAAGCTACAAGAAATATTCAGAAGAAAAGTTATATCGATATTCATTAATACAAGTTGGCATTGAGTTTACTAATGATGACAAAACACTAGATTATGATAAAATATATGAGATTTTAAAATACGACATTAATACTGCTTTTGCAGGTGGTGGCGGAAGTACTAAAGATAATGGTGTGTACGCAGTGATTAAAATTTTAGAACTCAGGTTTAAAACTACGCTTGGTTATCCTAATAAATTGTGTGCTTCAAATAATATGTACGGATGTACTTCACGTGATAGAGCTGCTGCTTGGAGAAATTATTTAGAAGTAAATAAGCTTTTAAAAAAAGAGCATAATGAACCTGTTTCGTTTTCGCATGAATTATCTAAATAAAAGAGACTATCACAGCAATATGTGATAGTCTCCAAACCTATATAAATCTGCTTAGCAAATTGATGTTTGGTTTATAATTAACCTAATAAAAATAATCATGAAATCAGCAGTTTTTAAAATCATTTCCAATTGAGCGCCATTGCCATTGCTGCTGCATTAGAATTTAAGATATCATCAGTATAAATTATATTTGGAAAAGCTGTACTTGATACTTTTGGGTATACTAAACTTGCTAATTGTTGATTTGCTTGGCTTGCTAACTCTTTGATACTTGAAGCTGTTCCTAATCCGCATGTAGCTGCCTGAAGCGCATTTTGAGTAAGCGTCCATGACAGTAAGAAATATTTTGAATTGTTAGCTTTCATTTTAGCAAATTGATCTGTAGCCATCTCACCTACTTGATTTTTATCTGCATAACTATTATAAACATTAAAGTTCGCATATTTAAAAAAGCCGTTTCCTTCATATTTTCCTAAATCAGCGCTTTCTTCCAAAATGATAATTACTGCTGCTTTTGAAGTAATAAATTCATTCAATGTATTTGCTGTCAAATCTGTATTTTTATTAGCAACAAAAAGGTTTTTAATATTTGCCAATTTTGCAAACAAACTATTCCATTCATTTTGATTAAATGCCCTGTAAGATCCATTCCCTACATCAGTATTTAATGAATGGGATAAATTTAAAACCACCAATTCTTTTTGACTACTTGTAAATGAATTTACATCAGCTATGATAGAATCTATAGACTGTCCATTAGCTCCTTGCCAAGATGATAATTTATCTATATATCCGTAATGTCCCGTATAATAATCTCCTGCACTAATTACTGGTCTTATATCAAAATACCTGGCGCCAGACTCTAATTGTCCTTGTATACTTTTACTTTGTGTTAATACACTACAATTAGCTGCAAGAGGAGTTCCAGAGGTTCTTACACTCATTCCGGCATCATGTGATCCAGTGATACAAACTTCATTCATTTTTTTATTTCCAAGTAATGATAAATTATCTTGCATCCAAGAGGCGCCATTAAGATTGGTTGAAGAATAGTTCCCATTTGTTCCAGATAATACGAAACTTACATATCCGTCATGTTTCCACCCTAGCGAAAATAAAGTTCCTTGTTTGTTTGAATTTGTTTCAATATTTGTGAAAAAGACTTTTAACTCAAATCCATTTGTAGCTCTCGCTTGAACTTGAAAAGAATTATTCGTTCCATCAAGTGAATAATTAACTTCTCCAGCATCATCAGCTTCATGTGTAAAAATTCCTTGATCCCATTCAACATATATATTCACGGATGTTTTTGCTTGTATGACATCTGGAAAATTCCAAGAGTTCATTTGATACGAATGTTGATTTGTTTTTTTCCAGTTTGAATTTGTACTATTCACTAATGTAATATTTCCTCCTTGTCCCATAATTGTATTTTGATTTTGTTTTTTGTTAATTCTATTTACGACTCGACCACGATCGCACTTTCCCTATTGTTACTGGACTGACTTCACTTACATCAACCGTAAAGCGGTAGATTCGTTTTGATTCTTGATTGTTTTTTGGATTAAAGAATTTTAAAATAACATCCCAACAATCACTATCTATTCTTCCAAAAAGACTTTTTTGAACATCGATCGTATCTAACTCATATCCTTTGATTACTGAATCAGAAAATATGTGTACTGCCTGAAAAGCATTCGTTGCAGCATAGTTTAACGCTCTATCTCGCGCAGTAGCTCCTAAATTCCTCAGATTGTAATATATTTTTTCAAGAAAATCCTGCAAGCCTTGTGTTAATGTATTTATATTTAAAGAACTAGTTTCACTGCCGAATGATTCAATCGCTTTATTCACCAAATTGTTCACTTTCCAACCATAAATTCCACGAGTGTTCGGTACACTTATCACAGGAACTAATTGCCCAGAAAGCAACATTACCTTTTTCCCCGTTAACACACCTGGAATACATACTTTTTCTATATAGTCTTTGTGATGTTGAGGTTTTAGTTGATTTTTAAGTATACTTAATAAAGTTTTATAAACATCGCTTGCAAAAGCATCATTAGCCTCTATAGCATAAATTGGTGTTAATTCTAGATTCAATGTCCATATCACAGATTTCGTTTCAGACACATTATTTTCAAAGTGATTGATCATCTGTACCACATCATTTGGGTTTGCTGTTAGTAGCGTATCGCCTAACTTTTCTGGAGTCATTATTTGAGCAAAGGTGTCTTTACGAGCCTCTGTTCCAAAATCATACCCTAATGTTCCTAATGCAAATGCTTTTCGCTTAACATTTTGATGTACACTACTTGCTTCTACACTTTTAGAACTGTGTTTGATTGTATTCGATTCTTTTTCACTTTGTACTACTTTAGATTGATTTTGCAGTACATTTTCTCCATCTTTCACCTCTTTTTTTGTACTCAAAACAATACTGCTTGTATTCAGTACTTTTTTTACAGCAGCTTCAAGATCTAGCTTCCCTACTAAATATCGTTGTCGTTCTTTTTCATCTTCCACTTCTTTAGCTGATACTACAGTAGCACTTTGTATAATTGCATTGAAAACTGCTTTTGCGTTGGGTTGTATTCCTTGTTGTTTTTGAAGTGACATTAATAAAGCTGCAATTCCTGTTACAATTGGTGCTGCACAACTTGTTCCTTTTTCTTCCATAGCACCGCCACCTGATTTAGCCGCTTTTATTTTTTCACCAGGCACTGTGATTCCTTGTTTTTGATAAATTCCTCCCCAATTACTGAAGCGAAAAGGAATACCTTGATCTGTAAGTGCTCCAACTACTAAAACGCCAGGTATTGCTGCAGGAACACACAAACATTCTCCTTTGTCATTTCCTCCTGGAGCTACAATAAGGATGTTTTCATTGATGCACTCTTGAATTGTTTTTGTTAGAAGTTCGTCGGTTTTCCCTGTGATTGTAGGAGTTGCAACAGAAATATGAATAATATTTGCACCAGATTGTCTTGCTAGATTAATTGCGCGAACCATGTCCAATTGCGGAGTACTACTTTCCGAACTCATGGGAAATTCTATAAATTCACCTTTACATTGAGGAGAAATTCCTTCTACAATAGTGCCTGTTTGACCTAATAACACACTTGTAATAAATGTTCCATGTAACCTTCCTTGTGCTTCTTGTTTTTTATCAAGATTTTCTTTGGAAGCCCAATAGTTAGTGTTTACTGTAAGATTAGCTCCTTTAAAGCAAGAATGCTTCAGATCAATTCCTCCATCAATAATTGCTATCTTAATGTCATAATCGCCTAAAGTTTTTTTTCGCAACTCTGGCATTCCTCTTATTTCTAAAAAATTAGCCATATCTCTAACTCCAAATTATACCTCTATTAAGGTTTGTTGTTTTAACTCTTTTTGAATACTTTATTGGATCTTGTTCTTTTAGTAAAGATGAAAAATTCTCAGCTCCTGTATATAAAGGTTTCTTTTGCTCTTTTTTCACCTTTGCTACTTTCTCTTTTTTTGATGTACTAGTCTTAGGTTTCATAGTGTATGTTTTTACAGTATGACCAAATATTTAATAAATGATCATACTGTGTTTTTAGATGTTATAGTGTCAGTTTTGCATTTGCATAACTCATTACCCGAAAGGGTTGAGGATCATTAAAATTTGCTCCGTGTAATAAATCCATTTGTACATTCATAAGGTCTTCAGGCCTTGAAATAACATGCAAGTTTAGTACACTGTGTGGCACAAAAATTTCTTTACGATTTATTGGTGGTGTTTGTAATGGTATCGACATAAGTATGTTTTTTAATTACTACTTGACCACGATCTTACTTTCCCTACACTCACTGGAATTGTATCACTTACATCAACCGTAAAACGATACACTCGTTTAGATTCTTGATTATTTTTTGGGTTAAAAAACTTTAATAATACATCCCAACAATCACTATCCATACGTCCGAAAGGACTTTTTTCTACTTGAATATCATCCAATTCATATCCTCTTATTGCCGAATCTGAAAATGTATGTGTTGCTTGAAAAGCATTTGTACCCGCATAGTTCAATGCTCTATCACGTGAAGTAGTTCCTAGATTTCTTAAATTGTAGTAAATCTTCTCCAAGAAATCTTGCAATCCTCTTTTTAGGTTTTCATCAAAGTTATTAGCGGTATTTACACCTGTACTCTCTGCGTGACTTGTAAGAGCTGCAACAGAACTATCAATTAGATTATTGACTTTCCATCCATAAATTCCTCTACTGTTAGTTAAACTTATAACTGGAACAACTTGCCCAGAAAACAATGTGACTTTTTTCCCTGTTAGTACTCCTGGAATACAAACTCTTTCTATATAATCTTTGTCATTTTCTTGCTTAATTTGTCCTGCTAATATTTTTAATAAAGACTCGTACACATCTCTAGCAAACGCGCCATCTGCTTCTATAGCATAAATAGGAGTTAGTTCTAGGTTTAGTGTCCAAATAACAGATTTTGTTTCTGATAAATTATTATCAAAATGCTTTACCATTTGACGTGCATCATACGGGTTTGCTGGAACAAGTACACCACTTACATCTTCTGGCGCCATTAATTGTTTAAAAGCATCTCTGCGTGCTTCCGACCCAAAATCGTATCCTAATGTTCCTAGTACAAACACACGATTGGTAGTACTTTCACTTGTACTACTTGGCTCTACACTTTCTGTAGCTGTTAGTTTTGTAACTTTTGTAGCTTCTGTATGACTCGCTACTACACTTTCTGTTTCATTATTAATCGCTTCATTTGTAGATGCAGAAACTAGGTTTTCTTCTTCTAAAGGTTTTGTGTCTTCTGTATTACTTGTCTTTTTTTCGCACTCACATGCAGACGCTTCAACGGTTGATTCTGTATTGTTTGACATAATTTTTTGGTTTAATTGATTTAATGCTTGATTGATATTTAATTTACCTGCTAAGTAAAGTTGGCAATTGTCGTTTTTTGATTCTTCACAAGGTGTTACACTATTTAGTAGGATGTGCCGAATTGCTTCTGGATTTGGCTTTTCTCCTCGTTCAATTTGCATACTTAATAATAATGCTGCTACTCCTGTAACTATTGGTGCTGCAACGCTTGTTCCTGATTGACGAGAAGTTCCTCCACCTGAGTTTGCTCCTAAAATATTTTTCCCTGAAGCTAAAAGACCTTGTTTTGCGTATGCTTTTCCCCAATTACTAAAACCTAGCGGTTTTCCTTTTTCATCCATAGCACCTACAGCCAAAACATTCGGTATACTTGCAGGTACATGTAAACAATCACAGCCGTTGTTACCAGCAGCAGCAATAACTAAAACATTGTTTCTAGTACAGTGTGCTATAGCATTTTTTAACCAAGTCTCGGCTCCACCAGATTCACTCAATTGTCCGCCACTTATGTTAATAATGTGCGCACCTGATTCTACTGCATATTCAATAGCTCTAGCTAAGTCTAATTGGGATAATTTTTTATTATTATCTGAAAAAACGGGTATTAAAAGTCCAGTACATTTTGGCGCAATACCTTTAACATTACTATGATGCTGACCAAAAACAACACTTGACACATGTGTTCCATGCTTTACCATAGGAGCTGAAACATCTACTTTTGGAGAAGTCGTTTTCTGATCCTGTATCATTTTTGCTCCTTTAAAACATATATGTGTCGTATCAACCTGACCATCAAGAATGGCAATACAAATTTCCGAACGTCCATGTGTTCTTGACCAAAGATTTGACAATCCTTCTATTGAATTGATATTTTCCATTTGTCCTTTTTTAAGTTGTTTTTACAGATTTTTATGAGATTTAATAACTGACCGATCATCTGAAGATCGGTCAGTAAAGAATTTTGAGATTCTTATTTACTATTTTTATCAGCAAATGGAACACAAACTTTAATTGGTCCAATATTATGACATCCTAAAATAGAAGCTGAAACTCCATTAGCTTGTCTTACTGCTCCAGATGTACGATTGATTGGTGTTGCTTGAATAGGTGATGTTAAATTTTTCATTTTTTTATATTTAAAAATTGTTTTGGTTTCATCTACTAGGCTTTCTAATAGATATTTTGTGATATGATTCATGCTGATACACAACACTGAATCCACAGTTTGGTATTTTGAACATTTTAGAAATAGTATTACTTATGTATCATAGTCTTATTAAAGTCAGGTAAACACCTGTGAGTTTATAATATTATAAATGACTACATCATTAATGCTTAGAAAAAACCACTAGCGCTATGTTTATTTTTCTTACATAAAACTATAAATGAAAAAGATAGCAAATGAAAGATATGAAGTGAATTAGCCTTTTTTATGTTGCCAATTAACGATTCATTGTTGTAAAGAAAATAATATACATCATTGTTAACGTAAGCGTTGTATAGCGTATGTTTTATAGAGACGTTCTATCTTAAGATGACTAAATTTTTAAGGATTTTTTTATACTTCACTCCTAAGGTGACGCTATAATTCCCTTTAAGGATAATTAAATTGTCTTTTGGAATAATTTGTTCTATGGCCAGACTATTGATAATGTATTTGCGATGTATTTGCAGAAATATTGTTGCATCTAGAAATTCTTTGATTTTACCTAATGAAATAAGCACCACATACTTTTCATTTTCGGTAATAATATTACAATAACGATTTTCTACTTCTATATAAATTATGTTTTCTAAATGTACTCTGTGTAATGTATTTTTCTTTTTAATAAATAAACTTTTCTTATTTACTTCAGAACTTTGATCTTCCTTTATAACCTCATCTGATTGTTTTTGCAACTTTTCAAGAATATTTTCTAAGGTATATAATATTTCAATTTCGTTGAAAGGTCTGTGCAGTATAGCAAAAGGTTTGGTTAGTTTTGCTCTTTGATATAAATGTCTATTTTCAAAACCTGTTAAATATATAAATGGGCATATCTTCTTATTAGACATTAATAAATTTTCAATGAATGTAATTCCATCTGGATTTCCATCTATAAACATATCAGTGATGATAATATCTACAGATAGTTTATTATAGCTAAGTAAAGCTTCTTGATAACTACTCGCTATTCCAATTACATGATATGAATTTGACTCGAGCAATTCTTTTAATCTTGTTACTTTCGGATGTTTTTCTTTAATCAGAAAGATCTTCATTGTATTCATTTGGTAGGATTTGAAAATCAAAATACTGATAATATGAGTTGAGTCTAACGATCGACCTTTCTATATTTTAAACAGAAAACATAGAAATATTGACTATACTTTAAAATTATGGAATACTAAGGATAGTCTCCTTCGTCTTAAATAAAAAATTTCTTTAATTAGATACTCAGTCAAAATATTCTTCTCTTGATTACTATTTAATAGTTAGTTATTAAGAAAAAGGTAAAGCATCAAATAAAATGTTATGAATGATTAAAAAGATGTTGTGAATGGTCAATATTAGGGGCATAAAAAAAGGTGAGAAAATCATTTCTTATACAATTCCTTTAAATTCCGTAAAAATCTTGAAAACTTATTCTTACGTATAGTTTCCCTTTTCAATAGTCGCATTTGTATAACAACATATTATGCCATAAATTGATGTACTAAATTAATCTACAAAGGAATATGACTACAATCAATAGTAAAATTAAGCATGTTGTTGTCGTGATGTTTGAAAACCGATCATTTGATCATATGTTAGGTTTTTTATACAACGACATCTATAAGAACAAAAGTAACAATCAAAGTAAAAACGATAAGAATGGTGTTGATATTTCAACCATGAATATATCGCCACTTGGACATCCATTTGAAGGATTGACAGGAAATGAAACAAACCCTGATGGTAAAGGCGGAAGTGTTAAGGTATTTCCTATTGACAAAGATGATCCGTATGCGTATTATATGCCCAAAATGGATCCGGGAGAAGGTTTTATGAATACCAACTATCAATTATTTGGTGCTTCAATCCCTCCTTTTCCTGCTTCAGAGAAAATAGGTCCAAATCAAGGTTTTTTACTCGATTTTGAAGGGAAAATTGGTGCAAAGTATTACGGAGATCCTCCAGTGAAAAAGAAAAGCTCAAATTCATCTACCAAAAAAACATACGATAAAAATTATGATCATTCCAAAGATTATAAAAACGATGATTATAAAAACTGGTATAAAGATGAGCATCCTCCAGTAGCAGAAGGCTTAAAAATTGTGCCAAAATTCCCAAATACAGTTCCAAGTGATATTATGGGAATGTACACACCAGATACACTTCCTATTTTATCAAACTTAGCAAAAGGATATGCTGTTTGTGATCATTATTATTGTTCGGTTCCTTCTGAAACACTTCCAAATCGTGCTTTTATGCATTTGGCAACTTCACAAGGAAATTTGTACGATGAAATAAGTAAATATAGTGCTCCAAGCATTTTTAAAAATCTTACAAATAATGGACACACTTGGGGAATTTATGGATATAAAGCTAAAAAAGAGCCTTATACATTTACTTTCTGTGAAGATATTTCTAAAAAAGAAACAGTAACAGTAAATGGAAAACCCGTAGAAGAATATGTAATTCCTAAAGGTTGTCAGTGTGGAGAGTTTACAAAATTTGAAGAAGCATTAGGCAATGGAAGTCTTCCCGACTATACGTTTTTAGAACCATCATGGGGAAGTTATGGAAATAGTCAACACCCAAACTATGATGTTGCAGCTGGTGAAGCATATATGTTAGAGATATATAATAAGCTTAGAGCATCTGATTATTGGAAAGATACCTTATTAATTATTAACTATGATGAACATGGAGGTTGTTATGACCATGTAGTACCACCTACAGGAGCAACACAACCGAGTCCAACAACTATTAATGAGAAGAATGGTTTTAAATTTGACCGTTTTGGCGTACGTGTTCCTTGTGTATTAATTTCTCCTTGGATTGAAGCTGGAACTGTATACAGAACTAAAGGCGAAGTACCATTAGATCATACTTCTATTTTAAAGACAGTTGAAGTATTGTTTGGTTTGCCTCCATTAACAGCTCGTGATGAAGCTGCAAGTGATATGTTGGATGTTATTACAAGAAAAGAAATTAGAACTGATAATCCATTAGACGGCATTAAAGCACCAGTAGCAGATTCGTCTGTAAAAATAGAGAATCATGCGTCTCAAATTTTAAGAGCGCAGGCTAACGCAATTACTGATGCACGAAATGCTGAAACTGGAGCACAAGACAAAACTCCTGAGTTTAAAACGGATGAAGAAGCGCATGCATATATTGATCAACAATAATTAAATTTGAAAAAATCATTTAAATCAAAAAAGCTCAACAGAACCTGTTGAGCTTTTTTGGGCACTAAATTATCATTTTTTTTAAACGAATGTTTATAAAGAATTACTATTGCGAGTCACACCTGTTGTTCGACAATGTGTATCTATATTAGAATCCGTTGGCAGGCATTCAGCTGATGCGCAAGCATTTGAATCTACGCCACCTTTCACTTCTAAGTTATTAATTTTTGCAACTTTAAATTTAGAGAGCTTCATTTTTTTATTCTTTCTCATAGTCTATATTTTAAGGGATTAATTAAACAAAGCAAATATACTGTAGTGCCTATATTTCAAAAGGAAATGAAGTCGTATTTACGTTAAAAACGACTACTAGTTGTCAATTGAATTTAGTTTTTTAATGTAAAAAGAAGGATAAATCCCTGTATGCTTTTTAAACGATTTAGAAAACGATTCAGAAGTATTAAAACCTAATTCGGAAGCTATTGATTTAATATCATATGCTCTAAATTTTTTATTTTCTTTCAATTGAATTAATGCATAATTGATTCTTAAGTCAGTAATGTATTGCACAAATTTTTTCCCTTTATGCGATTGTAATGTTTTTGATAAATAGGTAGCATTTGTGTTAATTTCTTTTGCAAGAAAGTTGATACTACATTTTTGTTGTAGAAACATTTTTTCGTTTTCAAATACTTCTAATCCATCTAAGATTTTCTGAATATTCTCATCACTTATTTTATAATCTTTTGATTTAGGAGAAACTGTTTCTTTTACTGCTTTTTCAATTGTTTTTTCCTTCGTAGAATTAAGTTCTTTTAGAATATTTTCAAACCTTGTTTTATAATTTCGCTTCGTTTTTAAATAGTATAAGATTCCAAGAATAATGATTCCAATCAAAAAGAAACTAATTTTTGTTAAAAATAAAGTGCTTTTTTTTGCTGTTTTTACATCATTTTCAAGCTGATCTATTCTAGCTGTAAATGAAGGCACATCATATTTATCGTATATGTTTTGTGATGACCTTTTAATTATTTCATCATTTTCAGCATTTTTATTTTTAAAGATTTTGAGATAGTATACTTCTTTTTCAATATCCTTTTTTTGCTCATAACATTGTGCTAGAAGAATATAATTTTCCTGTGAAAGAATAGAGTTTATATTATTTTTATTTACAAGAGAATCTACTTTTAAAAAATATACAAGTGCACTATCAATATCTTGCTGTAAAAAATAGTTTTTCCCTTGATAGAAATATAAATTAGGTAATCTACTAACTGCTTTTAGGTCTATTATTTTCTCTTCTGCCTTTTTAAGATCATCAATAGATTTTTTAAAATCTCCTTTTTCTTGATTGATAATTCCTTGTATCACAAGAAACTCACTATATGCTTCATCGTCATTAATACGTAAGCTTTTATCTATACCTTTTACACAATAAACTGATGCAGAATCTAAATAAACTATTTTACCTTTCTCATAGTCTTCTGCCATATGTGTGTATGCATTGCTAATATTCAACAAAGCATTTATGTAATCAAAATCGCTAAGGCGAGAATCATTTTTTTTGTCTAATCTTTCATAAAAGGAAAGGTTCTGTTTACTTAAATCTAGTGCTTGTTTTGTTTCTCCAATTTGATTTTTTATGAGCGCAATGCTATTAGCAATTCTTGCTAACTTAATAGAATCATTATCTTTTTGAATAATATCATAAGCTTTCGTATAATTTTTGATCGCTTTTATATAATTGGTTGCTGAATAATAAATATTTCCTTTTAGGTAAAGACTACTTGCATATTGTTGATCATTATTTACTTTTTTAGATTCTTTCAAAGCAACATCAATAAAATATAACGCACTATCCTTTTGTCCCAACTTATTATACGCTAATGCATACTGATTCGCTCCTTTGTAAATTTCTATTTTATTTTTTTCTTCTAAAGCTTTAGTATAATGAGCGCTTGCATATACCTTACCTAGTTTAGGTTTCATATGTATGGTAGATTTAAAAGCTTTTCTCAAACTATCATACGTCAAGGTTTTCAATTGTTGATCATTTGAAATTGTGTGTTCTTGTGCTTTTACCTGCTGAATTAGAACAAGAAAGCATACACTTAGAAAAAATCGAAACATAGAAAAAATTCAATATTAAAGTCTAAATATAAGAAGTTCATAGTATGAAGCAAACTTATACTTCACAATTTCTGAACTAGTCGTATTTAACTAAAACACGACTTATCATGATTGTTTTCTAGCATTTTTTGCTGTTGATTTGGAGTATTATTAATTCAAATTATAAACTTATTATGAAAAAACAACAGCTTAAAAATTTAAACCTTAACAAGAAATCTATATCACAATTTGATCAATCAAAGGAAATAATCGGAGGAATGAAATCTGTTCCAATGAACAGGTGTCAATATTTCCCAACTTTCAGAGATTGTCTTCCAACTTTTGAATGTGCTTAATGTTTTTTATAACAGTCAAACTATAATTTAAAATTTACATTATGAAAAAAAAGAATCTTAAGAATTTAAGTCTTAACAAAAAGTCAATTTCAAATTTTGATCAATCAAAGGAAATAATTGGAGGTGCAAAATCTATGCCTATACAAAACTGTCAATATATTCCAACTGGTAGTGATACAACAGGCTTAGGAACTTTAGTAGACTGCGTTACATACTCTGTAACATGGTGTCATTCTGAATTCTGTTAAACTAAAATCAGTAAAACCAGTGAAGGCAACTTTGCTGGTTTTATATCTTCAATCTACGCTACAATTTGTCCTGTTTTATAACTGAATGATTATTTTGGACAGTAGCTCACAACGGTCTATTTACTTTCATACCATTATTATTTTTAAATAATTTTGGAATGGATATTTTTAAGAGAATACAAGGTAATAACGGACCTATAGGAGAACTTCAACATATTATTGAAGGCGACTTTGCATTTCCTAAACTCGAAGGACAAATTTCTAATCATATTTCCTTTAATAACAAGAAACTCATTTGTTGGAGTTATAATAATTATTTAGGCTTAGCCAATTCAACAGAAGTTAACGAAATTGATGCTTTTGCTCAGCAAAAATGGGGAATGACATATCCTATGGGATCTAGAATGATGACTGGTGATACTTTTTTACATGATACGTTTGAGAATAATATTGCAGCGTTTATACATATGGAAAAAGCTTTGTTACTCAATTTTGGGTATCAAGGAATGTTATCTGTTATTGACTCCTTATTATCTCCAAATGATGTTGTGATTTCTGATGAACAATGTCATGCATGCATCATAGACGGCATACGATTGCATCGTGGAAAAAGATTAATTTTTGAGCATAATGATATTGAAAGCTTAGAAGAGGAATTAAAAACTGCTCAAGGAATTACACAGAAGACAAACGGTGGTATTCTTGTGGTTACCGAAGGCGTTTTTAGCATGTCTGGCGCTCAAGGTAAACTAAAAGAAATATGTGCTTTAAAAGCAACATATGACTTTAGACTTTTGGTAGATGATGCACACGGATTTGGAGTTATGGGACCTGATGGAAATGGAACAGTTTGCGCACTTGGTTTGGAGAACGAAGTTGATTTATATTTTGCAACCTTCACGAAGTCTATGTCTTCTTTTGGAGCAATCATCGCCGGAAAGAAAGAAATTGTAAATTATTTTAAATACAATTTACGTTCTCAAATGTTTTCAAAATCATTGCCAATGCCTGTCGTTTATGGATTAAACGAACGATTGAAAATTGTCAAAAAAGCACATCCTAATAGAAGAAAACTATTTGAGATCACAAATCAACTTCAAGAAGGCTTGAAACAAAGAAATCTTCTTTCTAGTAACGTTACTAGCCACATTACACCAGTATATTTTAATACAGAATTAGAAAACGTGTTGAGTTTTCAAAAAGAATTGGTGCATCGTCACGGAGTGTTTTGTTCTGTAATTATTTATCCTGTTGTTCCTAAAGGAGTTGTCATTTTTCGTTTAACGCCAACTTCTTTACATACAAAAGAAGATGTGGAACATACGCTGAAATCTTATGATACTGTATTTAAAAAGTATATAAAATGAAAGCGAAAATAACATTTCCGAAAGAACCTGATTCTTTTTATAAAGAGACTTGCAAAGAGGTTCAAGAGTATTTTGAAACAAATACTCTCACAAAGTATGGCAATAACACACTCATCCGAAAATATGTTATCCTAAAAACACTATTTATCAGCACATATGCGCTTATTTTTTATGTACAAAATAGTCATGTATTATGGTTGTTTTTTGTAGTTCTAGGACCTTTGGGAATCATTTTAGCAATTAATATTTCTCATGATGCTATTCATGGTGTTGCGCATTCCAATACATGGATCAATTCGTATTTTTCAATACAAATGGATTTGATTGGAGCCAATTCATATGTTTGGAAAAGAAGGCATCAATTTGGGCATCATACATTTCCGAATACGCTAGGTAAAGATCCTGATTTGACACAGACAAAGATCGTGAAAATTTTACCCAAAGCAACATACAGATATTATCATCGATTTCAATTTATTTATGTCCCATTGTTATATTCATTGTATACTATAAACTGGATTTACATTCGGGATTTTACTGATTTTTTCTCAAAGAAATCTTCCATAAAAAGTATTCCTAAGAAAGAATATATAAAGCTAATCGCTTTCAAATCATTGTATATCAGCATTTTTATTCTAGCGCCACTTTTTTTCACATCCTTGTCTATAACCCAAGTATTGCTCGGTAATGTCGTATTGCATGTTTCTGCAAGTTATTTTTTAACATTAGCGTTAGTGCCTTCGCATGTTTCTGAAAATTCAGTTTTTATCACACCTAATATTGATGGGGAAATGCCGTATTCATGGGCACATCATCAGGTTATTACAACAACAGATTTTGCTACAAATAATTATATAACAACATGGTTTCTTGGAGGCTTTAATCATCATATTGCTCATCATCTTTTTCCAAAAATCTCTCATGTTCATTATCCCAATATTACTCCTATTATAAAGCGATTGACAAAAGAGTATGGATTGCAATACAATCATGAAAGTAGTGCTTTACACGCCTACCTATCACACTATAATTTATTAAAAAACAATGGAAAACGACAAACTACAACTTTCTGACACTGAGATAGTACACTATAAAAAACTACTCACAAATCGTTTTATTGAAAACCCAAGAATGTCTTTGTTATTTAACAAAAATAAAAAGAGTTTTAATAAGAACGTTTTTAACTTGGTTAACTATTGTTTCCATATCGCTTTAAAGGCCAATGGTGTGTATGTTTCTCAAAACAAAAAAACAATTGTATTGTTTTATGAGCATTCTAAATTGAAAAAGAGTTTTAGTGATTATTGTAGATATTTTAACGTTATAAAAGGTATTTCATTTTCCAATTTAAAGAATGTATTGAATAATGAAAAAGAGATCAAAAAGCATAAATTAAAATTGGACAATTATATATATGTTTGGTTCATTGCACAAGAAAAAGGCTATGGGAAATTAGATGGTTTAAATGAAATTAACCAAATGCTTTTTAGGCTTTCTAATAGAACTAAACTCCCAATTCTTTTTGAAACATCAGATATTCGATTGATTCGTTTTTACAAACATGTAGGTTTTGATGTGTATAAAAAGTTAGATAGTGGTTCCGAAACAATTTACTTTTTTGCAGATAGAGAAACGGTAGAAAATTATACATTAAATACAAAAGCACCACTTATTGCTAAGTGATGCTTTATTAAAATATGCTTTTAAAAAATTATCCCGCACAATGTAAAATTGAAGTAGTACAGCCTCTCTCATTTGTTGCGCATTCAACATTATATGAACCTGGACAACACGCAGAATTACCATGTGAGCCACAAGGTCCTCCAGAAATTCCCCCCATAAATTTCTGTTAAATCGAAATTAGAAATTGTGTTTCTTTTAAGCGTCAATGATTTAAAATTTTGTTTTTTCATAATATTGAGATAAGAAAGCGAACCGAAGTCCGCTTTTTTGTATTTGAATAAATCCTAGTGGTTAGCAAATAGGAACTGTATTCGTATTTACTTGATATGTTACACATCCAACTGCTGTAACAGGAATACACTCAGCTGATTTTGGCGCTTCACAGATACGTGGATTTCTACTATCACAGCATTCAGTATTATTGATCCATGTGAATCTTCCTCCTGAAATAGTTTCTACTTTTAAATTTGAAATTGACTTTTTGTTTAATACTAAACTTTTGATTTTTTGTTTTTTCATAATTTTTGAGTTTGAATGTTAATATTAATGTGATATAGCTATATTTTTGTTTTTTATTTTATTCGTTTTTATTCATCATCATCATAGTTTCCAAAAAAGAAGTATAATGCACCTCCAATAAGTATTAAGAGAATTCTAATTACCCAACCCATTGTATTTCCCCACACATCTACCCATGCAAGCAACCGTATATTGTAATTGAAGATTGAGAGTACTATAGACATAATGCCCATTGCTGCGAATAAGAGACCGCCAGCGCCTAATTTTGATTTGATATTTTCCATATTATTTTATCCTATTTATTAAGGTAAATGTATATGGTATCTGTGAAGAAAGAAATAGAGAATCTATATCTGAGTAGGTAGAAGATATATTTGCTAAACTTAAATTAATAAGTGCATTTTAGTAAATGCTGAAAAATGTATTTTATTTTTTATTCCAAGTAAAAAGACGCGTTATAAAGTTATCTTTTTTACGTGATGATACTGGAATTTTCTTTCCCGTTTTTAAATAGATAGTCCCTGATTTATCGTACTTCTCAATAAACTTCAGATTCACAATAAACGATTGATGTGGTCTTGTAAACGAGTTTTGAGTCAGTTGTTCTTCAAACTCTTTTAATGATTTTGAAGCCAGGTGTTTTTTACCATTGCTTAAGTAAAAAGTAGTATATCCTTTATCGGATTCACAATACATTAAGTCTTTTAAATCTATGACTTGAAAAGAATCTTGAAGTGATAATATTAATGTTTCACTAGTACTGTTTAAAACTTGCTTCACCGTCTTTAGTTGCTGTTTTAGAATTTCTACAGATAGTTTATTTACTTTATCTAAAGCTGCCGCAAGTTGAGTATCAGAAGCGGAGCGGTTGTCTCTGATACCAACCCAAGGAATTATTTTTTTTATCCCAATGGTTGCCTGATTTAGGCCACCTACAACTTTACCTGCTTCTTTCTGTGTGATTTCTTTTTTTCTCATAACAGTAGATATTTTGAATTAATAATTGATTCAAAGTAAACACGTTACTATAGATAAACAAAGCAATGTACTTGACCTTTTATAAAAGATCAATTGCGTTTTTATAAAACACTGTATGTAAGCTTTACCATCTTTGTAGGCTTACAAAACCATCAAAATAGTAGTTAATATATTTAGGGTGTTTTTCTTCTTCAATGGAATGGATTTTCTCATTATATTTGATTAATTTCAAGAAAATTATTTTATGCCTAATAGTAAACTATCCTCTAATATTTTTAAAAGAATTTCCTTCCTTGTACTCTTTTTTAACTTTTCAATGCTGTATGCACAACAAGATTCTTTAGCACATAAATCGTATGAAGATTTAGATGCTTTGTATTTATTGTATAGATATGACAATCCTAAAAAGGCTAAAATATATGCCGATGAGCTCTATGCTAAAGTTCAAGTAACTAAAGATGACAGAAAAATTGGGGAAGCCCTATATAGAAAAGCTTTTTTAGCTAAGTCATTAAATGATAATACAAATGCATTTAAGTATGTAGAAAATTCAATTTCTATTGCAAAAAAAATAAATAGTGACTCTTTAACTTTTAAAAATATTGCGCTAAAAGGAGATATTTTTTCATTCAAGGGTGAGTATAAAAACGCTCTTGATGAATATTTATTAGCAAAAGATATTGCGAAAAGTATGGGCAATATTAATACTGTTTTAACTGTAAATCATAAGATAGGATTTCTAAAAAAGCAAACTAAAGATCTAAAAGAAGCAATACAAATATTTACTGAAAATTTAAAATTAATCCGTCAGCAAAATAATAGTGATTTAGAGCGCCTAGAAATTAAAAGTCTTAGTCTTCTTTCAGATACATATTCAAGAATGGAAGATTATAAAAAT
This sequence comes from Kordia sp. E, assembly GCF_056033805.1. Classification (NCBI taxonomy): domain Bacteria; kingdom Pseudomonadati; phylum Bacteroidota; class Flavobacteriia; order Flavobacteriales; family Flavobacteriaceae; genus Kordia; species Kordia sp. E. The sequence goes on from NZ_JBRASR010000001.1 coordinate 441,554, forward strand.
GCTGAATTATATAGTAATCAAGCATTACAAAAAACCTCTGTTCATAAATTTCAAGATTTATATATTTATAATTCTGTTAATAAATTCATTAACAGTTTTCAACAAAAAAAACACACTACAAGTATCAATCATATACATTCTTTACTTCACACCATTTTAGAGTTTGGTGATCGACAATCTTTAGCGACATCTTATCTTTATTTGGGTAAAAATTATTCACAATTAAAAGAATGTGATAGTGTAATAAAGTATTTTGAAAAAATAAAAAAAATTACGTCGGAAGAGGGTTTTATTTTTCCAGAAATGGAAGAGGTTTATGAGGGGTTAACTTATTGCCATTCCTTATTGGGCAATAATGAAAAAAGTAGAGAAAATCTAAAATTATTAACTGTATTAGGTAAAAAAAATGATAGCATTAATACAGATATCAATAATGAAATCCACGAAAAACATGATATTATTCCCTTAAGAGAAGAACTAGAATCCTCAAATGATTATGGACAACAACAAAAAAGCCGAGCAACCTTATGGTATAGTATCTCTGCAATTTTAATCTTTTCGTTATTATTATTTTTCTTCCTGTATAGAAAAAAACAACAGCAAGTTAAAAAACGTTTTCAAGCGCTTTTACAAACTATAGACACCTTAGAGCAACCTAAAACCGAGCCGCAACTGGTAAAAACTACTGCTTCGGTAATTACAGATGAAAGTGTATTGGAAATATTGGAAAACTTAAAAACTTTTGAGGAAAAAAAATATTATTTACGACAAGATTGCACCTTAGCCTTTGTTGCTAAAAAACTAAAAACCAACACCTCTTATTTATCAAATGTGATTAATACGTATAAAGAGAAATCGTTTAAAGCTTACCTTACCGAATTACGAATCAACGCTGCACTGATTCGCTTAAAAAATGATCCAAAATTAAGAGCGTATACCATTAAAGCCATTGCGGAAGAGTTTGGTTTTAAACGTCAAGAAACGTTTTCTAAAGCCTTTAAGGCGCAAACCAAAATGCTTCCTTCACATTACATCAAAAGCATTGATAATCAATAACATACACAATTGATCTTTTATAAAACATCAATTACGAAATTAGTAGTTTCTAAAAATATTTCTCACCTTGTTGACAATAATAAAACAAACTATATTGCATTATGAAAAATTTAAAGTTTAAAAAAATTAAAATCGCTAAGATTAACAATTTGAGCAGGATTTTAGGCGGAAACAATGAAATACCTAGCTATCAACAAACTGTTAAGTACAATTGTATACCAGACACTGTTCTTTGCACTCAAGAAAGTGTAGAAGGTTATACTTGTCCTACAACAACAAATACTGGAACAACTTCATTAAATAGTAAACCTGGTTTTGCCAATACTGATAGATGTACTAATGATTGCACGGATGGATACTAAGGATAATGTTTTATCCTTAAATGAAGTAAATTTTGTATATTAGAAAGAGATGAGAGTCTTTTAAATTATATGTAATGCGACTTTCATAACACGATTCTTCTAATAGTATTACAAAATAGGGCGTATTCATTTATCAAAAAACAGAGAATCTATTTTCGAGTGACCTGAAGGTATAAGTGAAGTATTTAGGTCAATAAACGTATTCCGCTTATGAGTAGAAACGAAAAGAACAATAAAATAAACCGTTTATTACGCTTATTTTATTGTTCTATTTTTGGATGAATTTATCTCTTTTTGAGTACTTGTACTTATTTGATATTTAGTAAGCTTGGATTTTCTTCAACAAATGCTTCTAGTACTTTAAAGAAGTTTAATATGTCTTGTTTTGTGTTGTTTGCATTTACCGTTACCAATCTTACAAAAGTATCATCATTGAAAGATCCGAAACCTACAACCGTAATTTGATGTTCATATAAGGCAGTACAAAGTACTGTTGGATCAATATTTTTGTAGTTGAAACAGATCGAAATTGAGTCATCAAAGCTATATAAAGTGTAATCTGAATTACTCTTAATATAATCACGTGCAATAGCTGCCAAATCAAATTGCTGATCAACAATCTGCTTTAGACCAGTTGTTCCAACAGATTTCCATAGTGTCCAAAACTTCAAAGCATCATTTCTTCTTCCACATTGGAATGAAGTTTTACCTAAGTTAAAGTCATCTCCATCTGTTTGATACAGATAATCAGCTTCAATACTAAATGAATGATGTAAATGCTTTTTATCATTTACAAGTATGATAGAACACGTTAAAGGTGTACCAAGCATTTTATGTGCATTGTAACTGAATGAATTAGATCTTTCAATTCCTTTTATTAGGTGTTTATATTCTTCGCTAAATATTACACTTCCACAATATGCTCCATCAACATGAAGCCATAAATTGTATTTTTCGGTGATGTTAGCAATTTCATCTATTGGATCAAACGCACCTAAAACTGTTGTTCCTGCAGTAGCATTCACATAGGTAGGCACATATCCGTTATTTATATCGTCAATTATTTGTGCTTCTAATTTCACTGGAATCATTCGTCCTTTTGAATCAGCTTCAATGTAACGCATGTTATCTGTTCCTATTCCAGCAAAACTTGTGTTTTTTGCATTTGAATAGTGTGATTCTTTAGATGTGTACACAATCATTGGTTTGGACATCCCTTTTGATCTACATCCAGGATCTTTAGCATCACGTCCCATAATCAATGCCATGTAGTTACTCATTGATCCACCTGTTGGAAATGTTCCATTACTTTGTGCTCCATAACCAACTAGCGCACACGATTTTCTAATAATTTCTTGTTCTATACCAACCTGAGGACCTGCAACTTTGTATGTATACATGCTATTATTTAGCATTACGGCAAGTAAATCACCTAAAACAGCTTTGCTTTGTCTTCCACCAAATAGTTGATTAAAGAACAAATTTGTTGCTGTTTTCGGAGTAGATATCATCACGTTTCGAAGTGCAACTTTAAACTCATCATCTAATATTGCGGAATCATTTAGTGATAAATCGATAGAATCGTAAAGTTTATTTGCTTCTATTCGGTCAGCAACTGGGTTATTTTCTTCTTCGTTTAATAAGATTTCAACAAGCTCATTAAATAAAGTAATATCACTATTTATTTCAGACATTGATTTTTTTTTAAGTTTTTTGCTAATAGCAAGGAGAGGTATGATAAGACAAGCTCTTATTCACAATTTTTTTTGATTTTTCATCAAACACATTACAATTACGTATTGGCTTTGCATATAGATGAAGAGACATACTTCTTTTATTTGAAAGATTTTCTAAGCAATGATATCCCATAAAGTCAATCATATAGCTAGTCTCATTCATTTTAGAAATTTTTGGATTAGTCATGATTAGTGCACCATTTTCATCCTTTGTATATATTGTTTCTCTGAATTCGCCTTCAATAATTTTCACCCAACATTCTTCACCACCGTGATCATGAATAGGTGTTTTTTGTCCTTCTTCCCAACATAGCAGAATGAGTTCAAATTTTTCGTTTTCAACAATACAATTTCGGGTGTAACAATTATCAGACCAAGAACAGTAGTCTATAAAGTCGGAACTTGGCAAGTTCGCAGAGCGTATTATGTTATTATACTTCGTCCTCTCTTCTTCACAAAGAGCTGTGACTAAATCACTTAATGATTCAAGAGTTGTAGAATTTTGTTCTTTAGAATTCAAATCGTTGAGGCTTTTTACTGTTAATCCTATTCACAAATTCAAGGTACTCTCTAAATAACAGTTAATTATCTTAGAACATTTATGAAAGAACTTTAACATTGTAAAATTAGTCATTTTTAAACTTTCTGACGAATTTTTAGCCATTATTCGGCATTTTATGTTTAAAAATCACAATTTATCATGTTTTTTTAGCATACTTATGTTAGGTATTTTTAGGTTACTGAAGATCATAAAATTGTATAACTATTTTTTGATACGATACTACCATAGTATCAATAACCATATCTATTAAAAAACTAAAATGCTACACTAAAATATTTATAGTGTAGCATTTTTATTTTTCTAAATTGCACTCAATTCTTAACCGATAGGTCTTCTAGGTGCAGGTGCAGCAGGTGAAGCCGCTTCAGTAGTTTCATTACACATACATCCGCTATTAGCCAATCCTCCAAGAAGTGTTTCTGCTTGGTAAAACTTTAAAACCTTAATTTTTTTTAACTTTAAGGGTTTTGCATTTTTATTTTTCATAATTATAAGAATTTATTAAATCAAATATAGCTTTTTTTTAGGAAAAAAGCTACTAGAAAAGTTGATTTGTTTGATCAAAATACCTTGTTAAAGGTTTATTTTCTTGTAATAGCATACAACAGAAAGCTCGATTATTTTCTAATGATTACTTTTTTAATCTTCTAATTACTTTATTAATTTCCTGCAATTCATCATAACCTGTTTTAGGTATTTCAATAATGATACTTTCAATTCCTTTCTCAATATAATTATTTACATACTGAATAACACCATTATAGCTTCCTACTAAGTAAGTAACGTCGGAATAGCCTTGTATAAAAGGTACTAAACTGTAAATAGAATCTTCTTCATCGTTTTTATAATTCTCATACACTTTTTTCTTCCAAACCGAATTTGATTGTTTTATAGAGATTTGTTGTAAAATAGACCGTTTCCTATCTAGCTTACAAAATGATGCCAAGACTTCTTCAGCTTCTTCCTTCGTTTTTCTGGCTATAATACCAAAATGATAACTTGTTTTTTTAGTGGCATTTATCGATATATTAGATGCGCTTTCGCCCATCTTTAGCTGTGTTATGTTCTTCTTTCGAATTAAATTTTCGGCATGTTCTGAACTTCCTGCAATATGAAAAACTGGCAATAATTTTTCAGGTAACGAACCTTTAAATATAATATCTTCTAAAGTATAATAGACACCTTTGAAACTGTACGTTTCGCGTTCATTTTCCGTTAATAATTCTGCTACTATTGTTATAAATTCATCTAATCGATTATATTTTTCTTCCTTAGATAACTTGTCATTTATCTTTGATGAATCCACTGCTGAACCGCCTGTAATGAAATTCAGGTAAATTGGCCTTTGATAGAAAGTAGATAAATTATAAATATTTCGAACCACATATAATGGATGTACAAAACAAGGATTAATAGCTATAAAAGGTAATTTTGAAGATTTAGCTAATAACTCTTGCGCAAAAAACCATGGATTAATTGGACCTTCAATAGATTCTGGCAATAAGGTTCCTGAAAAATTATGCGCATCAGTTTCCTGAATGAAATCAGTTAGATATGTTGAGAAAGGTAATTTTTCTTCAAAAATTGAATCACGTGAAATTCCTAAAAGGTTAAAAATTTTTATAGCCATATTACTTGATGGTTCATTCTAGTATACTGACTTCTTTTAGTGCAGCTAGCAAAGAATATTTTTTTCTATAAAATCATACAAATTCATCATTACATTCCATTAGAAAACAAAATTTCACATTTAGCACAAATAGGCATCAATTCGTTGTTATGTGTTTCTCTAAATTTATTAAATGTTTCTCCATGCCATACTTCTTCCATAGAATTTAAATGAAGATTTCCCATTTTAAATTCTGTAAACTTTTTACAAGAAACTACAGTTCCTGATGGCATTACATCCATACGATTTGAAATTCCTAAACATGTAGATTTACATGAAGGTGCTTTAGATTTACCTTCGAGATATCCTTTAATTTCATGCAATTCTAAATTTGGTTGAAAACGAATTCTAATATCCCAGGTTTTGTCTAAAATTCTATTAATTTGAGCAAGTAAGTCATTCAATTTACTCATGTCTATATGAAAGTCAAACGATTCCCATGTTTTTCTTTTTATACGTGATTTTTCAAGCCATGAATAATTTTCGTCATAGTAATCAGTCATAGCCTGTGCTTCATCTTCTGGAATGTACCACGGAAAGTTAAAGTATAAGGTATCAACTCCTTTTTCCTCAAAATACTCACAGCATTCATATAAATGCGGAATTAAGTCTTCACTAAATACTGCAGCAATAGAAATATGTCCTTTGTAAACACCTTGTTTTTGCAAATCGATCAAATGATCAACATTCGCCATTATCTTTTTAAAAGTACCTTTTCCTCTTAATTTATCATGCTGCGCTTCTAATCCTTCCACACTTACTAAAGTGGTGAGTTTATCAGATATTTTTATCAATGAATCTATTTTTCGTTTTATCGATAGTCCATTGGTGCAAACTACTGTATCTCTAGGATCATTTGCTAATAATTCTACCAACTCATTCCAATACGTATAAATCATTGGCTCGCCTCCCCATAAGTAGATATGTGATTTTCTTTGACGTGTTTTCTCAAATAGATCTTTTACGATATCAATATCTAAATCTCCTTGAACTTTTACTTCTTTTTTGTCTAATTCTCTATGAAAACCAACATCGTTCCATTGAAAGCAATGTGTACAACGCAAATCACATCTATTGGTTAGCTTTAATCCTATTTCACGAGGAACTTCAGATGCAAACGTAGGATCTTTAAGTCGTTCAGTATAGCATTTTCGAGTGAAATCGATTTTTTCTTTAAATCGTTTTAATGATTCTGTCGTATATGGCTTGGTGCTTTTTGGTTGCATGATTTTAATGTTTGCTTAATAAGTTTGTGTATGTTGTTAGAAAACATGGAGTTTCCTTTTTAATGGCAGTAATTCGTTGATGAATTTCGTCTAAAACAGCATTTTTATTCATACTTTCTTGCCATGATTTCATTGGGATTCCAAGCTGTAATGTTTCCCATAGTTTTTTATTACTGTCTTCGTTTTTTCCAACGGATTTAAGGAAGATTAGTGGTGCTTCAGTGATTAAAGAATCCATTAGTGTCATTCCGCCTGGCTTGCTAACAATAGCTTTACTTTGCCTAATAACTTTTAGAATTCCTGGATGCTTCTCATAAGAATTAAATTGAGATGCTTCGCTTCTAACTATTTTACCAAAAGGAGGAAAACCATCTTCATATAAAGGATTCCATTTTGGTTTGTTTGCATACAATGTTAAGTGTTCATTTTCTGAAATATCAGTTTCTATTTCATTGACAATCAAATTTACATGATATGCTGGTATAAATTCATCTTTTGTATTTGCAAAGTCTCCTAAAGACCAACCGCCACCATGTATGGTTACACTATTTTTTCGTTCTGAAAAAGGAATAGCTTGTATTTCAGGAATGTTTAAAACATAATTGATTTTACCTTCTACTGCATTAAAAAAAGATAGATCGTTTGTGATTAGCTCGTTTAAAGAAGAAAGTGTTCCCCAAGTTGAAGAAACTGCAGAATCTATTCTACAAGTATCTATTACGCAAGTTGGATGTTTCTTTTTATATTCATAAAGTGTTTCAAGCCATAATCCTGTGAAACACAGAAAGTGTGTACTGTGGTTTTTCGCCCATTCATTAAATAGCATTTCCGTTTTTTCAGCATTTAATTTTTGAGTGTACGAAACAGGAATTTTGGAAGCAATTCGAACCAATCGTACATCTTTTTCAAATGCAGCTCTTGTTTTTTCGAATTCTGACATTGCATTAGCATCAAAGTAACGTTCTATAATATAGATATTTACATTATAGTTTAGCGCTTTCAACTGTTCATATATAATACGCGCAGGAAAATATACTCCATATCCAATAATGGAAGTAACAATATTAATTGTAATGGCGCTATTCGCTTCTTTGTGTATGCTCATTTTTTATGATAACTCACGCTCAATATATTCTTTGAGTGATTTATAGGTAAAGAATGTTCTTAAATCAATTTCTTCTAAATCAACCTCAACTCCAAAAACATTTTCAATTTCTAAAATAAAATACATCATATTGAGTGATGTCAACCCTAATTCGGAAGTAAGATTGGTTTCTTCCTGAATTTGCTCTGGAGTGATCGTATCTTCTAAAATCTCGGTCAGTATAGCTGCTAATTTTTCTTTCATTTGTTACTATTTATTTTCTATTCTTGTCAAGTGGAACATTCTAATTTATCTTTTAATATGCTGATAATTTTTTGCAAGAATGTTTCATATGTTTGTATATAATTTTTCGGCAATGTGCAATTGTGCTTCGGTATTTATAGAATACCACGTTTTGGTATATGTATCTGAAGCAAACAAAAGTTTTTTTGAAATCAGTTGCTCCCAGACTTCATAAAAATTTTCAACTTTTTGTGTGTTATTATTAATTTTTTTCGGGTTTATAATTTGTATTCCCGAACCATAGATAAGGCTTTTTTCGAATCTATTTAATGCTGTAATTCGATCGCCATCTTTTTGAATAAAGTCTCCTTCAATTCCTTCTATAGGCGCTACTGGAATTAACATACACATTGGAGAATTGAGCTTGCTATATTGCTCAGAAATCCATTGCAAATCAATTTCAACAATATTATCACAAGTTAAGACTAATACTGGTTCGTCCAATTGTTTTAGTAATGTATTGTACAACCACCAAGAATTTCCTTTCCCGTTGGTATTAAAAATATTATGAACACCTTCTTTAATAGCATATTCTGCTAATTCGGCGCCTTTGTATCCTACGGTAATACTAATAGAATCTAAGTCTAAATTTTTTAATTGTTTTAACGAATTCCCAATAAGCATCGCATTATTAAACTGAATCATTGCTTTTGAGGTATGACTCGTAAGAGGCATCATTCGTAGTCCTCGTCCAGCAGCCATTATTAAAGCATGTTTAATCAAAATATGGCATCGGTTTTAAATGTTAACAGCTTTTTTAATTCTTCGTATGGCAATGTTTCCTGATTATCCGTAGCAATTGAGTTTTCAATCGAATTGTCTACTGTATGATTATGAATCAAGAAAAATGATTCACCATTAAGCTCTATTTTTGAAGTAGATTTTACTTCATATGGATCAATCATAACTTCATCAATGCTCTCGCCTGCTCTCGCAGGAATCTTTTTATAACTTCCTCCATTTATGTCTATAAAACAGTCTAAAGCATCTTGCATATGCACCGTTTTCATTTCTGGACAAAGTATTTTCCCTTTCGTATGTTCTATATGAATTAATGAGTTTTCAACCAGTTTTGCTGCATCGTCTAAGCTAAAAATAAAGCGTCGCATGTGCGCACCAGTAGTTTCTATTAAATTGTCATTTTCCTTCAACATTTTTTTCCAAATTGGAAATACCGAACCTGTAGACCAAGCAATGTTTCCAAAACGCACACAGGCAAACTTTGTCTTTGTATCGTCATTCATTAAGACGAATAACTTTTCCATCACTCGTTTAGATAGTCCATAGAATGAATTGGTTTGTGCACTCGCTTTATCTGTAGAGATTCCAATAACAGATTCTACATTGTTTTCTATCGCAGCTCTCGCAACATTTTGAGATCCTTTGATATTTATATCTAAGCATTCATTTGGAAATTGTTCTGCTAAATGTATGTATTTAGTAGCTGCTGCATGAATAATTATATCAGGTTTTGTTAGCGAAAGTGTTTCGCGTACAGCGTCCATATTTGTAATATCCATTGGAATGACTTCACAACCTATTATTTTACGAACACGTTCGTTTAGATAGTTGTTTCTACCGCAGAGTACAACATGATGTTCCTCTTTAAGTCTTCGCGCTAACGCACGTCCTAAAAAACCAGTTCCTCCTGTAATTAGAATTTTTTTCATGAACAGTGTTGTTAAAGGTTTTCCTTAAATTTTAGAATTCTTTTATATGATGCATTAATTAGTTCTTCAGGAATTTCACCATTGGTAACCATTTCTTTTACAATGTCAATAATATCTTGTGGAAGAATCATACCTCTACCTTTCATAGGAATATGGTTCGAGAACATTAATACATCTACGCCAGCAAGAATTGCCATTTTTATAGATTTTTCAAAACCAAATTGATCAGCTATTGCTTTCATTTGCATATCATCAGAAAAGATAACGCCTTCAAAACCAAGATCACCTCTTAGATAATCTGTCATTATTTTTTTAGATAAGGTCGCTGGAAGTTTAGAATCATCTAGTTTTTCATTTACAATATGCGCTGTCATAATGGCATCTACATTTCCTTCATATAGTAATTTGACATATGGAAAAACTTCTTTTTGCTTCCAATATTTACTAACATCTGTTACATTGAAATGTGAATCTTCTTTGGAATTTCCGTGTCCAGGAAAGTGTTTGATAACCGTTTTCACATTGAAGTAACGATGACTTAAGATTACTTGTCTTGCGTGTTTAACTATGTCATCTGGCTTTTCAGAGAAAGCACGGTGGTTTTTTCCAATTGGCGGATTGTCTGCATTATTAACATCTACCACAGGTGCATAGTTTACATTAATTCCTAACTCCAATAAATTGTGTGCTATAATGTCGCTGTAGTACTTTGTAGAATCTATATCATCAACATCTCCAAGATATTTTGCTGAAACCGTTTTTGGGAAACCATATTTTTGCTTCAATCGATTTACTTTTCCACCTTCTTCATCAATACTTACTAGTAATGGAAGCGTTGCATCTTTTCGTAATATGGTAATTAATGATTTTAAGTTTTTTACTGAATTTTCTTTTGTTATATTTTTCTCATAGATCAATACACCGCCCAATTTTTGAGCTTTGATGTCAGCTAGAATTTTATTGTTAGCTTCTATTTTGGTATCGCTTCCAATACCTAACATCAGCATTTGCCCAATTTTTATATCGAGACTATCTGTTTTAACTTCTTGAGAAAATCCTACTTTACAAACTAAAAGAAAGGATAGTATACTAAATAATGATTTTAATTTCATGTACTCTATTTTCTAATTGCTTCAATAGTTTTATCTCCGTCTCGATCAAATTTATGGTATTCTTCTACCTCTAAGCCGTTATAAAACAAGCAATATGCCAATTCTTCATTTTTATGAAAGAATAAGATAATTTGATCTGATTTGTATTGTTCGCCTTTTACTATATAATTTATTATATATTTTACAAAAAATATACTTCCAGTTTTGAAGTATTCACGCTCAATTTCTTCGTTATTTTGATAAATTGCACCTTCATAATGAATACGCATTTTGAAGACTTTTTCAAATCCTTCTTTCAGTTTTGGTTCACAAGAATCTATTTGTATGATATTCATGTTATTTTATCAATGGATTATATTATTCTAAATTAATTGGATTTTTTTGAGTATATCAATAGTAAATATACCTTTTTTTTGTATTATTTTCTTATTGAAGAAAAGAAATCTAGCTTGATTTTTATGATATAATATCATTTTAAATTACAATGCTTCAATATCTTCTTCGTAAGTTCCTAAAAAGTCGCCAATTAAATAATTAGCAAGCGCTTTTTTAAAGTTTAAATCTTCATTTGTAGCTTTGTCTTCTTTGATCAAATAACGTTTGTTGTCGGAATGACTTAGGTGAATACAGTTTCCTTTTTTCACTCTTTCAATTCCATGGAATTCTAATCGATATACCAAATCGATATCTTCCCAGCCCCAACCGACTAAATCAGTATTCATACCACCAATTTTGATAAAATTAGATTTTGAAAGAATTACTAAGCCTGGACAACTTCTGGCATTTTCAGATAGAAACATTCGGTTTGTTTCTACTAAAACTTCCTTTCCATTTTGACTTTTAAAACCAATATAGTATGCAAGTTCTTTTATTTCACCTTCTATTATTTTCTTAGTACTTCTGTTGCTCTCCGTCGTTTTTTGCAGCGTTAGAAATGAATTCTCATCTTTTAAAGCAGCTGTAATTTCATCAATTGAATCATTGATTACGATATCACAATCTAAAATAAATATTGTTTCATTTTTAGCATGATATACGCCAATGTTTAATGCTTTTGATTTATTGAATACATCACTTTCTATATGTATTAGTTTAATATTATTTAGTGCGGATGTATTTACAATTTCAGTAACTTCTGCAATATTCCCGCCAAAATTGACAATAATGATTTCTATGTGATCAAGATTGAATTTATTGTAATTCTTTTCTAAACTCTCTGCCAAGTCAGGTCTGTTGCTCCAAGGAATAATAATACTTACATTCATGCTGTTTTGTGTTGAGAACATACTAAAGCTCCTATTGAAAGTAAATTCAATAGTGCATTCGTATCTAATTTAAACGATAATTTTAGTTGCAATTGGTCATAATTAATGCCAGTCATACAAATATCTAAGATCTCTTTGGTTTGCGCTGTAAAAGGTATTTTTAATGGCCATGCAGGATCTTGAAATGTAATTTGATTGTCTTGAATGGTAAATCTACTGAAAGTTCTCAGATAAAGTGCACTTGAAAATTCTATGTTTTTAATAGACGTATTACAATATATTTGCGCTACTTTTTGATAATAACTCCATGAGGGTTTTACTTTTGGCAAATACTCATTTTCCTCATATGTTAAGAAGTCTAAATTACCTGTCATGCTAATTGTAGACATTTCAGCATTCGTAGCAACATTGACTATTTCAACTAAATTCTGAGCACAACTTTTAAAAGAATAATGTTCTTCAGCTCTTTCCAAGCAATTGTTGGTTATTGCTGCTTTTAAGGTTGCATCACCGTAGAGTTTTTTTATAAATTCTAATCCTTTGTAATATTCTGACCTTATTCCTGATGCTGAACTCCAAGTATCTAATAAGAAACCAGTTTTTTCATGCAGAATAGAATCTTTTAATCCTCCATAAGCAGTTCCAATAACAGGAGTACCACATTTCATAGCTTCAATAGGTGCGTAGCCAAAGTTCTCATCTAAAGAATTTGTAGGATGCATTAAGAAATCCAAAGCCCCATAACACAAGGTTAATTCGTCATTACTAAGATTTGATTGAAATTGAATTATGTTTTCACTTAGTTGATACGAATCTATGAGTTCATTGATATACGTGTGATATTCGTTTTCTGTTTTTTGCCAATTTAGAATTGGATAATCTACCCAATAGTCTCCAATTATAATAAGTTTTACATCTTTTGTAACTTCCTGTTTCACTTTGTTCAGCATGTGAATTGCATGATTCAGGTTTTTTTGAGGTAAAATCCTAGCTACATATCCTAATAATAGTGTATCCTCATTGATATTGAATACAGATTTACAATCATTTTTAGAATAGTTCAGCTCTATATCTTTACTGATTGGTAACTTAAGCAAGTGAATATTTGGAGGCGTTTTAAACACTTCTTTTAAGATTGCTATATCACTTGTACAATTGACAATGAAAGAATCGTGAGCACTTACCTTTTCAGCATTGTTGATTAGGAATTTATAATTTAAAACAGCTCCGCCATGTAAGCAAAATATCACTGGTGTTTTAATTTTATCTTTATGTTCCCATACAAGATTTCCAAAAAAGTTAATAATTACATCAAAGCTATCCAGTTTATTAAAAAATTCCTGCTCACTATGAATTAAAATTATTTCGTGTGTATTTTGTAAACTTTCTATATAAAATGTTTTTGTTCTTTCTAAACTAATCCATCCTTTTAAACCAATACATAAGAAGCCTATTTTTTTTAACGTCATAGTTTTTATACTTCTAATGCTTGCATTCTGTTAGAAATTTTCTCTTCACTTAGTGCTATCAATTTTATAAAGTCTTGAATAATTTTATCGGTAGAAACCTCTTCATTATATAACATATGTAAACGTCCGCAATTGTACCAAGTTTCATCTATTGAGACCTCTAGTTCTGGAACGTTTGCTTTAATGTGTTGATGTATTTCTTCTAAACCTGAAAACAAATCTTTGTATGCTGCATCTTCAATGTGTAGTTCTACACCAATTGAATTATTAAGTGTGTATTGCACTATTTCAAAATGCACAGAACGTGGCCATTTGTTTGGATGATATCTTCTAAAGTGTTCAAATCCTCCTTTTAATTCCAACTCACTTTCTTTTAAGATTTCATTTTCTAGCACTTCATTAAGTCTTGGTAAAACGTTGTAATCTTTTACTGAAAATAAGAAGTATTCTTTATAATGTTGTTCATCTGCATCTTGTGGAGTCGATGCTGAATTTTCTTCTTGAATCGCATCTAAATCAACCGTATATAGTTTTAGTTTTTCATTGATATTAAAATCAGCATCCAAGTTTAGATTTTCATCTACATGCTTTGAAATTTCAAGCAATAGCAATGATGCTCTTCTGTAATGTCCTAAGGAAAGGAAACTTTCTAAAAAGCTTATAGCATCTAATCCAAAATGATATAAAAATCTATTTGCTGTATTGACAGCTTTGATCATTAAATTATAATGAACCATATCTATTTTGAATCCATTCAGCATTCCGAAACAAGCATTTTCAATAGCGTGTCCTAAATAATACACATGATTCTCAAAATAACTAAGAATCACCATTTTATCTCTTATTGATGTAAGCAAAGTAAGGTCGCCATCTTCATTGAGTATTTGCTCAAAGATGAGTTGTATTAACCCAACCATTTCTGTTTGGCCATCTAAAAACCGTTGTGCATCTGGCTTATATTTCTCTAATTGCGGAACTTTGGATGTGATAGCACATAATCCTTCCGACAAATGAAATTTACGACAGACTTCAAATCCTCCGTAATCGTGTGCATCAATTCCTCTGTGTATTAATTCTTCTAAATTATGTGAAACTCCACCTAGATAAAATATATTTTCTAAATCGTTTTTTTCGTAATTGTTTGCAAAGGCAAAAAGTAGGTGACCTAGTTCTTCTCCTTTGTTTTTATTAATCCAAACACTGTTGAACGCTAAGTCTTTTAAGGAATGATTTTTTACTTTTACTTTATTAAAATCAACTCCTGCCATACTTGTGTATGCTAACGATTGCCATGGATGAAAATCTCCTTCAGGATCGCATTGTTTGATAAAAGGTTGATTGTTTTTATAAAAAATGAAATCTTCCATTTTTTCAATAATAGGCGCACCTTCATATATAAAGTTTCCCCAACCACATATTAAATGCGATAAATTAGGTAAACTGTTTCTTTCAACTATTATTTTGACATTATTTTTTAATAAGATATTTACTTTTGCATCTACTTTGTTTAGTAAGTTACTATCTAACTCTTGGGGAGTTTGTTTTATGGTAGATTTTAATTTTTTTAGCGCTTCTTTTTCTAGATCGGAAAGTGCTATCGGAAACCATACTTTTTCCTCTTTTTTCATTACAGAAATTCTTTAAATAAAAAAAAGCGAATGTTAAAAATACATTCGCTAATTAATTAAACTAATAGTTTTCAAGCTTATTAATTATCCTAAAGGATTAGTTAATTGGTGCAGCAGTACTTGGTGCAGCTGGAGCAGCTAATCCTCCACCTTCTTCTTCTCCACAACATCCTTGTGTGCAGCATCCTGCTAATAATCTTCCACCTACTAAATTAGCTTCTTCTAATTTAGTTAGCATCGCTTGTTTTAATGCGTTTAAATCTTTTTTCGAATGGTTCATAATGATAATTTTAATTAATTTTCTTATAAGAATAATTACCACCAAATATATACTTTATTACATTAGACAGCAAAAAAATACTGTTAAAACTGGACGCCATTCACGTCTCTTCTTTCAATTGATTTTCTTTGCTTTCGCTTAATATTTTTAGTCTTATTTGATTTGAAATTATATGAAAGTGATATTCGCAATCTTCTTGATTCAGGCTCAAACACACCCAATCTATAAGCATTGTCAGTTCTTATTTCATATTCTGGATTGTACGTATTGAATATATCATACAATTGAATCGCGATATTTCCATTTCCTTTAAATATTTTTTCACTGTAACCAAAATCAACTTTACCGTAAGGATTCCTTTTTCCTTGTGGGAAAACTGCATTTCCTTTGTATCTGAAGTTTAATTGAAAATTATGCTTCTTCCATTTAAATCTATTGTAGCTTCTTAAATAATATGATGTGAAATCTCTTTCAATTATCTGCGTGTCTATTATTGTTCGTATAGTAGCATTGTTTACGTCTACTGTATTTGTTATGGTATACCAATTATTTATTTTCCATCTACTAGATACTTCCAAACCATAAGAATTGTCACTTTCAATGTTTTCTAGCGTGAAAATGTATATATCCGAATTTGCATCTGATGGTCTTTGTATGTGAGAGATTCTATCATTCATGTTTTTATAGTAAACACTTGTTGATAGGTTGAATCCTTTTTTTTGATAGTTATGGGATACCTCCAATGCATTGATGTAAGAAGGCTGTAATTCAGGGTTTCTAACCGCGTACGATGTAGGAGAGAAATATTTTGGAATCGTAGTTAATTGCCAATGTTGTGGTCTTACTAATCTTCGATTATAACTCAAGAATATTGAATTTGCATCATTTATAGTATTAGAGATAAATACATTTGGGTAGAACTGTGTATAATCATAGTCATAATTCTCAGCATTTAACGCCAATTCTCGTTTTACGTATTCAGTTCGAAATCCAGCACTTAGATTCCATTTATTGAAGGTTCCATTGTAATTAAAATATCCAGCAATTATATCTCTGGAGAAATTGTAATCTAATGCAAAGTCAGGAAATGTCGGATTGTTTATACTTGTATTTTGCAAGAATTGATTAATATCTTGAAAGCTAGATTGCAATCCAAGGTCAATTGAATGTTTCGAAGAAATTTCTTTCTGGTAATCGATATTAAACTGCGCTAAATTTCCACTTCCATTGTAATCATACAAAAGTATATTATTTCCTAAACTGCCTTCAGATATTCTTTCAGATTCATTATCACCTGGCGACCATGCAAAATAGGCTTCAATGTCTAAAAAATGATTTTCTCCATCTAGAATCTTTTTGTATCCAACATTCAAATCATGACTATTATAATCATAATCTGTTTCATGAAAATTCCTATCTAAATTATTTACTACGAAATTAGAAATAGATGTTGGTGAAGTAAAATTACGCTTATAGTTTACAAAAAACTGATTTGTATCGTTAAGGAAATAATCAACTCCAAAGGTAAATGCACGATTATCTGATCTGTTTACGTTTTCTGTTATTTGTAGGATATCATTTAAAAAATCTTGCGTTCTCCCTTCAAAATAATTTTTACTTTTATTATATGATATTGAGCTATTGAAACTGAATTTATCTACTGTATAATTAGCGGAAAGACTTGATCTGTATTTTGCAAAAATCCCTTGAGTGTAACTAAAATTTCCATTAATATTTAACCCTCTTTCTCTATTTTTTTTCAAGATCACATTTATAATGCTAGAACCATCTGCATCCCACTTTGCTGATGGAGAAGTAATCAATTCTACTTTTGAGATATTAATAGGCGATAGCTGATCTAAGCTTTGCTGTGTTGGTTTTCCATTAATATAGACTCTTACATCAGTACTTCCACGCATGGAAATTGCACCGTTTTCATCAACATCAACCGAAGGAATATTTTCCATTATATCTGTCATCGATGCTCCTTTATTCATAATATCTGCATCGACACGGACAATCACTTTTCCGTTTTTTCGCTCTATCAGTTTATCATTAGACGATCCTTCAATAATTACTTCATCCAAACTATCGATTTTTTTCTCTAATAAAAAATCATCTAAAACTAAATTAGCAGCTAATTGATTTATAGGAACCAATAAACTTGTGTATCCTGGACTTTCAATTTCAAGCACATAGTTTCCTTTTTCAATTTCTTTCAGTAAAAATTTACCTTCTTTATTTGTGTTAACTTTTTGAAATATTTTATCTTTAAGGATTAACGATATTGTACATAATTCTATCGGTGATTTATTCTCTTGATCTACGATTGATCCTTGGATAGAAAAAGTTGTTTGTGCATAACTATTTATTGAAAATAGTAAGATTATTAAGAAATTAATCCCATATTTGAAAACCATATTCTCGTAGAATTTTAGACACTAAAAGTATAAAAAATAAATAATATAATGGTAGGTAAAGCCGTAATCTTAGCAGGTGGAAAAGGTACAAGACTTGGAAATATCTCTAAGAAAATTCCTAAATCCTTACAGCTCATAAACTCAACACCAATATTGCATCATCAAATTGCTTTATTATCTAAATATGGAATTAAAGAAATTTATATTATTACAAATTATTTGTATGAAAAAATAGAAGATTCTTTACAAGAAATGAATCAACACGAACACCTAAAAATAGTTGTTCATAAAGAAAGTAAGGAGTTAGGAACCGTTGGTGGAATTAAAGAAATTGAGCATAAATTGACAGAAGATTTTTTTGTATTGTACGGTGACATTATGTTAGATGTAGATTTAAGTCGAGTTGCAAAATTTCATTCAAAAAACAAATCAGACGCTACATTGGTTGTTCATCCTACAGATCATCCTAAAGACAGTGATTTATTAGGTGTAAATACATCCGGTAAAATAATTAAATTTTATCCCAAGCACTCAAGAGATCTTGATGCTGTGTATCCAAATATTTCAAATGCTGGTCTGTATCTTTTTTCTCCTAGACTGTTTCCATTTTTAACAGCTGGAGTGAAAGCTGATTTTGGAAAAGACATTTTCCCAAATATCATTGACAAGCTTCACATGTACGCATATAATACACCCGAATATTTAAAAGATATGGGCACTCCTGACCGGATTGAAAAAGTTCGAAAAGATTATAAAAATGGAATTGTCCAAGCTAGAAATTTAGAACGTACCCAAAAAGCTATTTTTATAGATAGAGATGGTGTTATCAATAAATTGTCTGGTTACATTAGTACACCAGAACAGTTAGTTGTTTTTGAAAATGCAATCAAAGCAATCAAAAAAATTAACTCATCTGACTTTCTTGCTATTGTAATTACCAATCAGCCTGTGGTTGCTAGAGGAATGTGTTCTATGGAAGAATTACAAGAAATACATAATACGTTGGAATTTATTCTAGGTAATTCTGGAGCAAAGTTAGATGCAATATTCTTTTGCCCACATCATCCTGATAAAGGATTTGAAGGTGAAAATGCAGCTTATAAGAAAGAATGTACTTGTAGAAAACCAAAAACTGGAATGATTGAAAGCGCTGTTGAACAATTCAACATTGATGTAACGCAATCTTACTTTATAGGTGATACCTGGAGAGATATTGAATGTGGTACTACTGCTAAGGTTAAAACTATTTTGGTTGGTGATTCTAATGAAGGAGTTAACACAACTCCAACTTCAAGAGCGGAAAATTTACTTGAAGCAGTTCAACAGATAATAAAATAAGCTATGATAATTACGAGAACACCTTTTAGAATAAGCTTTGTTGGTGGCGGCACAGATATTCCCGAATTTTATACGCAGCACAAAGGCGCAGTGATAAGTTCTTCTATTAATAAGTACATGTATATTAGTTCGCATCCGTTTTTTGACAAGAATAAAATAAGGCTTAAGTATTCTCAAACAGAAACTATTTCAAGTATTGGTGAGATACAACACGAACTTTTAAAAAGAATATTTACGAAGATGAACGTGAACAATGGAATAGAACTTTCCTCTATTGCAGATATTGTATCTGGAACCGGAATGGGATCTTCTTCTTCGTTTACTGTTGGCGTTTTACATAATTTAGCTGCGCAGAATAAAAAAGTAATTGACAAAAATGAGTTGGCACATACTGCATATGAAATTGAACGATCATTGTATTCTTCTATTGGAAAACAAGATCAATATGCAGCAAGTTTTGGAGGTTTAAATGTATTTGAATTTTCAAAGAATGGAGATGTAATTCGTACGCCTATACTACTCAACTCTGATTTTAAAACAGCACTCAATAAAAAACTACTATTGTTTTACATAGGAAGCAGAACGGCTACTAAAAGTATTTTAAAATCGTATGAATATGAAAAAAAGAGAACGGTTTTAATTCAAATGTCAGACTTAGTCTATGATTTAAAAAATGCTTTAGAAAAAGAGTCTTTTAGTGACTTTGGCGCTATTCTTCACGAAGGATGGTTGTTAAAGAAATCTATTTCTAATCAAATATCAACGAACGAAATTGATACTATTTATGAAACTGCTTTAAAAAACGGAGCTACAGGAGGCAAACTTTTAGGAGCTGGCGCAAGTGGTTTTATGCTTTTTTATTGTGAAGAAAAATACCAAGCTAAAGTGATTGAGAGCTTGCAACCGAACTATAGAAAGTTTGACTTTTCTTTTGAAGAAGATGGCTCAAAAGTTATTTTTCAAGATATGTTGATTTAATTATTATGGAAAAAATAATTAGAAAAAGAAATGTTGAATTTAAAGTTTTTGACAATTATAAAATAGAAGATTATTGCCCTAATGGCTTTTTTACAGATTGTGTTCAAAATGGAGATTGGGAAGAAGAGACATTTATTATTTTAGAGAAATATGCTACGAATAATAAAGTATATGTAGACGTAGGCGCATGGATTGGTCCGACTGTTTTGTTTGCGGCTAAACTTTATGAAAAAGTAATCTGTTTTGAACCAGATCCAATCGCATTATTGACCTTGGAATATAATTTGCTTATTAATGATTTTAAGCATGTTATTCTTGAGAAAAAAGCATTAGCCGATCGTACTGGAACACTTAAGTTTGGAGGTAATTGGGACATGGGAAATAGTGAATCTACACTATTGGTAAATGATGCTTCTTTTTTATCAAAATACAACATTGAAGGACAAAGAGGAACTTACAAATCACGTTCAGAAAATATTATTGAAGTTCCAACAATTACAATTGAAAAAGTAATAGACACACATGCTATAAATCCAGCTACAATTGGGTTGATAAAAATGGACATTGAAGGTGGAGAGTATATTGTTTTGCCAGCTATGAAAGATTTCCTGCAAACGTATACACTTA
The DNA here is from genome assembly GCF_056033805.1 of Kordia sp. E. Lineage (NCBI taxonomy): Bacteria > Pseudomonadati > Bacteroidota > Flavobacteriia > Flavobacteriales > Flavobacteriaceae > Kordia > Kordia sp. E. The sequence continues at coordinate 462,339 of NZ_JBRASR010000001.1, forward strand.
ATTTCTATTTATCACTTCACTTTGTATATCTATTGGATTTTCAAATTAATGAAATATTAGATATTATGTTTGGAATCTATAACAGATGTTATACAATTATTGATGAAAAAGAAATAGAAGTAACTCGAATTGAAATTACGCAAGAAAAGATTGAACAGTTAGTTTTTGAGAAAATTATATAAGATTCATACGTAAATCATCTGCAATACTTCTTTTAATTGCATGAAAACAAGAAAGATGTATATCTTCTGCGATTTCCATATCATGAATTTGAATATGTATGTTTTTAGTAGCTATATTTTTCAAATCGCCTCCATCAAATCCACAAAAACCTATTGTTTCTATACTTCTTGAATTTGCATATTTAATAGCATTTACTATGTTTTTCGAATTTCCACTTCCAGAAATTGCGATTACTAAATCTTGTTTTTGTACTATGTTTTTCAGTTGTTCTCTGAAAATTTCTTCATAGTGAATGTCGTTTGCAATGGCAGATAACACAGTCGTATTATCATTTAAACAAACAACACGCAACCCTTTTATAGTTTTCAAGTAATCGCCAGCCACATGAGATGCAGTAGCGCCACTTCCTCCATTTCCGAAAATATAAACTACTCCATTTCTCTTATAACAATTCAATATACTATTCTTAATAGAAATCAAATCATTGGTATCTATTTTTGATATTGTATCTGTTAAATCACTAAAATATTGCATTATAATTCTCTATAAATTATTTGTAATAACTAATGTTTAGGATCATAAAAAAAGCAAACCGAAGTTTGCTTTTTCCATTTATTTTTATTCCCAACACATAGATACATCTTGTTTTGTATAGCAGTTAGCAATATCAGAATTATTAATTGGTACTGGATCATTACAAGTTTCTCCATCAGAACAATTTCCTCTACCTCCTAAAATTGAGTCAAAAATTGAAATTGAACTTTTGTTAAGTTTTAAAGTTTTAAGTTTCTTTTTTTTCATGATTTTAAATATTTATGTTAATGGTCACACAAGTTAACATAAAAGTATTAATGTTACTAGAATATTTTCTTAAAAAAATATTGAAGCACTTCTTAGTATTGAATACATAGAGGCTTAAAATTACTAAAGCTTATTGTCATAAAAAAAGCAAACCGAAGTTTGCTTTTATCATTTTTTTATTCCCAACACCAAGATACGTCTTGATCTGTATATCTAACAGGTTCAATTGGTTTATCATTACAAGTTTCTCCGTCAGAACAATTTGCTCTACCTCCTAAAATTGAGTCGAAAACTGAAATTGAACTCTTGTTAAGTTTTAAAGTTTTAAGCTTCTTTTTTTTCATGATTTAAAATATTTAAATTAATAATCATCCAAGTTAGAATAAAAGAATTAATGTTACTAGAATATTTTCTTAAAATATAGTCCTCATTATAAAAATAAAACGTTCTAAAACTGAATAGTCAGAATGCTAGAAACAATAAAAAAATATGAAATCGTAGCAATTTAAATCAGATCATAAAAAAATTTCCAAAACCGAAAACAATTGACCATCTTTGTTAGTGTGATCAAATAAATTTTACACCAAGATATTTTCTAAAAGCATTAAAATGGAAGTAAAAACTAATGAATATTCTAATTTATTTGAAATATATCACAAAAACTACCTAACCAACCCTCAAAGTACCTACATAGAACACAACAATTCTCATTATACATATGCAGAATGTACTCAGATAATCAATAAAATTACTACCTATTTACAGAATAAAACAGCAAAAAATCGACCTGTTGTAGGGCTTAGTTTTACTGACCAATTTAAATTTATAGTCTCGTACTGGGCATGTACAAAATTAGAAGCAGATATTATTCTTATTCAAGATCCAAATTCTCGTGCTGGAATGAATGAGCTAGAAACCTTGAATGTAGCTATTGATATCATTTTGTCAGACACTAATTTTGAAGTAAATCATGATGATAAAATTGATTTCATAGAAACTTCTAAAAAGGTTCATTTTGAAACAAACTCAAAAAATACAGAATGGCAAGGTTGTATTTACTTTTATACAAGTGGAACAACAGGGAAATCAAAATTTGTAAAAACCACGTATTATCAGATCGTAAATGCTATAAACTGTATCAAGGAAGAAAAATTGATGCCATATACTGAAAATCAAAGTGTTTTAATCACTGCTCCATTATTCCATTCATATGGTTTAAGTTGTTTGATAGAGTATACTTCGGGAACTAGTAAAATAGTACTTCCACCGACAAAAGAGTACGTCAATCCGATACAATGTCTATTTAACAAAAATATAAGTACGCAAGTTTCTGCTATAGAAGGCGTTCCATATTTCTACCAGCAAATGGCTTTATTCATAAAAAGAATACAACTACCCAACATACAACATATAGGAATGGGAGGCGATGCTGTATCTCAAAAGTTATTAGATAAGTTTCATGCAAAATATGATAGTCTAACTTTCTCAATACGTTACGGAATCACTGAGATTCCTTCTGTAGTTAGTCTAAATTATTTTAAGCATTCGCCACATTGTAAACCTCACGAATTAGGAGAAATTCCATCAATTTATACAGTAACTATTGAAAAAGAGAAGGAACATGTTACTACTGGAGAATTATCAATTGAACATTTTTATCTTCCAGATGTAAAAAAGAACATACATACTGGCGATATATTTGAACATGTAGCAGACAAATTTAGTTTTAAATCCAGAAATACGTTTATAAAGTATAAAGGCTATAAAATAAATCCAATAGAAATTGAAACACATTTAAGTACGCATACAGCTATTGATGATTGTAGAGTTTTACTAATCAATGGTATATTAACTGCTGAAGTAGTAACAAGTGATACAGATATAAACTTGGGTATTGTTAAAGAATACTTGAAAGAGCAATTGAGAAGTTTTTTGATTCCTGATAGAGTAGAAATTGTAGCGTCCATAAAACGGACTAAAACAGGTAAAATAATTAGACATTAATTATGATTAAAATATTAACTTTTTTTGACTGTTACAATTACGGAGCTTATTTACAAGCCTACGCATTACACAAGTTTCTATTAGAGAGAGGATTAGAAAATGAATTCATTAATTACAGAACTAAGAAAAGTATCAATAATGAGTTTAATGAAGAGTTAAAGCCAGGTGCTAAAAACATAAAACTATATCTTAAAATCTTGGGTAAGGTTTTAAATTTTAAATTTCACCAACGAAAATTAAAAAAGACAAAACCAATTCACTTAGCGTCAGATCTTAAAAAGATGAAGTTTGATAAAGTCATTATTGGAAGTGATCAAATTTGGTGCTATACGCAAGAATGGGGAGGAATAGACACTACTTATTTTTCGGATAATATAAACGCAAAAACAATCATTGCATATGCTGCAAGTTTAGGACCCGATAATTATAACAAACAGCATCCAAGATCAATTTTAAGATTAATGAAGAATTTTAAACATGTTGGAGCTAGAGATCACAACACGTTAAACTTCGCTAAATTAGCGCGTCCGAACGATACAAAAGGTCCGCATTTAGTGTTAGATCCAACTTTGATATATGATTTCGGTACAGAAATTAAGGAACCTTCTATCAAAAACTACATTATATTTTATTCTGATAAATTACAACCATCTAAGGATGTTATAGCTAATGTGAAAAAGATTGCAAAAGAGCGAAACCTTAAAATTATTTCTCTAGGAAAACCGTATGATTGGTGTGATAAATGTATCATTACATTATCTCCTTTTTTATGGATGGGTTATATGAAAAATGCTGATATGGTAGTTACATGTATGTTTCATGGTTTGCTTTTCTCTGTAAAATTTCAAACAGAATTTATGATGTTTTTAAATACTCACAGGAAAAACAAATGTTTAGATTTCTTGAAAAGAGTGAACCTTGAAAATAGAGTTATTGATAAGCCTGAAGATGTAGCCGAATTATTTAATAGCAACATAGACTACAATGCCGTTGATTCTTCGTTGAAAACTGAAATAGAGTATTCTAAAAAATTCTTACTAAGCACCCTAGCTGATAGCTAAGTTTATAATTCGGGTTAGCTATAGCTGTTAAATGTCATAAAAGGTATGAAATGCGTCATTCTGTACTTGATTCAGAATCACACATCGCTATAAATTCAATCTATATAATGAGTACCTTGAATCAAGTTCAAGGTGACGAATGATCATATGACAAAAAACGAATATATAATGCTGATTGCTTTAATTTTTGAGATCAGCTATTATTTTTGAAACTAGGTCAGGAAGTTCAGTTTTTATCTTTTCAATATTCTCATGAAATTCCAAAAGCATGTTATTTGAAAAATTTTCTTGCTGCCATTTACTAAATGAAGTGCCAATTTTAAGACGTTCAATTAAGAGTTGATTTCCTTCTTCATTTTCTCCCATTGGATCAAGGTAAATTAACGGAGTTCCTGTAGTAATCGAATCTACGATCGTCATTCCTCCAGGTTTGGAAATAATTGCTTTGCTTTCAACAATTAAATCTAACACACTATGATACTCGTCATTATTAGAAAACAATATGTTATCTGTTGAAATAATTTCACCTAGTGCTGGAAAACGAGAGATTTCTAAACCATTATTAATAGGATCCCAGTTAGGATCATTTAGATAAAAAGTAGTTTTTTCGGCTCGACGAATCGTACTAGGAATATCTTTTATTAAAACTTTTTTACTACTATTTTGAGGCAATTTTTGAATTGTTTCTAAAAAATTTCCAAGTCCCCATCCACCTCCATGAATCACAACTGATTCTTTTCTTTCGTTAAAAGGAATATAATTTAGCGTTGGGGTTAATAGTTTATAATTTATTTTTCCTTCGTTAAGATCTAAAAAAGAATACGTTTCCTGTATGTCAATCTCATCATTCACTCTCCATGTCACGGCATCACCAGCATCAAGTCTGCATAATTTTACACTAAGTCGTGGATTATACTTGGAATACAAAGACAATAAATCTAGCCAAAGTCCAGAAAAACACAAAAATTCAGAAACTTTTTCTTCTTCCCATCTTTTAAACAATGTCTCTACCTTATTTGGGTCAAACATGTTAGATGAATCAATGGACAATTTAGTAGCTAGTTTAGCAAGCTTATAGTTTTTACTGAAAGCAGTTTTTGATGCTTCATAAGTCTTTCTCTTTGCGTCGGTAAAGAGGTGTTCTATAAGCAATACTTCGCTATCATATCCTGCTGTTTCTAGACCATTAGCCACAATACGAGCTGGAAAGTATACGCCAAACCCGAAAAGAGATGTTAAAACCTTTAGTGAAGATGATTTTTTAGACATTAGGTTACTTATAATCCATTATTATACTGAAGATATTTGTTATAAAAGCTACTACCTATATCATATAATTTGTGAAAATTAGCTACAAATATTTTCTCATTAGTTGATTAATTTGCACTGTTTTTTTCTATGCATTCTTTAATAAACTTCTCTATATACTCGTATCTCTTAAAATATCTTAGATCCAAACTTCCTACATCAATTTCAACATCAAACTCATTTTCTAACTCTAATATAAACTCTAAAAATTGTAATGAATTCAATCCAATTTCATCAATCAAATCAACTTCATTAGTTAATTCATTTGGCTGCACATTTCTTGACAGAACTTCAGTCAATGCTTTCGCTATTTTTTCTTTTAAAAGACCCTGATTATTATCCATTTTGCACTATATTTAAATTCTAAAGTCCTAAAGTAGGGCATTTGAATGTACTATTTTCATTTTAAATAAAAATTATGAAATATTTTAAAGTTTTAATAATTTTAAGCTTATTAATAATTATTCCTTTAGTTGTTTTTTCAAACCTAAAGACCTCCACTACTTCTGAAAATACGAATCAGAATGAAACTCTAATAGTTGATCAGCCAAAAATTCTAACAGGTGCAGATCAAGTAAATAAGTATTTACCATATTTAAAAGATAAAAGAGTTGGGCTTTTAGTGAATACCTCTTCAATAATTGAAAACACTTCACTTGTAGATAGTCTTCTTTCTTACAAAATCAATATAAAATACATTTTTGGACCCGAACATGGTTTTCGATCCAATGCAGGCAATGGCGTTTCAATAAAAGATGAAGTAGATTCTGCCACAGGAATTCCTATCGTATCGCTATACGGAGGAACAAGAAAACCGACAAAGGAGCAAATGGATGAATTGGATTTGATCGTATTTGACCTACAAGATGTAGGCTGTAGGTTTTTCACCTATATAAATAAGCTTTATGATATAATGGAAGCTTGCGCAGAAAACAATAAGGAGTTGATCATCTTAGATCGTCCTAATCCGAATGGTTATGTAGATGGACCTGTTTTAGATATGAAACTTAAGTCTGGAATAGGAAAATTTCCCATACCTATAACTCATGGAATGACAATGGCGGAATTTGCACAAATGATCAATGGAGAAGGTTGGCTACCAAATAAAGCTACCTGTAAACTACGTGTAATATCTCTTAAAAACTATACGCATTCAACGTACTATGAATTACCCGTGAGTCCATCACCTAACCTCAACACGCAACCATCTATTATGCTCTATCCATCATTATGTTTATTTGAAGGAACAATAATTAGCCAAGGCAGAGGAACTTATATACCATTTACAGTGTTAGGAAACCCTAAATTAAAAGATACATACAAGTTCTCATTTACTCCAAAAAGCATATCAGGCATGAGCAAAAGTCCATTACATATGGATAAAACTTGCTACGGTATAGACTTAAGAAATTATGACGTTGAACAATTGCTTAAAACAAAGAAAATCAACCTTAAATGGTTAATGGAATTCTACAAGAACTATCCAGATAAAGAGAAGTTTTTTGATAAGTCTCAGAGTTCACAAATTGGAGATTTCGATAAATTAGCTGGCACCGTCAATCTAAAAAAACAGATAATCGCTGGAACATCTGAAGAAGAGATCAGAGCAAGTTGGGAGCCAGAATTGTCGAAATACAAGATTATGAGAGAGAAATATGTACTGTATAAATAGGTTTCATACTCCAATTCCAGAATTAATAGATTAAAAAAGTAAATGAATGAAAAAAATCGCTTCTCTTTCAGCAATTGAATATGAATTAGGGAAAAGTCAACCCATTGATACATTAGATTTTTTAATAAATGATCAGGATACATTAGAGCTATATAAAAAAGCTGGAGCGAAGTACTATGCAGCATCTGAAATATCAAATATTGACCTTTGTGCTAATGCAATAGAAAAAACGCTAAAAACTACTTCTGTTGAAAAAGATGCAATTGATGTGGTTTTATATGTTTCGGAAAACGCTACAAGAGGTTACAGTATCAATATAATTGATATAAATAAATTGTTGTTGAGAGTTGGTTTAAATAAAGCATTACCAATCGGCATTTCTCTTTCTGATTGTGCTAATATTATCACTGGTTTACAAGTGGGCGTAAGCATGATTGCTTCAGGAATGGCAAACAATGTTCTTTTGATTTGTTCTGATATGATCACTGGAGAAGATGAAAAACGAAAAATGGAGCGCGAGACATCAATTTTTAGTGATGGAGCAGTAAGTTGTATATTGAGTAAACCCGGGAATGGTGATTTTGACATTTGCAGTTTGGTCAATGAAAATTTGCCCTATTTATGGGTAAAGAATTCAGAAGCTCACGAACATGAGTATTCTATGGAAAAGTTTAAAATTATGCATCGGATCAGCCGCGCTATTCTTAAACAGAATATTTTAAAACCTATAAATATCAAAAAAGTATTTACTAGTAATTATACACTACCTACGAATAAGTTATTTGTTAAAATGACTGGTTGTAAGGCTGATAAAGGGTATTACGATAATATTGGAAGGTTTGGCCATACACTAGCTGGAGATATACTTATAAATCTTAAAGACTTCTATAAAGATAACACCTTAGATTCTGGTGACACTTTTCTTTCGCTAGTAGATTCATATTCAACTTGTGGAGCTATCGTGTTTTGTAAAAAATAAAAAGATTTAAAATCAAAAAAGCCTAACAATTTAAATTGTTAGGCTTTTTTAATGATCGCGAACTCTCAGAACTTTTTGATGGAGGCGATAAACCATCAAATGGAAAAATAGTTATTTTTCAGCTACCACCATATTGAAAACACAATTAACTCTTCTGAACCAGTGTTTTCTATTTGGTGTGTTTTATTGGATTCCATGAATATGAAATCTCCTTTTTTAACTTCAATGATACGCTCATCATTATAATTGATTTTTCCTTCTCCTTGAGAAATTAACCAATATTCTTTTACCTTATGTACATCTACAGGTGATGTTAGTCCTTTTTCTAAGGACCACTTTGACATTTTGAATGGAGAATGGTTTCCTGTAATGGCTTCTTCAATAGAAATAGTGTCCTCTATAACAGCGTCTTTAAATAGTAACTTCATATTTTTTATTTTTGCTTAAATTCCAGTTTATCAAAGATTTATCAACTAAGGTGTCATAAAGATCAATTTTTGCTACAGAATTAATGATTTTCGCACTTCGCCATGCTAATAAACTTAAGTTAGGATCTGCAACACCTCTCACATGTCTAGAACCATTATGTAAATAAATTTTCCCTTTTAATGATTCATTCATTTTAATAGAATAATCTTCATTCGTATCAAATTTTCCATCGGTAGTAACTAGTTTATCCATGATAGGATTTAGAAATTTTGGCAACTGATATTCTAAACCTGTAGCAAGTACAATAATATCTGATTCTAGATGTATTGTTGCATTTCCGTCATCTTTTTGGTTTAATTGCATATCAAAACTTCCGTCACTATTTTTTTGCATTCCATTAAGTCGAGTATTCATATACATATTAATATCTGCTTTTTGAAGAAGAAATTTATTATTGTATAGTAACTCATAGATCTGACTTAGCGTAGATTCACTAATTCCGTCACTAGTATACTTTTGAAGATTTAGAAGTTCTCCTTTTAATTCTTGTTGAAGATCAAAAAAGTACTCACTATAATTAGGACTATACAATTCGTTTGAAAAAGGAGTATTTTCCATCGGAAGTAAATTATAGCTACTGCTACACCAATTAATGTTTTCTGGAGACACATTTTTATCATTCAATAAATGTAAAACAATCTCTGCTCCACTTTGCCCACCTCCAACAACAGTTATTTTTTGATTAGAATAATCAACAGATGTTGTTAAAAATTGAGTGCTATGAAAAACTTTTTCTCCTAAATAAGGTTTACTGCAATCAGGAGTTTTTGCAGTTAATCCAGCACCAATAAGTAAATTTTTACTTTGATACTTTTTATTATTTACTATGATTTGAAAAAGGTCATCTACATACGTTACTTCTTCAACTTTTGATGAAAATGATAATTCATCCATAACATCTGCACACCATTTAAAATACTGCTCAAATTCTTTTCTTTTTACATTATCAAAATTTCCTTTTGCAGCAAACATATACAATCGTCCAGTCTTCTTTAAAAAGTTTAAAAAGGAAAAAGGACTTGTAGGATCTACCATAGAAACCAAATCTTTTAAGATAGAGACCTGAATTGTAACATCTGGAAACATCATTCCTGGATGCCATTTAAACTCTTCTTTATTATCAAAAAAGTGATAATTTAAATCTTTTTTATGTGGATACAATAATGCTGCGGTACTTAGATTGGAAGGTCCAATGCCTATACCAATGATATCATGTGTTTTCATACTGCTTTTTTTAACTACTATTTTAGATCTCACTTTTTGAGAGCGTATTTTTATTTAATTATAATTGAAGAAAAGAAATTGCCTTTGCTGCTATTCCAGGCGCTAACCTAAATCCAGAACCACTTCCAGCACCAGCTACAATATATCCTGGAGTGATTTCTTTAGCGATAGGTACTTTTGCATATGCATCGCAAAAACATCTACCTTCAAGCATACTGAATTGATCAAAACTGAGCTTGTTTGGAAAGTAAGTGTTAAACAATTCATATGCTTTTTCATTATTTATTTTGTTGATGTTAATGTTTCCAACCTGAGGTTTTACATCATATTCGTTAGCTTTAAAACTGTAAATACTTTCATTAGGAGCATCTAGTTTTGGTGTGATAAAAGCGTCATAATCAAAAAAGAAAATTCCTGTTTCAAAACGGAAAGGCAGATGATACGAAATGATTTTTTTAGTTCTAACATCTAGTTTTTCATTTTCACGTTTCCATAAGTCATCTACCAACCACGGACCTGTAGCATTAATTACATTTTTGGTATTTATAACTATTCCTCTTGAAGTTTTGAGCGCAAAACCATCATTTTCTTTTTCAACGCCCAATACTTTAAGTCCGGATAAAAATGTTATTTTTTTTTCTGCTGTAATGATTTTTTTGAGCGCATCTAAATAATCATATGGAATACTTTGCCAAGCATCTAGTTCTGAAAAAGCGAGTTCATCTTTGGAAATAACAACCTCATTATTCATTTCTTCTAAATCCTGTAATTCGGCATGAAATTTACTTGCTAAAGTTTTGAAATTATTCTTTGCTGTAATTCCAACAAAAGGAATTTGTTGTCTTTTATAGGAGATGATTTCGTCTAATTGAGAAAAATATTTTCTGCTAATTTTAGATAATTCTTGGATCTCTTTAGAATGTCCGTATGGAATATCTAATGCTATAGAGTAGAATGTGGCTCCTGTTGATTTGAAGTTCTGATCGATCACTAATATAGTAGCTTCCGTAAACTTTTTGGAAGCAAGATAGGCTGTAAATAAACCTATAATTCCTCCTCCGATAATTGTTATGTCGTAAGTTGTATTCACTAGTTAATGATATTATTTGTTTCTTTTTCTAATTGATTCAAGAAATAAGCTAGTGAAATTTCTCCTTCGTTTTTTAGTATAGTTGTCCATATATTTCCTGAAAGTGTGGGTAGTACAGGATGCAGAAAAATAGAAAATCCTGATAACCAAAAGCGAATATCACTAGATATTATAGTATCTTTTAAATCATACCATTTTTCAATTATTTTAATGGAATGTGCAACGTTAAATGTAGCTGGACTCAATGCTTTTTGTTCTTCTTCAAGCATATTGAAAAAAGTGTCGTGCACTGTTTCAGATACATTAAAAACTTGTTCTTGTTCAGATAGTAATGATTGTGCCCAAGCAACAACATTTGTAAATCGTTGTTGAATTTCTTTAGCAATCGTTACGAATTCTTCTTTAGTAATGTTTACTTCTCTAAATTGAGGTGACTTTAGAGTTAGATAATAACGTGCATAATCACTTTCAATAGCTTCCGTTTTTACAATTTCGTCAACCCAAATAGCATTGTTTCTACTCGTAGAAAATTTAGATCCATCCAAATTCAGAAAATAATTTGCAATGTGATAATCAAACGTTTTATATGCTGTTAGTTCCAAACCTAAACCAATCATTCCAACCGAAGTTGGCACCAAGTTGTCCATTCCGTGTGCATTAATAATGATAGCATCCGAATTTTTAGAAAACCAATTCTCTGTATCCATCAATCCTGCACAATAAATTGAATAGAATAGCATACTAACATATGGAAATGACATCATGGGAATTGCATCCACTTTTTCGTCAAGCACTGGTATTCCCCATGATTCTGGACTTGTGACGCGCATGTAACCTTTGTGAGTTTTAAAGAAACTGTCGATTTTGTCCATTTGAACATCACTTAAATTACTTTTTTGCAATAGATTGATTAATGCCTCACGATCAACTTTTACGAAGAAACTCTTAGATACTACTGTTTCTAAATCTAAATCATCTTTTCTAGTTGAGTGTATGTTTTTTACATCTTCCGGATTATAAAAGCTATAACAATTTTCACATTGATAATTTCCTGTTGGCTGATTACAATTTGGGCATTCGCCATGAATCCAGCAGCCAGAAATAACATCATTGTATTTTTTTGAAACCTTCAATTCTTCTTCTATGGCAACTAGAACTCCGTTTTCTTGAAGATTTTTAAATTCTTTTTGAATAAATTCTTTATATGTATTTCGATGTGCTGGCGCTAATGGATTTATGAAAACATCATATGACAAATTCATTAAGTTTAAATCTTCCTCTATGCAAGCATGATTTTCAAAACAAACCGTTTCTATATCTTTTTTATTTTCATTTGCTTTTGGCAATACATGAGATTCATAAACATCTGAACCCGAAATCAATTTTGCGTTTCCTTGATCTCTATTTAATCGTCGCTTTAGCACATCCATAGGAAGATAAGGTCCTGATATATGCCCTAAATGAAGTCTTCCGTTTGGAGTAGGCATTGAAGATACAATCAAATATTTTTGATTATTTAATAGATATTTTTTTTTCATTTTTGTTTGGTATGACGATACTAAAAAAGAGTAACTTTTTTAGATGTGTGGATGGTATTAGTAATTTTGAACGAAAGTTTTAATCGCATGAAAATTGTTCAAAAACACTTTCACAAGCTTTTCCTTTTGCTACATAAAAGTGTTTTTCTTTTGGATACATTATTATAGAAGCTACAGTTTCATTGAGATGAATGTTCGATTTGTTGTGGGCGCATATTCCAACAGGATATAAACTGTGATCTGCAAATACTTCATGTATATGTTGAAGTGATAGCGTTCCTTCACCTAGTTTTTTTTCGAGTAATTTTAAACGCTGTCTTGAGGAGTTTTGACTGAATATATTCATCTTATCCTGTGAGATAAAATCCTCGTGCAAATAGTGATTTGTATGTAATAATTGTTCACCTTCAATAACTCTATAATCAGATACGGTGAGTTCTAAAATAACCTGTCTTTTTCCATCAGAAATGGTAAAACTTCTTGAACTCGCACGCGGAATTTTTTCAACAACTTCAATACATTCTTCTATCGTTTTACAATTCAAGAATTTTCGAACTAATAAATATGGAGGAATTCCAATTTGCCAATCACTCGACACCACCATATTAATACATACTGAAAGTCCATAACTATTCATTCCCATGTAACCAAGTAAACCTGCAAATGAATAGAGAATTACATTTGGAAGCTTTTGACTTTCTCCATTGATTTTAAAAACCTGTCCAATAGCTGTCATGTCGCCATTAAGATCAATGGTTTGTCCAAGAATATCTGTGTCAGGTTTCTTAATAGCAAAGGAACTACAATCGCCTGTAAGTGTGAAACTATTCGTTCCAATTAGCTCTCTACGTATTTGTAATAAAACTGCATTTTCAATGGAAATTTCTGCACCTTTAGATAGTCCTTCTAATTCCAATAGTAGTTCAGGACAATGCAAACCAATCATTTCTTTATAAGCGTTGATTATTTTTAAAAGCTCTTCCTTTTCAATAACCTTTCTTCTTAGTGTGTGTATCAGCGCATCATGATCTCCCAAAAAATGTTGAATGTCATCTTTTAGTTGTTTTCCATGACTGAATCCAATATCAAATGGATTACCTGCTAATTCTATACATCTTAACTTTTCCATTCATCTTTTAAAATAGCATAGTAAATAGTATCTCTCCTTCTGTTATGATGCATTAAAGTATGCGATCGAAGTACACCTTCTTCAGTAGCACCAATTTTTTCAAGTGCTTTTCTTGCTTTCGTATTGAGTACATCAGTTTTAAATTCGACACGAACAAATTCTAATTTTTCAAAAGCAAAGTTTATAAGTAAATCTTTGTATGCTTTATTTATACCGCTTCCTTGAGCAGTTGGCGCTATCCATGACCATCCAATTTCTATTCGTTGATCTTTTGCAGAGATATTTCCGAAAGAAGACATTCCCACAATTTCTTGTTTCTTTTTATCATATATAACAAACGGGACATTTGTATGACCTTCAAATAGTTTACGCAAACTTTGCACATAATTCTTTAAATCTTCTAAAGAATTGATTTCATCTGTAAAGTATGTCCAAATATCTTTATCGAGTGCAATTTTTTCAAGTGAAGGAATATCTTCCATTGTTACAATTCGAAGTGTAACATCTTCATTCTCAATGATAAGATTAGGATTAAATAAGAGATCAGTTTTATTCATTTTCTTGTAATTTTTTTGTGAGTAATTCATGAACATCGTTCACGGTTTCAATGTTGATTAATTCATAGTCTGTGAAGTCCATGATGCTAATATTCAATTTTGTGGTGACGTTTGTAAAAAACATAATCATTTTAATGGAAGGAAAACCTAAGTCCTCTTTCAATCGACTTTCTGCCGTTATTTCGAAGTCATCATCTAGTTGACTTGATAAACTTTCAATGATGATTTCATATGTTGATTGTTTCATGAGTTATGATGTGTAAAGAGATTCAAATTGTTCTTTGTATTTTTCTATTATTTTATTCCTTTTTATTTTGTGCTGATTTGTTAACAGATTATTCTTCTCAGAAAACTTTTCATGTGTCAAGAAAAACTTGAAAACCTTTTCTTCAGGAGCAACTTGTTCGTTGTAATTAGCAATAATAACTTCAACATTTTCATGAGAAATTTTTGCTGAACTTGGCAGAATTAAAGCTGTTAAATAAGGTTTATTATCACCAAAAAAAACACAGTTTTCAATTTCTTCAGACTCTATAATTTTAGACTCTAATGCGCTAGGAAAAATCTTTTTTGAACTGGATAACGCAATCATTTCTTTTTGTCTTCCATTGATGAACAAATAACCTTCTTCATCCAAATAACCAGTATCACCTGTTGCGATATAGTTGTCATCCACAAAAAATTGTTGACAGTCTTCTAAAGAAGCTATCGTATAATTTTCACAGACAGGATATTTATTTTTTATTAGAATTTGATTTTGAGCATCAAACTTGAGTTCTATGTTTGGGAAAAGTTTACCTACACTACCTATTTTGTTATTATTTAGATAATTCTTTGATATTATACAGGTTTCATTCATGCCATATCCTTGATATAAAGGAATTCCCATTTTTAAATAAAATGATAATACGTCAGCAGCTATAGGAGCCGAACCAGTCCACAAATAGTTTATATTTCCTCCTAAATATTCCATAAAAGGTTCAAAAGGCTTTGTAGTAGATGTCTCTTTTAAATGATTTTCATAATCAATTTGTAAACGTTCATTTTTTGCAATGGTCTTTTTATATGTGGTAGCTATAATTTCATAAATGTATGGAACTCCCATTATAACCGTTGGAGATTCTTGCAGTAATGCCATAAAGAAATATTCTTTTGGTACTATAACAATTGTAAGGTTAAATAGAATCGCTGAATACAACCAATAGCGTTGTTGTAGCAAATTGAGCGGTAAAAAAACTAATAATATATCTTTTTCCGAATGTTTAAATATTTCTTGTACGCAATGAATAGAATTTTCGACACCTTGTACTGAAGCACCTATTATTTTAGGAAACCCAGTACTTCCAGATGTAGATTTGTACGAGAGCACATCTTTTCCTTGAAATTGATGCGGTTTACTTTTTCCTTCTTCAGGAACTGTTTTTTCTATGATTAAATCTTCAAGTGTAATGTATGAAATATGATTACTTTCTGTTGATTCTCTTTTGTAATCTTTGGAAACTAACATTGCCGAAATAGACATGTTTTTTTCTTGAAACTTGGCAAGATTTGAATCGCTATCTAATGCTAAAATTTTAATTCCTTTATAGATACAAGCCAAATCTGCAAGAACCCACGAAAGGTTATTTTTACTAATAACACCAACGGTATCTCCGCTTTTTAAACCACATTTTCCCAAGTATGCTACGGCATTTAATACCATTGGATACAAATCGTGGAAATTGAGATCTATTCGTTTTCTTCCTTGGTATGTGATCAATTTTCCTGTACTGGATTTCATTCCAGTTATTAGGTTGTTTATGGATGTATTCAAAATGTTGTCAATTATTTTAATTGTAAGTGTAATGCAATGTTAGAACCAGCCCAACCAGTTCCAAATGATATAAATGTGGAATTCAAAGCAGGTTTTTCATCTAGTATTGATTTTAGATTTATGATGAAATCGATACAATCTAAATGTCCAAATTGTCCTATGTTATCAAGAAATAGTTGTTCTTTTTTAAACTTAAAACTACCTAAGCATTGATCTATTAATAGATAATTTGCATTTTGAACAATTATCTTTGATATACTATCTGGCTTTATTTCATTCGATTTCATGAGTTTTGAAATGCATGTAATGTAATTTTTGCAGAGAAGAAAAGAGTTATTCTCATTCATGTCAGCTTTATGTAGAATTCCATTGGTATACTTACTTTTTCCTAGAATGCTTATTCCGTCTGCTTCGTCTTTATTTAAATAAATAAGTCCTGCTCCATCACCATGAATTCCATAATTCCCAACAATTCGATCTTCATTATTTTGTAATTTATTGACTCCCAGAATTAGAATATTTTCATTTGCTTCTGCTTTTAGTAAGTTTTCACCAAGAATTATTGCGTGTTCTATGTTTGAACAATGATTTCCCGATACTACTAATATGTCCGAGTTTTCTAGCTTGCAATGATGTTGAATGTAGTGTGCTACATTTTTTTGTCTATTTCCCGATTTCACATCATCTCCAATTAAGATGAGCAAATCAATTTCACTTTTTGAGACTATTTCCCGATCGAAAAAACGATCAATCAATGTAAGCAGCATTTCTGTTTCACTAAATGATTTTGCGATTGCAACATCTTTTAGATTTAGCGTTTCATTGAAAAATGCAGTTCCTTCTTCGGCAGTTGAAAATACTTCTGGAAGCTTGTTATTCTGTAAAGCTTCCTCAAAGATTTTTTGGGTTGAGAGCCTATCTTTGGGAACTATAAAATCAAGATGTTTGATCATTTATAATTGTTTTTGTGATATAAAATGTAGTGTGTATGTACTAGTTTTTAGAAACTAGTTTCTTTTGTAAGGACTTCTTTTCTGTGGTTAGCCATTCATCTCTTAAGATGCTTAGTAAAACTGCATCAGCTCTTCCGTTGGTAGCAACTGCAGGAAATAGGTTTCGAAAAACACCTTCTTGTTTGCATCCAACACTTTTCATAGCAGCAATACTTCTTTTGTTTTCAGCATGTGCACCAAGCCCAATTCGTTCAAAGCCTAACTTTTCGAAAATAAATTCAAATAATAAATATTTACAATGTTTGTTTACGCCTGTTCCATGAAATTCTTTGCCGTACCAAGTGTAACCAACTCTTAATGCTTTGATCGTGGTATTTATTTCAAATAACCTTGTTACGCCAGCATATTTTTGTGTTCGCTTGTCAAAAACTATGAATGGATATTCTTTTTTTTGTGCTCTGTTGTGAACAGTTGATTGTATGTAATTTTTTAAATCTTCTTCATTTTTAATTTCAGGCGGCGCATATGTCCACAGTTCAGGTTCAAAGGCAATTTCCTTTAACTCTGTGTAGGATTCGATGCGAAGTGGCGATAGTTTTACCACTTCATCTTCGATTGTATAGTCGTCTTCAAAATTAAAGTTCATCATCCTTATGAATTATAAGCAGTAATCATTTTTTGGAGTCTTGTTTCTAAAGAAGATTTCCAAGTACTTTTTTGTATAAAATAGTTTGCTACACCTATAGATTTCTTTTTTTCTGGCAAATGTATTTCTGTGATTCCATTAAACGATGCCCCAATTTTTTCCAAAGAAAGCATCGAAATATTATTTTTTTCATTTACTCTAAATACAACTTTGTCGCAGTTTAGCTCATTGAAAATATAATTTAGCATCAGTAATTTCACGATTCTATTTGCGCTTGTTTTTTGATAAGCTTCATCAATCCATGTCCAACCTAATTCTACTTCATTTTTTTCACTGTTTATATTTCCAATGCATGTCATTCCAATTGCTTTTTGTGTGCTATTGTCTTTTATACATACTGGAATCATGCTTCCTTCTTTGTGGTTTTCCAGAAATGAATACAAGTGTTTTTCTATGGTTTCCGGTGTCGTGTATTGAGAACTCATATAGCGCCAAAGTTTCGGGTTGACACCTATTACTTTTAGTTCAAAGAAATCATCTTCTGAGAACGATTCTATACGAACGTGTTGTTGCTGTAAATTAATTTTATTGTAAAACAGTGATTGCATTTTCAATAATTTTAATGAGTTCTTTATCATTATTCATGATATTGAAATGATTTGTTCCAGCGATTACATGCGCTTCAAATTTTCCACTAGTAAATTCATTCCATTTTTTTATCTCTATGCTATTTTCTTCAGAAGCAATTGCCAACATATCACAGTCTATTATAGCTTCAGCATTATATTTTGAAAGTATTTTTAAGTTTTCAAATATTTTATTTGTGAATAGCGTAATTTCTTTTTCAGAAAGCTCCTCGAAGTTAAGAATATGTTTTCTAATATTCTGCTTCATCGCAGTTTCTTCTGATAATGCTAAAGTACCTTTTGCAGGAATACTATCAATTAGGACGAGTTGCGTTTCAAATTTTTCACTTAACCATTTGCTTAACTCATATGCTATTTGTGTTCCCATAGAATATCCAATGATGTATATTTTTTGAGTTGAATCAAATTTGATTTCTTGGAATTCTTTTTTATAAATTTCACAGAATTCCTCAATAGAATTTATTTTAGGATCATATGAATTTGGGTATTCTAACCCTATACAATTGAGTTCTTTTGAATAGTAAGTAATCAAGGAAGTCATCTGCGATAAATCTCCAGAAACTGGCGGAATAAACAGCATGATATCTTTTTTAGTGTTTATCGTTGGTGTAAATACTTTTAACGATGTATGTATATGCAATTTAGCAGCATTTTGAGATATGTATTCAATTAGTTCAGCAATAGTAGGATATAGAAATATATTGATTAATGGAATGTCAACATTTAATTCTTCTTTTATTTTTGAAGTTAGCCTAATTGCTAATAATGAGTTTCCTCCTATTTCGAAAAAATTATCTGTGATTCCGAAGTCATCATTTTTTAAAATTTCTTTCCAATGGGCATGAAATTGTTTTTCTTGAAGTGTTTTTGGCATCACAACTTCTTTTTCTGATGTAATTTTAACTTCTGGTAATTGTGATCGATCTGTTTTACCATTTGGCATTAATGGTATTTTATCTATCAAATGAATATACGGCACCATGTAGTTTGGAAGACTACTTTTTAGCTTTAGCTTAATTTCAGATATGTTTAGCGCACTTTCAATATAGGCTACTAACCTTTTATTCTCTTCATCACCTTGAGCTACTACAACACAATTATTTATTCCTGTATATGAAAGTAGAATATTTTCTATTTCCCCTAATTCTACTCTAAATCCTCTTATTTTTATTTGACTATCTTTTCTTCCTTTCAATTCTATATTTCCGACGCTATTGAATCGACCAATATCGCCCGTTTTATATAGTTTTTTGTTCGTTATTGTAATTTCAGGAACATGCAATACTTTTTTCTCTGTAAGTTCTTTATTATTGATATAACCATCAACTTCAAAGCAACCTTCAACATGCAATTCTCCCCAACTTCCTTGTGGAACTGGCTGATTGTCTTCATCGACAATAAATATTCCTATGTTTGTAATTGGATTCCCAATAGGAGGTCTTTCTGCATTTAGATTTTTATGATCTATTGTATATGCAGAAACTACATGCATTTCTGAAGAACCGTAGTGATTGTGAATTTTTAAGTTTTTATGTTCTTCTATATATTTCTTTAAACCAGAAGAAATTTTCAATTGTTCACCAGCAGTAATAATGTGTTCTAAACTTGTTCCAAATTCGGTATTTTTTATTTCATTAAATAAAAAGTTTAGGTACGAGAATGGAAGATACAGCACATTAATTTTATTCGCATCTATGAAATTTATTAGATAGTTAATGTCTTGTCTTTTCATTTCATCAATGAGATGAACTGTTCCTCCTGAGCAAAGTGTTATGAATATTTCCTGAAATGAAACACAGAAATTGATCGATGTAAATTGAAGTACATTTTTGGAAGCATCAATTGTGGTGTCATACATTTGCCATTCAATCAAGTTTAATAAGGTTCCATGCGAAAGCATTGCTCCATTAGGCAAACCTAAAGTCCCTGATGTGTATATTACATATAAAATATCATTTAAAGCATTTCCAGATACTGCTAACTCTACATCATCATTTAAGTCCAAATCATCCATGTTAATGGCCTGATATGATGTGTCAAATAGATTGACATTAGCAGTGTCAGTAATGATGGTTTTCACTTGACTATCTTCAAGAATATGATGTACTCTATCTTTTGGATAGTATGGATCTAAAGCTAAATATGCGGTACGTGTTTTTAGGATTGCAAGCATAGCAACCAGCATATTTGTAGATCTATCTAAAGAAACTCCAATGACTTCTCCGTTTTTTACTTTTATTTCATTGATTAAATAGTTTGCAAGTGCATTGGAAAGTGTGTCCAACTCTTTATAGCTAAGCGAATGTTCTCCATATACAACTGCATTTTTATGTGGATTTTCAGTTACATTGACTTTAATTGCTTCTAAAATATTCTGATGTTTAAGCGGGTTTTTAGTCGCGCTATTTTCTACTATTAAAGCTTGATCAATTGTTGATAGACATGAATAATCACCGATAGCATCAAAAGGATTTTGTATGATTTCATGAAGCAATACTTCAAAGTTAGCAATGAAATTGAGAATCGTTTTTTCTTCAAATAAATCTGTATTGTATTCTAATGTTATCAATTTTTCGTCATCATCATCATTGATAAAGAATGTCATATCAAACTTACTCATGTTGTATTCCATTGAGTGCTGATATTCACTAATGCTTAGTTCTCCAGGAGAAAATTTCGTTGGTGTTGTATCTGTAAACGTATTGTTATAAGCAACCATTACATTAAATACAGGTGATGTACTAATATCTCTGTCTGAAAACAATTCTTCAACTATTAAATCAAAAGGATACTCTTGATGCGAAATAGAATACATAATTTCCGTAAATACTTTTTTATGGTATTCGGCAAAAGTTTCAGTGTTTTTTAATGATGTTCTAAACACAACTGTATTCGCGAAAAAACCAATAGTATTAAAGTATTTTGAATTATTTCTTCCAAAAACTGGTGCGCCAATCACGAGCTCTTTTTGTCCTGATATTTTATACAGTAGTATTTTAAACACAGTCATATAAAACGAATAACTCGTTCCAAATTTAAACTTCTTAATGAGCGCCGTTATCTGTGTTTCTACATCAGCACTTACCTTAAATTGAATACGTTTTCCATTGAATGTTTGGACACTTTTCCTTAGTTTATCGAACGGAAGTTCAATGAGCGAAGGTTTATCCTGTAACTTTTGAATCCAATAGTTTCGCAGTGTATCTTTGGACGATTGAATAACCGCATTATTTTCATTGGTAAATTCTATATAACTTCCTATAACCTCAGGTAAATTAACTTCTTGTTGTGCTACTAAGTTATTATATGTTTGAAATAATTCTTCACAGAATATTTTTTGAGACCAACCATCAGTAATAATGTGATGTATGTTTATTATAAAAATAGATTGATCTTCTTCTAGTTTTATAAGTCCAAAATTGGCTAATGGTGGCGATGCCAAATCAAAAGAATGGTTTGCAATTTCCATGAAGAAAGATTTAGCTCTTGCGTCTTTTTCTTCTTCATGTACTTCTGTAAAATCGGCCTCTTCAATATGTACCAGTACATTTGGATGTACTCTTTGTATTAATCCATCAGATGTTTCTAAGATCGCTGTTCTAAATATTTCATGTCTTTCAAACATAAATGACACAGAATTCTTCAACAATACTTCATCTAATGAACCACTGATCGTAAAAGCATTGATGACATTGTATGCTGTAGATTCTTCCTCAAAGTGATGTAAAAGCCAAAGTCTCCTTTGTGCAAACGATACTTGATTTGCTTTATTCATTTTCGTCAATTTTTTGGAATAATTTATCTAGCGTATCATTTTCCATAAGATCTACGATAGTCAAACTTTTATCGTAATCTTGATTTATTTGATTAATATATTTGATAATTTGAATGGAATTTAATCCCATTTCCATAAAACTAACATCAGCTTCTATTTCATTTATTTCTAAAGTTTCTGCTGAAAACTGAATAAAATCATTTTTTAAATTCTTCATAAACTAGATTTCTTTTATATTTTTTGATTGGGAGTTTTTATTATTTTTTTAATTAATTCAACATAATTGTTATGCCATTTTTCAATCCACTTTGGTGAATATATTTCTTCATTGTAATCCCATGATAATTTATACTCAAATGCTGTTTTTGATACGTTTAGATGCATTGAATAATCAGCGCTTGTATATTTAGAAACGTCTGCATCTTCAAATTCAATAAGTGCCGCAAAAGGATTGTTGTATGTTATATTATTGTATGACATAAAAACATCTATTAACGGAAAACTATAAGGAGAAAAAGCAGTAAGCTCCAATTTTTTTAATAGAATATTAAAAGGAACATTTTTGTTTTCGTGTGCTTCAACAATTTCATTTTGAGTTTCTACTAATAATTTCAAATAGCTATTTTCTGTATTTATTTGAGATCGTATTGGTAACACATTTAAAAATACACCGATGAGTTTGTCTAAGTCGGCAGTATTTCTTGTTTCAGTATAATGTCCGATAATTAAATCTTCCTGATTGCTGAGCTTATACATTGTGATTTTTAGAACTGTCTGAAAAAAAGCATGCTCAGTAAGTTTAATTTCTTTACAGAACTTTTGTATCGAAGCATATAGTTCTGGAACTAAATTATTTTTGTGACTTCTACTCAATGCTTTTTTTGCATGAGATTTTATTTCATCTCGTTTTGCATATTTAAAATAAGGTATAGGCTGCTTTAATTTTTCTTGCCAAAAAAGAATTTGCGGATCAAGATCGTTTTGTTCAATGCGGTTGTGTTCCCATTTTGAATAATGCTTGTATTGTACAGGAAGTTCAGGTAAATCGTTTTCATTTGTATAATAATGAAATAATTCTTCCATAAATATGTTGAACGATAATCCATCAAAAATAATGTGATGAACACATAAACACACATATTCATTTTGTATAAAATACAGTTTGAAGAGCGGAAGAACGTCTAATTTTGAAATTTCTGAAGTATCTATTTGCTCTTCATGTTCTATTTCTTCAATGAATTGTTTTACAGATAAATTATTCAACTCAGCTACTTCTTGAATTGCCGTATATTTTGAATCGTATTTGAATATTGAACGAAGTGTTTCATGTCGTGTGAGTACTTTATGTAACGCAATTGTAAATTTTTCTAGGTTGAATGCTTCCGTTAATTTCCCTTTAATAAAAATAATATCCTTGTTCTTATCGACACTTAGTTGACTATTAATCCATAATCGTAATTGTGTTTGAGATAACGGAAATGGACCTGAAGTTTTTTCAATGACACTTTGTGTTCCTTTTATAGGTTGGTGACGTATAAACTCTTCTATAGTTTGATATTGGAACACCTCTTTTATACCATATTCTAAGCCAATTTCTTGCGTAATGGTTTTTACTAATTTTGAAGCAATTAGACTATGACCGCCAAGTTCAAAGAAATTATCTTGAACTCCTACTTTTTCAATACTCAATACTTCCTGCCAAATAGCAACTAATTGTTTTTCTAGTTCAGTTCGTGGCGCTACATAATTGTTTTGAATCAAATCAGTTATGCTTGTTTCCGGAAGTGATTTTATATTTATTTTTCCATTTGCTGTTAATGGAATTTCATCGATAGCTACATAATATTTCGGAATCATATATGAAGGCAACTTTTCTTGAAGAAAATGATGTAATGCCAATTTTTCAAGTGTTTTTTTGGAAGTATAATAAGCGACCAATTCTTTTTCACTTCCTGCCTGTTTTACATGTAACACAACTTGTTGAATGTCATCTGAAAACTGAATTATTGTATTTTCTATTTCTTCTAATTCAATACGATGACCTCGTATTTTCACCTGATTATCTTTTCGTCCTAAAAACTCAATATTTCCATCTGGCAACCATTTTGCGACATCTCCAGTATCATACATGCGTTCTCCTTTTATAAAAGGATTTGCTATAAAACGCTCAGCTGTTAATTCAGGATTATTCAAATAACCTCTTGCAACACCAGCGCCAGATACGTATAACTTTCCTGGTATTCCAATTGGCACAATTGCTAAATTTTCATTTAAAATATAACAACTTGTGTTCGCTATAGGTTTACCTATTGGAATTGAATTTTTATATTCATTTTGAAGATTAAAAGCAGTTGTGACTACCGTATTTTCAGTTGGACCGTAATTGTTATATAGCTTAAATTTTGGTGACTTTTTTATTTTTAAAGCATCTCCACCAGTTAAGACTGTAAGTTGATCTGACACAAAATCTTCATGAACCAATTCGTGACAAATTGTGGTTGGCAAATAACTATGCGTTATTTTCTGATCGTTTAAAAATGTTTTTAAATTAGATAGATCTAAACGAATTCCTTGGTCAGCTATAGGATATAAGGTAGCTCCTGCTAACAGGTAAGGACTCATTTCCCATATAGAAGCATCAAAGGCAATTCCTGAATATAATGTTCCTTTACTAGATTCATTAACAGTATATTGATTAATATGCCAAAAACATAAATTAAGAAGGTTTCTGTGTTCAATCAATGTTCCTTTGGGAATCCCTGTAGAGCCAGAAGTATAAATTACATAGGCTAAATTAGTAGCCTGTATGTTTACTTGTGGTCTTGTTTTTGGTTGATTCGCGTTGTTTTTAAATTCAGCAATAATTGAATCATCAATAATTATTTTACACTGACTATCAGATTCAATAAAAGCAATTCGCTCTTTCGGATAGTCTAAATCTATTGGTAAATATGCACTTCCTGTTTTTAATATTGCTAAAAAAGAAACAAGTAACCAATCATTTCGTTCTAGCTTAACTCCTATAAAATCTTCTAATTCAATAGTGTAATTTGTTATTAAATACTGCGCAAACTGATTTGACAGTTCATCTAATTCTTTATATGTTAACTGTTTTTCTTCAAATACGACTGCAATTTTTTCTGGAAACTTTTTTACTTGCGCTTCAAATACATCTATATAAGATTTGTTAGTATCCTTAGCATCTATTTTTGTATCATTAAAACTATCAATTAGTGTAGTCTTTTCTTTTTCAGTTAAATATGGTATTGATGCAATAGTTAATTCTGAATCTTCTATGATACTTTCCAATATGACTTCTAAATGACTTGTTAATTGACTTATAAAGTCTTCATTGTAGATATCCGTGTTATACGTTATGAATAGATCACTATTATGTTTACTTTCTTTAAAAACAAATTCTAAATCAAATTTACTTGTTGCATCGGAAAGCGTTATCTCTTCTATAACGATATCCTCAAGTACATTAAATGCATTTGAATTTTCTTCTTCAGAATTAACCGTAAGCATACTATCAAATAGAGGATTCCTGCTTCTATCAATTGTAAGTTCTAAGTTTTTGATGAGTTCATCAAATGGATAATCTTGATGTGCATACGCTTCTAAAGTAGTTTTCTTTACTTGGTTGAGAAGTGTTTTAAAAGTAGTTGATTTTTTAAATGAAGTTCGTAAACCAATTGTATTTACATAAAAACCTATTTGATTTTGGAGTTCGGCATGTTCTCTTCCTGCAAAAGGACTTCCTATTACAATATCTGTTTGATTTGTATATTTATAGAACAATATCTTTACTACAGAGAGCAAGCCCATAAATAGGGTCGCATTTTGTGTTTTACATACTTTTTTAAAATCTTGAATTACATTTGAATTAAAATGTTTTTCAATAGTTTTACCATTATATGTTTTTACAGCAGGTCTTAATTTATATGTTGGAATGTCTACTATTGGAACTTCCTCTTTGAATTGATTTAACCAATATTTTCTATTTGTTTCAGAATTAGCACTATTCAAATTAGATTGTTGCCATACTGCAAAATCCTTATATTGAATGGATAAAGGTTTTAATTGTGAATCTTCTTCTTTTGCAATTGATTGGTATTCTGAAAATAAGTCTGAAATCAGAATAGAAGAAGACCAACCATCGCTTATGATATGATGCATCACAGAAATTAAAATGTAATCATCTTCAGATTTTTTTAGTAATGAAACTCTAAATAAAGCTTCTGATCCTAAATCAAAATTATAACTAACTTCTTTTTCTACAGTATTTTGAAGTGTATTTGAGACTTCTTTTTCTTCAGATATATCTATATAATTTAGTGCAAAACGACTTGCATCAATTTCTGTAATAAATTGTTTAGGACTTCCTGTTTGCTTTTCAACACGAATGTTTGTTCGTAATATTTCATGACGTTCAATAAGTTTTAAAAATGCTTTTTCTAAAT
Organism: Kordia sp. E; assembly: GCF_056033805.1. NCBI lineage: Bacteria > Pseudomonadati > Bacteroidota > Flavobacteriia > Flavobacteriales > Flavobacteriaceae > Kordia > Kordia sp. E. The sequence continues at coordinate 488,671 of NZ_JBRASR010000001.1, forward strand.
TTTGAATATTGATTGCGCCTTTTAATGAAAAGAGACTCGGCATATTGTATGCACCATTGTTGTCTTCTAATTGCGCTAATACCCATAATCGATATTGAGAAGAAGATAGTACATAAGACGATTTATGAGCAGCTTTTGGTATTGTTATATGTGTAGCAGCTTCTGGTTTATATTCAGCCATAAAAGACATTAACGCTTGTTTATGCTCTCTAATTTCAGACAACAACTCTTTAGTCATTGTTCCTTTCGGAGCTTTGATATCTAACTGGTTTTCAATTAGATTTAGCCTAATGTTTTTGCTGTGTAGCTTTTTTAATAAATCGTTCATTATGTCAAAGAAATAATCAGTTTACGTTCACATACTTTAGTATAGCACGCACGTATTGTTTTATTTTGAAAAGTTGTTAGTACTAGTTTCCTGTTCTACCTTTTTCATCTCCGTTTCCAGTACTATGTTTTTTGGCTTTGATATCTTTATTTCCAAACTTATAACTTACAGATACTTGAAATGATCTGCTGTCGTAGTAATATCGAGCTGTCTGAAATACACCATTAACAGTTGTCGTTGTTCTTTCGGCTGAAGTTTTAAAGAGATCATTTCCTCTTAAGGAAACATTCAAGTTTTTGTTTAGCAATAAGAATTGTAAGGATAGTGATAATGAACTTGCTGATTTGGTATCAAAAATACCATTTACACCAGGGAAACTATACCAGTAATTAACACCCATAAGTATTGTTTTATCTGTATTTAGATTGAAATCATTATAGGTTGAAATCGTTGCGTTGAATCCTTTCTGATCTTCTTGTGCTTCCGCTAAGTTAAATTCTGATTTGGAATAATTTACATCTAAACTATTATTACTAGACCACCATGATACTTTATCAAAGGTGTAATTTTCAGAAATTCCAAAACGTTGTGTATTTATAAAGTTTTCATTTGTGAAACGAATAATATTTGTAGTTGCATTTGGTAATGGCACTTGTGAAAACAAATTATCTTCAGAACTGTAATATAGCTTTGTAACAAAGTTTTTATACGTATTTGTTAATTCAAAATTATCAACAAATGATGGTTGTAAAAATGCATTTCCTTCAATCGTTTGAAACGGATTGATAAAATAGATATTAGGATTCAATTCAAAAAAGCTAGGTCTTTCAATACGTTTACTATAATTGAATGAGAAGTTTGAGTTTTCCGAAGCGTTATAAGAAAGATAGAATGTAGGGAAAAGCTTGGTATAATCATTTTTGGTTGATAAACTCAAATTGTTAGATTTAGAATCTGTTTGAGTAGCTTCCATTCTTAATCCAATTTGTGCATTCCATTTATCATTAAGTTTTTTGTTAGCAGAAATATATAACGCCTGAATATCTTCCACATATTCAAAATCATTTTGAGATATTGGTAAGTTGGTAATTGGATTATCTACTAAGCCACTATTGAAAAATAAAATGTCGTTTAATGATTTTGAGTTTGTTATTTTTCCTCCAAAACTTAAATCGATCCAACTTAAAGGATATTCAACATCTAATTTTGCAGATATATTTGTTACATCTTGCTTATTTGTGTTTGTTCCTCTATAAAATTGTTCTGCGAACGGATTTTGTATGATTGAAACTCCATTGTATGTTTTAGTGTCGGGATTATTATAGGTAAAATAATCTAAGTTCAAAGTTATTTTTCGTCCTAAAGTATCTAAGGTAACTTCATTATTGTAATTTATAGAATGAATTTCTGGAGCCAAATCCATTGTTCCAGCTGATTGAAGCGATCTTATTATTTCGTTTGTATCATAATCAAAAACTGGTGTGTATGGAGCGTCTGTAACATATACAGGTGTTTTGTTGTATAAGTATTGTCCGCCCATTGTCCAATTTGACGTCAGTTGATAGTTGATATCTATTCTACCGTTTATTCTTTTAATATTTGCTTTAAAAGGCGAAGATGTATACCAAATTCCGTCAGGGAAAAACGCATAATCATCTTGTTCTTGATAATAAGGTCCATCACTATAATTAAATGAAGTTGCAATGCTAAATTTATTTTTATTAAAATTAAAACTTCCTCCAAAAGCGCCAGTTGCATAACGGCGTTGAGTGTATGATGATTTTAACTGCGCATTCCATGAATCTTTTTTGGCTTGCTTTAAAGTTATGTTTACCAAACCACTATTTCCTGAAGCTTCATATTTTGCAGGCGGCGTTGTTATAACTTCTATGTTTTTGATGTCTTCTGACGCAATCGATTTTAAAAAATTAGCTAAATCTTCATCTGATAATTGTACAATTTTATCATTTATCATAACTTGAAGATTACTTTTCCCGATCATCGTAATTTTATCATTTTGCACACGTACACCTGGTGTAACTTTTAAAACTTCTAAAGCATCACCTTCAGATGCTTTTGACGAATTTTCAACGTTAAAAACTAAACGATCTATTTTTCGTTGAATTAATTTCTTTTTTGCCGTAATGAGCACTTCATCCAACTCTTGGGAATTTACAATTTCTATAGTTCCCAAATCAATTGATTCTTCAGTTACAGTTATATTTTTAGTGTATAATATTTGACCAACATATGCAACTTGTAATATGTAGTTTCCTTTTTTTGAACTTAATTTAAATACACCTTTTGCATCAGTAATAACGCCTGTTATAACTGAAGACTGATTCGTCAATAGTATAACTTCTGCAAATTCTAAAGGGTTTTTAGTTTCTTTTTCTATGACAGTACCTGTAATTGTAGTTTGAGCAGTTACAGTTAAACTGATAAAGAGTATTAAAATGGTTACAATTTTGTTCATGTAAATTTTCTTGAAGATTGGTGTAATGATTTTTATTATATAGAGAAATTTTCAAATTCTGTTTCTTCGTCTTCCAACATATTGTTTTGACTCACAACTTGTATATTTTCAATTAAGCGTGATTGCTCTTCTAATATAGGATGTTCAAAGATTTTGTTTACAGTTATTTTTATTGAAAACTCCTTTTGAATTTTACCTATTAATTTAACTACGCTTAAACTGTGTCCTCCTAAGTCAAAGAAGTTGTCTTTGATTCCTATATGTGCTACGCCTAGTAATTCGCGCCATAAAACGACTAATTTCTTTTCTACTTCCGTATTTGCTGGAATAAAAGCAACAGATGATATTAAATTTACATCATCTAAATTGACTAGTGCTTTACGGTCTATTTTTTTGTTTGGTGTTAGTGGAAAAGTAGCAAGTTTTATAAATTGAGATGGAATCATGTAATACGGTAATACTTCTTTTAATTGAGCGCGTAAATGATTCACATCTATATCTTTTTCACTTGTAAAATAGGCTGTCAATATGCTATCACCAGAAAGATCTTTTTTAGCAACCACAATAGCTTTTTCAATGACTTCCATCAAATTCATTTTAGATTCAATATCGCCTAATTCAATACGATATCCTCTAATTTTAACTTGTGTATCATTTCTACCTAAAAATACAAGTTCATTATCTTTGTTCCATTTTACAACATCGCCCGTTTCATATATAAATCCTTTCGCAAAAGGGTTTTTTATAAATTTTTGTGCTGTTAATTCCTTTTGTTTAAAATATCCTTTTGCCAAACCATCACCACCAATAAATAGATTCCCAATGGTTCCTTTGGGCTGTAATTGTAAAAAATCATCTAATACGTATATATCCGTATTTGCAATAGGTTTTCCGATGATCGTAGCTTGACTTGATTTTTCAATCTTTTTTAGAGTTGACCAAATCGTAGTTTCTGTAGGACCATACATATTCCAAAGTTCTAAATTAGCATCCAATAATTGAGTAGCTAAAGATTCACTCAGCGCGTCTCCACCGCATAATATTTTTAACTCTTTATCACCTTTCCAACCTGTGTTAAATAATTGTTGATAGAAACTTGGCGTTGCCTGAATTATTGTTGGTTTTACCGTTTCTAATTCGTGCATTATTTTTTCTGGTTCCACCAACGTTTCATTACTAACAATATAAACGCTTGCACCAGAAATTAAAGGAGCAAAAAATTCAAGAATGGAAATATCAAAAGAGTACGTAGTGACAGCAAATAAAATATCTGTGTTTTTAATTCCCGGTGTTTTATTAATACTCAATAAAAAATTCAGCAATGAACGATGTCCAACTTCAACACCTTTCGGATTCCCTGTAGAACCTGATGTATATATAATATAAGCAGTATCGTTTCCTTTCGGAATAGCATCAATAGTTTCCTCTAGATCACTACTGTTTGCTAAAATTTCATTTACTGTGAGTGTCGTTATTGCATCCGTAGTTATTTCTGATAGTTCTTCCGAACAAATAAGGGCTTTTATTCCACTGTGATTAATAATATATTTTAACCTATCAATTGGAAATGTTGGATCTAACGGAATGTATGATCTTCCAGATTTTAATATTCCTAATAAAAGTGCAATTGTAGTCACAGAACGATCTAAAAGTACACCTAAAGCATCTTTTTGGTGATCAAATTTTAGAGTTATATATGCTGCAATTTGTGTTGAAAGCACATCTAATTCTTGATACGAATATTGCTGTGTTTCATCAATAATGGCAACTGCATTTGGTTGCTTGGCGACCTGTTTTTTAAAGTGATCTAAAAATGTATTTTCTTTCGAGTATTCTTGTGCAGTATCGTTAAATTCATGAATTAATTGAGTTTCCTCTTTTAACGTGAGAAAAGGAAGTTTGTATAATGACTCATTAGGTTTATCAATGCAACTTTCAATTCCAATAGTCAAGTGCATTTGTAAGTCATCTATAAATGTAGCATCAAAAATAGCTGAATTGTATAGCAAATTGATCTCCAATTCGTCATTCTTCTCTTCAAAAATAAATTCTAAATCAAATTTACTCATTGCCGTATCAGAACTAACATATTCATGTACTTGCAATCCTTCTATTGTATTTGTAGCTGTTGTATTATTATCTGTGTTTTGCAAGGTAACCATCACATCAAATAATGGATTTCGACTTAAGTCTCGTTGCAAAGGCAAATCACTTACCAATTTATCAAAAGGATACAACTGATGTTCATAGGCAGCTAGTGTCGTTTCTTTTACTTTTTTAAGTAAGGTTTCAAAACTATCATTCGCTTTAAATTTTGTTCTTAAAGCTAATGTGTTAATGTATATACCTATTTGATTTTGTAATAACGCATGTTCTCTTCCCGCAATTGGTGTTCCGATTATAAGGTCATTTTGATTACTGTATTTATATAATAGAAATTTCACAACAGTCATTAACCCCATGAATAGCGTACTATTATTTGATTGACATACTGAGTTAAACTTCTTGAGAGTATTTTTAGATAGTTTCTGAGAAACAATTTTCCCACTATATGTTTTATATGGTTTTCTTTTTTTAGTAGTAGGTAATTCTAAAACTGGAATTTCTCCTTCAAATTGAACTTCCCAATATTCTTTTGATTCTTTAGCTTTGCTTAATGTTAATTGATTTTGTTCCCATGCTGCATATTCTTTGTATTGTATGGCTAATGGTTGTAAAGGATTTTTTTCTTTGTGTAAGAATGCATTATAAAGTGAGAATAATTCATTTGTAATAATCCCTAAAGACCAACCATCACTAATGATATGATGTATTATAAAAATTAGAACTATTTTTTTATCTTCTGTTTTTATAAGTTTAGCTCTTAAAAGACTTTCGTTAGATATGTCAAAATTGTAATTACTTTCAGTTTCAATTAGTTCCTTTAGTGTACTTTCTGAAGCATTTAAAAACCTAGTTTCTTCATATAAAAGTTCAAAATTGTTTTCTTCCAAAGAACATATTACTTGTCTTATTTCTCCAGTAATAGGATCTTGTTTGAATCGAGTTCTTAAAGCTTCATGTCGTTCAATGAGTGAATGAAATGCTTTTTCCATTACCTGAATGTCTGTATTTCCATCAAGAACAAAAACGCCAGGCATATTATATGCAACATTTCCACCTTCAAACTGACTTAACATCCATATTCTTTGCTGTGAAGATGATACTACATAACTATCTTGCTTTGCTAATTTTGGAATGTCTTGATATGTGAATTTAGTACTCTTTTTTATAAGTTTCGATTGATTCCTGATCGTACTTTCTATAAAGAAGTCATTAAAACTTAGGGTTGTATTGAATTTTTTATTGACGAGATTTCGAAGTTTTGTAATTTTTAAACTATGACCACCTAGTTCGAAGAAATTATCTGTGATTCCAATTTTTTCAATGCCAAGAACTTCTTCCCAAATTGAGGCTAACGTTATTTCGATGTCTTCTTTTGGGGCTATATAAGTTTTTCGAATACTATCTTCACCCGAAATAATAGGCAATGCATTTCTATTAATTTTACCGTTTGGAGTTAGTTTAAAACTGTCTAACTGCATATAAAAATCAGGAATCATATATTGAGGAAGTTTCGTTTGCAAAAACTCCTTTAAGCTCAATTTATCTATACGATTACTAGAAATATAATAACTAATTAATACTTTTTCTTGATTGATTTCTTTTACGGCAACTACAGCATTTTCTATTTCTTCAGCATACTGTTTTAGTACAGTTTCTATTTCACCTAATTCAATTCTATAACCGCGTAGTTTGACTTGCTGATCGTTACGACCTAAAAATTCAATAGTTCCATTGGGCAACCATCTAGCTAAATCTCCAGATGTATACATTTCACTATTTTCAACAAAAGGGTTATTGATAAATTTCTCTTTTGTTATTTCTTTCTTATTTAAATATCCTGACGCTAAACCTAAACCTGATATGCACAATTCGCCAGCGACGCCAATTGGTTGCAAACAATTCTCATCATTTACAATGAATGCTTTTCTGTTAGAAATAGGTTTTCCAATAGGTACTTTTTTTGAGTAAGATTCAACTTTATGATACGTTGTACAAACAGTACTTTCGGTTGGTCCGTAAGTATTGTAAACTTCATAATTTTCATACAAATGATTAATGTATTCAAAATTAAGCGTATCGCCTCCACTTATTAAAGCCCGAAAATTGAGAGATGGATAGTGAGCTAAATGTTGATTTAAAAATGCTAACGCATAAGGATTGGTGCTTAAAAGTGATATTTGTTGTTCTTCACACTTCTTAAACAATGTATCGAAATCATTATTTTCTTTTATCACAACCAATTTTCCTCCACTGAGTAGTATTGGAAATATTTCTTCGATAGAAGTATCAAAAGAAATACTTGCTTGTTGTAATAAACTATCATTTTCTGTAAGTCCAAAGTAGTTTTTAAACGTCAATGAATAATCGGAAAGGTTACTATTCTTAATAAGTACACCTTTAGGATTTCCTGTAGTTCCAGAAGTGTATATCACATACGCTAAATGATTTGAACTGGTCGTTTTTTGCAGGTTTTCAACACTAAAATCACTTTTGGATACGTTGAAACTTTCTAACTCTTGTGCATCTATAACCAACTTGCAATTACTATCCTTTTCAATATAATCGATACGTTCTTGTGGATATTTAATATCTATAGGTACATATGCAGCACCTGATTTCAATATTCCAAAAATAGCGACCAATAATTGTTCACTTCTGTCTAATTTTATTCCTATAAAATCGTTTGGTTGTATTGTGTAAGTATCTCTTAGATATTGAGCTAATTGATTTGCTTGCTCATTAAGTTCTGTATATGTTAACTGCTTATTTTCAAATACCAGCGCTATATGATCTGGTGTTTTTTCTACTTGTCCTTCAAATAAATCAATGATGGTATTCTCTGTTGGATATGCAACAGTAGTATCATTAAATTCTTCCAGTAATTGCTTCTTTTCTTTTTCAATAATATATGCTAAAGATGCTATTGAATCTTCTGGGTGATCAATAGCTTCGATCATCAAATTTTCATAGTGCGTAAACATACGTTCTATCAAAAAGACATCATAAATATCAGTATTGTACTCTATGCTAAGTGTTAAATCATCATTTTCTACAAACGTAAAGCTTATATCAAACTGTGAAGTACTTCGATTCATTGGATAGTCTTCAACTTTGATATTTGCTAAGTTCCTATCTGTTTTTATAGTATGAAGCTGCGCTTGATTTTGTAAAACGACCATCACATCAAATAATACTGAACGAGATGTATCTCTTTGTAAGTTTAGCTTATTCACCAATTCATCAAAAGGATAGTTTTGATATTCGTAAGCTGATAATAACGTTTGCTTTTGGTGTTCTAAAACATCTAAAAAGCTATGAGATCCTTCTATGTTTGTTCGAATAGCTAAGGTATTTAAATACAATCCTATTTGTCCTTCTAAATCTGGATGTTCTCTTCCTGCTATTGGAGTTCCTACAATAATATCGTTTTGGTTTGTATACCGATACAATAATGTATTAATTCCAGACATGATTGTCATAAATAAAGTAACATCTTTTGATTTTGAAAAGATGTTTAACTTTTTCAAAAAAGATGCTGAAAAGCTATGAGTTAGTGTATTTCCGTTATAGGTCTGTACTTTTGGTCTGCTTTTAAAACTTGGTAAATCTAGAATTGGAAGTATTCCTTGAAACTGAGAAAGCCAGTAAGTTTCGGCTGCTTTGTAATGCTTTTTAGTTAATTCTGATTGTAACCAAACTGCATAGTCTTTATACTGAGTTTCTAATTTGGGTAAATCATATCGCTCATTTTGAACCAAAGCATTATAGGTAGAAATGACTTCAGATATCAACAATTCCATAGACCAACCATCGCCAATAATATGGTGCATGGTTAATGAAAACAAATGTTCTCCTTTTTGAGTTTTAAATAATGCTGCTCTTAGCAATAATCCATTTGCCAAATTAAAAGAAGTCCGTTGTTCTTTATGTAAAAGTTGTTCAATTTCCTCCTTTGGTTGAAGCACTATATCTTTTTCTAAAAGATGGAATTCAAATGTATCTTCTTGCGCAATATATTGATGTATGTCTCCTAATTCATTAACTCTAAAATTAGTTCTTAATATTTCATGACGTTTTATTAAAAGGTTAAAAGCTTCTTCAAATTTTAAAATATTTAAATCGCCTTTTAATGTAACTGCGCCAGACATGTTGTATGCCAAATTCCCACCTTCTAACTGACTTAAAACCCAAATTCTATATTGAGACGTAGTTAGTGGATAAAATGGTTTTATTATTGTTTGAGGAATTGCATTGTAAACACTCGTTGATAGTTTTTTACTCAATTCTTCTATTGTGGGACTTTTGAAAAAAGACTTAAACGTAATATTCTTGTTTAATCCTTTATTGATTCTGTTAATTATTTGACCAATAAGTAAACTATGTCCGCCAAGTTCGAAGAAATTATCTTGGATGCCTACTTTTTCAATATGCAATACTTCTTGCCAAATAGCAGTTAGTTGTTTTTCTAGTTCATTCCGTGGCGCTACATAATTGTTTTGAGCCAAATCATTTATAGTTGTTTCAGGAAGTAATTTCACAGCTATTTTACCATTTGGCGTTAATGGTATCACATCCAAAACAACATAATATTTCGGAATCATGTATGAAGGTAATTTTGCTTGAAGAAAATGATGTAATGCTAGTTTTTCAATCCCTTTTTTGGAAATATAATAAGCAACCAATTCTTTTTCTTTTCCTACTTCTTTTACACACACTACAACATTTTGAATCGTTTCTGAAAATTGAATGATCGAATTTTCTATTTCTTCTAATTCAATACGATGACCTCGTATTTTTACCTGACTATCTTTTCGTCCTAAAAACTCAATATTTCCATCGGGCAACCATTTTGCAATATCTCCAGTATTATACATTCGCTCGTCTTCTACAAAAGGATTTGCGATAAAACGTTCCGTTGTTAATTCAGGGTTGTTTAAATAACCTCTAGCTATACCAGCACCAGATGCATATAACGTTCCTGGTATACCAATTGGGACAATTTCTAAATTCTCATCCAAAATATAACAATGCGTATTTGATATAGGCTTACCTATCGGAATTGAAGATGTATAGTCATCTTGAAGATTAAAAAAAGTAGTAACTACCGTATTTTCGGTTGGACCGTAATTATTGTATAGCGCAAATTTTGGTGCTTTTTTTATCTTTAAAGTATCTCCACCAGTTAAAACTGTAAGCTGATCTGATTCAAAACCTTCATGAACCAATTCATGACAAATTGTGGTTGGTAAATAACTATGCGTTATTTGCTGATTATTTAAATATGTTTTTAATTCGTGAATGTCTAAACGAATTCTTTGATCGGAAATAGGATATAGAGTAGCTCCTGTTAATAGATAAGGACACATTTCCCATATAGAAGCATCAAAGGCAATTCCTGAATATAATGTTCCTCTACTCGACTCATTAACATCATATTGTTTGATGTGCCAAAAACATAAATTAAGTAGATTTCTGTGTTCAATTAATGTTCCTTTAGGAATTCCTGTAGAGCCAGATGTATAAATTACATACGCCAAATTTGTGGCAAGCATGTTAACTTCCGGAAGTGTTGTAGGTTGATTTTTTTTGTTTTTAAAGTCATCAATAATTGAATCATCTATAATTATTTTACATTGACTATCAGATTCAATAAAGGCAATTCGTTCTTTAGGATATGCTAAATCTATTGGCACATATGCACTTCCTGTTTTTAATATTGCTAAAAACGAAATAATAAGCCAATCGCTTCGCTCTAACTTCACACCTATAAAATCCTCTGGATTAATGATGTGATTATTCCTTAAATAATGTGCAAACTGATTTGATAGTTCATCTAAATATTTATAAGAGAGCTTTTTATCTTCAAATACTACTGCAATATTTTCTGGAGACTTTGTTACTTGTGCTAAAAATAAATCGAGATACGTTTTATTTTTTGGATAATCAACGCTAGTATCATTAAATGAATATAGGATTTCTTCACGTTGTTGTTCAGATATAATAGAAAGTTTAGCTATTTCCTGAGGTATATAATCTTCAAGATTTATGAGCCATTCTTTTATATTTCCTAAAAAGTGATTTGCAACATATTCAGTTGTAAAATTTTCATCATAAGAAATTGAAACAGAAAGAGTTTCTTCCTTTTCATCAATGGTTAGATAAAAAGGAAACTGCGTTCTTTTTCTAGAAAGATTTTCATTAAATGATAGACCAAAAGTAGCATACTTATAAAAAGGGTTCTTACTTTCAGAACTACTCGTATGCGTTGAATATTTATATACTTCTTGCACTTCATTCTTAACGTCATTAAGAAATTGTTTTAAAACTTTCCCTTTAACAGATTGAGTTTTATATAACAATACTTCTTCATTCTTCGCTATTCCAGATGAAGCAATAAAATGTGACGGTTCAAAATAACGATCCAATAATATATTATAAATTGTAAGAAGAACTGTAAATTCTACAATGCTATTATTAGCAGTAAGTTTATTAAAATAAGAGAGTTCTTCTTTTTTTATACTAAGTTCTTCCGTCTTAAACAGCGTTAATGAACTATCGTTAATAATAGGGCATAACTTTAGCTTACTAACCCAATAATTATCTATTAATTTATTTTCTAGACTTGTATTCAAAAATGTATTAATTTTTTTGAGATGTATTAAATTCTTAAAGGTAGTATGAAAGAGTATTTGTAGTAATATTTCAGTAGAATGAATCTATTTTCGCAATAAATATCAACCAATAATATAGTTCCATAATGATGATACAAACTTGGATTTAGACCAAAGCTACGCTGTCCTCACTCACATGAAGTTGATTATTTTAATTCTAAAAAAATAGGGGAAAGATTAACTAATAGTTTCCTACGAGTTTTGAATGGATAAAGATCATAATATTTTTCTTAGTAACAAATTTTATAGTAAAAAATTGCTCAAAAATTATAGAATTACCATAATTGTGATCAATTATATTGTATTTAATATGGTTTATTATTTGCATATCACGCTCATTTTCAAATATCATTTATACAATGAGTTTTATAACTACTACCAATTAAATTTCTTTGTGACCCCGAACATTCAAAGTTCGAACTTTTTCATTGAGGATTTGAAGAGGATAAATGTATTTTTTGATAGGTTTATACATATTCTGAATGCTTCATAATTTTATTTTTAATTATAATTCTTGTTAACCTATAATAAAAACACACAATGTAAAAAGAACAATTAGGTATAAGTGGAACTTTTTGATTTTTTTCAAATAATCCTTTAATTAATGGAAAACCAAATATTTTTCGAAATGATGATAATATTTTCGTTATAACAGGTAATGCAAAATAAAACTACTCTAAAAATAATGATTATATACCAAATTCGCTATATTAAATAATTGAGAATCACAATAAATATTAATTCTACCTCAAAATTGTATGAAATTCAATAATAACGACTTAAATCAAATTCTTAATAATTCTTCCTTTGGCAGTTTTGACCACTTAAACTGGACTATTTGGCAAAATGACAATGCATCATCTCCAAATGCTAGACTCGTTAGTATTCACGAACACCTCCATGAAACGTTTAATCAATCAACATCCTATGGGTTCTTACTTATGGTGTATGCATACCTTGCAAGGGAAACGAGAGGAAAAAAGTATGAAAGTATATTGACATATTTAGTAGATAGATGTAGATCTGTTCATGAAATAGGAGCGACTTGTATAAGTGTATTGATTGTTGCAAGCACTCCAGGTTTTCCAGAAAAACCAATAGATATGTTAAAGAATAATAAAGAATATCTGACGTATTTCCTTCAAGGAATATCACTCCTTAAAGGACTCAATAGTCCATATTTACAAAGAATTGCATTATATAGTATTATCAATTGTTGTTTCCAAAGTTCAAAACTAATTACTACTGCTAATAAATCATTAGTAGATTTTAATCCTTTTGAAATAGATACTATTGAATTTCCAGATTCAAGATTCGAGATTATCCGTAAACATTTATCAGAAAAATTTTGGAAGCGCATTACTGATACTTTTTTTTCTGAGATGTCAAAAGAGCCTTACATTACTGATATTATTGAATCAGAAAAAGGCAATCATGTCGACGGGTTATTAGTTGATGGTAAACTTGATAATATCGGAGTAGAGTTTCAAAAGATGTTGGATATAATTATTCGTGATATATTCTCTGAATATAATACCGATGTATTATTAGGTGAACGGCATATAAATTTGTTACAACCACTTATAGATGAAACGAATAAAATTTTTCCTTTTAAAAATGCTAAAATTCCATTTAAAATCAAAAAAGATCCTGTAGATGAGAACACAAACCTACTTATAAGTGTTGAAAGTGAAACTTTAGCAATCTCTACAGAAAAACTCAAATGTCGTTTCTATTTTCTAGAGGAAATTCCTAAAGAAGAATGGAAATTTTTAATCTCAGGAAGTGATGATACTGAACACGTTTTTATTTTATCACGTGTGGGAGAAAGATTGTTTAGAAATTTTGATGTGCTAAATCTTGAGGAAGAAATAATTAAAGAATTGTTTTTAGTTCCATTAACCTGTATAGCAAAAACTGTAAATGAGGAAAACCAAAAAGTTATAGAACTTTTTTTACTACAAAATCCTGCTCAACTTGATGAATTCAAAAAGAGTATCTCTACTGTACCCATTTATGCAAATACGAGCTTATTACTTTTCGCCTATGAATCTTGGCGTATGCAATGGCTGTCCATACTTAATAAAAGTACATCTCACAATTCATTATTTAATATATTGCCAAGTATTCAGTTAGAGAAAATATCAAGGCAATTTGATTCTTTTAGCTTTGATAAAATAGAATTAATGGGAGAGGATAAAAGTATCTGCGTACTTATTTTCTTGGGCTTAAAAAAAAGAGGTAAATTAAAGACATTTTTTCTTGCTCCTTGCTCAGAAATACAAGCAAATACAATCATTAATTATATTAATACTAAACTAAGTTTTATTACAAGAGATGAAGAACTTCATAAAAGTAATCTAAAAACTTTAGCCTATACATTATCTAATATTATTTCAAAAGAGATATTTTTTGATTTTAGAGCTTTAGATTGTCTATTTGCAAAAGAATTTATTTGAAGAAGATGGTTTTTACAAAAAAAAATGATTTCAAGGCTCTATAAGCGTAACGATATTGTTTATATTAATTATCATTTGATAAGTTTTCCAAGTTCTGTTTTATTTCTAAAAAGCTGTTCTAACAACATTCTAAGAGCATCTTTCTGCTTATAATTGTATAGAATAGCTGTGTTTTCAGTTTATCTATACTGATAACAAAAATAGGTTTTTCCAGCAAGTAAAGCCTCTATCAAAGGCTTAGAGTCAAAATTTTTGATATGACTTTTATAAAATGTACTTAGAGTTTTCATTTTATTAGCGTGATGAATAACTAAATTGTGATAAAATTTAGCTTTTTTTGTTAAAAAAATGTTTTGTCTAAAATTTTAGTTCTGTAATATTCTAAAATATCCCTCTATAAGTACTGATTCCATATAAAGGTTACGAAGTTTATCAAGTCCTTCATAGGATATTATTATACTCTTTTGTAAATCTGTATCTTTACAAAGATAAATGTGTAAAAAAAATCACGTAATTACGTAGTCATTTTAATTAGTTTTTAAAGGTATCTTGTTAGTTCAAACAAATAGAAAATTATTATGTATTCACTTAATTCTTTATTCGAAAACGATAACACCAGAGAAATTGAATTTTCTCAGGAAAGTTTAAAAATAATTTGGGAAAATGATTTACACAAAAACCTCTCGTCGCATAAGCTTACTTTTTCTAAATTTAATGTTTTTTTCCAACAAGAATACTTAAAAGGCAGCTCTTCTAACCTGAATTTTAAACCCTCAAATTGGAAGATACAGATTGCTCCAACGAGAATTAAAACTATAATTTCCAATTTTTTATTGAGTTTTTTTATTACTGGACTTATACCGCCTAAAGTTTCCATTACAACTAATCAAACTAAAGATATTGTAAGAACGTTAGTTGATAGCCAAACTTCTTCTGTGAGTTCTACAAATGGTCAATTATCATTAAAAGTGCAACTTAAAGATGGACTCTTAGATAGTGACATAAGTAGTGACTACTTATACAATGTGCTAGTAGCACCTGATGTAAAGTGGTGGTTGTACTCCAATCTTTTTTCTTCAATTGTTGATAGCATCAGGACATTTCATACTACAGATACTCCTTTTAAACAATCATTAGCCGAAACTAATTTCATAATATACTTAAAAGGTGCTTCAATTCAAAAAATAACTACAAAAGGACTCTTAGAAATTACTTTTGATACTGATGATACGACTTTACATACTACAATTACTGCATTGAAACAACTACAAGGTATAGTATCTATTGCGTTGCCCAAAACAACGGTCAAGATTCGTTCTATAGAGAAAGGAAGCGTCAAAATAACGATTGAACTGAATTTAGAAGAACTCGTTATATTGCTGTATTTTCTTAAAAACATGGACTCTAATATTATTATAGATGACCCTCATGGTCTGATTGAAAAAATACCATTATCGCCCAAGAAAAAGGCAGCCCTTAAATTAAAAGCAGAGGCTTTAAAACCTATGGTACCATCTTCATTAGATCTTATCAAGGAGAAAGCTAAAATCATGGGGATTGACTTAAATAATACATTTAAAATTTTGAGTGACCCAACTGTAAGTGATGAGATAAAACAAGACATTCTAAATATCCCTATAGTTAAAGCCTTTTTAGACGATTCTGATCCCGAAAATGATTTAGTATCCTAACTCAAATAATTGCATTTAAGTTATGTTTTTTTGAATTCTCTTTTAAGCAAAGCTATAATATTCACAATCTGCGCTTTAGCATTATTGAAATAAACAAGATGATCTTCTTTTGAGGTTGTATAGTATCCATAAAAATTCAGAACCTCTAGTTCTGTTATGAGATAAATATTGTTAGGAAATTGTTGCTTAATGACATGAATAAAGTCATGTTTTAACTGTTCAGCTTCTTTGACATTTCCATATTCTAAATTCTTATTCTGTAGCTCTATCTCATCTAAGTAGATATACATTAATGTTGGAAATTTTCGTGTTAAATGAAAATCTTCAATCTTATCTTGAAAGTGTTTGCAAAATTTATCAAATGACCAAAAATCTTCTTGGTTAGAGCGTATAGAATAATATTTACTGAATCTATCAATCATTACATGTCCAGGAATTCTTTTTTCTATAGTATGTAATAAATTAAAAAATCGTTCAAGAGTTCTTTCTTTGATCACTATGGCATGATCTTCTTCCATGGCTATGGATAACTTTGATATATCATCCGGACTCATTCGACCCACCCATTCAGGAGCTACATTTTCTTTTACTAAATGAACTAAAAATATTAGTCCTGGTACTTGATGCTTTTTCATAAAATTCTCCATTTATAATTCATAAAACCTTAAAGGGACGATTTGGGACGATTTCGGTCTTTCAAACCTCTCATATATCGAGTTATTTAGCAGTATTAATCAGTGATTAAAAAGGTTGCGCGCTTAGAGATCGATCTCGCTTTTGCAATTACACAAATTTTTAATCATGAAAAAAGTTTTTTTAATTCCAACAATCCTTTTATTAGGATTAATGCTTGTGACTTCCTGTTCAATTCCCGAAGATGACATGCAAAATGACACAGAACAATCTACAACGGGTGATCCTGATTCTGATGATGATGACGTAGATGTAATTGGCGGTTCTTGATTTTTAAATAATCCTCTATAAAGGATTATATGTTTGTAGGGACTCCACTTGAGCCTAATAGCAAAAGTAGGAGTCTCTTTATTTTTGTATATATTCATAACTCAAGAGCTATTTATAATTATATCTTTTTGGTTTTTTTAAATGCAGGAATTTCTTCAATATTCTCTGTAGCTATTGAAATATACTGTACGTATTTTGCAACAAGTTCTTGAGTTGTATTGACAGAAAATCGTTTAAAAAGATTCCTTACGTGGCTATCTACAGTACTTGTAGAAATAAATAAATGTTCTGCCACCTGTTTTTTCGCCAATCCTTTAGAGAGTAACTCTACAACCTGTCGTTCCCGTTGAGTCATTGTGTACCAACGTCCACGTTCTACTGTAGCAGTAAGTTCCGGTGCCAAATAATTATTGCCTGACATGACTTCTGTAATAGCTAAATATAAGGTGCTTAATTCCAGGTTCTTATCCAGATACCCTTCAACTTTTTTACTGCTAAATAATTCCTCTATATAATCAATCTTTACATTAACCGTGAGAATAATAATCTTTATATCTGGGTATTGAGCTCTTATAAAATCTGCCATTTTAAAGCCATCTGTCTTTGAATTTCTAAAATCTAAATCCAACAAAACTAAATCAATACTATTGTTGCCGAGTTGCCCCTTTGCAGTTTTAAAATCATTGGCTGTATAAAATGTGACCTCTGGTAGTTTTTTTCGAATGACTGAATACAATCCTTCTAATACCAAAGGTTCGTCATCTACAGCTAAAATAGTGATAGGCGTTTTCATTAATCTACATTATGTTTTTTTGGTAGTGTTACTTGTGCCTCACAGCCTGAATCTGTATTTTTTAATTCAAAGCTCCCTCTCAAAAGTTTTACATTGGCTTGAATATTATGCAACCCTATGCCTTTATTATACTGTTTTGGCAAACCAATACCAAAGTCTTCTATTCGAATAGTAAAGTCTTTGCGATCTTCCGAAAGGCAAATATCGATTTTTTTTGTTTTGGCATGTTTATAGCTATTTAATAGTAACTCTTCTAAAATGCAATACAAGGCTATCTGACTTTGTTTTTTTAGTCCATCTAATTTAGTATCTCCTAAACCTTTAACATCTATTTTTATTTTTCGATAACGCTCAAAATCACTAAACAAATTACTTAATGCTTGTGATAACGTTTGTCGTTCTAGATGGTAGGCTACTGGTGCTAATTGATGTGAAAGTTTACGAATATTCTCATAGAGTATTCCTAATTCTTCGGCGATTTGTTTGTGATCGTTACTATCTGTATTACCATTGATTAGTGCTATTATTTTTAGACGAATACCCGAGATTTTATTAGCGACTTGGTCATGTAGTGATGTTGCTACCTGTTGTTTTATAATTTCCTGACCTACTTGATGAGCCTCAATATACTTTAGTTTCATGCGATTGCGATAATAGACAAATAAAATACCTAGCAACAACATGGTAATGATAAAGGCTAAAAGAATTAAATTACTTTGCTTGATTTTTAAATCCTTTATCTTTTTATCCTGCAATAACTGAGCCTCTTTTTGTTTTAAATCAACGATAAGTTCATCTTTGTTTTTAGACTCGTATTGTTCTTGAAATTTCAAAAGAGCTTTTACTTTATCTTCTTCGTAAAATTGTTTGTAGAGCTGTAGATATTTATCACTGTAAAAAAGTATACTATCATTTTGTTTCAGTTGTGTATGATATGCTTTTTTTATTTCGGTTACCCTCAATAATATACTAAGTTCTTCTGTCTTCTCCGCCCATCGTTCTGCTTGATCAAGATAATGTGTTACTGAATCAAGCTTTCCAATATTTAGGTAACTCAAGGCTAATTCTTTACCCGTCATAGCCAATCCATGAGCGTCTTGTAATGAATCTCTCAAGCGATAGGCTGTCCTATAATAGTATAGTGCGCTATCACTTTGTGTTTTTGTCGCATAGACTGAAGCTAAATTATGGAAACTTACTGCCAAGGATGCTAGCAAGTTCAAAGAATCCTTTATAATTATGGCTTGTTTAAAATACGGAATCGCCTTTTCAAATAGCCGTTGTTCTCTATAAATATTTCCTAAAGTGTTAAAAGATGCGGCTAAACCTTTATAATCTTTTAATGCAATCCTTATATCAATAGCTTTTTTTTGAAAATCAGTAGCTTTGTCATATTCTTTTATGCTTCTATGAGCAATGGAAAGGCTATAATAAAGTGTTGCCTGTAATGATTTGTTTTTTAATGAATCTACAAGAGGCCTAACTTGAAAGAGTAAGGACATTTCTTTCTTTAAATCCCCTTGATATTTACACACCTGAGCAGCATTGATTAAAGAACCCACTCTACTCTTAACATCCCCTCTTTGTAGATGGTTTTTAGCTGCTTCTTTAAAAAATATAAGAGCTTCCGTATAACGTCCTTGTTTTTTAAAAATAATTCCTTGATTATTATAAGCATGAGCCACTTCCTTTTGATTTGTACTAGCATTCGTTTCAATAATACTTACATAAAATTTAGATGCTATCTCATATTCTCGAAATCTTAAATAATGATTTCCATAGCTTAATCTTACCTTATTTAAGGTGCTATCTCCCATTTCCTGTGCCAACTCCAATGCCCTCTCCAATAACTGTACTTTAATTTCATTGGATTTTTCTGTTTTGGTTTCGTTTAAGATACTTTCAACTTCTGCTTGTGAAGATTCTTGAGCAACTAGATGGCTACATATCAATAAGCAAATAAAAAGTATATTATATGTTTTCTTAGTAATACTCATAACAACGAAGATACTATAAGTCTTTTAAACTATTATCTTACTCACATAAATACCACGTGATTACGTGATAAGATCATCTATAATTGTTTATCATTTTGTGAGTTGTTGATATTATTTAATATTAATTATTTCGATTTTTGCTAACCATTGCTGGTCAATGCCCTTAATTGAGTTTCATATATCATTTTTCAGTTAATTGAATCTTTTTTTTCATGTTTGTAATTTCCTTATCCATTTTGGCAAGTTATTTTCTCACATCTTTATAAGCAAGAGCTCTATCTTTTAATTCAGTAATAGCATCTAAATTTTCTAGGGTATTAAGAATCTCTTTTTGGTTTTTCATTAAAATTTCTACTGCTTTTTCGGATGATAGGTCTAATTGATTTAACTTTTCTTTTCTTATTAGATCCTTATTGAAAAAACTTCGTTTGATATCTACTTCGACATTTCCTTTATCCACATTGAACAGTTGTTTATCTATCCAGTCTGGATTGAGATTTTGTTCGATGATTTCTTCTATTGCCAAGCTCATCAAAAATAAGCCTGCTTTTCTCTTCTTCTATTTTTGGTGCGTGTGATGCTAAAGTTGCTCTATCCTGATAAAGGTGCAATAGTTTACTTTACATTTGATTTATGTCTATTTTATATTAATTTCCCAATTTTAAATTCCATAAATATTATTTAAGAGCATTCTTGTTAAATAATTCTAGTGCATGGCTTTGATAAATTAAATTGGCATCCCTACTTTTATAGGAGATTGAGTGTAATTTGAAAGTTTTCATTTTTATGGGTATTATTATCTAACCATTATATTATCCGAGTGTATAAAAGTCAAACTAAATACTTTATCATTTTAAAAACCACGTAATCACGTGATTGACTTCTTTGGTTTTCTAACCTTCTTTTGTAACATATAACTTTTAAAACTTATGTTATGCAACAAAGAATGACTTACAACATTAATATAATATTATATATTGATTGTACAGGTAGTATACATAGTATATTGGATACCGTTAAAGAAAATGTACTTAATCTTTATTTTGATTTTCAAAGCTACATAGAGAAATTAGGTAAGTTATCTTTGATTTTCCAGCAGAAAAAAAGAAGGAAGTTAGTTATTTTCTGGAAAAACACTTCTACGCACAAACTGGAATTAAATACAAGAAATACCCCTTTTAACTATCCGAAAAATATTCTCAGTAATTTTAATGAAATTACAGACTGGTGAGAAAGGAAAGAATATGAATGATGAATCAAAAAGGTTTTTTACTATTTACACCAGACGCCTATCTGTGGACAAATATTGCTAAATACTGGCAAAGTGTTTTCCACTATCCTTCTAAAGCATGTAATGAGCTTTCATATGGAGATTACAAGGCTAACTTTAACCTTATAACTAAAAGTATTTAATTAACCCCAAGATCATGAGTAAACCAATTGTTTATATTTTAATTATAGTCTTATTTACAGTACTGTCTATGCTGTTATTTTTATTACTTGTCTATTATTTAAAAATGAATCTTCAAAAAGTGAATAATAAGAATTCTGATACCCCTATTACAGAAAGTGCCGATTTATCGCAACCAAGAAGGGTTATGCTTAACATTCAAAAAACTGCTGGAAATGAAGAAGATGCTACCCCCATGATTATTACAATTGAACATTGATTTTTTTTGTAAAAATTATGAACAAGAGTCTTATTATCTTTTTTCATATAGGTTCTAATTTAAAGATCTGAAAGCTTTTATGCATGTCAAATTAAAAGTAGCAGTTTCATTTTCAATGTAATTATGATTTTCATAAAATAAATTATTCAAAATTGAGGAAAACCGTAAGGAACTAAAAAATCAAGATCATACTTTAGTAGTTAAGATAAAATATATCGTTACAATATCGAATTAGATAGAATTTTATCTTTTACTGACAAAAATATTTAAAGAAAAAAATTATTTAATAATTAAAATCGTTCAATTTATTAAAAAAGCTCTATACACTTTATCTTAACTTTAATTATTATTTTAATAATCTTTTTTCTTTCATTTAGGAAAAGTTATTACTGATATAATAGATATAATTACAATATGAACCATAAAAATATATTATTTGTTGGCTTAGGTGGGCATGCTGGTAGAATAGTCACGGGAATAAAAAAGAAATTATCAAATTACCAGGTATCAAATAACCTACACTATTTGCTAATTGATTTAGAAAGATTTCATAATCTAAATAATATAGGCATTCAAGAAGAAGAATATCTTTTCTTCGGAGGTATAAACCCAAAACAATATATAAATGATATAACAAATGAAGGAGGAGACTCTCAAAGTTTTGATAAACTTAACACCTATTTTCCAATTGATCAGTCTTATTTTTTAGATTCTTTACCAAATAGACCATTAGAAAGAGGAGCTGGAAGGAAAAGAATGATAGGAAGGTTAATGTTATATTCAAAAAAACAATATGTTGAAAATAGGATTAATGAACTATTAAGGAAGTTAGACTCAAAAAAAGACATTTCACTGCCTAATGTTGTTGTTATTTCCAGTAGCTGTGGTGGTACAGGATCGTCTATATTTTATGATATTTTAAACTTATTCTCAAGCCCTTCAGTAAATCTCTATCCAGTTGTAATAGGTCCATCTATGCTTGTTGAAAAAAATAAAGAAGTAAATATTCAGCTTGCAAATAAGATTAAAATGAATGCTATGGCATTTTTCGAAGAACTAAACTTTTATAATAGATTCCCTAAGTATAATTTTTCCTTTTTTTCAAATAATGCAACAAGTTTAAATCTCAGATACGTAATATTCTTTGACAACTTTTTAAGTGAAACATCAAGAATTGCAAAAAGTAATCTAAACGATTTTGAAAATTATATTTCTACTTGTATTACATTACTTTTTAATGGAGAGTATAAAAACTCATCTCAAAAAGCAACTCAAGATATCTGGGCTAATATTGAAAATATTTCTGATGACATGCTTAATGAATTAAAGGAAATAAAGAGTAATGCGGTGTCAGGACTGCTTGAACAGAACAACTTTATTTCTTTTAGCTATGCTGAAAATAAATCACAACAAAATCAATTATTAGATGTTTTAAAAACGATCATAGGCGATAATAAAATCAGTAATGATAATAAGGTTAATAAAAATGATATTATAAAAGCCATTGAACCCAAGCTATTTGCAGAATCTAATAAGAGAGAAAATCCTTGGAAAAAGCTGGAAAAAGAATTTATAGGATATAACGGCATAGATGTCAATGATATCTATTCTAAATATATTGAAAGCTTTGTGTCCAATACATCCAAGCCTCCAGCAATTGATAAACTAATTTCTTTAGAAACAGTTAAAGATTATTTAGTAGAAGTAAACTCCATAATACCATCTGACACCAATAATAATAATAATAATAATATAGATAGTGAAGATCTAGTAGATGTTGATAATGAAGACAAAGGTACAACCTATTTTAAATGGTTTTTTGACATTAAAAATAGAATCCTTGGTGAAAAAATAGATGATAGTACTGAAAAAAAATTACAAGAAGAAGATACAACTAAAAATATGGATATTGATCAATTTGATTTAAAATAATATGGAATATAAAAGCACATTAAAAAAGAGAATTGATTCAAAAATAGCAAATTATTACAGCTATAGAGATGTTTTTAAAAAACTGATAGAAAAGTTGGATTCTAATAAAGATTCTGTTTCTAACATAAAAACACAGCGACTAGATGATGAATCTAGAAGTCGTATCATTCTAGATTTATTTCAAAAAGGGATATTCAATCTATTTTTCTCAGAAAAATATGTCGATGCAAATTTTAAAAGAATAATTCAGAATATTAAAACCATCATTGGTAACCACATTCCTTTATCTAAAGAGACAGTAGTCAATAAATTTCAATCTGTTATTTGGCTTCGCGATAATGAAGAACCTGCTGAGACCTATTCCTTTTACGATTCTTCAAATGATAATGTTGCATTATACGCAAAAGTGGGGCTTAACCAAAGATCTTTTAAATTATGGTCTAATGGAAATAGTGATGGGGATTATGTTGATGTATATTACAATCATTTACATAATATTCAACAGCATAGTTTCTTCCCGCATAATGACCGACGATTTAGTCACGTAACATCTAATTACTTAAGTACCAACGCTGAGGCTAGAGAATATTTATTAAAGAGAGAAGAAGTATGGAAAAGTATACATACAGTTAATGTTTCTCTTAAAAAATATTTTATAGAAAAGGTATTCGCTTTTGGATATTTATTTTCAGAAGAAAAAATTAAATTATCAATAGCAAAAGAAACAACTAATAATACCTTACAGCTAAAAGTTTCGTGTAACATACAAATGGAAAAAGAACTATTTAAGAAAGTTCTTGAAAAGTATGGAAGTTTCAATGTGAGAGACAATATTTCTGTTGTCATGGAGTTTGGTGAAAATTTTCAAATCTCAGAAGAATCAAATTCAACTACCAATGTAAAAACTACAAATGCATTTTACAAACTTAAAAACAGTATTACTAATTCCAAGCCTAAGATAAGTGAGTCACTAAAAAAGCATAGCGCATTAGTAACTTCCAACTTTACAGATAATATATTATTTCAATTATTTCTAGATATTTTGATTTATCATATAGATTTAAAAATAGCTAGTTATGGAAATCTTGAAGAGATGAAACAACTTCAACAAAAGATTACACAAAAGATCAATAAATTGAACAAAGAAGTTACTCGTTTAAAAAAACTAGCGATAGATTTAAATAATGAAGCTATAATTATAAACAGAATGAATGCGCAATTAATTGATTGGCATAAATTAATTGATTCAAGAATCTCCAATTTAAATTCTGATGATAATGAAGATGATGCTTTAAACGATAGAGACCTATGATTTTAACACCTTCCTTAATTTATCAATATACAAAACAGAAGTCAACAAGATCTTCTGAAGAAGGAATTATGGTAAATCATCGTAAGTTGTTTAAGGATGTATCTATTTCAGAGATAGATCAATTGACACTTACGGCAATTAAAAATAAGTATACACAGTTACAAAGTGTACATCATGTTGATTTTTCAAAGTTAAAAATTTGGATTATTATTTCTAGTTCTGATAAAAATGATAAAATTGACTTTAATTCTCTTGATTTGAAAACCTTAAAAGACGAGATTAAAAGCATCTTTGGAGTTACTCATATAGAAGTCAATTGTGTTATACTCTCATTATATAAAATTAAATCTTCTGATAATATCATTCAATCAATAAAACAGGCTATTAATGATCAGTATATACAATATGTATTACTGCTAAATAACAATAATTTGTCTTCATTAACTAAAAGCGGGAATACCTTTATCCAAGATGATACCCTGTTCCTAGAATATGGATTTCGGCTAATTGAATATTTACATTTTACCAATTATTTTCTTGATGAATTGGGAGCTGCTTTCAATAACATTGGTTCTGAGAAATACATTTTCACCATTGGTAGTAGTATACAACCTGATAACCTAACGTTAGAAAAAGAAAAGAAAAAAGAAGAAATTAAATTACCAAGTGCTATTTTCTTGGAACAAGTCACTACTTTTTTCTCAATTCTAGAGCATCTTTTACAAGAAATAAAACCTACTCTCAAAGAGCTCAAAATGTATTCTATTTCAGACAAGCAATACGAAAGCTTATTTAAAAAAATAGAGAATATTATTTTGAAATATAGCACTTTAGACGATAGTGATGACTCAAAAGATGAAAATTCTTTTTTTGAATCGATTTATTCATTATTACGCACGGAACGACAGTTTGAATTTGAACCTTTAGTTAATTGGCTTACATTACGATACTACGTGCTTATTTGTAAAGAGTTGTTTATAAATAATGTTTCAGGTTTTGTGAGTTTTTTAGAAACTGATTTAAGCGACAAGTCAATTTTAGTTGACACAAAAAAAATATTGAATCCACTGATTAAAAACCCTGAATTACTTAAAGAGTTAATCCAACCGAATAACAAAGGAAAACAAGAAGTTAAACATGTATTAGAAAACCATTTAGAAGAAATTAGTAAAGAAGTAAAAGACTGGATATTAAAAGATTCTTTGAACTTTGACACTTCTTCAAACACTAATTTAAACCGATTTATAAATTTTTTCAGAAAGCCAAATCAAAAATCAATTCTTGGAAATATTAAAACCATTAGAAGAAGAAGAAGAGGCATAACGGCTTCTCCTGCATTAGATAAAGGTGATGATGTACCTTTTATTAATTTTTTAGCAAAAAAAGCATTTAACAATAGTATTATTGATGTTAGAAATTCTTTGGGCAATGACAGAGAATTATTTTTTTTATTACGTGCTACTGATAAAAACACTAACGCTTCTGCTAAAATAAATGCTATTAGTGATAATGAAATACGATCTACAATTGGCACTTTGACTAATATTAAATCCATATTATATACCTCAAAAAAATATGACACAACATTTTATAAAGAGAGCGTTAATGAAAAATTAAAACTAATAATAGATACCTGTTTAAAAACAGAAATGACGTTTAAAAGGTTGCTAACAGAATTAATAGGTGTATTGATTGAGCTACATGACTATTCTGTAGTTCCTAATGGAATAATTGCAAATGCCCCATTTTCTTATAATACTGAAATTCCTCCGTTTTTTAATTGTTCTCCCAAACTAGAACAACATTCAAGAATTAAGCAGTTTGTTTTCACAAACGAATTACAATACAATACTAATAACGATGAAATGTTAATCTTTGTTAAATACGATGATTTTAATAAAGAAGCAATATCATTATATGGTCCATGGAACGAATATGAATGTCTAGCATCATGAGCACAAAGAAAACTTTTTACAATTGGTATATAACTAAATCTTATTGGATTCTAGTTGTAACTTTCATAGCAAGTATTATTGCGTGTTTATATTTAGTATGTGAGAATTACAACAATCAAAAACGCTATTTCCAGATTGTAGGTGTTTCTGTTGATTTTTCGGAAAACAATCATTATTCAATAGGAGCTGTCCCTACTGAGCGTAACAATTCATATCAATTCAACAACCAAATTGATTCTATAGCAGATATATGGCTACCGACCAAACTAATTCCATCAAATATAGGAAGATTAGAATACGATGACTATACAAAAGAAGTAACCTTACATCTAAATGAGCTTATTAATCGAGGTGATAAGAATGATAACTTAAAAGAGCGAACTCTATTTCCAAAAGTTATTTTAATTGATGGAAAAATTATTAATTCAGATGAAGGCAAAGCCATTCCAGAACAAGAGCTTATAAAAGGAATAAAGCTATTTTATCCGGAAGGAAATAATCAATATTTTTCTTTGAAAATAATTAAGAAAAAACCTCGTAAATACCATATTCTATTTATACCTAACCCTAATCACTTGCGGTTTAGATTGGAAAATTATCAGGAACAAAAAATCGATTCTGTAGAGTTATCCTATGGTAACTATATTGTTTCCAATGAAAACTGTAGTACTATAGATTTGATACATTTTGACTATCCTATTAAGTATCCAGAATCAAAAGTCCTTGTATTTAAAAAGGATACTATTTATAGTAATGACAAAAAGTTAACCTCTAATACAATTCCAGGAACTACAATTCTAATAGAATTTGTTAAAAAAAATGGTAGTAACATATCTTGGATGATATTTTTCATCAACTTATTTTCTTCACTATTACTATATCTTCATAAAAAAGCAAAAGGTGGGCTTTTTAAAACAACTCTAGTCTTTGTGATTCCGATAATCATTTTGTTGATTTTGTACAATGCCTCAATAATATTATTAAGTCATTATTTATTTCAATTTAATTTTGATCCCTATCTCTATAAATATTATTTGTTTTCTGGAATTTCACTACCATCTTTACTTCTTTTCTTTTTATATTTTGATTGGTCTAAAATTTTAAATATTAAGTTATTTTCAGGTCTATTTGTGACATTAATTTTATCATGTTTAATCATGAGACCGAGTTTGGATTTTAAAACTTTTGTAATACTTGGCACATTTCCTATTCTGGCACTTTTTCTAAAACTAATAACAAAACTTATAAATAGAATTAAGAAAAACAGTTTTTCAAAAACAGTTTTGTTGAGTTTAATAGTTTTAATAATTATATTTTTAGCATTTACAACCGATTCTAGTCAAAGAGTTTTAAAAATAATACCTTCGCATTCAATAGTTCGATTTTTAATTATTTTGAGCTTAGTCTTTTTTGGTCTTATAAAAAGTAGAAGATATCCTCAAGTATTGGAACTAATTAAATTTATAGGATTACTAATTGTTATACTTTTTATTTCTCTTAAAATAACTAAGGATTCAGGATTCTTCTTGCTTTCATTAATTACATTTTTTTTACTCATAATCCTAAACCCAATCATTAATAAAAAATGGAAAATACTTATATCTATTGGATTGATCTTTTTATTAGTAATTATGAAAATTATAGGACCGACACTAGAAGGTCATAAAGGAGATAGGTTTAAATTGTTAGCCAAGAATTATTCAGAAAAGTATGAAGTTCCAATATCTGATAGACAAACTACAGACAAACACAGAATATTATTACATCAAGCATTTAATGAGGGAAAATACGGGCTATGGAATGATCTTAACGTACCAAAAAGTTTAAAAACCGTTATTTGGTCAGATTATATATTATTATATTCCTTGATTTATTTTGGAGGGTATATTACGCTATTTATCATACTCTTAATATGCTTTTTAACAATTCATTTAATATATATTGCTTCGCTAAACTATAGTAAACATTATAAAAATAATAATAAAGATATCGTTATTTATAGAAATCTATTTGTAACAATCACTGCTTTTTTATTGATTAGTTATATAAGTCAGTATGTCTACATGGTAGGAGCTATTTTTAGAGTATTTCCTCTAACAGGTCAATCTATACCATTTCTATCTTTTTCTTGGTTTGAAAACATATTTTTTGCATTATTTTTATTACTATCATTTGCTTTTTTTCATAAAAGTAATGAAGAACAAGGAATTGGTAACGCGAGCTTAAAAATTCTTGTAGGTAAAAATAAACACTTTTCAAGAATTTTTTTTACCACATTTCTCTTCTTCTCTGGCTTGGTAGGGTGGAGCCTTTATAATAAAAATGAATTAAACCAATTTATTACAAAAGATACAAATCAGGTATACACATTTAAAATTAGTGATACTTTAAAAGCAAATGAATACAATGAGATTTTATGTAAGCTATCAAACGTATACAAATACGAAAGTTTTGACTCCTTTTTACGAAATGTAAACTACCAAAAGTTAGAAGAAATATGCTCTTTTATAATTAAAGACAAAAATCAAGCTAAAAAGAAAGCAAATTTTATTATTAAAGAACTTGCAAAAATACAAAATGCTAGACAAGATAGATATTTGGATATAAATACTGATTTCGATTCAGAGAATAAACCTTTTTGGAAACTCCAATACTTAAAAGAATATAAACGAACTCTCAATTTAGCCTATTTTTCAAAATATTTATCAAAAGCCAATAAAATTAAATATCAAGATATTGAACTCAATAAAAAAGGTGTTCAGCTATATACAAATGAGGCTGGAGAGTTTTTTTTATATCCAGGTTTTTCACATAATCACAATCTAAATCTTATTAACGATATCTCTATAATAAATAAAAATGAAGCATCTAATGCTTCTTACACTACATTATTCAACAAAGAAAGCACAATACACATCCGAAAAATAAACAATGAAAAACGATTATCATACTGTAACGCAAACATGTATGGTTATTTGCCATTACGTATATCAGATTATAAGAGTTTAAAAGAACATAACCTTAGCCTAGATGAGAGGTTACAGGCTATTATGCATGCTGCCCTCACAAGACATTGTAAAAATCATAATATCAAAGTAGGTGGGATTGTAGTCATTGAAAATGCAACAGGAAAAATAAAGAGTTTAGTTTCCTATCCAATATTAAGACCAAACGCATTAGAACACGAAAAAAATAGTTTTATAACAAACAAATATTTAAGAAATGGACGTAATGTCATTCATACCAATAAAGAATTTCCAAGTGTTCCATTGTCAGGACATCATACCGCATCAACATGGAAAATGATACAGAGTGCTATTGCATTACAAATAGATATGTCTTATAAAGATAAAAAAATCAAAGGGCAAAAAATGGCTAGACATATTCCTAAATCTACAAACCCCTTTAGTGAAGGATTACTTAGAGATCTTATAAAAAATCACCGAAAGGAGTTTATTGAAATTTTAGCTTCAGACTTTGATATTTCTACAAATAATACGCGTATTGAAAGGAAAGATTATAATTTAAATATAAGAACCATTCCACATGATACGCCATCTATAGGAACAGATTTAGACACTTCCTCTTCTGATATTGAAATAAAAAGCACCTCTTTAGGTCAATATAATGTAAAAATACCCTTGGTAGTTTTAACTCAAAGCTTGTCGCGAATTATATCTGGAAAAAAGGTGCAACCTACACTGTTTGATTATCAAAAAAATATAATTTTTTCTGAGATGAAAAATACAGAAAACCTTTCAGAATTAAAAAAATTTTTAAATGAAACTACAAAAATTGGTACTGCAAAAAAAATAAGATTAGTTAAATTATATGATAATAATATTTTTGAAGATAATTCAATATTATATGCAAAAACTGGAACAGGAGATGATACAAACCACCATACTCTAATTGTTTTTGGAAATGAAAAATATTCGTATGGTATATTTCTATATAATAAAAATAAAAGCAGTTCACACGCAAAGGTATTAGCAGCGAAAATAATACCATATATAAAGGCACTATGTCCAGAATTTATTAATGAATAAAAAACGCAATAATGGAAATGAAACAGATAAGAATCATAATTTTTTGGATATTAATTATAATAACTCTTTATGCGGGCTGTAATACTGTTTTTCCAAAAAGTAATGAGATACCAACGGAATTAATAGTAAGGACTGCTAGTGATATAAATAAGAGAAAAAATACCGACTATACAATTCAGGGTATTGAAAATATAGATCCAGCATTATTGAATAAATATGAATTTCAGATAGCTATTGATTTATCTAGATCTGTATATGGAAATTTAGGAGAAAACGAAAAAAATAAGATTTATATAGATTTCATTACAAAGATCAAAGAAAATTTTATCGATAAAGGTCTAAGCACGAAAGTATACTTCTTTGGTACTGATATAATTAAAATCAAACAAGAAGATGTATTCAATTTTTCTTTAGATAAATTGAAACAATACAAAAAAACTCCCTTTACAGTATCAGGGATTCAAAGAAATTTAGAAGGTGCTACTGATATTTTAAAATCAATTCGTACAATAATTAAGGATACAAATACTGAAGATGAGGATAAAGAGAAATTCATAATTTTTATATCTGATGATGTGCACGCAACCTTCAATTCAACTAAAGACATTGAAGGGTTAAAAAAAAGTACATTGTCTCAAATAAAAGAAATGGGAAATACTTCGTTCTTGTTATATAAGTATCCTGGTAGTGCTGGAAAAGATGCTATTCCAAACTTCATAGAGAATAACTTTAAAGATATTTTTAAAAATAAAAGCGTCAAACTTGAAAACATTGCTAAAGAACTTGTTGAAAGTTTGAAGTATTCAATGTATAATCATGATCTATCTACAGTAAAAAATGGCACATTGAATGAACTAGAAATATGTGGAATTGATAAGAAGAAATATAGGAAACATAATGCAACAGTATTTACCAATAGATTTAGAGCTGAATTTTTGGGAAAAAGTGAACAACAAAAACCCGAGCTTATGGAGCTTTATCCTAATGAAAAAATCACCTACTTGAATTTTAAATTCATTAATGAATACAATTATTTCCCTCTGAAAATTAATTTAAAAGAAATTACTTTTTGTTCAGATTCGTTAATTATGATTGATTTCAAGAATGAAGTTAAAATTGATAACGAAGAACGTTTAACCGTTGATAATTTTATTCTCAAACCGAATGAGACTAGAATATGGACAGTTCCTATTTCAGTTAGATACGATAATACTTTTATAAAAAGTTTAAAGCGTACAAAAGAAGTTTTAAACCATATTAAAATTGATTATCAATTGGATTTTTTAGGAGATGATAAAGAATTGTATGAGAATATCTATAATAATATAGATTCACTTTCGAGAAAACAATTTTCATTTGAATCAGGAGTATTATCATATAATGGAAGTCAACTAAATCAATTACAATCTACCCTACCTAATGGAAAAAGTGAAAACCTTCTCATAAAGAGCTATCCCTATACAAAGCTGGTATTCGGTGTATTTTTTTTAATAAGCCTGTTATACTTAATATTATTCGTTATAAACAGAAAACCTAGACTAGGTAATTGGAAAATAAAGAAAAATAATAAGCTGATAAAAATAAAAAAAGGCGCTAAAGTCATAAGACTTTCAGGAGACAATGGAGACCCTAAAGGAGATGTCATTGTTAAAGCCTATAAATATAATTTTAGTTTTAACCCTCTTAAAAAACAACCAGAAGACACATTACTTGTTTATTTCAAGTACGGAGGTGATAAAATAGGTAAGGAAGAAGATGTTATAGGGGTTTATAAAGGTAAAGTGGCATTAAAATCAGGCAGAAATATTCATGCGAAAATTTATGATGATATTGATATAAAGATTTATTAAAATTATCAGGTTAAATCTTAACTAGTATTGCCCCACAAGGCACTAACCCATAAACTGTGTAAGTTTATGGGTTAGTGCCTGTTAATTTGTCCGCTCTTGTGACCTCGAACATTCAAAGTTCGAATTTTTTGGTGGAGGATTTGAGGGAGATAAATGTATTTATTGAGAAGTATTCTTATATGCTAAATCCATCCAAAATTTTGATATAGAAGCACTTATTAACTACTAGGTTTTTTTTAAAATTTTTGTCCTATACGGTTTCCCGTAAGGATTATTTAGATATTGAACTTACCTTAAGACAATTATAAAGGAATTCACTAAATAACCTTAACCAATGTCAATTTCTGTAAAGCTTTTACAAGCATATAATGGAGACTCTATTTTAATTTCTTTTAAGGGTAAAGATGGAAGCACCAAAAACATCCTAGTTGATGGAGGAACAAGACATACTTATATTAAAGCTAGAAGATCGGGTGATTTAAAAAAAGAAGTTGAGCTGATTCAGAAAAAAGATGAAAAAATTGACCTTCTTATACTAACGCATATTGATGATGATCATATAGGTGGAATACTAGAATTATTTAAAGACAGTAAATTAGATAAAGCTATCATAAAAAAGTTATGGTTTAATTCAGGAAAGCTAATAGCTGAATACTCTGATTCTTTTATCGATTATCCTGATAGAAATACCAGTCTTGGACTATATGACTGTTTAGACACAAGTTTTAAACAAGCTATTGATTTAGAGAGTTTTTTAAATAATCTCAATTGTTGGGATAGGACTATTAAAGAAAAAATAACCGAAGAAAATATTGACGACAGCAAAATTACAATCATTTCCCCTAGTAAGAAAACTTTAAAAAAATTACATAATAACTGGAAACGAGAAAAACCAGAATCTTTGAAAACATCATCTGTTAAGACAGATTATCATATTCCATTACATGATTTAATGTCTAATAAAGATGCTTTTAAAGAAGATCAATCAGTTCCTAATAGGAGTTCAATTTCATTTTTACTTGAGCATAAAGACAGAAAGTTACTTTTTTTAGGAGATGCGCATCCAACTGTCATTATAGAATCTTTAAAAGAATTAGGATACAGTAAGGAAAAGAAATTAAAATTAGATTTATTTAAAGTTTCCCATCATGGTAGTAAAAAGAATACTTCAAAAGAGTTACTAGAACTTATTGACTGTGATGTTTTTGTAATTTCTACAAATGCATTAAAGCATGGATTACCTAATAAACTAACATTGGCAAGAATAATTAATAGTAACCCAAAATGTAGTTTATTATTCAATTATAATATTGTTGATGAAATTTTTTTAAAAGAAGATTTCCGCGATGCAGCTTTTAAAGCAAGTTATTTAAATCAAAAAGCAATTCACTTTTGTTAGAATAAATATGGATAATCTCTATAAAAAATATGTAGTAAAAGTTAATAGTGGAAGTGGATGTTTAATCCAACCTTCCTCTAATAATAAATTCACATATGTCATAACAGCAAAGCATGTTCTTGGAAAAAAAGGTATTAATACAATTACTACTGTTAATGGTAATAAATTAAAAATTCAAGAAGTATATTATCATAAAGAAATAGACTTAGCTTTGATTAAGGTTGACTTTATTGATGATGTTAATCTATTTATATCAAATTCAATAAAACCACAAGCATCATTATTTCTTTATGGGTTTCCAAATAACAAGAAACAAGATGATGTAAAAGTTAAGAAATTCCCAGGCAGTCTTATAGAAAAACAAGACGATTATTGGATATTTCTACCAGAACATTATACTGAACAGGATGATGTTGTAGGTTATTCGGGATGTGGTGTTTTTCAGGAAATAGAAGAAAATATCTATTTATCTGGAATAGAATATGAAATGGATTCAGAACAAGATAGACAACAAGGTAGATTAAAATTTTACCCTATATTTCGTGTAAATGAAATCATAAAAGAATATGGTTTAACTGAAATAGATTCAAAATATATAAGTGATTCTAAGGAGTTCATCGGGAAGTCAGATAGTCAAAAACTTAAAGAGTTTGCTAATAACAGGCATTTAAAAACAATATTTAAGGAATTATCTAATGGAAAGTATATAAGTACATATTATAATCTACCACCATTTTTTCTGGGCAATATAATTAAAGGGTTTGATGTAGGTGAAGAAGTAGAAAATTACTCGGAGAATAGAGTTTTCGGATCAACTAGGTATCAACTTATAAAAAATTACTTTTATAGTTATTTGGATTTATGTAGATATTCTATATTATCGATCTTATGGGATGAAATCAACAATGAATTATTAAAGAATTCCAAAAATAAAATTTCTGATTTATTAAAACCATCTATAGATTATAATATAGAAGACATTCAGTGTTTATCTGACCTTTGCAATCAAATTTTAACTATATATGGTAACAGAATAGAAAAGAAATTTATTCAGCAACTATTGCCTTCTATTGATTTGTTCAAAAATGGGGCTTCATTATACGAATCTTCACTTGATGATACTAATAAAGATGAATTATTATGGAAATCAGAAAAACTGCTTCATAGGTTGCTTAAAGGTTCTTATTTTTTAAACAATTATTATGTGAAATCTATCCACTCAAGATATTACTTAAAACATAGAACAGGTGAAAAAGAAATATATAAACTAGAAGAACTTTCAAATGGAAAAGTAACTATACAAGAAGAAGAAATTATCAATAAAAACTTTATATATATACACTCAGTTTATTTATGTGAAACACAGAGTGATAAAACAATAGTTATTAACCTTAGTCCGTTTTATTTTGATAAAAACTCATTTGATTCAAAAGCTAGAAAAATTGATTTATTTGTTTTAAGAGAAAAGTTATTTCTTAATGATAAGATGGAATTTGTATTTAAACCAGTATATGATCCTAATATTAATGATCCTAATGATCCTATAACCTTACCTGACCCTAATGTATTAGGAAATAATGAATTAGAAAGACTGGAAGCCAAAAAGATATTTAAACAACTTTCACATTTTGTTGATTCATTAAACTAATCATATGAAAACTAAATATCAATACAGTTCGCCTTTTAATTACTTAAATTCTTATGAAAAAGAAGATAAACAACTCTTTTTTGGTAGAACAAATGAAATAAAAGAAATTTTCAACCTTTATAAGAAAACAAATTTAATTATTCTGTATGGAAAATCTGGAACTGGTAAGAGTAGCTTAGCGCAATGTGGTTTAGCAAATAAATTTAATGACTGGAAATCTATAACGATACGAAGGAAAGATAATATTATTGATTCATTTTTTGATAGTCTAACTAATTTATTTGGTGAAAAATTTAAAGATACTCTTGAAAATCTTTTCAAGGATATTACAGATAATAATTCACAATCTAAGAAAGGGCAAAAATTTGATCCCGAAAAGCTGAAGAGATTTGATATGTTGCTGAATGAAAAAAAAGAAACTATTTCATATACTCCTTTTTTTATTTTTGATCAGTTTGAGGAATTGTTTATTGATGGAAACAAAAACGAAATAAAAAATTTTAGTGTACTACTTTTACTCATAAGCACTAATGTTACTTTTTCTAATAATTTAATATGTATTCAATCCGAATTCTTTTCTAATTTATTGGTGTTTGAAAAATATTACTATCCAAATATATTGGATTTTAAATACTTTATAAATGATCCAAATAGGGATAACACAAGAGAAATTTTAGGCAAGACTTTCCAGTATTTTGAAATCAATCAAATAACCGTACAAGAAGGTGAACCTTTAGAAGAAATAAGTGAAGAAGTTAAGAATAGAAGAATCGATAAAATCATTAACTATTTAGAAGAAAATAATAAAGTACATCTTCCTTTTCTTCAAATTTACTTAGATAAATTATATACAGAAGATTTTATTAGAACATATCCAGATGATAGCGAGTTACTACTGAAACCACAAAATATAAATTTTAAAGAAAATCCACTAGAATTTACGGATACTGAGATAGAAAACTACGGAAGTATAGAGCAAATACTGACTGATTATATTCGAGGTATTAATGATGCTTTGATTGTAAAAAAAAACAGTATTTATGGAAATGAGCATCGGGATACAGTCATCAAATTTTTAAAATACTTTGTTTCTGAACAAAACACAAAAAAGACAATTCCATTTACTACTGTAAAAAAAAGCAAATCAAGTTATTATAAAATCAATAATGAAGAGCTTCAAACTAAAATAGCTCAAAAAATATGGGGAAATATTCCCTCAAAGTTTGAACAATCATTAGCAGATATTATTGAAGAATTACTAAAAGCTAGAATATTAAAAATAAAAGGGGGTTTTATAGAATTATCACATAATTTACTAGCCAGAATCATTAATAAAATTTCTATTGATGAAGA
Source organism: Kordia sp. E (assembly GCF_056033805.1). Classification (NCBI taxonomy): domain Bacteria; kingdom Pseudomonadati; phylum Bacteroidota; class Flavobacteriia; order Flavobacteriales; family Flavobacteriaceae; genus Kordia; species Kordia sp. E. The sequence goes on from NZ_JBRASR010000001.1 coordinate 525,323, forward strand.
CATCATCGAATATTATAAAAAACATTTTGATTCTTCATTTCAAACTTATATAAAACAAAAAGAGGATGAAGTTAAAAAATTGAGTTTTTTAAACTCATCTTTGGTTAAAAGTATTAGAGATGATATCAATGTAATTATTGGGAGTGATTCGCATAAAAAAGAAAAGTGGGATTTTTGGAAGCTTAGTAAAAAAAGAGTAGAAAATCGAAAATTCAAAGAATACCTGATAAGTATTTTATTTGTAGGTATTATTTTAATAGTAACATATATTGTAATTATTTCGAATAGTGAAAATACTCAACTTAAAAATGAAGTAGAATCATTAAAAATAAATGCTAAAAATATTCGAAATATAAATGCTGATATTAATTCAACTAAGACATATGAAAATAATGATTTAACAGAGAAATATAAAGCTTTTTCGAAAATCGTTTCGAAAATAAATAATGATGATAATTTGAAACTCACTAAAGATTTTCCACTCCTTTCTAAGGAATATTATGAGTTATTTTTAAATTATAATATTAGACCCTTTTATTTTCAAACACTTAATCCTAAAGAATCTGTTTCAAAAATAAGTGTACAAAAACTAGAGTATGATAGATACATGATTATAGCAAAATCTAATAATAAATTACATACAAAGGAAATATATCTTACTACAAAAGATAATAATACCGACTGGAGTATTTATGAGGGAGTTGAAGCTTATTCTTTGTATAAAAAAACAAAAAAAGACACACTTAAAATAGTATTCTCAAAATCTAATGATTTGTATGAAAAGAAATTAAATATAGATAATACGAAAAAGATTAAGCTAAACCCTAAAGTTAAAAACTTAAGTGCTCTTACCCATCTTAGAAATTATACTTTTATAGGCTTATCTGATGACAAAAAAAACATCTATAAAATTAATACTGAAAAAAAGATATCCGCTAAAAAAGAAATGAAACACTTCAAATTTAGTAGAGATTCAACAATAAAGATTGGAACTTTTAATTTTATAAACACTATTGATTCTGATTCTATTTTTTTTATTGCTAATGTAAATAATGAAAAACCCTACCTTTTAAAATCAATAGTCCCTAATGGAGATTTTAACTTAACTTATAAAGCCAAAGACACTCTAAATTTATCTAATGTAAAACCAAATTTAAAGCTAGAAGAAATTAAAGGAGTATGCGCTAATAAGAGACGGATTTTTATAGCTTTAAACCGTTTCGTCTATGCGATCAATCTATCAAATTTTAACGATAAATCTGTGTTTAATAGTCCTTTACTAACTATTGGGCAAGAAACAAGAATTGAATCTATTCATAGTAAGGGAGATAACTTGATTATTGGTGCTGAAAGTGGAGTTGTGAAAATATATGACATCTCTAATCTTGAGTCAATATTTTTAAAGAAAGAACTCATAGGTCACACAAAATCAATAAATAGTATTTCGTGGCTCGATAATGAAGATTTAATAGTTACTTCATCAGAAGACGGAACGGTAAAAATTTGGAATATAGCACCAATTGAAAAAGCATTGAACTCGGAAGAATTTAAGAAAGAAGTCGATAAAAGAACTTTTATGAGATAAAAAGCTACAGATATTAAAATTCTAACTTTTTAACAACTATAAATCAAAAACTTAGTATAAAACTGTCCGCTCGGGTATAAAAACAAAAACCTGTAATCTTTTAAATTACAGGTTTTTACAATTTTTGTGACCTAGACAAGATTCGAACCTATACATATGATTACTAAAATCTCTTAAGTTTCTGTTGCTAGTCCAGAAAAAATATGGATTTATAAAAATATAGTTAAAAGAATCGCTAAATTGAAGCCTGAAAATTATGAACTCATTTCTACAATATATTAAATTATACATCTCTCTTTCTGAAGAAGCAGAAGAAGAAATTCTCAATCTAGTTTTAGTTGAAGAAGTTACAAAAGGACACCTTTTATTAGAAGAAGGAAAAACCTGTGAACGTCTTTATTTTATAGCAAAAGGAACTGTTAGAACCTTTCATTATCAAGATGGAAAGGACATTACATATTGGATTTATCCCGAAAATATGATGATTACTTCATGGCATAGTTATATCTTAAGAAAACCTGCCTCCGAATATATTGAAACTACTGAAGATTCTACGTTGATATCATTGACTTATAATCAATGGCAAGAACTATACTTGAAACACTCTAAATTAGAACGTTTTGGCAGACTAATTTTAGAGGAACAAATGTCTTTACTGGATGATTTTTTTAAGGGATATTATTTCTTAACAGCAAAAGAGAAATATGAATTATTGGTAAGTGCTTTCCCTTCTATAACGCAACGCGCAAATTTAGGGCATATCGCTTCTATGTTAGGAATTTCTCAAGCAACACTTAGTAGAATTAGAGGAAAATAAAAAAGGCTTTTATATTGCTATAAAAACCTTTGCAAAACAGTTGTTAGGAGGTTAAAATACGCGAACAATATTAAATCCGAAATAAACATCTTCAAACCATTTCCCTTCTGCATTACTAATAAATCCAGGCTCATTGGTAGATTGTGCATTAGAGAATAATAATTGGAATACATGTCCTCCAGTTTCTATATCTAAACCGATAGTTAATGGATTTGAGTATATAGAGTTTTCATGTCTACTAAAATTATAAACATAATCTAAATTTATTGACATTCGCTTGCTTAATTTCATTCTAGTTCCAGCTCCTAAAGCAATTTGATTGTGTTTTTGAAATGGTTCTAAAACTAAATTTTGACGAACGAAAGTTGGTGCTAATTCAAAAGAGAATTTATTACTAAAACGTCTTGAAATAAGTAGTTGTGTTGCATAACTCATACGATCTCCAAATTTTAAAAAAGGAAACTGGTCTTTACGTAAATCGGTTCTAATATTTGCTGTCGCATAACCAACAATGTTTACAGGAAAATCTTTAGATTGTCCTTTCAATTTCACTTTTACATGTGTAGCATACGTTTTCCGAATGGATTCTCTAGATAACCCAACCTGAACTCCATCATAAACTCCATAAACCAATTGTATTTTAGTGTTTGCATTGTCAAAACCAAAAAAAGTAGTGAGTCCATCTTTTAGACTTCCAAATCGGTGTGAAACATATAAGTATAAATCTTTCTTCCCAGCAACTTTTGTAGATTGTAAATTACCTATTTTCATAGCTTTAAAAGCTGGTTGTTCAAAAGATACTTCTTTCGCTTCTTCTTCTAATTCATTCAATAAATCATCTTGAGCAATTAAAGAATTACAGCCTAAAAATATAATTACTATTGCTAATACACAGTTTTTCATTATGCTTTTATTTAATAACTGGTTGCTATTTTTTCTCGATAAGTTCATAATTCAATTTTAGTTGAATAGCATTTGCTATTTTATTGCTAACAATACTTGGGATTTCAATATCAAAATCTTTTGGAGACACTTCAAATTTGGAGGTCAACATTATTTTATCAGCTGCTTTTTTCAAATGAACAACAGTTTCAACTTCTTTAGTTTTTCCTCGTACAGTTAATATGCCTTTGAGTTTATATTCTTTTTTTATTTGTGAGATAGAAGCCATGTCAAAATCTATAATCTTTCCTTTAAAAGTTGCTTTAGAAAATTTATCTGAATCCATATAATTTTCATTAAAATGTTCTTCCATTAAAGCAATTTCAAAATGAAAAGCTTTAACAAAGAGCAAAGCAGCTATAGTTCCATTTTTAGTATTTAGTATTACAGTTGTACTCCTATTAATGGCTTCTACAGGTTCAAAAGCCTCTACAGAAGCTTTAAATTCTGTTTGTCCAGTTTTTGTGAAGTATTTTTGAGCAGAAGCATAGCTAGTAATAAAAAGCATTAGTAGTATTCCTATTTTTTTCATGTAATTGTTTTTAAATTAATTTTCAGGAAAACCATCAGTTACCCATTTGTCCATTATTTGTCTTACTTCTGGAGTTACCAAACCACTTGGAGGCATTGGATTTGCGGCATTATTCATACGTTGAATTAAATTTCCCATCTCAGCAGAAAAACGTGTATTTTGATAATTAGCTAAATCCAATCCAGCATTTGGCGCCGGACCAGCATGACAGGTAATGCAGTTATTAGTCATTATAGATTGGACATCAGACTGATACGAGATAGTTCTAGTGATAGGCGGCAATAAAGATGGATCGCCTTCATCTATAATTGCTGTTGTGCAGCTTTGCAATAGTATTAAGGTTAAAGCAGGTATTATGAATCGTTTTGTCATGCTTTTAATTTTGAACATTAATGTTATTTATTGTGATTTGCTGCTGTTCTGAAGGATTTAGTGTTATCATACGTTGTGTATGTGTAATATCGCCTTCAGAAACTGAGAAGTCATTATTAGAATCAGCAACAACTGTTACATAATAAGTCCCTGGATGCATATAAGTCATTAAAAAATCATCTTCTCCTTCTGATAAGATTGGAAAATGTAGAATTGTATCGTACGCATCAAAATCAGAAGTAAAATAACCGTTCTCATCTGTAAGTGGATCTCTAGAGAGATACAAGAGTAAAGTTTGATCGTCAGGAATATCTCCTCTATCGATGTCAATTTGAATATAACCCAAACTTGGATGATCTGTAATGATATATGGATCGCCTGATTGTGGCGCTAGTTCAAAAATATTATTAGTTTCCTGTACTGCTAAAAATGTAGATGAATTGGCTTCTGTAATTCCATCTCTTATATAGAAGTATTCCTCCATAAACCCTTCAGCAAAATCCAATCCTACATCTACAGTATTCTGCGGATATCCTATTGCAGTAGCAGCTTCTTGTGCTAAATTTTCATGCATTCTTTTACCTTTAAATGTCATATGCCTATTAGGTATACGACCACCTAAATTACTGGTGTAAGAATTAAAATATAAGCTATCAGTATTATTTGGAAATCGTAATTCCATATACATAATTCCGTCACCTCCTTTAGCATCTACTAATCTATAATAACGTCCATTATCTCTATCTTCTACTTTGTCCATAACAAAATAGCTTGTTCTATAAATACCATTTAATAAACCTCCATTACGTGCCATAATAGTACGCTTGCCTTTATAGTTTGTAACAAAAAATGAAGTCAATAAATTACCCGCAGAACCACCTTCGTGAATTCCAAATGTATGAGATGGAGAAATTGCTCTATAATCCCAAGCAAACCATGGATATTCTTGGTTTATAACTAAATTAGTCCCAACCCAATGTCCTTGCATTTTTTCCATAAAATCAAATCCATCCGATGTAATATCAACAGGATTAACGGCAGTTGGACCAGTTGGATTAGGATTTGGAATAGATCCGCTTGGTCCTGCAATATTTCTAATATCATCAGTAGCGCAGCTTAACATCAATATTGATAAAAGCGTGCAAAAGCTTAATTTTTTAATTGTTTTATTCATAATAAATTATAGTGTTCTAATTACGTGTCCAAATTTCTTTTAAAGGTTTTTGCATGATATAAGTAATTACTTCTAAAGTATCTTTACTTATTAAAGTAAGTGTTGCAGTTTTGTTTGAATTTTCAGTTTTTGTAGCTCCAGAAATAGCATCTACATAAGCGCCATCTTTTTCTTTTACATTGTTGAAAAAATAACTTTTGGGTTCTCCTTCTTTATATTTATATTCCGTTGTATTATCATTGTAATAAATAACGACTCCTTTAATTGTATCATCCTCTTCAAGAATTTCACAAGTAGCCTTATAAAATTTACTATCAACCTTCCATAAACCTATCATAGGATTCTCCTTTTTAGTGCAGGAAAAAAATAATATCATAATACTTATTAAAATTGCTTTTCTCATGTTGAATACTTCTATACGACAAAACTAAATGTCATGTAAAATCTTTTTTTTGATCTATGTCAAAATCATACACGAAAACCTTTTATTTATCTTTTTTGATTTAAGTCAAAACAAAACTTTAAGTCGAAGTATAGTTTTGCTTTTGATAAAACACAGACACATGAAACGAGCATATTAAAAAGTTTCTCTCCCAAAGAAATGATTAATAGCGAACAACATGTGACCATTGAAAAACAATAAACATAAACACATGAAAAAATTAATGACACGTTGGAATATTGAAAAACCTTGGCAACTGATTGTCATATTCTTTGTATTCTCTATCACAGGTTCATCTTCCATAGCAATCGGAAGGCCTATCCTGAAGGTTATAGGTATCACATTAGATAATTTAAACCCATTTATATACTATCCACTTTTTATCTTTCTAAGCTTTATATGTTATCAACTATTCTTAGTCGCCTACGGATGGCTATTTGGCCAGTTTTCCTTTTTTTGGAATATGGAAAAGAAGATGCTACGTAGATTTGGAATAATTATTTAACATTCATACATTTAAACATGAAGACAACAACAAAATGGAGAACTATAGTTGCACTCATTCTAATGTATATAGCAATACTAATGAACTGGGAATGGGCTTGGGGAGTTTTATTCTTATTTTGGGTAATTCCTGATATTTCTTCTGGAGTAACTTATTTTATTGAGCCAATTTCAAAAAAAGAAAATCAAGTATTATATTGGTTTATTATAGTTAGTTGGATTCTAATGGCGACTTATTCGCTTTCAACTTTAGTTATAGATTATAATTACTATTAATATGAAAAAATGGAAAACCTTTCTTGCTTTAATTTTAATGTTCCTTGCCATTATTTTTAATTGGAACTGGTTTTGGATCATCTTTTTATTACTTGGTTTTATTAATATTTTAAAAACTGGCACAATTCATTTTGTAGAAGAAGTTTCAAAAAAAGAAACACCAAAGTTATATTGGATCATGATAGCGGTTTGGTCACTATTAATTTTCTACTCTGTGTATGATTATATTATTGATAATCCTGATTTCTTTGAGATTTTGACTTAAGTCAAAAAATGGAAATGATATGATGATGATCTTTGTAATCAAATTAAATTAGTTTATTATGAAGTACTTAAAATTAGTTTTCACGTCACTTTTACTCTTCTCAATTGTCACATCTTGTGCACAACAAGATAATATTATAGGTGTTTGGAATGTCAAAAATGATTATTACCAAGCTGTTTACGAAATCGAACAACTAGAAGCTAAGTTCATTGGAAAAATACATTATTATAATGATGGAACAACTGAATATAAAGGCAAAAACAAAAAAGAAGATTATTTTTTAACGAATGTTACTCCCAAGGATCGAACCTATGTGAATGGAAAAATGTACTTGCCAGGCGGAAGTTATTACGAAGTTATTTTTAAAATGATAGACGCAAATACACTTGAAGTAAGCATGACAGTTGAAGGACAATTGTATAAAGAAACTTGGAAAAGACAATCTAACTATAACTAAAATAACATGAGCAACACACGATTAATAGTTTATAGTATTGCTATTATAGCAACCATCGTTGGAATTCCACATTATGTGGCTGAGTATTTAAATGTAGCTGTGTTAAACACAGATTTGGTAGATTACTTTTTTTATGCATTTAATGATTTAAGTGTAATATATATTATCATTCCATTTTTCATCATTGAATTACTTCGCTATTTATATTTAAAGCGATTAAATAAAGATGTACTCCTTGATTCAGTAGCTAATGTGCTTACTGTTTTTGCTTTTCAGGCAATAGAATATATTCTTGGCGGATTATTTATCTTAAAACTATACACATTTGCTTCAGACTTTTCTATTCTACCACAATTACCAATGAATTGGATTACTGTTGCTACTGCCATATTATTAGCTGATTTTTTATATTATTGGGAACATCGATTGATGCACAGAATAGGAATTGGTTGGGCAACACATACAGTGCATCACAGTTCGCCACATTTTAATATGTCTGTAGCTTATCGTTTTGGACCTTTAGATGGTATTTTCCCCTTACTATTTTCAATTCCTGCTGTGTTTTTAGGTTTCAATCCATTTTTAATGTTTGCCGCAGAATTATTTGTACAAACGTTTCAAGCTATTTTACATACAGAAATGATTGGAAAGCTTCCAAAACCTATTGAATACATTTTCAACACGCCATCACATCACAGAGCACATCATGGTTCTAACAAACAATATTGGGATAAAAATTATGCTGGAATTTTAATCATTTGGGATCGCATCTTAGATACTTTCGAAGTTGAAGAAGAAAAAGTAATCTATGGAATTTCTGAACCTTTAAACAGTGTAAATCCAGTAAAAGTATTTTTTCATGGATTAACCAGATTGGCAAGAAAACTTGGAAAAGTAAAAGGTATTAAAAACAAAATATTAGTTTTTGTAAAACCTCCAGATTGGATGCCTGAAGAATAAAAAAACATGAAATTAGTACTTGGTATAATTATTTTGGACAGTTATAATTTAGAATATTTAATATGAAAAAGGAAAGAATGATGCATGCACTTCCTGTTACAGCGTATACATCTCAGGAATGGTTTGATTTGGAAATGGAACACATCTTTAGTAAAACTTGGCAATTTGCAGGTTTAATAGAAGATGTGGCTAATCCTGGAGATTACATTTCTATACAAGCAGGATTGAATAATATCTTTATTGTAAAAGGCCGTGATAATCGCTTACGCGCTTTCCATAATATGTGTCGCCATCGCGGAACGCAATTATTAAGAGCCGTTGGTAAAGGACAAAAAGCAATTACTTGTCCTTATCACGATTGGACATACGATTTAGAAGGAAAATTAATCAGTGTTCCAAAAAAAGAAGAAGAATTTCCTAGCTTATGTAATAAAGAATTGCATGAATGCGGTTTAAATCTTCATGAAGCATCTGTAGATATATTTAAAGGAATGTTATTTGTGCATCCAGACAAAGATGCTCCCAACATCATGGAATATTTTGGTGCTATAGAACCTCATTTAGGTCCACATATCCCTGAAGAATTAGTAGAATATAAAGAAGGAATATACACGAAAGAAATAAAATCAAATTGGAAAATTGTAATTGAAAACAATATTGATCACTACCATTTGGCACATTTACATGAAGGTACACTAAACATGTACGATCATGCCAAAGCAAAATATGGTTGGGAAGGACCACATTATTGGTTTTACGAACCTTTAGTAAAAGAGTATATGGATGATTTTAAAAATGCATCACCTACACCATTAATCGATCACATACCAGTTGATAAAATAGGCGCTTATGTACCTTGGTTTTTTCCAAACATAGGACTTGCCGAAAGTGAATCATCTTGGAGCACGTTTCATGTAATCCCTTTGGCGCCAGACAGAACATTGGTTACATTTCGTACCAAAACTGCAAATGCAAGCGAATGGGGATATACCAAACAGGCGGCAAAATCTGCTATGAGTAGTGTATGGAGTAAATATGGCAACAAAGGAAAATACGAAGGCGATACCAGTGATCCAATGGCGTCAGGAAATTTTATGGAAGAAGATATTTATGCCTGCGAGCAACAACAAAAATCGTTAAGTTCTCCAATGTTTAGTATCGGAGCGCAAGCACAACGAGGCGAATTTGCCGTAAGCAAGTTTCAAAGTGTTGTGAAGGAATGGATAGAAAAACATCGTAGTTAATATCTGGGCGTTCCCATAAAGGTCGGGCTTTCACTACTCGCTCTCTTCGAGGAGCTCAAACAAATCGTTCAATCCCTAACGCAAACGTTTAAACAATGAATACATTTCACCAACTAAAAGTATTAGAAGTCAAAAAAGAAACTGAAGATTCAACATCAGTTGCATTTGATGTACCTTATGAATTATATGACACTTTCACTTATAAACCTGGTCAGTACTTAACTTTAAAATTTAATATAAATGGTGAAGAAGTACGACGTTCGTATTCCTTGTGTAGTTCTCCCGTTCTAGAAGAACCTTTGCGTATTGGTGTAAAACGTGTAAAAGAAGGATTGGTTTCTAATTATATCAACGACAATCTTAAAGTTGGCGACCTTGTAGAAATTATGCCACCAGATGGACGTTTTTTTGCAGCACTAAAAAAAGGAAATTACAAAACCTATTATTTGTTTTCAGCTGGAAGTGGCATTACTCCTATTCTATCGATATTAAAAACTATTCTGCTAACAGAAGAACGCAGTTATGTACACATGATTTTTGGAAATAGGAATCAAGAATCCATCATGTTTAAAGAGGAATTAGAAAAATTACAACATGAGTATCAAGATCGTTTTATATTGATTCATACGTTGAGTCGTCCCAAAAGTAAATGGAGTGATTTATGGAGCACATCTAAAGAACAGTCTTTTAGAAAAGGGCGTGTAGATACTGAAGCCATTGAATGGTTTATCAATGAATATCCGCCTTATGCGCAAAATACTGAGTACTACATCTGTGGTCCGGGTACAATGATTGAGAACACAAAAAAGGCTTTGAAGAATATGGATGTTCCAGATGAACGCATATTCATTGAAAGTTTTGGAGGAAATGATTCAAAAGATACTACAGTTGCTTTTGAGAATGCAAAACTAACAGCACATCTTAACGGAGAAAATATTCAAGTGTCTATTCCGAAAGGAAAAACCATTCTAAGAACACTCATTAATGCTGGAAAAGAACCACCATATTCTTGTGAAGGCGGCGTTTGTTCTACTTGTATATGTAAACTTGAAAACGGTAAAGTGCACATGAAAAAGAACCTTGCTTTAAGTGATGAAGAAGTAAAACAAGGGTACATTTTAAGCTGTCAAAGTATTCCTCTAACTGAGGAAATTGAAATCGTTTATCAATAAACATTAGTTATTAAAATCATTAAAAAAACAACTTCAATCATTGTCTTAATTTCTAGAAAATGATCAATTATTCATTTTCAACACTCCTATAGTTTTGTTTACATAAATAGATTTTACACCTTATATGTAATTCGTAATCAAATACTTGTTATTCGTCCCATAAAGTCATTTTGTGTTTTCATTTTAAATACTTTAGCCTTCATAAAACTCCCACACTTTTACTCCACACGAATTACTTTTTTGATACTAGCCATCTAAAAAATAATTAATCCTTAATTAAAAAAAGATGAAAAAAGAATTAGGAAAACGCAAACTTCTTGCCTTTTTAAATTTAGAAGATTTAACAAATGAACTTATTGACAAAGCTTTTGAAAAGGAAGGTAAAGACATTGGAAGCACGTTAGGTGAAAAAATTATTCAGCAAAAAGAAATCTTTGGAAAATTTATTGATCTTGAATCAATACTAAATGTTTCAGGAATTGGAGAAACTCGACTTAACATAATGCTTGAAGCAGCCGTTGAAGGCAAACTAGATGAGTTTCTTCCAGATGAAGATGTAGTGCCAAATTTATTAGTGCTACCAAAAGTAATTCGAACTATAGGAAGTCTGTTTATAGGACCAACATGTACATCAATAGCAAAAAGATTAGAGCAAAGTGCAGCTGCTGTAGATACTGTGGTAGAGTTTCTTCCAAAAATAAAACGTTTTGCCAACGATTTGAGAAACGCAGCAACAGTTATCGAAAAAGGAAAAGGACAAATTTCTTTAACAAGTATTAATGAACTTTTAAAAATTCCAGATATAAATTTAATTTTAAAACAAGTCCCAGAAGAATTTCATGAAGATTTAAAAATTTACAATCAGCAAGTTCAACGTCTTGACGAAGCATTACAGCAGTATGAAAGTTCGCAATGGTTAAGTCAGTCACAATACAAAGCGGATGATGTACTTTACTGGATCATTGGACCTAATGCAACTGAAAATTTTGAACCCATCAAATCGCTTGGCTGTAGAATAGTAGAAGCTGCTTTATTAGAAGCTGGTATTTTATTAATAGGAATTGCACATCAGTTAGAAATTTTGATGAATCCTGTATTTTTATTACTAAATGACCCTGAAGAGGAATGCACATTAGGAGACATTAGAGATTGCTCTGCCATTAAAACTATATTTGTACCAAAAGGACGTGATGTAGATGATGCTAAAGACTTTAAAAACGCACTCACTTTCTTAAAAGTGTTTAGCGTTATAACTCCTGGAAAAACTTTATCTCCTGGTGGAAAAAGCATGATTCGAAAAATTACGAAAGGATTAGATAAAATTAAAAAAGCTGCTGACAAAAAATTAATAGGTATGAACGGATATTCTGTCTTTGTATTATTGGAATATGAAGAATGTATAAGCCGGTTTTTTGGCAAAAACTATTGGGGTGAAAAGACAAAAGTTGTCGAAGTAATGCCGCCTAATGGAAAAAGACATCCAATAGGAGACAAAGGATGGAAAAGAACTGTAATTGAAAACTTAGGAAAAAATATAACGAAAACAAAAAAGCAGTTTAAAGAATTTTCAAAACTAGCGGAGAAACAATGTCCTAAATAACCAGTATAACAATACATCTCAAACGTATTTTTAGTCAAAGAAAGTCAGACATTAATGTTTGACTTTCTTTGGTTAATCGTTATTAAAAGAAATTAGAAATCCTAAAAACAACATACAATCAACATAATACATTACCTTATTGTTTCAATTACAATGCTCACATTATCATCAATTACACGTTCTATTAATAAACGTTTCGGGTCAATAGCTGCTTTTGCAGGAATTTTGTCTACTTCAAAAGTGAAATTCATCTGTTTGGCTGTAATTAGCACACGCTTTACAAATAGCAATTCTTTTTCTTCAGCATCAGCATATACGCCAATTTCAACCCAATCGTGCTGTGCAACTTCGTGTGATTTTCCAGCACTATCTATAGTAAACTTAGTAGCTTCAATGGCCATAGTAACTTCAAATTTTCCGTTCGATTTTGCTTCATAAGTCGCGTTTGTTACACTGTAATCATATAAAGTAACCTTCTTTAACCAATCAGTTAACAATCAGTTAACACATACTTTAAATCAGCTGGAATTTGCGGTTCTAAATAGGTTAAAAAATCTAATGTTGTTGGATACGGAACATCTTTGTACGCGTATGTTTTTAGAAATGCTCGCAATGCATCATTTACTTTGTCTTCTCCAATATACTCTTGTAACGCGTATAATACTAAACTTCCTTTTCCATAATGAATGTATCCTTGATCTTCTACGATATATAATGGCTTTTCTTCTCCATTTTCAGCACTTCTTCCTTTGAGATAACGTTCAAAATCATACGCTAATAGCTTCTTCATTTTAATAGGATCTTTCAATTCATTTTTCATAACCATCAAGGATGAATATTCTGCAAAACTCTCCGACAACATTGTTGCGCCTTGCACATTAGCGCCAATTACTTGATGTGCCCAATATTGATGTGCAATTTCATGTGCAATTGTTGAATAGATGATGTTGTAATCTTCTACATTTGAAAGATTTGTAATAAATCCGCCACCTTCTGTATATGGCATTGTTCCTGGAAACGCTTGCGCAAAATTGTAATACCTAGGAATTTCTACGACTCTTGCTTGCTTGTGATAATACGGACCAAAATTCTCTGTATAGTACCTCAATGATTTTTCTACCGCAGCAATCATAATGTCAATATTATAATCGTGCGTTTTATGATAATAGATTTCTATGTCGATTCCGTTCCATTTTTTACGAGTCACTTCATATTTGGCGGACATAAAATTGGTAAAGTTTAATGAAACATGATCATTTTTATATTTAAAATATGAACGTTCATTTTCAGTCCATTGCTTTACTAAAGTTCCTGGCGAAACTGCAATTTGATCATTTACTGTTGATAGCGTTGTTGAAATATTTACCCAATCTGACATGTTTCTGGTAATGTAATTTTCTGCTTTTGCATGTTCATCGTCTAATGATTTCATTCCTTCATGTTTTGCCAAACCTCTATTTTCACGATCACTAGCACTTGAAATTTCATTATAAACTTCATATCCGAAAGTTGGCAAAATATCAGAGCTATCGAAGAATGTGCCATTTTGAACTACACGAATGTTAGATACTGAATTTTCAAAACCTTGGCTTGTATAGGTTGTTTCTAATTCAATTTGCATCGTTTCATTCGGTAGTAATGGCGTATGCAGTTTGAAGATTTGATATCCTAATGTTGTATCATTATGCACTAATACTGCATTCGGAATTGTTACCTTTTTTTTCCAATCGGACTTTTTTAATAATATACCTTCATTACCAAAACTTGTAAAGTTTAACAAAGAATAATGTAAAGAATCTATCGCTTGATTTCCTTTATTTTGTATCGTAACTTTTGCTTTTGCTACTACATTTCGCTCATTTGGATAAATGGCAATATCATAATCAATAGCTGTAATTTTTGGTTGCAAAACGCCATCGTATTGCTTGTATTTTTTTTCATACGATTCTTGCATATCTTTAATTTCGTCTACTGAATGATATACATTGACTACTTGCGTATTGTAGTACACAAAGCTTGTTGTTGCTACAAATAAAATTGAAACAATTGTTAAGCATACGATGTAACTTTTTGTCCATTGTTTTTTAGCAGATTTCCACCTATTTTTTATTCCGGTTAAGTTTCCTCTGACCCAAAAAATACTTGTAAAAGTTACGAGTACTATTCCGAATAAAATCCAATACAGATTGAACCAATTTTTAGCAATTGCTGCGATACTAAAACCATTCATGTCAGAATATGTATACGTTGGTGTAAACCCAAGATTCATCATATATGATTGAATTCCAAATGCATCAACCACAATAAATTCAAACAGAAATAATAATAACACAGCAATGAAATAGGCTATATACTTATGATTTACAGCAATTTGAATCGTAATGAAAATACATGCCCAAGTAATGTATAACGGCAATCCTGAGTATAAAAAATCTAGTGCATATACGCCAAGTTCTAGATTTGTATAGCCATTTGATAACTGATATATAATAGAGACAATAATTAAGAAAATGTCAAATACTACGTTAATACTTATTAAGGCAACTATTTTTGCTATTAATACTATTAAAGAATTGTGTGGTGTTCCGTCAATAACGCCACTGATATGATTTGCGCGCGCTCTCCAAACCAATTCTCCACTAAAAAATACTAACATTATCATTCCAACAATCATACTTATTGGACGACTAAAATCTAACATTTTATTGGTTACAGGATACGATTGCAATCCATAATATTCAAGTCCATTGACAAGTTTGTTTATTAAAATTAACGCGCCAATAATGAGCATAATTTTAAACGTATTACTTTTAAATAGCGTAAAGAAATTAATTTTAAAGAAGCTTATAAATTGTGCTTTTTGTGATTTGAAATCAAAACTGCTTTTCGCCTTTGGCAAACTAACTAGTTGCGTCGTTTCTGTAAGTATAGCTTTCTTCTCTTTTTTTACTTTTTGATTTTTCTGTGTAAATGAAAACGACAGGTATGAAGCTACCAATACTACCGTTGCAATAACAATCCAAACGATTCTATTCAACACTAACAATCCACTGAATGATACGATTTCGGTATTCTTCTCAAGACTTGTAAAGTATTTTGTATCAATTGTATATGCATTGATTCCTAAAATATCTGTCAATGCAGCCCAACTCTCTGTACTTACATCATTTAAAAATGCTCCAGAAATTAAATATCCAACAATAATCAAAATTGTTCCAATGAAAGATACTATGGTACTTTTCCATTTATTTGCTATTGCAAAAATTAGTGCGCCAACAATAAACATGTTTGGTAAAATGAACAGGAAGAAGTTATTTACAAATGCTTTTCCATATAAAACGCCCATTCTATTTGGGGAAATCATTTCCATATCAACAGCCATGTCCGTTCCCAACATAAATCCTACGAAAACTCCTAGTAATGGAATAATAGCTAATATTAGTGCGCCAAAGAAGCGCCCGAAAAAGTAACTCGTCTTATCAATTGCGGTGCTAAAAAGAATGCTACTAAAATTGTGCTGATAATCTTTTAAAGCAGCATTATTGAAAAATGCTGTTGCAATGAGTACTGCAAATAATGACAATCGGCCAATGTAAACCGACATAATGTAAGGCGCATTTTTAAATGTATTTCCAACCGATCCGCCAAGTGTAATCCTTTCATTGACAACTCCAATAGTAGTTATGAGCGCGAATAAGAAGAAAAAAATGTAAAGCATCGGGCTTTTGAAACCGGTTTTTATTTCTTTGAGAAAAAATGTTATAAACATACTATAGCTTTTGATTAGTTAGACTGTTGAATCGTATTGATTTTTGCAAAAAAGACATCTTCCAATGTAGGTTGTACTTGTTCAAATCCTTCACCTGGGTTTTTATCGCTTAGGACATGAATTAAAGGTTTTCCTCCTACCATTTTGTTAGATATTACTTTGTAATCATTGGCATAATTTTCCAATTCTGTACGCTGTATCATTTTTTGCCATACCTGATTGTTTAATTCTTCAATAACAGCTTCTGGTTTTCCTTTACAAATCAATTCTCCGTGATTCATAATTGCCATATTTTGACATAGTTCTTTTACATCTTCTACTATATGTGTCGATAGAATTACAATCACATTTTCGGCTACGTCCGCTAAAAGATTGTGAAATCGGTTGCGTTCTCCTGGATCTAATCCTGCAGTTGGTTCATCAACAATAATAAGTTTCGGGTTTCCAATTAAAGCTTGTGCAATACCAACACGTTGTTTCATTCCTCCTGAAAAGCTTTTTACAGCTTTGTTTCGTTTTTCGTATAAGTTTACTTTTTGCAGTAAATAATTCACTAATTCTTTTCGCTCTTTTCGTTGTGAGATTCCTTTTAGTATTGCCAAATGATCTAGCAATTGCTTCGCAGTGATTTTAGGATATACACCAAATTCTTGTGGTAAATAACCTAGTACTTTTCGGAGTTCTATTGGATTTTTTAGGATGTCAATTTCTCCTAAATACGCAGTTCCAGTATCAGCTTCTTGAAGTGTTGCCAGTGTTCGCATTAAAGAAGATTTTCCTGCGCCATTTGGACCTAATAACCCAAACATTCCTGTTTCTATTTCTAAAGAAAGATTATCTAATGCTTTTACTCCATTAGCATATGTTTTGTTTAAGTTTTGTATTGTGAGCTTCATGTGATGAATGTTTTTAAATCTTGTGTCAAAAGAATAATTAAGCCAATTACATTTCAACTTTTTTTAACCAACAGTCCGTTTTTAAACATAAAGAGTCATCTGTGATACTTTAACCTTGTTTATTGATAAAAACAAAGCGTTCATGCGTAAATATGTCGTGTTTATTAAATAGAATAGGACGCTTCTATTCCTTTTTATATTTTTGTGATTGTACGAATTATGGAAACGATATCTATCAAAAAAAAAATACTCATACACGCTTTACTATTAGTTAGTATTTCTGTGTGTATTGCAATGCTATTCTCTATTTCAGTTTGGGAAACCTTATCTATTACTACTTTTTCAATCTACTTTTTACAAGCTTCATCAAGCATTATTTTTTTATTAGCTCCAGCTATATACCTAATAGTATACTGGTTGATTCCTAGATATCTTGTTCCTAAAAAGTACATTCAATACACCCTGTTTTTAATTTTATTAATTGTTGTTTGGGGATTATTTATAGGAACTGTAGAACCTTGGATAGACGAACATTGGTTTAATGAAATTAATGAGAAAAAGAAAAGTCCTTTTAATGGAGTTTTTGCCATGATGTTTATTATGTTGATTACAACATTACTGAACCTTTCCTATCGTTGGTTCATTCAACTTTCTAGAATCAAACAGATTGAAAATGATCGACTTCAACTAGAATTATCCCTATTACGAAATCAAATTAATCCACATTTCTTTTTCAACACATTGAATAATTTATATGCGCTTTCGCTTGAAAAATCAGATCAATCTCCGGATATTATTTTGAAACTTTCTGAGATGATGCGTTATACCATTTATGACTGTAAAGAGGAAACTGTTTCTCTTACTAGTGAAGTAACATATTTGGAAAATTTTATTGCGTTACAAAAAATGCGACATCATAACCGTGGACAAATTAGTTTTGAAAAAGAAATTACGAATGATCGATTGCAAATAGCTCCCATGATTTTGATTGTGTTTTTAGAAAATGCCTTCAAACATGGATTTGATTTGCTCGAAAAAGATGCTTTTTTAAAAATTAAACTAACTGTAAAAGAACAGTTTCTTCATTTTCATATTGAGAATAATTTTAATGAAGTCGATGAAAAAAATGAAATAGGAATAGGACTTGAAAATGTAAAAAGAAGATTATCTTTAATTTATCCAAATACGCATGAATTACATATTACTAAAGAAGAAACTGTGTTTTGTGTGGATTTAAAATTAAATATCTAATGAATTGTATTACTGTAGATGATGAACCTTTAGCGCACAAAATTATAAAGAATTATTGTGACAACCTCTCGTTTTTAACCATCGAGAACGAGTGTCATTCTGCTTTTGAAGCGATCAATTATTTACATGAAAACGAAGTTGATTTGATCTTTTTAGATATTAATATGCCAAAACTAAAAGGATTAGATTTTTTACGAACGCTCAAAAATCCACCGTTAGTTATTGTCACTACTGCGTATCAAGAGTATGCAATGGAAGGTTACGAATTGAATGTGATCGATTATTTATTAAAACCGTTTAGTTTTGAACGTTTTTTGAAAGCTGTACAAAAAGCCCAAGATCATAAAAAGTTATTGGATTTGTCTGAAAAAGGAAGTTCCAAACCGAAAACTATTCAAATGGCAACTCAAGAAACGAACGTTGAACGCATCTTTATTAAAGGAGATAAAAAAATTCATCAAGTACAATTAGACGATATTCTCTATCTGGAAAGTTTAGGCAGTTATGTAAAAATTCATTTAGAAAATGAAACAATTACAACTTTAGATCGCTTGACAAATTTTGAAAAATCATTGCCCGAAAATCGGTTCCTACGCATTCATAAATCGTTTATCATTGCGATAAAAAAGATACAAACCATCGAAGGAAATCGATTGAAAATTTCTGAAACTATCATTCCAATTGGAAATGTGTATAAACACAATTTAACCAAAATTATAAAATAATCACTTCCGACTACTTATACCATCTTTTGTTTTACATCTATGATTTAAAAGCAATTAGCTTCATTATTAATGATCAAATTACTTAAGCCAACTATCAATAATAGCATATATTTTTTCTCGTTCTTCTTTGGTGAAATTTCTAATACGAGTTCTATGATCTCCTTTCGATTTGACAAATTTGTACATATCACGGTTTTTCGCATCATTTTTAAGTTCTACAGCAGTAGCACTCCATGCATCATATTCACCATAAATAAAAATCATTTTTTGTGCATCCGTATCTAAAAATGATTTGATTTCTTGCATAGGTTTTAAATCGTAATTTTTAGAAACTCCATCAGGGAAAGCCCAATCAAACTTATACACTTCATCAGTACCTAAATATTTTTTAAACGGAGCAGTTTCATATCCGTAAATTCCTTGTTCTGTTAAAGCAGCCCAAAAATAAGGTTGTAAATTATCTACAGCTTTACGCTCAAAGAAACCATAACCAACAACAGCAATTAAATGATTGTAAATTTCTTGAATATCTGTTGTCTTAAGAGGAATACTTTGAGCTTTATTTCCCCATTGCCAGAATGCAAAAGAATATTCTAAAATGGTGTAATCCATTGCTTTTTCTACACCAAATTCCCAAGTCATTCCTCTTTCTTTAGCTGTTTTTTCTAAAATTTTAAGTAGTTCAGCTCTATTTTCAAAACATAATTCTTGAAAGCTAGTTACTTTAGTACGTTCTTCTTGCGTACCTACATTTTTTAAAAACTCATATACTCGTGGATCTTCTCTTTGATAGTTTAATGGACCTACATAGCATACACATGCATCTACGTTTTCTGGAAAATATCTACGATGCGCCATTGTTGTTTGGCAACCTTTGGAAATTCCTGTTGTGATAAACTTAGCATCAGGATAGATAGCATTTCTAATAGCATTTATAATGTTAGCTTGATCTTTTGCTGCATTCTCAACTGTAAGCGTATTCCATTCAATATTTTCTGGGCGCGAATTATTAAAATATCGATGTTCTATTGTTAATTGATTGCTTTTGTAATGCGTTGCAAGTTCTCCTGCTTTTTCTGTGTAAATTCCATATCCTTGTAATTCCACAAATACTGGAAGTGTATTATTTTCAAAACCTACATATACTTTTTGCTTAAAGGTTCCTTTAGATAAATCGTTGTAATCTATAGGTTGCTCAAACCAAATTTCATAGTTCTCATCAAAATGACTGATAGGATTTCTTTTTTCTATTTTGACAACATTTTTTATGCCGGCCAATCTTTCAAAAGTTGAAACTTCTTTTACTATCGTTTGTGTGTCTTGAGTAGATTTACATCCAACTAAAAATAGTAAGAGTATTGCTGCTGAAAAATTAAATAAACGTTTGGTCATGTGCTTGATTGTTTTTTGATAAAAAAATATGTTTTATTGGAGATTAGATTTGCTTCATAAAATCCTCTGCGAAGATTTTCTTTAAATAAACTAATAGTTCTATTGCGTTCTCTTTGGTGAATACAATTGGAGGCTTTATTTTTAATACATTGTGATCTGGTCCGTCTGTACTCATTAAGATTCCATGATCTTTCATTCTATTGGCTAAATAATCTGTTTGTTCGGCTAATGGATTCAAATTTACATCAACCAATTCAATTCCTAAAAACAAACCTTGTCCACGGATATCTCCTATAATTGGAAATTCTATCGCTAGTTTTTTGAGTTCCGTTTTTAAATATTCGCCAACTTCTAAAGCATTTGCTTGAAGTTTTTCTCTTTTTACTGTTCGCAATACTTCAGTGGCTATAGCACAAGAAACTGGATTTCCACCAAACGTGTTGAAGTATTCCATTCCGTTCGCAAATTTATCAGCGACTTCTTGGGTACACGCTACTGCAGCAATAGGATGTCCGTTTCCTAACGGTTTTCCGATGGTCACAATATCCGGAATTACATTATGCAATTGAAATCCCCAAAAGGTTTTTCCCATACGTCCACAACCTGTTTGTACTTCATCGGAAATACACAAACCACCAACTGCTCTAATTTTCTCATAAGCTTTCGCTAGAAAACCTTCTGGCAATTCTACTTGTCCACCACAACTAATAATTGGTTCAATAATAAATGCTCCTACACCACGTTTTTTATTGTGAACAATATCGATTTGTTTTTGCACTTCTTCAGCATACGCATCTGCTGTATTTTCACCTCTGTATTTTCCTCTAAAAGCATCAGGCATTGGAAAAATGTGAGTGTGCTCTGGTGCGCCAGTTCCGCCTTTACCATCAAATTTATAGGAACTGATATCAACACACATGTTTGTATTTCCATGATAACCAACTTCGCTTGCAATAATATCGCGTTCGCCTGTATTTGCTTTCACCATTCGCATGGCTAATTCATTTGCTTCACTACCTGAGTTTACAAAATGCAACACAGAAAGTTCTGGCGGTAATGTCTCGATTAATTCTTTGGCTAAAGTATTGATGTTTTCATGTAAGTAGCGCGAATTGGTATTAATCAATGCCATTTGTTCTTGGCCTGCTTTTACCACGCTATAATGTTCATGACCAACATGCGCTACATTGTTTACCGTATCAAGGTATTTACGTCCATATTGATCCATTAGATATTGACCAGCTCCGCGCACCATTTTAATAGGCACTTTATATTGAAGACTTAGGCTTTTGCCTAAATGTCGTTTTCTGTAGTTGAGTAATTCATCGTTTGTAATTGTATCGCTTTGTTGTAAAGCATCCGATTTAAATAATAAATTTGGATTTGGACAAAGACTTTTCCATGTGTTTATCTCACTAAAATATGCTACTCCAGGAAAATCTTTTGTATAATTAAACAAAGAAAGCATTATTTGAAAATGTAAATGTGGCGCCCAATTTCCGTTTTCAGGATAATTGCCTAATTCTGCTATTTTTGCTCCTTTTTTAATATGATCTCCAATAGCATGTTGCGTTGCGCTTGAAACCGTTAAATGACCATATAGGGTATAAAATGAGATATTATCTATGTTGTGTTTTAAAACTACCAAACCACCATATTCTTTATTCCCTGCGTCATTTACAGCAATAACTACTTCTCCATCAAGTAACGCATGAACAGCAGTATTTTCGGGTAACCAATAATCAACACCTAAATGAATGGTTCTACTTTCGCGACCATTATTCTTAACAATGTCATATTCTGTAGAAGTGTATATTGGTCGTGGTTCTAAATATCCTCCAGCAATAATTTTAGTAGGAATTGTTTTTTGAAGTTGATTTATTTTAAACTGAAATAGTTCTAAGTCATTAAATTCTTCCTGATGTCCAATCCATTTGCTAGATACACTTAAGTCTAAATGATATACTTCATTTTTAGCAATAGTGGGAAACAAATCAGAGAGTTTAAAATCATTTTTACGTGCCCAATTTTCAAACGTACTTTGATTTGGATGCGCTGTAAAACCACAGGCTTCTCTAAAATTAAGTTCAGCAAATTCAGGATGAATCAAATGCCACTTTTTTAACACTTCCCAAGCTGGTTTTTCGCTAATTAATAGATATTCGTTAGTTGGTTCTTTAATTTTATTGATCGCAGATTTCGTTACAGTAATGACCAAACGCATTGCTATAGTTGTGTATAAATACATTAGTTCTTCTTCCTGCAAAGGAAAGCTAGCATGATAACCTTTTATGATTGGTAATGCAGCAGTTAATGGATCATTGTGTCCCATAATTGCATATGCACAGGTGATAGCTACATCATTGATAATTTGTGTATGAATGGCATCTCCATAATCAATAGCTGCTTTTACAGTTGGATTTAATACATCATCGGAAACAATGACATTATTATCATTTGCATCATTATGTACAACTGCTTTTCGCAGCTTAGAATATGTTTCTTGAGAATCTTCAAATTGTTGTTGAAACGTTGAAAGAATTGTTCGTTCTTCTTCAGCAAATAAATTAAGGTGCTCTTTTGTCCAAAGTGATTGTGCTACGTCCCAAACAAATTTGCGATGCGCTTCTGGGTGATCAAATCCATCTAATGCTTTTGTTAAAGAACCACATTGTTCTCCTAGACTAAGACGTAAAGTGTCTAATTGTGGATTTACACTACTCCAAACTCTTCCTGAAATCCACGTTAACAAACGTACTTTTCGCGTGTTACCAACATCATCTGTAATCTCAGAAATAGCATTCCCGTTTATGTCTTTTATAACTTTTGGAGTAATAAGGTTTTTACCGTTATGATCTGAAAATTGTAATAGTTTTTGCTGAAAGTCTAAATAGTTTTCATCTTCATCAGGTCGAGATATTTTTAAAATATAGCCTTCTTCATTTTCTATTTTTATTCTAAAATTAAAATCTACTTCACCTGGAAGAACAACTGCTGTTCCTGTTATATTAAAAAGCTCAAAGAGAATGTTTTCAGCTTGTTTTATTGTAATTTTTATAGCGTTGTAATCCATGTTATTTTGATAGTAATTGTATGATATGAGCAGCGCTCCAACTAAAGTTTTGAGCGTGTAAGCCTTTACCAGTTAATGGGTGATAATTTTCACGAATCGCTTTTCCTTTTCCTAGTAACCCTTCTGCTCCTTTTATGATTTGAATTGTTGCTTTGTCTGCTTCCGCATGAAAACCATAATTGCGCAAACCTTTGACACCAAAATATGCTTGATCTAACCAATTTGGTCCACGCCAATAGCCTTTTAAAGGATCGAATTTTGGATGATCTGCGCTCATTGTTTGAAACGGAACTTTAGTATAAAATTTTGCAGAATCCATCATTTTTATTTTTACTGCTTCCGCCTGTTTTTGTGTGGCTGCATTTGCCCAAAGAGCTGTCCAACCTTCACTTCCTTCTCCTTTTATAAATGTTTTTCCATCTAATGAAGTATCATAAAACCAGCCATCTATTTCATCATAAAATTGTTTTTGAATTTTTGCTTTTAAGGTTTCTGCTTCATTTCTATATTGTAATGCATCTTTATTTTTTAATGCTTCAGAAAGTTGCGCTAAATATAGTTTTTCAGCATATAAGTATGCATTTAAATCTACACTTTCTTGATCTAACGAATAGGCATCTTCACCATTCTTAAGAATTTTAGAATCATCAAAACGAATGGCATTATCCATTCCGCTTTCCCACTTTGCTGCAACTAAACTACCATCTGTAGAACCATATTCACACAATCCATCTTTATCATGATCGCGCTTATTATACCACCATTGATGATATTTTTCAAGTTTCGGATACATATATTTTACAAATTCAATATCCTTATCTTTTTCATAAATTTTGGCAACAGCCCAAGCTGACAAAGGCGGTTTTGTATCTCTATAATTATGAGCTTCAATAGTAGTATCTCGATATACACAATCGGCAACAAAACCATCATCATCTTGAAACTCAAACATTAATTTGATTTGTTTTTTAGCCAAATTAGTATCGTAATAGGAAAGTCCAACAGCATGTTTCCAAGAATCCCATGACCAAAACCCATTAAACCATTTGTAGTGATAACTTGGAAATAAACCTTCGTGTTTAATTTCTCCAGCAGGAATACGCCAATTGTTTTGTAATGTTAGCTGTGCTTTCGTTATAACTTGCTTGTAAATAGAATCATTGAATGTATGTTTTAGATTCGTAATAAGTGCCTTTAGTTGGTTGTTTTTTTCTAGTTTTCTTTCTTTCAGAATAGCATCAAAGTTACTGGAAGTAATGTACCCTTTTTCATCTTCCCAAGAATATTCAGGAAATATAAAAGTTTGACTTATGATATAGGTTTTTGATTCTCCTGGCTCCAAAAATAATGTTTCAAAATGTGCATTGTAATAATCTTCCACAGTCATTATTGATGTTGATTCCTCAAGAAATTTTATATATCCTTTGGCATTCGATTTTTTAGATGAAAGCACAATAGTTTCATCTTCAGAAGTTACTGTAATATCAATGTCGAATAATTTTCCACTTACCGAAGGATGAAGCGTGATGCCTTTAGAAGTAGTATTTGTTATGATTATTTTTTGAAGCGCCGTGTGACCGGATGCATATACAAGTTCTTGTTTTACTTGAAGTTGCTCATTTTGAAAGGTTTGTTCTAAATGACTAGAAAAACTATGTTGCGATTTTAGAGAAGTGTTCCAATTTATAATTTTAGAATTGTTTTCTCCTTTTAGACTTAAGCTAGCAAGTGATTGACTACTCCAAACTCCATTTTGTTGTGTCATTAAAAAAGGACCTGAAAAACCTACACTATTTGATATTGAATCTTGTAAACTATATCCAAACCAAGCTCCTTGATCTGAAAACATTAAACCAGTTTTATCAAATTTGTGTTTAGGAGTAACCTTGTAGTTTAACACATTTTTACTGAAGGCTAAATAATCAAAATTTTGTTGTTCAACCTGTTTTTCATTTTTGACACAACTTCCTAAAATTGCTGCTAATAGTATTAATAATATGTGCTTCTTTTTAATCATCTTGTTATTAAAAATGGTTTAGGTCGTTATATATTTATTAATATCAATTAAAGTTTGTGTAATTTACTTCTTGTCTTTGAGATAGCAAAATGAAAATGTTATGTTTAACGAAGTAATAAAAAACCGTTATATATCTTATAATGTCATACTCGACTCAGCAATCTTACTAAGTTTCTACCTCATCTAACCCTTTCATTATTTGTAAGTTTAAAACAATAGCAAAAGCGAACAAAAAACAAGAATGTTAATTTGTTCGCTCTTTTGAGTCCGAATCTTCAAAATTTAATTTTTTTGATTGCGTATTTGAAGGAGATAAACCTTTGTGTAAAAACACATTTTTAATTTATCCTATGTTATAGATTACTTGACTATTAATTTAATCGTCGCTTTTTTCTTTTCAGAAACTACTGTCACAAGGTACATTCCTTTTGTGTAATTAGCGGTACTTAATCTTATAGTATCTGTATTATTGTAATTAGCAACAAAGATTCGTTTTCCTAACATATCTGTCACTTGAAGTTGAATTTTAGCATATTGAGAACCTAGCTTTATGTTTGTAGCTGAACGACTAGGGTTTGGAGCTAAAATAAATGTTTCTCCAAAAGAATTCTCCGTTATACTTAACGTAGTTTCAACACCTATTACTTGTGTAAATACAGGTCCCCAAATGTTGTTAGAGTTCTTAATACGTACATTGAATGCGTGAGTTCCTATTGGATTTATAATGTCAATTGATGATTCAGATAGATATTCTAAGGCATTATCAAAATTATTGTCAGTTGCTGAAAAGGCAATGCCGTTACCTTCTCCAGGATCAGTATCCCAAAAGTATTCGGCATCAATTAAAGTTACTGATTGACCAACAACGTCCGAACTTACATCTACCACTTGCGTAAAGATTGGTCCCCAAGTATTGTTTGAGTTTTTTAATCTCACATTAAATGTATGCAAACCAGTCGCTGGAACTGTAATTCCACTTTCTAGAATAGCTTCTAAAGCATTATTAAAATTACTATCGGTTGCAGAAAAAGAAGTTCCGCTGCCTTCGCCTGGATCTGTATCCCAAAAATATTCCGCATCAGCTAAAGTCGTTGAAGCTGCAACAATATCGGAACTCACATTTATTACTTGCGTAAAAATTGGTCCCCAAACATTATTTGAGTTTTTTAATCGAATATTAAACGTATGTAAACCTGTAGCAGGAACTGTAATTCCGCTTTCTAGAATAGCTTCCAAAGCATTATTAAAATTGCCATCCGTTGCAGAAAAAGCAATTCCGTTCCCTTCACCTGCATCTGTATCCCAAAAATATTCTGTATCACTTAAATTAACTTGACTAAAAGAGCAAATACTAAAACATAACAGAAAAAATAAACTATAGTATTTCATGTTGCAATTAATTAGTAGTTCCTATTCCATTTACTTCAAAAGTTGTGGTGCCGTTAAAAATTGTTCTAGGCGTATTCAAAAAACTAATATGCGGCTTTTGCACTTCGCCAGTCCAAAAGTTTGCCCAAGTAAACGATCCGCCGTAAGGACCAATATCATTTACTGTTAAATCAATATCTGTATAAATAGCATCCGAAACCCCAGCATTGATATTATCGCCTGTGGTAAAAAAGTCTGTAGTTGATAGTGTAGCATTGGCGGTATTATTTGTATCTACATCTGCATTACTATTAACTCTAAAATCTGTAGGAGACATGTTGTTGATTAATTGAACATAAGGATTGGAAGAATTTACTAAAACTTCATAATGTATTGAATTTTGCGCATTGATAATATTATTAATTAAATTAATGGACATTCCAGAAGAAGATGTTGCTACTTGAACAGTATGAGTATTTGTAGTCTCTATATAATTATTTACAACCATATACGTATATGATGAACCAACGCTTCCAGTTGCTAAAATTAATGGTATTTGTGAAGATGAGTTTGCCTGAATAAAATTATTGTATATGTTTAGGTTGTAACGTGGTTCACACTGTAGAGAACCATTAATTATTTTATTGGCAATGATATAAACGTCCTCATTAGATACTGCATTATTTCCGCCTTCATAATTAAGGCGTATTTCTCTTCCTTCATTTCCAATAATTTTTCCATGTACAAATTCTAATTCATCAAAACTAGATCCAAAAACATTTATTGTTGAGCGTGCATAGTCTAATAAAATATCACCAGAAATAGTACTATTTATAATATATACTTCGGCTCGTTCTGTATCAGTTGGTAGAAAACTAGAACCATTTTCAGAGATAGATCTGAAATTAATCAAATTAAGATCATGAATTATAATTTTTCTATTAGAAACAAACGCAAGGTTGATATTTCCTTGTACTTCATACTTGTCACCATGAATTTCACTGACAAATGTTAATGATTTATCTATAGTTAAACTTTCTAAGTAAGGAACATTCGAAGGTTTTGGTCGTATGATGATTCTATCACCATCAGTTGCGGCAGTTATTGCAGCTGATATGGTTGCGTATGTTCCTCCAGCTCCGCCATTTCTTACTATTAAATCTGCAGCATTACAGGTAATTGTTGTAAACAGAAAAATTGTTGTAAACTTAATTATGTTTGATAGTTTTATTTTCATTTTCTCTTTGTTTATGATAAACTGAATTTCACTTTTATCTTTCTCAGAAGGAAAACTCAGCTTGATAAGATTAGTACTATATTTTAAGGATGTTTATTTTTTTACAATCAATTTGATCGTTTCTTGCTGATTTTCGATGATTACTTTTATGAAGTATATTCCTGCTGTGTAATTAGTTGTGTTTAGTTTTATCCTATCTACATTGTTGTAATTAGCTGTAAAAACTTGTTTTCCTATTGCATCATATATGTCTATCGTAACTTTTGCATAACTCTTACCAAAACCTATGTTTGTAGATGTACTACTTGGGTTTGGATATACAGTCAATTGACTTGACATTTCAGTATCTTCAACACTTAGTAAATTACATTCTGTTTGATTGTTTACATACGTAGCTGTAGCATCTTTGTCTGGCCAATTCGTCGTACTCCAATTGGCATTATCTACAAAAACACAATTTAGACTTGAGTTGTTTAGCACATTGAAGAATGTCATGTTCGTATTGTTTCCATTCTGAATATTTAATTCAGTTAACGAATTATCTGAAGCACTAAATTGTAATAAATTTTGATTGTTAGAAACATCGAGTGTTCCTATTTGATTGTCATGAAGGTCTAACACCCATAAATTTGACATGTTAGTCGTATTCACAGAAGTGAGCATGTTTTCGCCTAGATATAGATAATAGAGTAATCCAGTTGAATTTAAATTTATAGTACTTAAAGCATTGTTTGTCCCTATTAGTATACCTAAAGATGTTAAACCGCTTAAGTTAATTGTACTTATTTGGTTATTTCTGAAATCTAAATGGAATAAGCTAGTATTGAAAGATAGATCTAAATTCGTTATCATATTATCGCCACATTCAAAGTGATATAGCAATCCGTTTTCTTCTAGATAAACACTTGTCAATTGATTATTATTACAATAAAAATGAGTAAGTTGAGTATTGTTTCCTGTGGAAATATTTGTGAGTGCGTTGTCGCTAACATCTAAAGTATTTAGAAAACCTAATCCATCAACATCTAAACTCGTTAGTTGATTGTTGTTACAAAAAAGTCTTTTTAGTTGAATATTATTATTTAAGTCAACAGTAACTACATCATTATTGTGGAAGTCTAAAATTTCTAGCAAACCAAAGCTTTCAATACCTGTAAGATCTACTATATTTTTGTCTGAAACATCTAAATATATAAGCAATTCTACTGCTTCTGAATATATATAATCGTCTAATGGACCAAAATCGTATCCTAAGTCAATTAGCGCTTGTTCAAAATTATCATCAGGTACGTACGTTCGTTGTGGAGTACTGCAACTAGTACTAAAAGTAGATGATGGATCAATGTTTGTCCAGTGTGTATTACTCCAACTAGCATCATCGACCTGTATACAGCCTAAATTAGGATTTGAGCCTGCAAAAAAGTATTGAAAATTTGTATTGTTTCCGTTTTGAACATTGAGTCCAGCAAGATTGTTATTATTACAATATAGTTGGTCTAACAACGTATTGTTACTTACGTCTAGGTATATTACATTATTGGAGTGAATTGATAGTACAGTTAGTTGTGTGTTGTTTGTTAGGCTTAATCCTGCTAACGAATTATCAGGAACTGCAATACGATATACTAAGGTATTTGTAGTAAAATCTAGGTTTGTTATTTGATTAAAGCCTGCTTCAAACCTTTCTAAAAGTGTATTTGTACTTGTATTTACTGTAGTAAATTGATTGTAACTTCCATAAAATTCTTTTAATAATACATTGTTTGAAATATCAATTGTTGTTAAAAGATTGTCTCCAACGGATAAAATTTCTAAACCAGCATTTGCAGTTACATCAATACTTGTCAATTGATTTTCATAGGTCACTAATGTGTTGAGATTTGTTAAGTTACTTACGTTTACACTAGAGATTTGATTGATTGCACATTGAAATTGTTGAAGTTGTGTATTGGCAGTTACATCTACAGTTGTTAGTTGGTTGTTATTACAATATAGTTCTACTAAAAGCGTATTGGCACTTACATCTAGGTTTGTCAAATTATTTTCATCAATGTCTAAATATGTTAAAGAAGTATTTGCACTTAGATCTACTGAATTCAGTGAGTTTTGCCATAGAATTAATGTTTCTAGCTGTGTATTATTACTTAAATCCACTGCTGCTATTAGATTGTTTTGACAGTTTAAGCTAGTTAGCATTGAAAAATCTTCTATTCCAGTTATATCAACGATTCCTTTGTTGCTTATATCTAAAGTTGTGATTCCACTAATATTTGCTGTCAATACATAATCATCCAAAACTCCAGAATCATATCCTAAATCTATTAAAGCTTGTTCAAAATTATTATCTGGCACATATGTGTATAGATAATTACAATCCGTATTAAAACTTACATGCGCATCAACAGAAGTCCAATTGTTAGTACTATATGTTGCATCATCAACTTCAATACAGGTAAGATTTGGAGTATCAGTTACATAAAATGTAGTAATCGCAGTATTGTTTCCGTTTTTTAGGTTTATGGTTTTCAGATTTGTTGCATATTCGGCATACAATCCTTTTAGGAGTGGATTATTGCTTAAATCTAAATGCTCTAATGTAGTTAGGTTAGCGCTTAAATTTAGGTAAAGCGTTTCTAACAATACATTATTACTTAGGTCTAATCCTTCAATTGGGTTTCCAATTAGATTTAAAAAGAAAAGATCTGTATTGTTACTGAGGTCAATTTCTGCAAATTGATTTCCATTAATTTGTAATATTTTCAAAGCAGTAGTTCCAGAAAGGTCTAATGTTGTTAAATCATTTCCAGAGCAAACTAAATCTATTAATGAGCTATTATTTACATTAAGGTTTGTGATGTTATTAGCATTACACTCAAGTTTTGTAAGTGAAGTATTTGAACTCACATCTAAACTCGTCAAATTATTAAATGTAAGATATACTTCTTCTAAATTTGTTAAACCTGTAATATCAATACTTGTCAAATCCCCAAATGTAGCATATATATGAGTTAAATTACTATTACTTGTAAAATCGACTGTTAGTATTTGATTATTTGAAATTCTTACCGTTTGAAGCGCTATAAAGTCTGCAATTCCTGTTAAATCAGTTATATTGTTTTGTCCAACATCTAAGTCAGTAATGGTATTTATATTTGCAGTAGGAACATAATCATCTAATGATCCTGAATCATACCCTAAATCAATAAGCGCTTGTTCAAAATTATCATCAGGAACATAGGTATTCTGAGCAATAATTATAATTGGAAATAAGACAATAACACAAAGTATTTTTTTTATCATTATAAAATGTTTAGAAAATTACAATGCGCAAAAATATTCGGCTATAATATAAAAACACCTTCTATTACTAGGTTTGTGACGAAAGAAGTAAAAATAGTGACAAATAGAAATTCTACAATTTTATATTATCAAGTTCTTTCAAATAGGTTTTACCAACAGCAATTTTTTCTTTGTTGATAACCACCCAATTTCTACCTTTTGCAGATACTTGATCAATACGAATTATATGTGATTTGTGGATACGCAAATATTCTAAAGGATCGGGAGTTTCATGAATAAATGTTCCTATTTTGCAACGTATTGTGTACGTTTCATCTTTGGTAATAATATCCAAATAATTCCCTTGTGATTTTAGGTACAGTATTTTATGGGTACTTATTTTTATATCTTCTCCATTTGATCTGACTAAAAGATATTTTTCTTTTCTTTTTAAATATTTTATAATCAAACGCATCAATTCTCTTATCACATCTTTATTATACGTTAGCACTCTTATTTTAAAGAATATGTAAATAAGTCCAGAGAATAGAAGAATACTTAATGCATAAAACCAGTTTGTTCTCCAAAATGGAGGATGAATTATAAATACTTTCGATACAGTAGTATCAGTACAATTGTTCAACACACATGCTTTGGCTTCAAAAGTATATTTCCCAGGACTTAATGAAGGAAAGGATACTACTCTATTTGTCGTTTGTTCCCAGACTTCTCCAGTTTCTTTTAATCTGTATTGATACCTTATATTTTCAGTATATTTATACGTTATAGCCTGTAAATGAAAACTCAGTTTATTATCAGAATATGACAAACTGAGCTTGTCATTTAGTTGCTGCTGTTCTCCATTAACTGTAATTGCATTTAGAGATAAAAAATTAGCTTTTGCCTTTTCCTTCTGGTTTACTATTTTTTTTGAGAAATAACACAACCCTTTTACAGTTCCGACCCAAACAGTATCATTTATAATTTCTACATCTTCTATTTCATTACTTATCAAACCATCTTCTTTGGTCAGTGTCGTAATTGAATATTCATCATTGTTTTGAAATACTATTCTATTTAAACCACTATTTGTACATGCCCATATTATGGAATCATTTTCTATATGTACTTCATTGATAATATCACTAGAAATTCCTTCTTTTTTGGAAATATTATAAACAGTATCTCCGTATACTATAACACCTGAACCTTGTGAAGCTATATAAGCTTTATTTGTATTATAATTTACATCTATATCATCTAACCTACTTTTTAATACGTTTAATTTATTTGCTATATTAAATACTGAATCTTGTTTCTTCACATACAAACCATCTGAAGTTGCTATTAAAATAGTGTCATTATACCAAACGACATCTTGTATTAAAAATGACACATCAGTTCTCCTGAAATTGTCTTTATTTTTCTCTAAGATATATGTTAAATTTGAAGATAAAAATGACTTATTTCTAGCAAATGATAGACTCCTTACGTAATTGCCCCAAATAACTTCTTTTGTATTAAAGTTCATTATTTTACGATCGGACACGCCATATAATGCAT
Source organism: Kordia sp. E (assembly GCF_056033805.1). Taxonomy (NCBI): domain Bacteria; kingdom Pseudomonadati; phylum Bacteroidota; class Flavobacteriia; order Flavobacteriales; family Flavobacteriaceae; genus Kordia; species Kordia sp. E. Next base: position 558,235 of record NZ_JBRASR010000001.1, read on the forward strand.
TCGTACTAGTGTTAAACTCTACTATTGTTGAAGGATATTCATATGTAGAAGTGTAAATGTTTTGTATGGAATCGTTTGCTTTTTTGGCGATATCACCGTTTTCAAAACCTAGAAACAAATTATCATCATCATCTTTTGTTAACGATACAACTTTATTAGTTTCGATACTTTGGATTTCTGCATTTTTAATATAATAGACACCTGATGTAACCGTTGTAAACCAATAACCTCCTTCATTGTCTATTAAAAAATTAGACACTGATTCGTTAGGCAAGAATTCATTAAGTGTTTCACCGCAATAATCAACAATTTTAACACCACCATTTCTATACCCTATAAAAAAGGAATCATCATTTATTACTTTTATTCCGATTGGTGTTTTTTTGTTGTATATGATATGATCAGTTAATTTTTTTTTAATCAAAACTTCCTGATTTGCCATAAATATACTCATGTCATTATCTAAAGAAATTCCATTTATGTTATTAGATACTGATCCTCTTTCTATATATATTATTGGTTCTTTTTCTGGAATATTAGATGACATAAAAAAAACTCCATTTTTAATACCAAACTTCATATCTTCATGATATTCAGTATAAAAATTCTCATCCACATACTTTTTTACTAGCTTCCCTTTATCATTTATACTTGTAAATCCATTCATAAAATATCCGCCTATATATATATCATTATTTATAAGAGAAATACTTTTTATAATGCTACCTCTTCTAAGTTCTTTCTTTAAAACATCATTGTATTCATACAAATGAAAACCATCAAACATTTCATTAAAATAAAATAGTTTTTGCGTATGATATTCATAGCACCAAATTTGTCCATTTTTTTGAGGGTAAAATTTTAGAATTGTATTTCCGGGCAGACCATCACTTGTTGTATAGTTTTTAAACTCGTATCCATTGTAATGAGAAAGTCCTTTGTCTGTTGCAAACCAAATATATCCTTGTTTATCTTGATATACATCATATACTTCTGAACTAGGTAAACCATCATCTACAGAGAAATGTTGGTACACATAATTTTGCGCAGTAACAGAAACGCAATAAAACAATGTCGCAATAATAAAAAAGTAATACTTTTTCTTTAGCATGAGAATGAGTTGTTTGACAAAAATATTATTATTCTAAACAATAAGGAAACTTCAACAAAAACATATAAAATCGTTTGTCACTATTTCATGTACGTTCATCACTTTTACATACGAATACTACCTTTATAATGATACAGTGCATAAAGTTACTCTTTAGATAAAGGCATTTTTTATTCTTATTCAGAATCTTTTTTTTGAGACTTTCGACAACTAAATAATTGTGATCCTGTTTTTTATTTCGAAACTAGAATTAAAACACATATCTCTTATTTATAAGATACTATTTATTAAAATTAAATACTTGTATCAACCGTAAATTACACTTGTAGAGAATAATCTTAACAAACTAGAAGTCTTAACTTTCATTTGACTACGATTTACAAACCTCAGCTATTTATATGTATATCAAATTTAAAATTTGAATCATACAAAGATTCCTTTTATCCCAATATCGAAAGCGTTTATCACTTAGCAATGAGCTTTTATAAAGCGCCACTATCAATGGTTTATTTTTATTCCACAAAGAAGTTTCTTTGGATCATTATTAACTTAAAAATATAATATCATGAAACATCAAAAATTAGAAGTTTTCAAAATTAATGTAACATTATTAGGTAAGATTACTGGAGGAACTCAAACTAGAAATCAAAACCAAACTTCAGAGGCACCAATTACAGATCCTAATGAAGAAGTTTCTAAAGAAGAAGAAATTCATGCCGCTAATGGCTAAAAAATGATTCCATTAATCATTTAGGAAAGTTCTATAGAGCTTTTAATTGAGCAATGTTTAATTAAAAGCTTTATTCTTTAACTCAAAATGAATCCCCTAAACTTTAAATATAAGATGAGAATTTTAAAATTTATTGCAATAGTTATAATCATTACATCCTTATCACTGATCTTTTATTGAAATTTAAAAATGATTCCCTTAAAACTTAAACAGAAAATAATGAAAAAAACTATACTTATTTTAATAATCCTATTTGTAAATCTTATAGGACATTCGCAAACGTTTGTAAATGGTTATTTTACATATCAAATTACTTCTTCATCACCAAACACAGTTCAAATTAATGATTATGACACCACTGGAGGAACAGTTGTAAATATTCCAGCCTCGGTTACTAATAACTCGGTAACATTTAGTGTTACTCGTATTAAAGCTGCTGCTTTTGAAAATGATCAATTAACAAATGTTACTATTCCTAATACGATCACTGATATTGGTGCTGCTGCGTTTAGAAATAATCAATTAGCTAATATTACAATTCCTAATAGTGTAACCATTATAGCTGGTAGTGCTTTTGAAAATAATCAACTAAGCAATATTACGATTCCTAATAATTTAACTACAATAGCTAATGCTGTTTTTAAAGACAATCAATTATCTAGTATTATTATTCCTGCCAATGTCAATACTATTGATGAATTTGCTTTTAGTAATAATTTAATAAGTAGTGTTTCAATTCCAGATCACATTACAGTTCTTCCTGATGGAGTTTTTAATTCTAACCAATTAACTGACATTAATTTTATTAGCAACATAACAAGCATAGGCGGCATTACTTTTCGCAACAATTTATTAACCAGTATTGTACTCCACAGTAATATCAATAGCATTGGAGGTTCTGCCTTTATTGGAAACTCTTTAATAAGTGTTACTTCAGAGAGCACAACTCCTCCAACTATAGTAACTGGAACAGGAGATACATTTGGTATCATTGAGCGTGGAAACATTGATCTTCACATACCAACAGGTACAACAGCGGCTTATGTTACAGATGCAGGCGCATTATGGACAGGTTTCAATACAGTAACAGAAGATGTATTAAGCGTTTCTAATTTTGAATTAGTTAATCATATAAAAGTGATTACAACTATAGATGAAATTAGCGTAATGTATCCTGATAATGCTAAGTTTAAAGAGTATACTATGTATGATATTTCTGGCTCAAAATCGGCATCAGGAACAGAAAATACAATCGTTACAAATTCTTTAGCAAAAGGTATCTACATTTTAAAACTAAACTTTTTGAACAGAACATACACAAAAAAAGTAGTTATTAACTAATTTAAAATCAAACATATGGAAAATTTAATTGAAATTAAAAAGGACTACAATTCTTTAGAAAAACTATATACGTTTTTAGAAAAAGAATCAAAATTTGAATGTTCAAAAGAGTATGATATTTGGGAGCAAAGAACAGATGTTAATGGTCAAATGGAGCAATGTATTATTATTAAAAAAAGCGGAATGCATGCTGTAAAAGTATTTTTCGCGAATAAAGATACTGTGAAGGTTAACCATATTATTCCCAATAAAATGATGCATGCATATTTTGGAAAAAGTGTAAAAGTGCGTAGAAATATTATTGAAATTATAGCAGGTTTCATAAAACAAGCATTGCTAAAAGGAACACAAGAAAAAACTTTTAAAGAACTGGAAAGCATCATTAACAAAGCTGCTGCTTAAAATATCGTTTTCTCCTAATAAAACTATAAACTACAAATTATGAAACAAATTTACTTTTTCTTTTTAGTATTAATAAGCATGCAATTTATTAATGCGCAATGTTCATATAATGGAGCTACAGATTTTTGCGCAGATATGGATGCATCTACCTTTGTTGTTGGTAATCCAAATACACTTTGTACAACAATTTGGTGGAATGAACACGCACAAATAAATAACATGACTGCAGGAAGCACATATTTAATAACATCATGTGGAACTCCATATGATTCTGAAATTACAATTTTTTCAGATGGAGGAGGCGCTCCAGTTGGATATTCAGGATCTGGATGTGGAGACGACGCTTCATTTAACTTTACTCCGCCCACTAGCGGAAATTATGAATTTCAAATGTCTGCACAAAATTGTGGTTCTGTCGCTACAAATTCTACTATAACAGTAACATTACTAACAACTCTTGGAATTGAAAATAATGAATTTAAAGACAATATTCATCTTTTAAATAATCCTATCAACAAAAAAGTAATGGTTCAGTTAAATAGTCTATACAATACTATTAATATAACATTGACAAACATGGTTGGACACACAATACTTTCCCAAAAATTTAATAACGCACATAAGATATCTTTTGAAATTAATGCACCTTCAGGAATTTACTTTCTGAAGGTTTTAAACGATAAAGGAGAAGCAACTACATTAAAAGTTTTAAAAAACTAAACCGTAAGACCATACAAAATTAAAAACCTGTAATTTAAAAATTACAGGTTTTTACAATTTTTGCGAGCCCGAACCTTCAAAGCTCATTTTTTTTGATTGAGTATTTGAGAAAGATTAATGTGTGTGTTTTTAGGTATGTTCATAATTGAGAAATGCTTATTAAAGAAATTTACTTACTAAAACTTTAGAATATTATATGAATCTAAATTATGTAATAACAATTCTTCGCTTCTTTTAATAAACTTTTACTAAGTTACAACTAACTCCATTTCTAGTTCTTCCAAAGATTTACCTTTGGTTTCTGGTACTATTTTTAACATTATAAAAAAGCCAACTAACGCAATCGTCCCAAATATAAAAAAGGTGAGTGCGTTTCCTAAGTTTGATAATTCCCAAGGGAAAACTAACTGCACTAAAAAGCTGATTAACGAGTTGACAAAGGCAATTACACCTATGGCTAATCCTCTATATTTTAATGGATATAACTCTGATAGTAATACCCACATTACTGGTCCGAGTGAAAATGCAAAACAGGCTATAAACCCTAATATTCCAATCAAAACTAAAGTGGCATTCATCGTAGTTGCAGCTTCTAAAATAGCTCCATCATTCTTATTATATGTTTTGTTTCCTAATGCAGCTTTTATTTCGTTTTTAAAATCGAGATCATTCTCATATACTTTCCCTGCAAAAGGCATTAATTTTTGGGAATCAGAAAATTCAAATTGATTAATTTTTTCTTCTGATAATTGATAAGTTGCTTGGTTAAAACTATAGGCACATATTAATAGACTAACTGCAATACCAGCTGTACCAATAAGTAATAAAGGTCTTCTGCCCATTCTATCAATTAAATAGATGGCTACAAAAGTAAAAATCACTGAAATTGTACTTAGTAAAACTCCTGATGAAAAGGCTGCATCTGTACCAATACCTGTTTGCTTAAATATTGAAGTCGCATAGAAATAAACTGCATTTATTCCTGTAATTTGTTGCAGGACACCTACAATTAGGCCTATGATTAAAATAAAACGTAACGATCGTTTTAATAGATCTTTAATTTTTAAAGGCGATTTGTTTTTAGCAGCATGTATGTTTTCTTCTATAGAAGTAATTTCTAGTTCGCCTTTTGTTTTTCCATGAATTTGCTCTAATACTTTTTTCGCATCTTCATATTTATTTTTCAAATACAGCCAACGTGGACTTTTAGGTACAAAAAACAAGAAAATGAAATAGAATATTGCAGGTAGTAATTCTACGCCTAGCATCCACCTCCAAACGTTTTCATCTGTTAGAAAACCACTTTCTACTGTATTATATTTGTTGAATAAATAATTACTTAAGAATGCAGCAAAAAAACCAAAAACGATATTTAACTGTTGTAATGAAACTAATTTTCCTCTATTTTCTGCTGATGAAATTTCAGCAATATATATAGGCGCTATAACTAAGGCTGCACCAAAAGCCAAACCTCCAATCATTCTTGCTATATACAGCATTTCATAAGAAGTTGCTACGGCAGATAGTATCGCAGATATTGCATATAGAAAAGCCACAAGAATTAGTGTTTTTTTTCGTCCCCAAATATCACTTAATCTTCCTGAAAATAGCATTGCAAACATAGCTACAAACGAAGGAGAACTTACAACCCAACCAGATTGTATTTCATTCAAATCAAATTCAGGACCAGCATACGACATAACGCCAGAAATGATTCCGGCATCAAAACCAAAAAGGAATCCGCCTAATGATACTACAAATGCAATAAAAACAAGTTTTTTATTCATAATGTTGGGTTGAAAACTTATTGGGTATTCTATTTTAATAAATTATTGATTGCATTGCTCGCGGTTCAATTTCTAATAATGTTTCACTATTTCCTACAATCAGTTTATACGCAATTTTACGATCGGTTTTATTCATAACAACCGTAACAATTTTTCCATCTTTATTTTGAAACGATGTACTTTCAATAGTAGTTCTGCTTGTTGTTGTGCTTACGCGCAATGCGCCTGGCTTGATAAATTTTGAAAAGTGACCAATATAATAGTAAGTTGGTGTATATATAAGTTCGCCAGTTTTTGTATTTGCATGAATTGGCGCAAAACAGAAATTTTGAACATGGTTTGGTCCGCCTCTTTCATCTAATAAGATATTCCAATCTGTCCAACCAACAACACCACTATTAAAATCGTTTATCATTGAATTTCCATAACGCTCTGCATTTGGCCAAAAGTGTAATCTTTCTGTAGCAAAACTTTCTTGACAACCTTCTGTGAATAGCATATTTTTAGAAGGGAACGATTCATTTATGCTTTTTAAATTATCATATTTTGGCAAACCACCTGTCCAAGTTTCATACCAATGAAAACCAATTCCCCAAGCATATTTTGATGCTTCTGGATCTCCAAAAATTGTATTTGCTCTGTTGGTAATTAAATCTCTATTATGATCCCAAACAACAATATTTTTATCTCCTAAATCTTCTTTCTCTAGTGTAGGCCCTAAGTAGTCTTTTAAGAAGTCACGTTCTTCTTCGGCTGTGTAGATACAAGATTCCCATCGTTGTGTTGCCATGGGTTCGTTTTGTATGGTTAATCCCCAAACTGGAATACCTTCTGCTTCATAAGCTTTTATAAATTTCACATAGTAATTAGCCCAAGCTTGACGAAATTCTGGAAGCAACTTTCCTCCTTGCAACATATTTTTATTACTTTTCATAAAAGCTGGCGGGCTCCATGGACTAGCATAAAAGACTAAATCATTTTCATCAATCAAATTAATAGCTCTTTTTATAAAAGGTAACCTTTTTTCTTTGTCTTTTTCTATGGAAAACGTCTTTAATTCTGTATCACCTTCTTCAATATACGTATGACTTCCTAAACCAAAATCACTACTATGGATGCTAGTCCTGATAATGTTGTAACCTATTCCATCTTTCCCAAATAAAGATTGCAACAATTTGTTTTGTTGTGCATCATCTAATTTAGAAAACACCTCAGATGAAGCATCTGTTATTGCGCCTCCTATTCCTAAATACTCTTGAAAGGTTTTTGCTGGGTTTACAAAAATGGCAATTTCTGTTTCTAAAGGTTGAACCTTATTTTTAAATGTTTGCTCGCTCGTTTTGGTCAATCTTAATTCAGTATCCTTAGCCGTTGTATATACTTGGATTGCTTTATTATTATAGTTTCCCATAGATGTTGTAGGAGTAGTTTTGGTTGTTGTTACGTCCGCTATCTTAGTATCAGTACATGATACAATTAAAACGAAAAGAGCTACTAGTTTATAATACTTTTGAGTCATATTTTTAGATATAAATAATATTCTTCTTTTATGAATATGTAAATCTACATTAAATGGAAATAGTTCAGTAGTACTAATTAGGCGATAGTTAATACAATTGTTGCATTTACTCTTTTTTAGAAGTCTCATAATAAAATTAATTTCAGTATTCGTGTTTTAACCAGTCAACTTCTATTTTAAAACAATTTTCTAGTAAAATTAGTTACTTAAATCTTATCTTGAAGTCGAAAGCACATAAATCACTAACTATCAATATTTCAATCTCTACACGAAAAGAAATGTAGTAAAAATACAACCATCAATTGTTCATTTTTATTCCTTAATTTATACATTTACAAAAGTACAAGCCCAAATCGTTATATGATTTTCTATCATTCCATTCTTTTTTCAACTATAACAAGGTTTAACAAAACCGTATGTTGTCTAATTGCACTATTCTTTTTTGTCTTCTCATCAAATGCACAAAACGATAGTATCGAAGTTGAATCTTTATACGATTTAGGAGTTAAAGAAAAGTATACCAACCTTAAAAACTCTAAACTCAATTTTGAAAAAGCAGTAAATATTATTAATGAGCGAATACTAAGCAAAGAAGTAAAAAGTCCTTATTTTTTATTAAAAAAGGCTTTAATCTTAGATGAATTAGGGTATAACTATAGAAAGCAAACAAACTATACATTAAGTCTTAAGACCGTACAGGAAAGTTTAAAAATAAAAGAAATCATTGGAGAAACATTTACTTTAGGTAGATCATATCGAAATTTAGGTAGAATTTATCATCACTATAAAGATAGCCTGAAAGCTTTTCAATTTTATACGAAGGCACTAAGTTTAGCTAAAAAACATAATAATGAAGAAGAAGTTGTAAATATCTTAAATGCTTTTGCCGTATACTATACTAATAAAGATCTTGAACAAACTAAAAAATATGCAATTACAGCTTATGAATACGCAGACTCTATAAAATTCCAAAGAGGAAAGACTTTAGCTTTAGCAAATTTATCAGGCTATGAACGTCGCAAAAAAAATTATACAGTAGCACTTACCTATTCTAAGCAAGATTTAGAAATAAGCGCAACCATTAATGATAAAACTGGAATGGAAAGAAGCTATAAAGCATTGGGATATGCTTATAGAAAATTAAAACAACCCAAAAAAGCGCTTTTCTATTATGAAAAATCTCTAGAACTAGTTGTTGAAATGGAACTAGAAAACTTATTGGCTAATCGCTATCTATCAATAAGTAATGCATATACAGACTTAAAACAACATGAGGTAGCTTTCTCCTATTATAGATTGTATAAACGACAACAAATAAAAGACTTAAATGTAAAAAGCATTAAGGAGTTTGCACAGTTAGATGCTAAATATTCCTATGAGAAACAAAAAACCATTGATAGTCTTCAAATTGTAGAAAAACAAAAAATAAAAGAAGCAAAAATAAAAGAAGAAGCTTCTGTTCAATTTTGGAAATTTACAACAATCATAGCAATCATCTTTGGGCTTATTTTCACAACCGTTCTATTTATCTTACGTAGAAGAAAGGAGCAAATAAAGCTTGAAAAGCTTCAAAATGAAATGCTTCAAAATGAAATTAATTATAAAAAGAAAGACTTAAAACATCTTGCCTTAGATATTACCAACAATAAAGAATGGGCATTAGTGTTAGCAGAAAAGTTAGAAAGTGTAAAATCTTCAACGGGAAGAAAAAGAGCTAGCGAACTAGACAATCTAGAAACAGAGATTAAAAATAAAATTAAAGTCAACGAGAGTACGGAAAATTTTCATAATCAAATAGATATTTTGAGTAGTTCTTTTTATGAAAAATTGAAAAGTGACTTTTCCAATCTTACTAAAAATGACATTCGACTGTGTTCTTTAATCCGTCTTAATATGGACACAAAACAAATAGCTACGCTACAAAATATAAATCCAGCTTCTGTAAAAATGAATCGTAATCGACTTCGAAAAAAACTAAACCTTACAGCAAACGATGATTTACATGAGTTTTTAAACTCTTATTAAAATACACACTAAAAACATTGATAGTCAATATTTTAAGTAATAAAAAATCAAAATTGTAACCCTTTTGTAACCTCTATATAACCCTTTTGTATACCTTCTAAATAGCTGTTCTTCTTAGTGTAGGCATATTTTTGCAAAAAATAACCGCCCACAGCCTTATGAAAAAAAGTGCACTTATTTATCCACTGATTTGTTTTATAGTATCATCAAACTTTATTTTTGCACAAACCTGTGCTGTTCCAAATAACATCTATCAAAACGTCTCCGATACGGAGTTTGGAAGTACTAGTTATGATTACGGTCAATCCTTTACAGCAGATTGTAATGGTCATATCCAAAGTATTAAAGTATTTACAACCGAAGTTACAGCATCTGTTTCTGGTACGTTAAATATATATGCAGGTACACCGCCATTTACAGGAGTAAATACGGTAGCTCCTGTGTATCAACAAGCTGTAAATTGGGGAACTAGTTCAACAGAAACAGCACAAACAATTGAATTAACACCATCTTTTCCTGTTGTAAGTGGCACAAAATATACATTTATAATAACTGGTACTGTTGGAAAGGTTACTTACCAAGTTGATCAATCTAATATAGGTACTGGTAATACCTATCCAGACGGTTTTTTTATGTATAGAAATCCATCAACTAGTTATTGGCAGCGAGATGGTGGTAGAGATCAAAAATTTCAAATACATTATACCGATGTAATTGCTCCTCCTGCACAATGTAAAAATGCTACTATTTATTTAGATGCAAATGGAGAAGCAACTTTAAGCCCTTTAGACATTGATAATAATACTCCTGGAGGTGTGGTTTCTCGATCTATAAGTAAAAGCAGTTTTAACTGTACTAATCTAGGAGCTAACACGGTGACTTTAACTGTAAATGATGCCTCTTTAAATACCGATTCCTGTGATACTACAGTTACCGTTGTAGACAACTTATCACCTATAAACACGTCTTGCCCACAAAACATTGTGGTTAACAATTGCGGACTTGCACCTGTAACTTATGACATACCAACATTTACAGATAATTGTGAGGTTGTATCTATAGTTCGTATTGCAGGTCCTGAAAGCGGATCCATATTTCCAATTAATCAAACAACAACCGTGACCCATAGGGCAACAGATAGTTCAGGTTTAACTACAGATTGTACATTTACAGTAACGCCTCAAGATCTCGTTTTTCCTACTGTTACAGGAATTCCTGACGATCAAACAATTAACTTAACTGATACTTGTGAAGGATTTATTGCTGCATACACACCAATGGTAACTGACAATTGTCCCGGAGTAGTTACAGACCAAACAACTGGAATATCTGGCACAGGACCATTTCCAGTGGGTACCACTATAAATACACTTACCTTTACAGATCTTGGAGGTAATGTTACTACAGAATCTTTTAGCGTTACAGTTATAGATGATACAATCCCTACTATTACAGGAGTTCCTAACGATCAAACAATTAACCTAACTGATACTTGCGAAGGCTATATTTCTCCTTACACACTCGTATTAAATGACAATTGCATAGGTGTTATTAATCAAACTACTGGAGTATCAGGTACAGGACCATTCCCTGTAGGTGCTACAACAAATACATTTACGTTTACTGACGGCGGAGGTAATACGGTTACAGAATCTTTTACAGTGACGGTTATTGACGTAGCGCCTAATGCAGCATGCCAAGATGTTACTGTAGAATTAGACGCAAATGGTTTAGCTACTGTAAGCGTAGCAGATATAAATAACGGTTCTTCAGATAACTGTAGTATAGCATCACTTTCATTAAGCGCAATGAATTTTAATGGCGCTACCAGTAATACTAGTCCAACTGATGAACTACTTGGTAACGGCCAAACCTATTACATTAATAGTTATTCGTTTACGCCTCCTGTCACAGCAAACTATGAATTTATCTTTAATGGAACGAGCAGTGACAATCAAGGAATTGTTATGGTTTTATGGGATGATGTTCCTGTTAGAAATAGTGGTAATTTTCAAACAGATAGAGATGAATACGCAGGCTTCACTGTTAGGAATACTGGTGGCGTATTTACTTTTGGAGACCAGTCATTTAATTTAATAGGTGGAGAAACCTATTATTTTGATATTACAACTAACACTCCAGCTAATACTGTGACCTATCAAGGAGATGCACTTATTAATAGTACAGACCTTAATTTTAATTGTAATATAGGTACTTTCCCTATCGAATTAATTGTGGAAGATAACGCTGGTCTAACAAGCCGTTGTAACTCTACAATTACAGTGACTACAGCAGCACTGGCATTTGAAACTTGCCCTTCAGACCAAACATTTTTTACTGATGCAGATGTCTGTACTAACAACATTACTTTTAATATTCCAACGCTTGCAAATACATCATGCGGCGCAATAGTTACACAAGTAGAAGGTTTATCTTCTGGAAGTGATTTCCCTATAGGAGATACGCTTATGAAGTATACAGCTACTAATGATTTTGGAGAAACGGCAGTGTGCGAATTCACATTTACAGTTGAAGACAATCAACCACCTACACCCACAAGTCCAGATAACATTGTTGTGGATAACAGTCCAACAGGAACAGGAGTTATCGTTAATTATACGACCACATTTCTAGACAACTGTACCGATGTAGCAAACTTAAGCGTTACCTATCCTTCTGGCTTATCTAGCGGAAGTGAATTCCCCGTAGGTACTACGTATAACAAAATAGAAGCTGCAGATGAATCTGGAAACACATCATTCTGCTCTCTTTTTGTAACGGTTAATGACACCTTTGATCCCGTGATAGTATGTCAAGACTATACAGCAGATTTAAATAATGGAGCTACGGTAGACGTATTTCCTATCGATTTAGACAATGGATCTACAGATAATTCAGGAAACCTCAATTTTGGGTTTTTAGGGAATTCCTTTTCTGGAGTAATAGATACCAATAGTCCTACTGATATTTTTGAAGGCGGCGGATTAGATACGCACTATGTAGCCGTTTATGCTTTCCAAGTACCGCAAGATGGTCAGTATGACTTTAGTGTTTCTGGAACTACATCGTCCTCAAATAATGATCGTTTTTTATTATCCTTACATGATCAAAGACCGCTACTAATGACAGGTGAAGGGCTTTTTGACGGTCCTGGATATATCTCAAATTCGTTTCGATTGTTTAATGGAGATGGTTCGCCAAACGACGGTCCTGCCGAGTTCAATTTAATAGCCAATAAAACTTATTTTGTTGAAATTAGTAGTGAAGCATTTAATGCAACAGCAAATTTCACGTTCTCGGTTAACCAAAATATCATAACCACAGAAGCATTTTTAAGCTTTGACTGTACTGATGTCGGAACGGATAATCAAACGACCTTATATGCCTTTGATGATGGAGGAAACATCGTTACTTGTACTCAGACTGTATCTGTTATAAACTCTACAGTTGCCAATGCGGTTTGTCAAGATATTGATCTAACCCAAGCAGAGCTTGATGCAAACAATGGTAAAGTATATCCTCAAGACATAGATGATGGATCTACAGGGTTTAAAGCATTTTCAACTTCGTATATAGAAGAAACAATGACAACAGCTACGCCTATTATAGAAAATGTAAATGGCGATGAATACTATCATAAAAAAATGACTTTTATTCCTGAAAACTCAGGTACAGCTACAGTTACGATAAATACCAACAAACCGTTGATTTTTGTTATCTACGATGAAGAACAGACTACTATTAATTTTAGTCAATCTCTTACTGGAATGCCTGTTCAATCAGGCTCAACAACAGGCCTATTAGGTTCTCTTGAAGAAGGAAAGGTTTATTATGGTTATTTTGTAATTTTCACAGGGACTGATTTTACAACAGATGCCGAATTTAGTATGAGTTATGATAATAGCTCTATAAAATCTACATTAGCTTTTATAGAACCTGTTGATTGCCCGACACAGCAAGAACTATTCGTTTTCAATTCTTGTGGAACGGTTGATTCTTGTACTGCAAATATTACTATAAATAATTGTAATGACACTCATTTTATTACCACCTGGAACCTTAGTGATCCTGCAGATTTAAGCATAACCATTCCTACTGCTTCAGGTGAAACTTATAATTATGAAGTAGACTGGAATTATGATCCCGTTAATGGATTTAATAGTGGCGGAACTTATACTGGAGATGCAACAAGTCCTTCAAATCAATATGCAGGTACTGGTGAATACAAAGTAGCCATTAGAGGAGACTTTCCAAGAATATTTTTTGGTGGTGGAAGTGGAGATCATAAAATAATCGACATTAATCAATGGGGAACAAATCCTTGGACCAGTATGTTTGGAGCGTTTACAGGTTGCGAAAATATAGACGTTACAGCACAAGACACGCCAGATTTATCAAATGCAGATAATATGCATTTTATGTTTGCTTTTAGCACAAATCTTGACGGCTCTACAGCTAATTGGGATTGGGACGTAAGCACTATTACAAATATGAGTCGCGTCTTTCAGGAGACGTCTTTTATAGGAAATGCAAGTATAAGTAATTGGAATACGAGCAATGTTCTACGAATGGTTCATATGTTTAAAGCAACAAGTTTTAATCAAAATATAGGCAATTGGGATTTGTCCAGTATGCTTCAATTTCAGATGGACGGTATGTTCGAAAACGTGATGTTATCTACTGCTGTTTATGATGCCATATTAATGGGTTGGGCAACAGATAGTAGTACAGTTCCTGGTGATGGCATTGATGATATTCCTGTGAATACTGGTTTTCATGGTGGAAACAGTAGATACTGTGCTGCCGAAGATGCATGGAATATATTAAATACAGATAATTCTTGGAATATTATAGATGGTGGAGGCTGTAGTGATTCAGATTATTTTATTACTACTTGGTCAGTAGAAAACAATGGAACCATTACTATACCTACAACAGGAACAGGTTATGATTATCAAGTTGATTGGAATTATAATGGTACAACATTTAATAGTGATGGTATAACATATACAGATGGCGATACCGCTACAAGCTTTTTGTATTCAGCAGGCACATATGAAATCGCTATTTTTGGAAACTTTCCAAGAATCTATTTTAACAACCAAGGTGATAAAGATAAAATTATTGAAATAAATCAATGGGGAACAGGTGTTTGGTCATCCATGGAGAATGCATTCCAAGGATGTTCTAACGTACAATTAACAGCTACAGATAGTCCTGATTTATCATTGGTAACTTCTACCAATTTTATGTTTTCTGGATGTCAAGCATTCACAGGACATGACAGCATGAATGATTGGGAAATGAGTACTATTCTTAGCATGAGACAAATGTTTACATCTGCAACTAACTTTAATGCAAACATTAATGGTTGGAATGTAAGCAACACAACAGATATGTTTGGACTTTTTCTTGCAGCTTCAACCTTCGATCAAGACATAAGTGGTTGGAATGTTGGTAATGTAACCAACATGGAGAGTATGTTCAACTCAGCAAGTTCTTTCAATAAAAACATTGGAGGATGGAATGTTGCTCTGGTTGAAAATATGGAAAACATGTTTTTCAGTGCTGCTGCATTCAATCAAGAAATTGGAGGATGGAATGTTGGTCTTGTAGACAATATGAGAAGCATGTTTTATAACGCCTCAGATTTTGATGGAGACATTTCAAACTGGAATGTTGAAAATGTGTTGGTAATGGATACCATGTTTCGTAATGCGACTTCTTTCAATCAAGACATAGGGAATTGGGATGTGAGTAGCGTTACCAATATGTACGAAATGTTTGCAGGAGCCACAGCATTTGATCAAAACATAGGTGCGTGGGACATTAGTTCTCTAAATACGGCTAATGGTACCTTAGGAGCTAATGGAATGTTTAGCGGAGTTGAACTTTCTGTTGCTAATTATGATGCGCTGTTAATCGGTTGGGCAACAGATACAAGCCCTGGAGATAGCGTAGACGACATCCCAACAGGTATTACCTTTAGTGGAGGAAATAGCTTCTATTGCGAAGGTGATACTGCTAGAGCATTATTAATAGCAGATTATGGGTGGAATATTGCTACAGATGACACGTATCTACCCGCTTATTGTTTAACACCAGAAGAAAACAAATTTAAAACAACATGGTTTCTTGATGATACCGATAAAAGTGTTAGAATACCAACAACAGGAACGGGTTATAATTACATTGTTAATTGGGGAGATGGGAATACGACTATAAATCATAATGGAGATGCTTCACACACCTATGAAAATGCAGGAACCTATCAAATAAGTATTTCTGGTGACTTTCCCCGTATTTATTTTGAAGATGCCTTAAATAATAATGACAAGAAAATAATTTCTATAGACCAATGGGGAACACAAGTTTGGTCAACGATGGAGAGTGCTTTTAGCTATTGTACGAATCTTGAAATGAATGCAACCGATGTACCCAACTTATCTCAAGTAGAAAGTATGGCCGAAATGTTTAGAGAATGCAGTGCTGCCTTATTTAATCCTAGTATTGGATCATGGGATGTGAGTAATGTAACTTCTATGCGTCGCCTATTTATTGATGCATATCTATTTGACCAAGACATCAATGCATGGAATGTGGGTAATGTTACCAACATGAGCTATATGTTTAACAATGCTCAGTTATTCAATAAACCCTTAAATAATTGGGATGTAAGTTCGGTTACTAACATGGAAGGTATGTTTTTTAATGCCGAAATTTTCGATCAAAACTTAGGTGATTGGGACATTAGTATGTTATCAAATGCTAATAATATGTTTAAAGAAATTGCACTTTCTACCGAAAACTACGATGCTTTATTAATTGGTTGGAGTACGCTAGATACATCAGAAGGAGAAACTCAAATACCAACTGGAGTGAGTTTTAATGGAGGTAACAGTGTATACTGTGACGGAGCTGCTGCTAGAGGTATATTATCTGATCCACCATACAATTGGGGTATTTCAGATGGTGGAGAATGTGGCTTTTTTGCAACCACATGGCAAACAACAGAAGCCAATGAGTCTATAACTATTTATACCAGTTCAACAGACTTGCCAAGTTTACCAGATGTATTAGAGGGACCATTTGTCTATGATTATAATATTAATTGGGGAGATGGACAAGTAGATTTAAATGTAACAGGAAATATATCGCACACATACCTTACAGCTGGAGACCATAAAGTAAGAATTGAAGGCGTTTTTCCACATATGTCTGCAGGTAATGGGGGTGACGATATAAGCAATGCCGCAAAACTAAAATCTATAGATGTTTGGGGAGACCTAGAATGGAAATCTATGGCATATTCTTTTACTTATTGTAGTAACATGGAACTAAATGCAAGTGATAGTCCAGATGTATCGCAAGTTACTAATATGTCTGCTGCGTTTGCAGTTTGTTACGAAATTACAGACCCAGATTTAAGTGGTTGGGATGTAAGTAATGTTGAAAATATGAAGTATACATTTCTCGAAGCAGTTTTATTTACTGGAGATATAACTCAATGGGATGTAAGTAGTGTTACAGATATGACCTTGATGTTTAGCGATGCTTTACAATTTAACGGAGACATTAATGGATGGAATGTTAGTAACGTAATTACTATGGAAGGGATGTTTAGCGATGCTAATACATTTAACCGAGATCTTAATGATTGGGATGTAACTAGTGTTAAAAACATGGAGTTTATGTTTAATGGGGAAACTCATTTTAATGGAAATATTAGTAGCTGGGATGTAAGTGGTGTAACTTCTATGTTTGGGATGTTTAGCGGTAATGAAGGCTTCAATCAAAACATTGGCTCTTGGGATGTTCAGAGTGTAGATAACATTAGTTATATGTTCGACGGAGCAACCACATTTGATCAAAATCTTGCAACCTGGGATTTGAGCAATGTTCTAACTGCAGAGAATATGTTTACATATTCTGGAATGTCTGTCGCTAATTATGACGATACTTTAATTGGTTGGGCAACAGATAGTAATCCTATAGTTGGAGTTGATGATATTCCTTATGATGTAAGTTTAGATGCTACAAGTGCATATTGCTTAAGCGCTTCAGCAAGACAAAATTTAATAGTTAATTATAACTGGAATATTGATGATGGAGGAATCGATGCTAACTGCGAAACGATAGTCTTTTCTCCAAAAATATTCTTGCAAGGAGCTGCGTTAAATCCAAATACAGGAGAAGAAAACCTAATGCGTGATGATTTACGTATTGCTGGAATCATTCCAACAAGAAGTCCGTATGCTGATATGATTTCGTGTGAAGCAACCGTATTTGATAGTACAGGAAATGATGCTATTATAGATTGGGTTTGGGTTGAATTACGCGATGCAAATAATAATAGTTTAGTTTTAACGGCACAATCTGCCTTACTACAACGTGACGGCGATATTGTTTCGGTTGATGGTACTACTGCCCTATCTTTTGATGCTCATACTGGAAATTACTATATAGCTATAAAACATAGAAACCACTTAGGAATCATTTCTAGTAGCGCTTTCGCTTTATCTGGTATGTCCACTACTGTAGATTTTACCGATGCTGCAAACCAAATCACCTTTGGTACAAATGCGCAAACTACCTTTGGAATGGCTGCTGGAAAAGTTGCCATGTGGACAGGAAATGTAAATGGTGATAGCATTGTACAATATTCAGGAACCAATCCAGATACACCAGACCTTCTTTCTGAAGTACTAAACGATCCAGGGAATTTCTTAAACTTCCCTACATATGCAGTGAGTGGATACAAAAAATACGACATCAACATGAATGGAAACACACAATATTTAGGCACAAGTCCTGATACGCCAATTATTTTACAAAATGTATTAGCACATCCAGGAAACTTTTTAAACTTTAGTACGTATCAAATCATTGAACAATTACCTGAAAACGAATAAAACAGTAACTGTAATAGTGTAGTTAGTATCATACTATTCTCAAAAGGGGCGTATTCAGCTCATTCTAAATACGCCTTGATATGTAATCTAATACTTAAAACCTAATCCCAAATGCCAAATACCTATAACACCCAAATAAACACTAATTACCAATACTACTTATATACGAACCATCACGTATTTTACAAAAATAGCGTTGCTTCTATTTTGCAAACAATTAGTAAGACATGTAATTAATAATTTAAGATTGTTTAGTTTATTTATTAAGAACGCTGGTGTATTCAATTTCTTTTATGGGCTAGAAGTCAAATTAATAGTACTAGCGTTTCTTTTTCTAATAAAGCAATAAGACTTCCCATAGCGGAACCAGGAAACTTTTAAACTTTAGTCTCTATGAAATCATAGAACAATTGCCTGAAAATAATTAAAAAATGATTCAAAAATATATCTATACAAAATTATGGTTTCACTATCATTTTACCCGATGGTGTAACAGCAACAATAACATCTTCTATCGGAAACGGGGCTGGAGCGACCTTTTTCGACGGAAGTGCGGTAAGACAATCATCTATTGACGGTTATCTAATTACCGAAACCTTGGGAAGTCCTGTTTCACTTCCGGCACCGGCAAGCGGAACAGCTTTTCCAATGGTAATAATTCAGTAAAACCAATCCCCTACTTCAGGAACTATTAACATCTTAAAAATAACTCAGCATTAGCTACAACAGTAACTCCTTTAAAAAGTTTTATATCTACTGATATGATAAATGATAGCATGGCAATATTTACAAATGTAATAGATGTAAATGCGTCTGGATTATCAGGAAATACTTCCTATGATTTTGCTACACTTTCTGTCGAAGAAAACGAATTAACAGAACTTTCCGTATATCCAAATCCAGCAACGGGCATTATAAATATTATAAGTGCAGATGTTATTCTTGTAAAAGCTGAAATTTTCACAATGAATGGGCAACTGGTACTATCTAAGAATAACAACATAGAAACAATACAAATCAATCAATTACAAAGTAGTATATATTTTATAAAATCATACACTGAAAGCACTAATAGGACGATCAAAGTAATTAAAGAATAAAGTAGTTAGTTTGCTTTATTTATGGAGTGATTAGGGAACTAATTGCGAAAACGTCACCTTCATAACAGGGTGGCGTTTTTTATATAAAATAATTTCTATTGTGACCACGACAGAATTATTTCATGATCTTTTTCAGTTCACTACTGCAAATAAGAAACCACGTCAAATGACGCGGTTTCTTGCTTTTTGTGACCCCGAACCTTCAAAGTTCAAACTTTTTGGTAGAGGATTTGAAAGTAATTAGCTTGTTTGTTGAAAAACAGACTGCATTATTAATCGCTTCTTAAACTATTGATAATGCAACAAGATTTAAACAACTACAATCCATCTTCTATTGGTATTTTAAACGCTACACGAGTATGAGTAGATTTAAAATATAGCTCTATGTTTTTTATTTTAAAATAAGTTTATATGTTTTTGTTTTATTATCAGAATTTACCTTGATAAAATAAACTCCTTGAGCTGCGTTCAATCTAAATTGGTGAATTTGGTTTGTGATATGATCTTCAGTATATACTAACTTTCCTAAAGTGCTATACACTTTTATATTGATATCGTTTAATTCTCCTAAGTTAATATGCACAAGTCCATTACTTGGATTAGGATAGATAGATAAACCATTAAAAAAGAATTCATTCTCGCTTAGTGTCTGACTAGCTCCTATGGTTGGACTGTCTACTGCAATATCACCAATACCGATATTTTCAAAACCAGGAGCGCCTGCATCGTAAAAACCAGTTGTTTTTTGACGTATTCTAATTTCATCAACTTCTTTAAAAGCATTTTCTGTCATCGTAATTATTTGGTTAAGCGTAGCTGTAATGGTAAATTCTTCAGAAACTGTTTGCGTACCATCTTTAAACCCGATTACTTCAATAGTATTAAAACTTCCAGAACTATTTTGATATAATTTAAAATTTGTGAGCTCAAAATCTGCACCATTATCGGTAGCAAAAGTGTACCAGATACCGTTGGCAGCATCTCCTGCATCTGATTTATATGCTAAACCAGTTCCTGAGAAAAATGGGGTTCCTACAATAGTCCCAATTCTAACAAAACCTCTATTAAGATTCCCAGAAATACCTACTAGTGTTGAAAAAGGAGTATTTAATCCATCATCTGTCATTTTAAAGGTTATATCTGTACAACCACTAGGACTATAATTGACAATGCCATCACTGTCATAGGTATTAAAAGGAATTGTGATAGGAGAAATAGCAATTGTAGCAGCACCACAAACAGTTATATTGGTTGTAGTATTACTTGTGTTTGCACCATTTCCGTAGCGTTCTTCACCAAAACAGTTTTTATAGGCATAAATTTGTAAATAATACGTAGTGATTGCATCTAAATCTGTAATTTCTAAATTTGTAGGAATGCTAGTTCCAAAGTAAATAGGTTGTTGTCCAGCATTATTCCAACTAGTATCTGCTGTTGGCGTATCTCCTACATTTGGTGCTACAAAGCTATTCGTATTATTTATATAGATGGCATAACCGTCTGCTCCTCCTGTTGGCGCGGTAAAACCTGTTAAAGTAATGCTATTAGGTGTTGCTGTTCCAAAGGTTGCCGCTGTAGCTTGTGCTGGAGCAAAGCAAGGCGGATCACAGGATAACGATGGACTGTAAATACCGATACTATATGCTTGATCAAATAAACCAGAACCTGTAAGGCGCACATAGATTGTATAATATAAACTGCCATTTAATTCTGTATTAACACCTGAAACTAACGTAACATTGCTTACAGGACTTCCTGTTCTTGATGGGGAATTGTATCCATGCAAATTGACAAGTATAAGTCCGCCATTAAAGAAAAATTTCATCGGGCCAGAAGCTCCGTTTCTGATGTTCCAATAATCTTTAGAGTCATCATTATTACAAGAAGCATCACATAATGCCCCAGATATATTCATTTGACTTTCAATAGTAAGCAGGTTACCCGAAGGAGAATCATCAGCAGTAGAAGGAAGTTCACTTAAAGCATGCGTTGTTGAACATATGGTAAATTCTTGTACACTTAATCCAGTTGCTTCAAAGGTATTAGTGCCGCTACAATCGTTGTACGCATACATTTGATAATAATAAAGCGTGTTTTCATTCAAACCAGTAACCGTAATCGTTGGTGAGTCAGAAGTTCCTGCATATACTACTTGCTCACCACTTGTATAAGCTAAACTCGCTGATGGCAATGCTCCATCTGTTGGTGCGGTAAAACTATTAGTACTATTTATTTTTACTACATATCCATCAGCTCCTCCTGTTGGTGCCGTAAAACTATTTAAAGTGATGGTAGAATTTGTTGACGAGCCAAAAACAGCTGCTGTAGCTTGTGCGGTAGGAGCAGCACATGTTTCTCCTAGAAAGATATCTGCAACATGAAAATCATAATCTTCTGAGTCATCTATAGGACCATCTTTAGCAAAAAATGCAATTTGAATTGTTTGACCATCATAAGCGCTTAAAGAAATATTTTGTTGCGTTAACGTATTACTTATTGCATCTGCAGCTGTATGTTGCTCCAATTCAGACCAAGTATATCCGCCATTATTTGACAGCATAACTTTGACTACATCATCAGATCCCATGGTATCAGAAGTAGCAGTAAGCCAATTAGTAACTGCTACTTTGTATTGTAATACACTTGCTGCTGTTGCAACAATTCTAGGTGATACAATCCATTCTTCTCTTGTGGTTGTATACAAATTAATCCTTGCAGTCATTATATCCCCAAACGCTGTTGTTTGAGAAGTACTTGAACTTGTCCAATTAGAAACTGTTCCAGTTGGATTTGATTCTCCTTGTGCTTCATTCCATCCTAAAAATAAGGTAGATAAATTTGCGCTAGTAAACCCTTGGAAATCTACACTTTGCGGATTTGGAAATGCAGATGTAAAATTATATATAGTAGCAGCTGATTCAACAGTAGGAGAACACTTAACTTTAATTGAAATGGTGTAATTTGTTGAGGCAGTTAGTCCTGTTAAGTTGATATTAGTTGAACCAGCAGTAGTAGTTCCTGTTACTTGAGTTGAAGCACCTGACCCGGCAACTTCATAGTCTGCAATGTATTCGCTACCTACTGATGCCGTAGATTCAAATATAATTGTCGAGGATATTGCAGTAG
The DNA here is from genome assembly GCF_056033805.1 of Kordia sp. E. NCBI lineage: Bacteria > Pseudomonadati > Bacteroidota > Flavobacteriia > Flavobacteriales > Flavobacteriaceae > Kordia > Kordia sp. E. The sequence goes on from NZ_JBRASR010000001.1 coordinate 581,008, forward strand.
CATTCTGATCTCTAACTTCTGTGGGTGAAGTACAAGCTGCAAAAACTTCAATATCATCACTAGCAGAAATACTACAACCACTATCTGTGTATGTGTAGGTAATGGTATGTGTTCCAACTCCTGCTGTACTCGGATCAAACGAATACGTCATACCATTTCCGCCATCTATTACTCCTGTACCAGAATATATTCCTCCAGTAGGAGTTCCGCCTCCTAAACCTGTTTGTATACCTGCATCCGAACTAAGATTATTAGGTGCCGTAAAACTAATTGCTGCTAAAGTAGTAATGTTTGAGCCCGCCAAAAAGTTTGAAGTATTTCCTGTTAAGGTAAAATTTGTGAGTGTTCCATTATTTGTACTTGCACTATCTGTTAAGCTTGTAATACTGGTATTGTTTGCGCCACCAGTTCCTTGATTAAACTTATAATAGCTTACCAAGCCAGTTTCATTACCTGATAATTCGCAATCTTTATTTGTATTTATTTCAGTGCCAGATTTTACAATATTCCATATTCTAAATTCTTCAATATTTCCATTAAGATATTGACCGCCACCATCTCCAAGCCATGCTCCTATAGAAGTTGCCGTTACACTAGCATCATTTGGGATATGAAAATCTCCTGACTGCGTTTTATCTAAGCTTCCATTGATGTATAAATTAGCTTCAGTAGTACTAAAGGAAATCGCAATATGATACCATGTATTGGTGTTTAAAATAGCGTTACTAGCTATGGCTGCACCATTTCTACTTTGATAAAATACTTGTCCATTTGAAGCACTACCGCCTCCAACAGATAAAATAGCGTAGGAGTTTACACCATTATGTTGTTTGGATATAACAGTTTGATCATTTAAAGCACTTAAGTATACCCAAGCTTCAATAGTACCAGTTGTAAAGTTGTTAATCGTTGTGTCAGATATTAAAACATGATCATCTGCGCCATCAAAATTTAAGTGTGTAGCTTGCGAAAACAAATTTGTATTGCATAAAAGTGTAATTACTAAATACAGTACTGTGTAGTTTTTTTTCATTTTTACTAGGTTAAGGGGATTAAACAGTATAAAATTTTTGAGCAAAGTATACCGTAGCATTAGCTAATGAAAAAAAATGTCGTGAATGAAGTTGTTTTTGTCGTGAATTGAAAAGTTTATGATGTGATTGTAAGTAGAATTAACCTAAAACTTCTTGCACAGCTTTTGAAAATGAATTAGAAATTGGAATTTCTGTATCATTTATTTTCACCATCTTTTTTGAATGTGCCGTCGCATAATTCTTGTTGATCACATAGGAGCGATGCACCTGTACAAAATCGTCAGTTACTTTTTCTAGAAACTCATTAATGGTTGCACGTATTATTTTTTTAGAATCTTGTAAATGAATGATAATATAATGATCTTCTTTCTTTGCAAAAAGGATATCATCTATGTTGATGCTAACAGTTAAGTTATTTTCTTTTATCGTCAGTTGTTTTTTAGCTTTTAGCTTATTTTTTACCAATTCTACAGCGACCAATAAATCACTTTCTTTAAATGGTTTTTGTAAATAGCTAATTGGATCTGTTTTTACAGCATTTCGTATGTTTTCCAGATCAGAAAAGGCGGTTAAATATATAATAGGAATGTCCAATTGATTTCCTAGCCAAATACCTGTTTTATCTCCGTCTACATTGATGTCTAACATTACAAGATCTAAATCCAACTGTTGTATTTCTTGCAACGCTTTTTCTGCATGCGTTTCCATACCACAAACAAAACAACCTAATATTTCAAGCGTTTCTTTTAAAACTTCTTGTGTTATAATTTCATCTTCTAATATGTAAACTCTTAAGGACATGTAATGTATTTAAAGAGGTAAAAAGTATAACTTTTAATTCAATTTATTGAAAATTTGTCGTGAATAGATACTTTTTGTCGTGAAATAGACTTTTATACTTTTGGAAACTTCACACTATAATTAAAACTAGTACTTTCTTTTATTTCTTCTTTCTCTTTTAATTGTTTGCACATCATTCCTATAATTTTCATTCCCATAGAAGTGCCTTTTTTTAGCTCTTTATCAAAGCGACCATTGTCTTTGTAGTCAAAAATATAATATTCATTTTGTGTTGTAAAAGCTATTCGTATTTCTGGCGCATTAGTATTTGTAAAAGCGTGTTTATAGGAGTTATTGATTAATTCATTTAGGATTAATGCAAGCGGAATAGCTTTGTCCATCTGCAAATGTACTGAAGCAATGTCTAAATGATACTTTACTGAAATTGGAAAAAGTGTTTTGTGATAACTAATAATTTTATTGAAATGGTCTTTTAGAAAAACAGCATCATAATTATCGGAACTGTATAGTATATTATGAATTCCTGCAATAGAATCTATTCTACTTTGGCTGTCTTTTAATTTATCTTTGAGCTCTTGGTTGTCACTATTAAAAGCTTGTAGACTCAGCAAGCCAGAAATCACTTGCAAGTTATTTTTGATTCGATGATGAATTTCTAACATCATCGCTTCCTTAACCTTTGATTCTTTAATAGCAATTTGATTTTGAGTAATTAATCGTTGCCTAGATTTAAATTGATAAAACAGATAAGAGAAAAAAGTAATGATACTCAAAAAAGATAGGATCATAAACCACCAAGTCTTATAGAATATTTGTTGAGATGTTACTTGTAACTCCAGTGTTTCTCCTAGCTTCTCATCAATTGAATTTAAAATTTCTACTTGAAGTATATAATTCCCTGAAGATAAACTAGGAAATTGAATTTCGTTTTCGATTTTTAGCTTATTCCATGCAGGTAATTCTTCTTCTGAATCATTAATAAGTCTATATCTATAATTAAAATTTGTATGATTAATAACATTTGCCACAGCTACTTTTACATTGAATCGTCTATTATATGGTGGTAATGTGATTTTTGTGAGTGAATTCAGGTACGCAGGTTTCGTTTTGGTTTCCCATTGATCTTTCTCGATATCAAAGAACGAAAGCGAACCAAAGTGTAGTTGTATGCTATCAATAGTAGTACTAGACTTTTTTAATTCATACGGATTAAAATAATTTAATCCATTTAAAGTTCCCATAAAAATATTGCCTTTTGAATCGATAGAAGTACTGTATCGGTTTCCTTCCAATTCATAAACACCATCTTTTTTAGTATATCTTTTTTCAAACTTAGTAATAGGATCATACGCTACAATACCTGCATATGTATTCATCCAAACGACTTTAGTAGTATCCGAAACAACACCAACAATTGAAGATTTTAAGGAATCATCATAGAAGTGCTTAAAATGTTTGTTTTCTGTGTCAAAATTATACACTTTCCCATGTTTTGTAGTCACTAATACACCATAGTTCGTGTCAAAATTAATGGCTAATAAGTTTGTTGGATCTTCATTTTCTGGAATGTAAAAGCTTGTTTTTCCTTTATAATATTCTAATAAACCTTGGTTGATAGTAACTGCATATAGTCGTTGCGAATCGGTAGCAAATTCTCTAATAAAATCTGTAACATCATCTACTTTGTAATGTTGCTTACTTTGTAAACTAAACTTATACAATCCTTCAGTTCTAAGGCTTCCTTTAAAAATGGTGTCGCCTATTTTTATAACTTCTTCACTCAATTTATCAAAAGGATACTTTTCTACGACTTTATAGTTTTTATCTACTTTAAAAAGATTAAAATGATTGTTGAAAATATAATCATCGTTAACAGTGAAGATATCTCTGGGAAATTCCATTGGAAACTCTTCGTTATTATAAGTAATTTGTATTTTTTCTTGTGTATTCTCAAAAGTATTGAGTTTTAAAAAACCTTTCACATCAGTGCTAACAATATATTCATTGTCAGCTATTTCCTTTACGGTACGAATACTTTCATCTTTAAAATAGGTTTCAATAGTCGATTGATTTAATTGAATGTATTCTAATGTATTTTGATAGAAAAGCAATAGTTCTTTGTCAAGATTCTTTGAGGTTAGGCTACTTAAATGCGGAACTTCAGCTTCTCCTATTAACTGAGGTTTTTCTTTTAAGTCAACATACTTAACATTGTAAGACGATTGACTCTTCTCTATATATATAAGCTTGTCGTTTTTATGTAAATAAAACACAAAACTTCCTTTACTATCAGTAAGAAATTTTAGCGGTTTTGCTTTCTCAAATTTTAATCTTTGCGTATGTAACTTATAGATATCATTATTTGAGTTTTTAAAAAATAAGGTATCATTATTTAAAAATAAATGATGTAAAAAAAGTTTTTCGTTTTTAGAATTATTTGTTACATAATCACTTTCTGTGATCTTTTTTACAATCTTTCCTTTCTTATTGATTAAAAATGATGTTACAGGAGGAAAATTTATAGTAGTAAAATTACCTTTATAAGGTGAAAAATAAGGGTCTATGTGAAAATTATCACCATCAATTTTTCCTGTATCTGTATGAACAAAATTGTCGTCTTCTAGTTTATATAATTGCATTTCTCTCTCTTTTCCAAAGATGAAAAAAAGAGTATTATTTAAAACGAAGTGACCATATTTTCTATGCTCCGAAAATGAATTGTATGCTTTAACTTTAGTGAATTTTAGAGAAGAAGTATTTATTTTAAACAACTCAATAGTATTGTTTGTATATTGAATATGTATGTATACTTGCTTAGTGTTGTTATAATCTAGCATCCATAATTTAGAAACTTTATGTTCAAACTTTGGTAATGCTACATCATAGAAGTTGACACCATCAAACCGCTGAATGATATACTCGTTATTTTCTAATGTAAATTGATTTTTCTGAGCACTTCTACCAGCAATCCATAACCAACCAAAATCGTCGTAAGTAACATATATAGGATCGTTAATTTTATAACCATCTTCTAACGTGTGTTTTACACTACTCTTTATAAAAGAGTTTTTTGTTTGTCCTAAAACAAGTGTGTTAGAAATGATTAATAATAGGAGTCCAATTGTTTTTTTCATCGAATAATTAAAGAGTTACAAAACGTAAGTATATCAAATTAATTTCTAAGTTGAAAATATTCTGTTTTTTTTGATACTATTAAGATGGTTTAAAAGAAGAATCTAAATTACTCAGGACGCACATACTAAAACCTTCAATGATTCTTATGGATGATTTGATGCAATTAATTTATCATAACAAGAAAGAAACTTAATTGAGACTGATGATTCGACTTCTAGACTACTTTATTGTTCATATCTTGAAAATACAAACAACTAAAAGCTCTACAAAAAGAAATTTCTGTAGTGATCGCGAAGGGATTTTATTCGTGACCCCGAACCTTCAAAGTTCAAACTTTTTGGTAGAGGATTTGCGGGAGATTGACTTATTTGTGAATGGGCATATTACATTAGATATGAGTTTTGTAATTCAACTTCCAAAGTGTTAGGAATTCGAGCTGAGAAAAAAAGTTAATCATTCCCTGATATATTGCTGCCTTGTTGAACAATTCATTGTTAAATTTTTCAGGTTTGAAATCTTGTTCTATTAATCTTTTAATAAAATTTACTTCAGCAGCTCTATTTTTATTTATAATTCCAAATAAATACGCTTTTTTAAAGGCATAGAACCAATTTGGTGCTCTAAGTTTGAGAAATACACATGTTTCTATTAATTCATACCTGTCTTTGGTTATATCCAATAGATTTTGTATTTCTTCTCTTTTTAATCTATCATATTTATAAGTCAAAAATAAAATCTCATCTTTAGATAGTCTTTCTTTAAGGCTCTTTTTTAAATATAATTGGCTGTGATATTTAGTTAATCTTTTATAGCATTTAAGTATATACGTATCTATTTCTTCTAAGTTATCCAATGGATTTTCTTCTATATAATCCAAGCATCCTTTTTTAGTAGTATTATCTAAAAAATCAATATTTTCTAAGTATCCGTATTCTACACAAATTATAATAATCTCTATAAAGCAATTTGTGTTGAATTTTTCAACCAATTTCTGCTTCATTTTGCTAAGACGCTTTTGCCTTATTCCCAAAAAAGCCCCAATTTCAAAATCATCTTTACCTAGAGCAAAGAGTTTCAAATACATCACCTCCTCATTTTGAAATGATAAATGCATATTGCCTACAATTTAAAAAGCTGTTTAATTTTACAAATTATTTGTATATAAATCATCTTAAGTTTGTATTCACAAGGTATAAAATTTATGAATGAAGTATAGATTCAACCCATGACAAGTAATGGATGGTCTTTCTAACATATATATGGTTATATAAAACATTGAATGCATCAATATTGATATCCGAAAAAAGTTTTTAAGAAAGAAATTAAGAATTATTTAGAAGAGTATTACAAAAATCAATGATTTTGGTTTTTAACTATTTTTTTTCAATGTATTTTATAAAAAACACATCTCGAAACTGATATTCTTTCGCCATATTTCATCATACAAAAAACCATTGAGCCTATCAATTGATTGTATATTATTTGTATTTGCTCAGTAACAGGAAAATGCTCTGTCTAAAGTAATCACAGACTTGATTTATCAATAATACTTAGGTAGACTTAAAATTGAAATTATATTAATTTTAAAAATTCACGAAAGGATTTTAATTTCCTTCTGGCAATTGGAATTTGTATATTATTAATCATTTTACAATAGCTACCATCTACTTTATTAATCTCTTTTAAGTGTTTTAAATTGATAATATAACTATTGTGAATTCTAAAGAAAATAGCTGGATCAACAATTGATTCATATTCACCTAAGCTTCTGGGAACCAAAATCCTACTATTATCAGTTAGATAAAAATAAGTGTACCTTCCATCTGATTTCAAATAAATAATGTCATCCAACTTTATAAACTCAATCTTTTCCATTGAAGAAACAGCTATAAAATCTAGCGGTTCATTCTTTAAAAATGTATTTGAAAGTTGACTTAATTGATTCTGTGATGTAAACTTATCGCTTATTACATCTGTATAAATTCTATTTATTGAAACTATGAGTTCTTCAATAATGATAGGTTTCAATATATAATCAACAGCACAATATTTGAAAGCTTTTATTGCATACTCGCTATATGAAGTTATGAACACTACTTTTGTTGTTTTATGGGCCATTTTGTCTAAGATATCAAATCCTGTACCATCATTCAACATGATATCAAGTAATATAAGGTCTGGTTTACTTGTATTTATTAAAGCGACAGCTTCATTTATTTTGCCAGCTTTTCCAATAATATTTACTTGAGGACAATAAGTAATTAAAAAATGTTCAAGTATTTTAATGTTTTTAATTTCATCATCAATTAAAACTGTATTAATCTGGGTCATGACACAATTGAATTAAGTCAAATTTATTACAAAAAAATTTTAACATACTAAATATTAAGTAAAAAACAAAATTCGTCGATAAAAAAGAATTTATAGTTGATGAAAAGAATTTTTATCAACTATATCATTATTTGCATTTTGAAGTTCTCAGCAACCTTGATTCTAATGCATATAATAACAAGAGAGTATATTTGAATTTTATTTATAAAATGCCTGTGTAACAATTGCTGAGATAGTAAAATAAATGGAGTACCTATATTAGGTTAGAAATAAAAAGGAAAGCGTATTAATGTATTGGGGCTTCAAAATTAGATGTATTAATTCTTAATCTAATGTTCAACCTTTTTTTAAGTTGAAAATAAAAAACTGTCTGACTAGTAATAACTGAGCAGTAATTATATCTATTACATTCCAATTATTGTTTTATTAGATATTGTGTGTTTAATAAAAAAGCCACTCTTTTACTAAGAGTGACTTTTTAAAAAAAAAGTTAAATAAACTAATTATTCATTTATCGTTACTAAAAAGAGTTATTATTCCTCTATGATAAGTCTTTTGGTTATTGAACCTTTATGACTTTCTATTTTAACAAGATAAAGACCAGTGTTAAGATTAGAAACATCTAAAGTTGACTTACTAGTTTCCATAACTTTTTTACCTATAATTGAGAAAACTGTTATTGCCTTTAACTCTATATCTCCTAATTCTATATAAACAGTGCTACTCGCTGGGTTAGGATACATTGAGATTACATTTTCTAATCTCAAATTATCATTAACCCCTAATGTAGCACAGGTTTCTGATGCATTTAAAGGATCTGAACCACAAGCGGCTTCCTCAACATCTGTGAAACCATCACCATCATCATCATCATCTTGACCATTACATAAACCATCCATATCCATATCTGTTGGTATAGATAATGGATCTAATGGATCTGACTCACAAATCCCTTCCACATTATCTGTAAAACTATCACCATCATCATCAAGATCAACACAATCAGGAATATTATCCCCATCAGTATCTAGAGATGTACTTGATGCATCGAATGGATCTGAACCACAATCTGTTTCATCTAAATCTGCTTGTCCGTCACCATCATCATCAAGATCTAGACCATTACATATACCATCCATATCAAAATCTACTGGCATATCTGCTGCATTTAAAGGATCTGAACCACAATCTGTTTCATCTAAATCTGTGAAACCATCACCATCATCATCAAGATCTACACCATTACATGAACCATCCATATCTGTATCTACAGGTATACTTGCTGCATTGAATGGATTTGAACCACAATTTATTTCGTCAGCATCTGTGATACCATCATTATCATCATCTGGATCCGTGCAGTCAGTAAAACCATCACCATCAAAATCTGTACCTACCAATGTCATAAATGATATTGGTCCTATAAATGTAGAATTACCAGCACCATCCTCTGCACGTGCATAGGCATCATAAGCAGTATTATTACCATTTAATAAATTACCTGAACTAGAAAGAAGAACTTCACCTAAACTAGTAACGTTATCTGTATATTCGGCTACTCTATTTGCAAGAACGTTCACATCATCTCCATCAAGTACAACTATTAACCTAACAATGTCTGGAAGATCTCCAGTATTAGCAACTGTAACTCGAAGTTGAACTGCACATTCAGTAACCTCCTCAACTGATAGGGCTGCAGGTGTGTTGGGTGCAAAATAAGCAACGCTTTCTGTTTCTGTTGCTTTTTTCTCTTTGTCTACGTTTTTGTCAACATTTGTTGCAAAAGAAAATAACGTTACAAAGCAAATTAATAAAGTAATTTTTATTCTCATATAAAATATATTTTTAATTATTTTAATGAGCAAATTAAAGGCTATCCAAATTTGAAAAAAAAGGCTATGTAATAATTGGTTATTTGATTTTATTAATGAGTCAAGTATAGGTTTTAGTTACATGAAAATCAATTATAGTATTCTGACAAGAACAACTCTAACTCGCTGAAAACCTATAACTTACATGTTAAATGAAAAAATAAGCAGCGCTATAGCGTAAAATGCAATGCAATAATTATTATTTCTGAACTAATGGGAAATGTAATAGGTGGTATTTTGTTTACTACTGATTTTAATAGAGAATTCGTTAATAAAAAAAAGTGTATATTTCGTTAGAAAACCTAATGTTGATTATAATTTGCATGAAATATTCCTCTAAGAACATTATTCATATTCTAATTATACTTTTATCATTTTCTTGTAATAAGACCCAAACCTTATCACATGAAGACATTGATGTAAATACTACTATCTTAAATCCTAGTGATACTACTAAAAGAATACTTATTACTACACACCCTATACAAACAGATTCGCTACGAGGTAAAACTATAACACCAAAAATATATCCTTTTAAAGCTAGCTTGCTTTATGATGCCAGAGCGTCGACTCAGGTTTTAAAATTCAAACCACCCATTGCTATTGATTCTTCATTGGCTGTAAAAACCGTATTTGATAAAAATGGAGTTAATTTACCTCTGCAATTTATTTTGCCAAAACAAGGGTTTACCATAGAAAAAGAAGATACCATTTATGCGCCAAAATATATAAAAGCTGTACAGCCCAAACCACAAAGAATGCTACCATTTAGTTCGAAATCGAATGCTAAGTACAATCTTACATATTTAGACATAGAACAAAACCTTCCCTTTAATTATATTAGTAATATTTCTGAAGACTCAAAAGGTAATATTTGGTATGTAACATTAGAAGGGAGTCTTCTAAAATACGATGGCGTTTCCATATACGATTATACAGTTTTTGAGTTTAGTTCTATCCATAGGATTATCTCAGATCTTTATATTGATCATAATGATACTATATGGTTAAGTACAAAAGGTGGTTTGGTGCGTTTTAACGGAACACATTTTAGTATTTACAACAAAGGTCTTTTAAGCACAGATATTCTAGATATAACTGGAGACAGTAAAGGTAATATATGGTTAGGGACTGCTAAAAATGGATTGATAAAAATAGAAAGCAATACAATTACTCATAATACCGAGACTATTGTATCTCAATACACTACAGATCATGGTCTTAGCAGCAATGAAGTCAGCACTTTATTTATAACTAATATAGATGACTTATGGATAGGCACTGCTAAAGGGATTAGTTTTTTTAATGGTCATTCTTTTTGGAATCCAACCTTACCCTCTATTGGTAGAGTTAATAGTATCGTAGAGGATGATGATAAAAATATTTGGATATCTTCCCGCTATGATATTTATAAATACCATAAAAAATCAAACTCCTTATTAGTTATTAAAGATTCCACGATTTTTTTCACTGATAGATTTTTAAATCTAGACTCTAAAAATAGGATTTGGATTAGTTCGGCATACAAAGGCGTTCAAATGATTAAGGACTCTATGATAACTACTATAAATACTGAAGATGGTCTTAGTGCTAATGATCTTGGAAAAAACATCTTGGAAGATTCTAAGGGAAATATCTGGATACCAACCTATGGTGGCGGAATCAATAAATTAAAATTAGCGTCTTTTCGAATTTTGCCCCAATCACCTGAAACTATAAATTTCTCCATGCCGAGTCTTTATAAAGATTCTAAAGAAGCTATTTGGTTAGCTGGTATAAATAATCTTTATAAACAAATTGATGATGCATATTATAGTTACAACTTAAGGCAGAATGAAAGTTTTCTTTCCGTTTTTGAAGATAGCCATCATAACCTTTGGATTGGTGCCGTTGGCGGCTTTTATATGTACGATCAAAAAACGGTACAATATTATAAACTTGATAATAAGGATGACATGATTCTGTCTTTCTGTGAAGATCGTAATGGAGCTATTTGGATGGGTACAAATAATAGCAGTCTTTTTAAATATAAAAACGGCATTATTAATCATCTTAATGAAGACATAGGGTTTCCTGAAACTAGCAGTGTCCAGCATATTATTGTAGATGCGTCAGGAAGGCTATGGATGCGTGCAAATTATGGTTTGTTTATGTACGATGAAAAATTTCCTGATACGATTAATGAAATTAAGACATCAGTAGAACTTTATGTTGATGATGTATTATTAGATCAGGATAATAATTTATTAGTCGCTACTAATATTGGATTTTTTAAGTTACCTATTGGAACTAATTCACCATTGACGTCTATGAGGATGATTCAATATGATAAAAGTCAAGGTCTTGCAGATAATAGAGTTTATGAATTAGAGAAAATTAATGGTACTATTTGGGTAGCTACTGGTCGCGGTATTAATCGTCTCGTACCAATGCCCGATAATTCGTATAAAAACACAGTATTTGATATAGACAATGGCTTCCTAGACATTACTGCATTACATCTTAGAAATGTGTATCGTGAAAATAGCGATATTATCTATTTTTATTCGGGTAAATCTATATATTCTTTAAACCTGAATGATTATGATTTTGAGCCTTCAGTTCCTAAAATTCAACTCAATAATATAAAAATAAACGATCAGTTTATTAATTATCGAAGACTTGATGATTCAACAGATATAAAACATATAGATTTTAATAAAAAATTGATAAAAAACATTGACTCTATTGTTCCTTTTTATAATTATCCACAATCTATGGAACTTCCATATTCTATGAACCACCTAACATTTCAATTTTCGGCGATTGATTGGAATTCTCCCAATGGGATTAACTACCAATATATGATGAGTGGTTTAGATTCAAAATGGAGTTCTGTTAGCAGTAAAACAGAAGCGGATTATAGAAATATTCCATATGGAGATTTCACATTCAAAGTAAGAGCGTTAAGTAAAAATGGAGGAGTGAGTGAAATTCTTAAATATAATTTTACAATAAATCCTCCTTGGTGGTTAACGTGGTGGTTTAAATTAGTTGTTGCTATTATCTTAATAGGTATTATTTTATTTATTCAAAAACTACGCCTTTCTAGCTTGAGAAAAAAAATAGAAAAGGAAGAACGTTATAAATTAAAAGTAAAAAAACTTGAGTCGAAGGCTTTGCTAGCACAAATGAATCCTCATTTTATTTTCAATGCCCTTAATGGTATACAAAGTGTTATGATCCTTGAAGGTGAGCGCGAAGCGAATAAGTATATTGATTGTTTTTCAAAACTATTGCGAGCTACATTGGATATGAGTAATTCGGAATATATCTATTTAATAGATGAAATAGCCTATTTAACATCATACCTAAAATTAGAAAAAATGAGATTGAATGATGAATTATCTATTACGTTTGATATCTCTGAAGATATAGATGCTGGTGTGATAAAAATACCAAGCATGCTTTTTCAGCCTATAGTAGAAAATGCAATTATCCATGGACTGATACCAAAGGATGATAATAGAGAATTGAAAATTATTATATCTAAGGAAGAAGATTATTTAATCGGTGAGGTTATTGATAATGGAATAGGTAGAAAAGCTGCCGTAGCACGAAAGAAATCACAAAAAATTGTATATAACTCTTGGGCTTCTAAAATTATGAATGAACGTATAGAAATTAGCAATTCCTTAAATCAATTACAATTAGGTTATAAATACATTGATATTGTGAATGATGGTAAGGTACAGGGAACTAAAGTAATTCTTAAAATTCCAATAAAGTAGAATCTATAAATCAACAATTCACCTACCTACATGTCGTTTATTCTAGTATTATTATTTTTAAAATTACTATATCTTGGATTAGTCTAGAGAGCATATAATAAATTAAGGAGATTGATTTCAAAGAAATAATACAAGATCAAAATTACGGTCTCAACATTAAAACAAAACCCTCCAAATTATGAATTAGCATCATAACTTAGAGGGAATTTGGGTAACTGCTCAAATTATCCCCCGTAAAACTAAACAGTACTTGTTCAACTAAATAAATACTTAAATAATTTATTAGAGACTCTATTAAGATTAACTAAAAAAATCCTCATGCTTATATTGATTGAATATCCGAACAAATAATCAGTATTAATATAAAAGTAATATGTGAAATAATGATAAACAATCTAAAAGTAATAAATGGAATTACTTAATAATAAATGGTAAAGTATGTTTTAAAATTCGATCTACCTTGTAATTTTCAGTTACTCTTTTAATAGAGTAATATCTATTATTTCAAAGCTATCATTGAATAATTTTCAACAAAATAAAAGTAAACGAGTAATAAAAAAGTTCTGAAGTGCATCACCTCAGATGAGGGCTATTTTTTTAATAAAACTAAATCTAAAAATGGGTCTATAAAAAACTCTCATGTCCGAATTATTGTTTTTATTGACATGAGAGTTTAGTTTGCCTCAAATAACTTAATCTATATTAAAAAGTATAAATTACTTATGTAATATTAATATATAAAAAATGATTCTTCAATAGGCAAAGTAATAATCGGCTCATTTTATTAGATAAGTGGTATAGAAGCAATAATTGAAACAACTATTCATGAAGTCTCCAAAAATAATGTTTTGGAGATTTTTTTATATAAGTGATATCCTAAAACGAAAAGTGAATAAAATGAAAAAGCTCTCAAATGATGTTATGGCAATTGAGAGCAGTAATAAGAATTCAGGAAAAATACTCCCATGCTCGAATGAACATTTTTACCTTACATGGGAGTCAGCCTTAATATTTTAGTTCATATGCAAAAGAACTAAAAATACTGATAGCAATAATATGCAATTAAAAAGTATTTCTTAATATGCAAAGTAATAGTTGGTTTATTTTAGCATATAAGCGGTATTAAGAACCCTAGTTGAAATATAAAATGATTTCAGCCAAAAATAAAGATATAGAATGTATACTTATTTTAAAGTTAACCAATAATGTGCAGACATTTTTTAGGAAAAAACCATACACTATAAAATGAATTACTGATTTTTCCTTACAGTATAAATTCTGTTTTGATTAAGTTGGAGTTCTTATTTGTGCCACAATTTCTAATTTATTTACCAATGTTTTTTTAATTATCCTTTCATTTTATGAGCTTCTACTGGAGTTAAAAAATCACAACTCAAAAAAACAAAAATGTTAATTTGTCCGCTCTTGTGACCGCGAAGGGATTATTTCATGATCTTTTTCAGTTCACTACTGCAAATAAGAAACCACGAGCTATCGCTCTAGTTCTTCGTTTTTATAAAAGAACCACGTCAAATTGACGTGGTTTCTTGCTTGTTGTGACCCCGAACCTTCAAAGTTCGAACTTTTTGGTGGAGGATTTGAGGGATATTAGTATGTTTTTTGAGAAGCATTTATATCTTTTAAATGTCTCCTGATAAAAATTCTTAAAAACACAATATATACGTACTGGTACGTATAAGATTCGTGTTGATACGTATTGATATGATGTCGGTTAACTTCTAAATTGCAATCAAATAAAATACAATCAACATAAGATATAATTTTTGTATTTTAACAACGTCGTTTAGACATAACTAGTCAGCCATTATGAATACAAGAAGAATTGATTTACTCATTATGAGTTTTTGTTTATTTTTTGTGTTGTTTACGCATGCACAAGAATCTTCGCTTGCTGTAAAAGTAAAAAGCTTAAAAAATCAAATTCAAAAATCTGATGGAAGTCACAAACTTAAATTACTAGATAGTTTGTCTAGTCTAACAAGAGATAAGGCTGAGTTTAAATACGATTCTATTGTAAAAGTAACAGTTGCTTATGCGATTGAATTAGACTCCTTCAATTTAGCCAACAGACAAGCTGCACGACTTATTTGGTCATTAACCAACAGGTTAGGAAAACCAAATGAGGCTAAAAAATTCTTTGAAGAATTTGATGACAAACAACTCCCAGTTATTGACAATAAATTATTAGCGCGTTTCTATTTAAACGGTGGCGATAGTTATTATTTCTCGGAAGAAGTTGAAAAGGCAATAGAAGTATATGATTTGGCTTCTACGTATGCGCTCAAATCTGGTGATTCTATATTGTATGGGATTTCAAGAAAATATATTGCAGACGCATATACTCGCATGGGAAATTTGATAGGTGCTTCTCGAATGTTGAAAGAAGTAGAAAGAATTTATATCAATACTAAAGATACTATTCGCTTGATAAATACAAAAAGCTCC
The DNA here is from genome assembly GCF_056033805.1 of Kordia sp. E. Lineage (NCBI taxonomy): Bacteria > Pseudomonadati > Bacteroidota > Flavobacteriia > Flavobacteriales > Flavobacteriaceae > Kordia > Kordia sp. E. The sequence goes on from NZ_JBRASR010000001.1 coordinate 596,416, forward strand.
AGAGCCGATTTGTATAGTATGAATGGTTTTTATGTAGAAGCAAAAACTGAGCGTGATGAAGTTATTTCTTTATCAAAAACTGTACACTATGATTCTGGATTGATCTCTGCGCTCTTGAATGCTTCAATTGATAATTCTAGTACAAAAGATCATGAAGCAATGATTAATAACTTGAATCAAGCACTCATACTTGCTAGAAATTCAGAAGTAAAAGATCGATACGAACCACAAATACTCAATAGATTATTGTTAGAATATGCTAAAATAGATAGTATTGATAAAGCTTCAGATATTCTCAAAGAAATACAACAAAATCCTGAACGAAATACCGCTGGTTTTTTTGAAGATACGCATCATAAAAGTTTAGCGTATTATTATTTAGCGAAAAAAGAATTCTCTAAGGCACTGGATAATGCTGAAAAACATTATAATTTTCAAATTTCAAACAACACAGTACAATACATCACAGGTGCTCATGAATTACTTTCTAAGATTCATGAAGCCATGAATAATCCCAAACAAGCACTATATCATTACAAAGCTGCTACAAAAATTAATGATTCCATATTAAGTTTGAAACGATCAAAAACACTCTCCTATTACCAAACCTTATACGAAACCGAAAAGCGCGATTTTAAAATTGCAGAACAAGAGTCCGAAATTTCTTTGTTAGATGCTAAAAACAAAATCAATCAACAATGGATGTTATTTGGAGGAATTGGTTTATTTGCAATATTTATTATTCTCTATTTACTTCGTTCCAACACATATGCAAAAAAGAAACAAGAACTGCAACGATCATTCTCACAAGAACTGATTAATGAACAAGAAAAAGAACGCTCACGTTTGGCAAGAGATTTACATGATAGTATTGGACAAAAATTGATGTTGCTTTCTAAGCAAACTAAAAATACTGGCAACATAAATATGGAAAAATTGGCGAATTCTACATTAGAAGAAATCCGAAGTATTTCACGTGGTTTGCATCCTTCCAACTTAGAACGTTTGGGACTTACAGAAGCTATTAATTTATTAATATATAACATTAATGCAAATACTGATTTGTTTTTTACAGAAGAAATTGATAGTATAGATAATATCCTTTCTAAAGAAGCTGAGTTACATTTGTATAGAATAATTCAAGAAACATTGACTAATATTGTAAAACACTCTGATGCGAAAGCCGTGAAAATGGAAGTACTGAAAACGGCAAACAATATCAATATTACGGTAAGTGATAATGGAAAAGGGTTTGATACTCTTTCTAAACAAAAAACCAGGAGTTTAGGATTAAAAACTTTATTTGAACGCGCCAAAATTATTGGAGCTCAAATGAAATTAAATAGTGAAATTCATAAAGGAACGGTGCTATCTGTAAATATCCCAATTTAAAAAATTATGAAAAAAATACTTTCTTTTTTTATACTATTAAATTCTTTCTTGGCTGTTTCTCAAGATAATTCTTTAGAGTTTTCTATTGAAGAATTAAAAAGCAAAATACAACAGTCTGCTCAAGGTGAAAAATTGCTTCTTATGAACAGTTTAGCAGGTTTGACAAGAGGAAAAATGAAGAAAGAGTTTGATTCAATTGCCAAGGAAACTATGAACTATGCGTTTCATATAGATTCTATACAATTTGGTATAAATTTTACATCTAATTGCATTTATTATTATTCTGACGCTCTTAATAACTCAGTGCGTGCCATTGAAATATATACTACCTTTAAAAAACGAAATATTGATACTTCTCTTTTAGATACATCGAGTACAAAAGCATATGCCAGACTTCAAATTGCTACTGGAGATGCGCATTACTTTTCTGGAAAAATTAAGGAAGCTATTCCCTTTTATGAAAATGCAGAAAGATTTGCTTTAAAAGTGAATGACACAGCCAAATATGCGCAAGCATTAAGTTATAAGGCCTCTGCTTATGCTGATACCGGCAACTATGTTTTGGCTTCAAAATCACTTAAAGATGTTACCGAAATAGCGCGAAAAACAAAAGATACATTACGACTTTCAAATGCGCAAAGCGGACTGGCCGATTTGTATAGTAGAATTGGCTTCTTAGAAGAAGCAAAAGCTGTGAGAAATGAAAACATTGAGCGTAGTTTACAAGTACACAAATATGATATAAAATCTAGCCATAGAATACTCATATCCGATTATACAAACGCTTCTATTGACGCTGAAAAACAAGGAAATGATTCTCTTAGAATTGCACTTTTAGAAGAAGCTTTAAAGCATTTAAATGAACCTAATGTAGAAGTTGTATATAGACCTTTAGTTGTATACGGACTCACACGAGCATATTCCGAAACGGGAAATATTAATAAGGCGAAGCAATATTTTGACGAAATGAATACTACCTATTCAAATCAAAATCGCATTCCATTTCCATTATCACGCAAAGAAGCAATAGTTGCGTATCATATGGCAATTAAAGAATTTAAAACAGCGCGAATCGAAGCCGAAGAAGCTTTAACAATGTTTGAAGCTGCGCAGCAGATTCAAGGAACATTTCAAACCAAACAAAGGTTAGCTTTGATTTATAAAGAATTGGGAGATTTTAAAACGGCGTATACATATCATAATGCTGCAACTATTTTAAAAGATTCTACTCAAAGCATAAAAAAGGCACGTGCATTATCCTATTATCAAACCTTGTACGAAACCGAAAAGCGCGATTTTAAAATAGCGGATCAGGCTTCCGAAATTTCTTTGTTAGATGCTGAAAACAAACTCACCCAACAATGGATGTTGTTTGGTGGCATTGGTTTATTGGCACTCTTCTCTATTATCTATTTAATTCGTTCCAAAAGATTTGCGCAAAAACGACAAGAAATGCAGGAAGATTTTTCGCAAAATCTCATCAACGAACAAGAAAAAGAACGCGCACGTTTGGCAAGAGATTTACACGATAGTGTGGGACAAAAACTGATGCTGCTTTCCAAACAAACCAAAAAAACTGGAAACGAGAATATGGAACATTTGGCAAGTAGTACCTTAGAAGAAATTAGAAGCATTTCTCGTGGCTTGCATCCTTCTAATTTAGAGCGTTTAGGGCTTACAGAAGCTATAAACGCGCTTGTTTATGATATCAATGTCAATACTGATTTATTCTTTACTGAAGAAATTGATCGAATAGATAATATCCTTTCCAAAGAATCGGAATTACATTTATACAGAATTATTCAAGAAACTTTAAGCAATATTGTAAAACATTCCGAAGCCAAAGCGGTAAAAATGAATCTCAAAAAAATGGAAAATACCATTGAGGTTGAAGTGAGTGATAACGGAAAAGGGTTTGACTTATTATCTAAACAAAAAAGTATGAGTTTAGGGTTAAAAACTCTTTTTGAACGGGCTAAAATAATTGGAGCTCAAATGAAATTAAATAGTGAAATTCATAAAGGAACGGTACTATCTGTAAATATCCCAATTTAAAAAATTATGAAAAAAACACTTTCTTTTTTTATACTAATGTTTTCCGTTTTTATGTTTTCACAAGAAGATATAATGCCTCAAGTGAATACTTTAAAAAATGAAATTTCAAAAACAGATGGAATCGAAAAGCTGAAATTAATGGACAGCTTGAGTCGTTTGGTGCGACCTCATAAACAGGAGTACAAATATGACTCCATTACCAAAGCTACCATTGCTTTTGCCTATAAACTGAATGATATAGATATTGCATTGGCTAGAACCTCTTCTTTGATTTTTTATTATGCGAATAGAGTGCAAAAACCTAAAGAAGGCATTAAAGTGCTACAAGATTTTGAAAAGAAAAGTGTACAAACTAATGATAACAATATTCTTGCGCGGTTATATACCAATGCAGGAGATGCGTATTTCTTTTCAGGAGCCATAGAAGCATCAATTCCTATATATGAAAAAGCAGAAAATTTTGCTTTAAAAGATAAGGATACTTCCTTATATGCAACTGCAAGAACGTATAAAGCCTCTGCTTTTGTAGATATGGGAGATTACGCAACTGGATCGCGACTTCTTAAAGAAACTTCAAGCATTTTTACAAAACAAAAAGATACTACCAACCTTTTAATGGCTCAAAATTCATTAGCGGTTATTTATAGCAAAATAGGATTCTATGAAGAAGCTAAAGAAGAACGAAACCAGGTAATTCAGATTGCCAAAAAACAAAAGGATTATAACGTATTAATTCCTAACTTATATAATGCAGCTATCGATGCTCGCAAACAAGGAAATCAACGCTTACGTATTAGTTATTTGAGAGAAGCTGCTGAAGAAATTAAAAAACAAAAAAAACCTATTAATGTGACTCCTGTTATCTATTACGGATTGGTATCTGCCTATGCGCAAAATGATAGTTTAGCAAAAGCCAAAATATACTTTGATAAGATACAGCAAGAATATGCTACTATAAACCCAATACCATTTGAATACGAATATAAAACAGCTTTAGCAGATTATTTTATCGGCATAAAAGATTTTGCCAGCGCCAAGATTGCAGCTGAAAAAGTACTAGCAAAATACTTGAATTCTAATAACCCTGAAGGAATTTATCAAGCATACAAGCAATTATCGGTTATAACAAAAGGCTTGGGAGATTTTGAAAGCGCATTTATATATTCGTCAAAGCATACGCAATTGAAAGATTCCATAAATAGTATTCAAAAAGCAAGAGCACTCTCCTATTATCAGACGTTGTATGAAACGGAAAAGCGCGATTTTAAAATAGCGGATCAAGCTTCTGAAATCTCTTTATTAGATGCAGAAAACAAAATCAACCAACAATGGATGCTATTTGGCGGTATTGGTTTATTGGCACTGTTCTCCATTATTTATTTAATTCGATCCAAAAGATTTGCACAAAAACGAGAAGAAATGCAGGAAGAGTTCTCGCAAGAATTGATCAATGAGCAAGAAAAAGAACGTTCGCGTTTGGCAAGAGACTTACATGATAGTGTGGGACAAAAACTGATGTTGCTTTCCAAACAAACCAAAAAAACTGGAAACGAAAATATGAAACATTTGGCAAGTACAACGCTAGAAGAAGTTCGAAGTATTTCGCGTGGTTTGCATCCTTCCAATTTAGAACGTTTGGGACTTACAGAAGCAATCAATGTGCTCATTTATGACATCAATGTTAATACTGATTTATTCTTTACGGAAGAAATTGATCAAATAGATAATATCCTTTCCAAAGAATCGGAATTACATTTATACAGAATTATTCAAGAAACTTTGAGCAATATTGTAAAACATTCGGAAGCCAAAGCGGTAAAAATGAATCTTAAAAAAACGGAAAACACCATTAAGGTTGAAGTGAGTGATAACGGAAAAGGGTTTGACTTATTATCTAAACAAAAAAGTATGAGTTTAGGGTTAAAAACTCTTTTTGAACGGGCTAAAATAATTGGAGCTCAAATGAATTTGAATAGTGTTATAAATAAAGGAACAATATTAACCATAAATGTTCCTATTTAAAATTATAAAGAAAAAGTATTGAAAAACGTAGTATCATATCTCATTGGAATCTTTTTTTTGAGCATTGCTTTTGCTCAAGAAAATACGTCTATTGCTATAAAAGATACTGTTTTACAAAATCTTGAACGTGCATATAATACATCTGAAAATGACTCTGTCAAATTTTTAAATTTACTAAAACTTAGCCAATACGAATCGCAAAGAGGTTTAAACATAGCTTCACTACATATTGAAGAAGCGCTAGAGTTATTTAACTCTCAACTGTATCAATTGGATACAATACATTTAGGAGATTTATATAGATCCTACGGCAGTACAAATCGTATACAAGGGAATTTTACAAAAGCGTTAGAACTCTTTCACAAAGCAAAAGATATTTATACTATTCAAGATAAAAAAGTCCGTTTAGCAGTTATATATCAAGATATATCTATATTATATTACAATACAGAAGATTATCATAAAAGTATCGAATTTGGAAAATTGGCGATCAAAACCAATAAAAAAGCTAAAATTCAAAATCCTTTAGGCATCCTGCGCAATTTAGGGTTTTATCATAACAATATTGGACTCTCGTATTTGGCGTTAAAACAAACTGATTCGGCGATGTATCATTATGAAAAAGCAAAAGATTATTTTGACAAATCTAACTATGAAATTGGTTGGTATAGAGCAAAATCGAGTATTGCAGAAATCTTTGAATCACAAGGAGAATTAAAACAAAGTCTTTCTATTTATCAGGAAAAATTAGACAGTCAAATAAAAGGAAATTTCCAGCAAGGAATGGCTAATTCGTATGTAGATATTTCGCGCGTTCAAATGAAACTGAAAGCATATATAGAAGCGCTTAAGTATATTGATAAGGCAATTGTGATTGCTAAAAAGGAACATCTTATTGAAATGTTAGTCAAAGCGTATCTTCAAAAATCAGAGATTTACAAATCCATGAATCGTTATAAAGAAGCATATAAATACATTGAGCTACATCATACATATAACGATTCTATTATAAATATTGATAATGTAAAAAAGGTTCAGGAAATACAATTAACCTATGACTTTCGAAAAGAAAAAGTAAAGGATAGCTTGCAACTTGTTAAAGAACGAGAAATTGCCGAAACAAAAACGGAATTAGCACAAAAAAAAAGCAAAATAAAATCGCAATGGTTGTTATTTGGCGGAATTGGATTGCTAGCTATATTTACAATCATATATTTACTACGTTCACAAAAGTTTACCAAACAACAAAAAAAATTACAGGAAGTTTTCTCGCAAGAACTTATTAACGAACAAGAAAAAGAACGTTCGCGTTTGGCAAGAGATTTACATGATAGTGTAGGACAAAAACTGATGTTACTTTCAAAACAAACCAAAAAAACAGGAAATGAAAACATGGAAAATTTGGCGAATTCAACACTGGAAGAAATTCGAAGTATTTCACGTGGCTTGCATCCTTCCAATCTTGAAAGTTTAGGAATTACAACAGCAATTAATGCGTTGATTCACGATTTGAATGAAAACACTGACTTATTTTTCACAGAAGAAGTAGAAAATGTTGATAATTTACTATCTAAAGAATCTGAATTGCATTTATATCGTATAATTCAAGAAAGTTTAAGTAATATTGTAAAACATTCTGAAGCCAAAGCTGTAAAATTACATATTGAAAGAGAAAAAGAAACTGTAAAAGTCTTCATAAATGACAATGGTAAAGGATTTGATATTGCTTCTAAACAGAGAAGTCTGAGCTTGGGTTTAAAAACCTTATTTGAACGTGCACGAATTATAAACGCGTATATTGATTTACAAAGTAATTTAGGAAAAGGGACAATATTAACATTAAGTATTCCAATAAGAAATGGATAAGAAAATCACCATAGTTACCGCAGACGATCATCCAATGTTACTAAAAGGCTTAAATGAAGAATTAAAAGTCAATGGATATAATGTTATTGGACAAGCAACAAATGGAATACAAGCTTTAGAACTCATCTTAAAGTTACAACCTGACATTGCATTGTTAGACATAGACATGCCTGTACTTACAGGTTTTGAAGTCATCAAAATGGCACGAGAAAAAGGTGCAAAAACTAAATTTATCATTCTATCTTTCCATAAAGAGTCCTATTATATTGTACAAGCGAAAGCTTTTCAAATAGATGGCTACTTACTTAAAGAAGATACTTTCTTTGAAATTGAGCATTGTATCAATGAAGTGTTAAACAACAAAGTATATTTTAGTAAATCTATAGACGATCAACCACTACAAAATGCAAGTGATGAACTTAAAAAATTGAGTTTATTGACACTTTCTGAAACTAAAATATTAAAACTAATTGCTCAAGAAATCTCCAATCAAGACATAGCTGATTCACTTTCGGTTTCTATCCGAACAGTTGAAAAACACCGTAGCAATATTATAGACAAGTTAGACTTAAAAAAAGGCAATAATGTCTTAACAAATTGGGCTTTACTCAATAGAAACGTCATTTTATCGAACTAAAAATACGTACTAACACGTAGTAAATACGTGTTGGTTCTTATAGTATTTATAGTACTTGCATTATATCTTGCAGTATGTTTAATTATGTATTGCATAGATAATGAAAATAGTACTCGCACATAGTGATCGAAATTACACAAACAATTTAAAGATATTTTTCCTTAATAAAGGAGTTACGAATATTCATATTTTTTCTGATGGGTTTAATGCTTTAACTCACATCATAAAAAACCGTAGTCATATTGTAGTAATTGAAGAAACATTACCTGGGTTAAACGCAGCAGATATAAAGAAAGCGTTAATATTTAAACATATAAAACCAGAAATCGTAATTGTCAAATCTTTTAATAGTATGTCTCCGAGTAAAATTCTATCTAAAATAAAAACAGAATTTAATCTAGACAAATCAATTCTTGAAAATTAAGATATAAATGAAAACCAAAATATCAACTACTACCACTTTAAATTATGTAAATAATGAATTAGTTATTTAGGTTACTAAGAAAACGCAGCAGTATTAAATTCTTTTAATGGGCTATAAGAAATTGAAGTACTGCTTGCGTTTTATACTATAAAACAAAACATTTATCAACAATAAATGTCATAATTGTAGTTAGTTATGATTATTTTTAAAAGGGTTATCTATGGGTAGAATAACCCTTTTATGTTATATAATATAAGCTAAATATCTTGCTCATAACAACACTTACAACTAACATATTGAAGTAAAGTAACTTATACTTTACCATAAAAAACAACATACGTACCAGTACGAGAAATTTACGAGCCATCACGTATTTTATAAGAATAGCTTTGCTTCTATCTTGCAAGCAATTAGTAAGAAATGTAATTAATAATTCAGGTTGTTTAGTTTACTTATAAGAACGCTGGTCTATTCAATTTCTTTTATGGGCTAGAAGTCAAATTAATAATACTAGCGTTTCTTTTTCTAAGAATGTAATGAAACTTTCTAAACTTTAGTCTCTATGAAATTACAGAGTAATTACCTGATAACTAAAAATATAAAAATAATAGAGTGTTAGTTTAACTCTATATATGGTAGTAATTGACCTAGTTAGTTAATTACGATTAAGCGTCACCTCTGAAAAGAAGTGGCGTTTTTTTTTATCAAAACTTTAAAATAGTTAAAAGCACAGCTAAATATTGAGAACAACAAAATTTTCAATAAAAACACTAACAAAATCGTCTCGCAATAAAACAACAGGCTTCTAAAAAACATCCAACACCTAACTAAAATACTTACCACTACGTAGTATTTAAGTACCACCTCTTATTTCAAAAAAACCACCACTAAACTACATTGCACATAATTAACAACTTATAATATAATGAAAACACAAATACACATACTATTAGTATTTTTTTGCTTATTAAACGGATTCAATACTATACAAGCACAGATTCCTCCTCCAGGTCTTATAACAGCTTTTATTACCAAATGGCAAACTACAACAGCTAATGAAACCATTACAATTCCTACGCATCCCGATGAAACATATAATTATGATGTAGATTGGGGAGATGGTAGTACTATAGAAATAGGAATCACTGGAGACGCAACACATACATATGCTACTGCAGGAATTCATACTGTTTCAATTACTTATAATACTATCCAAGAAGGTTTTCCTAGGATATACATAAACAATAGTGGTGATCGCTTAAAACTATTAGAAATTGTACAATGGGGCGATAATCAATGGGTTTCAATGGAGAATGCTTTTATGGGCTGTCAAAACCTAAATATCGTGGCAACAGATACTCCTAATTTAGACAGTGTTACTTCTATGCGCTACATGCTTGGAGATTGTCGAAATCTTATAGGTAACACAGCTTTTAATTCATGGAACGTGAGTACTGTTCGCATTTTTACTGCAGCATTCTCAAATTGTTTACTATTCAATCAACCTTTAAACAATTGGGATATGTCAAGTGCTTTTGATACAAGAGATATGTTTTATAAAGCCACAACGTTTAATCAGCCTTTAGATAATTGGGATATGAGTAATGTATTCTACACTGTTCAAATGTTTAGAGGCGCTGATAATTTTAATCAAGATTTAAGTTCTTGGGATATTTCTAATTTAAGAGATGCTCGAAAAATGTTTTATGAAACACCTTTTTCCCAAGAAAATTATGATAATATATTAATAGGTTGGTCTACATTAGATACTGGAGAAGCTAGGATTCCACTTAATGTGGATTTTGGAGCAGAAACCAATCAATACTGTTTAGCTGATACAGCCTGGAATTTATTAGTCACTACCTATAATTGGACTATCATAGATGAAGGAAAAGCATGTCCCGTATCCATAGCTCCTAAAGTATTTTTACAAGGAGCTGCTTTAAACCCTAATGATGGAGAAGAAAACTTAATGCGCGATGATCTTCGCGCTGGAGGATGGCTCGTTACTAACGCTCTTACAAGTCCATATAATGATGGAATAACTGCTGAGGCAAGTGTATTTAATGTTACAGGATCTGATGCAATAGTTGATTGGGTTTGGATTGAATTAAGAGACAAGAATGACAATACGTTAATTATTGACTCGCAATCTGCCTTATTACAACGCGATGGAGATGTCGTAACTATTGATGGTACTTCAACACTATTGTTCAATGTGGATTCTGGAGATTATTATATCGCAATCAAACACCGTAATCACATAGGTATTATAGCTGCCAATACTATTGCTTTAGATGATACTACCTCTCAGATAGATTTTACCAATCCTTCTACCCTAACCTTTGGTTCAAATGCGCAAACAACATTTGGTTTGCCATTAGCAACAATGGGAATGTGGGCAGGAAATGTAAATGGTGATCGTATCATACAATACTCCGGAACCAACCCTGATGTCCCAAACATTCTTTCTTTAATACTGAATGATCCAAGTAATTTCTTAAATTTTCCTACGTATGTGATTAATGGATATAATAATTATGATGTAAATATGGATGGGCAAACTCAATATTCAGGAACAAATCCAGATACGCCAGTCATCTTACAAAACGTATTAGCGCATCCTGGAAATTTCTTAAACTTTAGTACCTATCAAATCATAGAACAATTACCTCAAAATTAACAAAACACAAGTAATAATTGTAATAGTGTAGTTAGTATCATACTATTCTCAAAAGGCGTATTCAGTTCATTCTAAATACGCCTTTATATATAAACTTTAAGATAACCAAAAAACCCAACACCCAACACCTAATACCCAACACCCAATACCTATAATACCCAATCAAACATTAAGTACCAATACTACTTATATACGAGCCATCACATATTTTACAAAAATAGCTTTGCTCCTATCTTGCTAACAATTATTAAGACATGTAATTAATAATTCAGATTGTTTAGTTTACTTTAAAAACGCTAGTGTATTCAATTCCTTTTTGGGCAAAAAGTCAAATTAATAGCACTAGCGTTTCTTTTTTCCTACAGGTTGAAAAACTTCTTCTATACGTACCAATACTTAGTATCTACGTGCCATCTCTTATTTCAAGAATATAATACCTCATTTATCTTGCACATGATTAAAAAACCATATAATCATGAAAGTAAAAACTACTTTGACAGTTATCACATCATTATTCCTTTTCTTTTTTAACACATTAGGAATTAACGCCAAGTGCAATTCTACAAATGATATTGTAAAATCTGCTAGTACAAATTATTACTCAATAGATCCAGATACTATAGGGCAAACATTTACGTCTACTTATAGTAGCACTATAGAGAGTGTTTCTTTCTGGCCAGATAGAGCTCTAGGAGCTAATATTGTAGATGAATCTGTAATTGATGAGCACCTTGATACAAATCACAGATATGATTCAGATGTAGGAGAAACTGAACTTTCTAATAGTAATAATAAATCTACATTCGTATTCAGAGGAACACATACAGGAGACTCTTTTTTAATGAATACTGATGCTTTTATCACTAAATGGGAAACAACTACAGCTGATGAAAGTATCACAATACCAACTACAGGAGGCGGATATGATTACATTGTAGATTGGGGCGATGGAACTATAGAAAGTAGTACTACAGGAAATCCTACACATATTTACACAACGCCTGGTGAACATGAAATTATAATTAGTGGCTCGTTTCCTAGAATATATTTTAATAGTAGCGGTGATAAATCAAAAATTACCGAAGTAATGAGCTGGGGAACAAACTCTTGGAGGAACATGGAAAATGCTTTTCAGGGATGTAACAACATAAAAATAACAGCTACTGACGCACCAGACCTTTCATCGGTAACCTCTATGCGTGAAATGTTTAGGGGAGCAACATCTATAACTGATGGTTTGTCTAATTGGGATGTTAGTACTATTGAAGACATGAGTTTCATGTTTAGAGGTTGTACAAATTTCAATAGTAATATTTCATCATGGAACGTAAGTAATGTAGAAAATTTTGCTTCTTTTCTTTTTAGAGCAGAAGCATTTAACCAAGATTTGAGTGCTTGGGATGTAAGCAAAGTTTATGAAATGAGAAGTATGTTCAGTGGTGCATTTTCATTTAATCAAGATTTAAGTGCTTGGAATATAAGCAACGTAACAAGTGCTAATCAAATATTCAACAATTCCAATCTTTCAACAGAAAATTATGATGCCATATTGAAAGGTTGGGCTACTTTAGACACTAATGCAGGCGAAACAGCCATACCAAATGGGATCTTATTTGGAGCAGTAAATGTACAATATTGTGAAGCTGAATTTAAACACTACCAATTAATTAACACCAATGGTTGGACTATTACCGATGGTGGAAAAACTACAGATTGCAACAATAGCTTTATTACGGAATGGCAAACAACTACAGCCAATGAATCAATCACTATCCCAACAACTGGAACTGGATACGATTACTTAATTGATTGGGGCGATGGTACTGTAGAAGGTAGTTTTACAGGAGATGCTACACATACATACGCAACTGCTGGAACCTATACGGTTTCTATTACAGGTAATTTCCCTAGAATCTATTTCAACTTTGAGGTTGAGGGAGATCGCAACAAAATTCAACAAATATCACAATGGGGACCAAACCCTTGGACAACAATGGAAAATGCGTTTTCAGGCTGTGAAAACTTAGAGGTAACGGCAACCGATGCGCCAAACTTAGCAAATGTAACTTCTACGAAAAATATGTTTGCTAGTTGTATAAACTTAATTGGAAATACAAGTTTTAATACTTGGGATGTTTCTACTATTGAAGATATGAGCAACATGTTTAGCAGTACTAACAATTTCAATCAAGACCTTGATACTTGGGATGTATCAAATGTAACACTCATGTCGGATATGTTTGCTAGTGCTTTCGTTTTCAATGGAAACATTGGTACTTGGAATACTGAAGAAGTGACTGATATGGATGGTATGTTTTTTAGATGTGAAGCTTTTACAGGTGTTGGCGGACTTAACTCTTGGGATGTTTCTAAGGTAGAATACATGAATAATATGTTTCGTCGGGCTAGTATTTTTAATCAAGATCTTGATAATTGGAATGTGACTAATGTAAGAGAAATGAATAATATGTTTTGGGATGCAACACGTTTCAACGGCAACATTAGTACTTGGAATGTTTCCAATCTTGAAGAGATGAGACAAATGTTTTATGATGCTAAAGATTTTAACAGTGATATTAGCCAATGGAACATATCAACAAACATCACTTCTCTAAGTAATGTATTTAGAGGAGCAGAGAGTTTTAATCGTAATATCAATAGCTGGGATGTATCTAATGTCACAAATATGATCGAACTATTTTATGGTGCTGTTTCGTTTAATCAGCCACTAGACAATTGGGACACTTCTAGTGTAGGTGAAGCATACCGTATGTTCTACAACGCTACTAGTTTTAATCAAAGTTTAGGAAGCTGGGATTTATCTGGTTTTGATGGTGTTTTTAATTTTAATATGGGAGAAATGCTAGCAAATTCAGGTATTTCTACAGAAAATTACGATGCTACACTCATCGGTTGGGCTTCCTTAGATATAGGAGAGACTGCAGTACCAAGTAACGTCCAATTTGGAGCAGGAAGTACACAATATTGTAATGCT